>CAZUHI010000072.1:0-34001 GCA_964620495.1 uncultured Rickettsiales bacterium | reverse complement strand
CAGACTCCATCGCGTCGTCTCGTCCAGACAGCGGCGTAGATCCACGGGCTGCTAACGTGCGGCCCGGTGGGGATCCGATTCCGGGGACCCCGGCGTCGGGTCAGCGCGGCTGGTGGTACGGCGACACCAGCCACGTTGCGGTCGGGAAGCACTACTTGATTACCTCCGCCACGATGTACTTAGCACTGCGTCGGAATACTACGGGCATGGACCAGGTGCCCGTGGAGCCGGTTGCCCTGGAACACAAGGTGTTCCCGACGACCGCGAGCATCGACGGCAGTGAAGGGGGCGGACTCCTTCCGACGGAGTGGTACCCATGGATCGACGAGACCATGTCGGCTGGCGCGATTCGAGTCACAAGTCAGTGGATGGAACCGGGCCTCTTCCCGGATTTGGACGCTTCGTGGTCAAACTTCTGGGGTGAGATTATTGGAGGCGTGACCCTGTACCAGGGGATGTACGACATCGCCGACGCCCTGCCCGGCTCTCCGGGCTTCCAGCCCCTGCAGCCGGTTTCCGGTCTTGGTGGAGCGCTGGCCGCATTCTTCGGCGCGTGGCGAACTCCCGCCGGTTGGGGTCCCGGCTACACGCAGTCCAACTGGAACCTGGGGGTCGATGGGGGGATTCCGCCAGCAGGAACGGGTACTCCCGAGTGTAGCTGTGAGTGGGCAGCGAGCCCACCGGCTCCCGATGAACCAGTGCTCGTTCCGGACGTCGTCACCGGACCCTTCGGTCTCCTCTCCGCGGTACCCGGACAGGGACAAAACTGGGACTGCAGCCTTCATGTCTTCGCCCGCGCGATCCAAACTCTCTTCCACGTGGGGTACACCTTCACATGGGCCGATCGCATTCCCATCCTGACGCGTGTGCACTTCTGGCGCGAGGTCGCATGTCAAGACATCGACACCCTCACTGCACGACTCTTGGCGGCGCAGGCGAAGGGCGGAGTGGACCGGTACGGGCCGACGACCAACATGGGACCCAACTTCCCCGCTCCAACAAGTCTGACCTGCGGGACAAACAGCCACCGAGCTCCGCAACTCGACAACACACTGGAGGCCATCATGTCGATGGTCTATTCAGGAGTCTTCTCACCCCCCAGCAGTAGTGTGCTGTACATCTTTTATGGCTGGGGACTCGCGCTGGCGCGCGGCCTCCTCCGCACCTATGCAGTCGGGTATCGCACGTCAAGTCCGCAGGGTTTCGGCGTCCCCGGTCATCGGTGGCGAAACGAAGACGAACTCGCCGCGCCGGTGGGGGGCGGAGCCACGCCTCAGGCTGTCTCGCGCGAGGCTCGGTTGGGTCTTGGGGGCACGTTCAACGCCATCGTGGGGCTGTTCATGCTGGCTACCCAGGAGGCGTATCCGGACTGTGCCAATTCGTCGGGACTATCCGCAGCTCAAGCCTCCCTGGGCTCATTCTTCTCAATCTTCGCAACATCGCCGCTCTCGACGGTGGCGCATCCGGCGTGGGGCGGCGATTACGACGGTGAGTAGAGACTGGCTCGCCGTTGTCTTCCTTGTGCTCGCTAGCGGGGGGCCGCGACCCGCGCTTGCCCAGCACGAACCACAGGTGATCCCGATCCCCGGCGCCCTCCTGCACCTGACCCTCGCCGGCGGATGCGACACCGACGGAGACGGAGCACCGGAGTTGTTCGTGGGTGTTCCGGACCACGTCTACGGCCCCGAGCGTGTCTTCCTGCTCGAGTTCGCCGACGGTGCCGTCTCCGAAGTGCCGTCCTCGGAATTCGAGCCTCCGCTCCCGAGCAGCATCGACCTGGGCTCTTCGGTGGTCTGCCTGGGAGACGTCGACGGGGACGGATTGGACGACTTGGCGGCGGTCGCCCCTGAGCACGCATCCATCGCGGGCTTCTCCCGCACCTACTACTTCGAGGGTGGAAGCGACCCGCTCGGGCAAGTCTCAAGCTGGACCGACGACACGACCCAGGCGGCCTCGGCGATCGGGGACGTGGACGGAGACGGGCATCCGGACTTGCTGACCACGATCATCGGCGGGTTTGCGTCGGTGCGGCACGGCCGGTGGTACGGCATCGACTGGACGCAGACCTGGACCCCGTCGGCCGCCTTCGACGACGCACGGTTCGGTGTCTCGGAAGCGACCGGCATTGGAGACCTCGATGGAGACGGGTACGCCGACGTCGCCATGGCCGGGGGGACCCCCGGGTCCCCCGGAGCATTGGGCGCGGGCTCGGTCTACATCTATCGTGGCGGACCTTCCGGGCTCGCCGTTGAGGCGGACTGGACTCTGGTGCCGGAGCGGTCCGGAAGCATGTTCGGGGTGTCGATCGCGGGTGTCGGCGACGTCGACGGGGACGGGCTCGACGAGTTTCTCGTGGCTGCGCCTTTCGAAGTGGACGACGATCTCAACGACGTCGGGGCGATCCACCTCTTCGGTCTCGAAGACATGGACTCCGGCGAGCCGTCGTGGTCTTGGTTCGGACCCGCCACTCCGCTCAGCCGGTTCGGCAGCGCTGTAGCCGGCGTTGGGGACCTCGACGGGGACGGCTATGCCGACTTCGCAGCTACCGGCGTCGATGGGAAGGCCCTGACGGGGTACGTCGCGGTTTGGCGCGGGGGGGCCGGTACCGTCGCGGAGGCGGCACCATTCATAGGAGCTGCGATCGTGGGGGGCAGCACCCGCCCCGTGGTCGCGCTCGGCGACCTCGACTCCGACGGGTACGATGACTTCGGGGTGACCGTCATCGGGAACCCCAGCAACCC
Organism: uncultured Rickettsiales bacterium; assembly: GCA_964620495.1. Lineage (GTDB taxonomy): Bacteria > Myxococcota_A > UBA796 > UBA9615 > UBA9615 > CAZEKB01. The sequence goes on along the minus strand of CAZUHI010000072.1, from coordinate 31,260 downwards.
TTGGCAGGAGCCCGCGTCGATCCACGTGTACTACGGAGGGCCGGAGTGGGGACCCGGAGACGACGACGACGCTGCGCCCGACGACGATGACTCGGCGGGGCCCGACGACGACGACACCGGGACCGATGACGACGACTCCGGTGAGGCTCCCGACGACGACGACGTAGATCCGCCCCCGGGCTCCACCTGTGCATGTTCGGCGCAATCAAGCGTGCCATCTGCGATGGGTCTGCTCGTCGTCGGTGTCTCGCTCATGCGTCGGCGCCGGTCGAACTCTGCCCATTCTTGTCATCACTTTTGTCATCCGAGCCGGACGAATTCTCCGTGGGCGCCGGACGACTTCTTCGGCGCCCCGCGCCCTGCTTACCTTCCGGGTGGGGCTCGAACCGCGATCGGGGCAGTCGAGCCGTGATTGGAGTGGTCGCCCAGAAGCTGGGCCCCTCGAGCCCCGCTCTGTTCGTCGCGGCCCTGCCGGCGTGTGTCCCGGAGCGAGTCCAGCCCGATCCCAGATGCGCTCCAAGCGAGGCCCTCGCAGCGGCGGTGGCAAGCCCGGCCGCTCGCTGCAGATGCCAGGCGCACGGCCCGCCCGTCGAGTTGGAGGAGGTGGGATACCTCCCCTTTCCGGCCGAAGTGGAGTCGCTCGCCCCGGAGTTCTCACCCGTCGTGGTTTCCGACCATCGAGGAGCCGACTGGGTAGTCCAGATGCTGAGGGACCTCGAGCGGCGTGCGTTCGTTGCGTGGGACCTCGAAACGGGCTCCGTAGTTTGGGTCGCCGACGTCGAATCCCCGACCGGCTACAATCCACTGACGGCCGTGCGGGTCGGCGAAGACGCTTTCATCCCCCCGGGATCGGGGGCGGGGTCGGCTGCAGGCGGTCGGTGAGCCGACGGTCGACGCCGGCCCCCAGGGTAGCCGACACGAGCCCGAAAAAACGCCGACGGAGGTCGGCTGATCGAACGATCAGCTTTAGACTGCGAGCCCCGAGATCGCCCGCCCCTCCGGAGACCCCATGCGCACCCGCATCTGCGACCTGCTCGACATCCAGTACCCCATCGTGGGCTTCACCCCGTCGCCCGAGGTGGCCGCGGCCATCAGCCGCGCGGGCGGGCTCGGGATGCTGGGCGCCATCCGCTACACGAAGGAGGAGGAGCTCGCCGAGGCCCTCGACTTCATGGACGAGGCGACGGAGGGGAAGCCCTACGGCCTCGACATCGTGATGCCGAACAAGGTCGTGGGCGGCGAGATGCCGGACCTCGAGTCGATGATCTCCCCGAAGCACCGGGCCTTCGTCGAGGACGTGCTCCAGCGCTTCGGCGTCCCCGATCTGCCCGACGACGCGAAGGGCCCCGCGGCCATCACCGGGTGGATGCACGACTTCGGCAAGCGGCAGGTCGAGATCGCCCTGCAGCACCCGATCAAGCTGCTCGCGAACGCGCTCGGCTCGCCCCCGCCCGACGTCATCCAGCAGGCCCACGACGCGGGCGTCCTGGTGGCCGCGCTGGCGGGCAAGCCCAAGCACGCGGCGGCGCACCGGCGGGCGGGGGTGGACATCGTGGTCGCGCAGGGCCACGAAGCGGGCGGACACACGGGTGAGGTCACCTCCATGGTGCTCGTGCCCGAGGCCGTCGACGCGGTGGACGGCGCGCCCGTCCTGGCGGCGGGGGGGATCGGCACCGGCCGGCAGATCGCGGCGGCCCTGGCCCTCGGCGCCGACGGCGTGTGGATGGGGTCGGTGTGGCTCACGTCGGCCGAGTACCAGGTCGAGCCGCAGCAGGCCTCCGGCTACTCCATCACCCAGGAGAAGCTCCTCGCGGCCACGTCCTCGGACACGGTCCGCTCGCGGGTCATCTCCGGCAAGCCCGCGCGCATGCTCAAGACGCCCTGGACCGAAGCCTGGACCGCGGAGGGCTCGCCCGGGACGCTCCCGATGCCGCTCCAGGGGCTGCTGGTCGCCGGCGCCGAGGCCCGCATCCGTCACCACCAGAGCCGCGACCTGCTCGGCGTGCCCGTGGGCCAGATCGTCGGGAAGATGAACGCCGTGCGCCCCGTGGCGGACATCATCGCGAGTCTGGTCGCCGAGTTCGACGTGGCCGCCGGTAGAGTGACGGCATGCGCCGCTTCGCCCTCCTCGCCCTCCTGAGCGTCCTCGTCCCCGGCCCCGCCGCCGCCCAGATCGACGTCGCCGTCCAGTACAACCCAGGCTCGAACCTCCCGTTCGCGGCCGTCGTCGCCCAGCTGAACGACAACACCCAAGGGTTCGGCTTCAACGCCGTGGCCGTGCCGACGTCGGGGCTGGACACCCTCGCGGAGCTGAACGCCTTCGACGTGGTCGTGGTGGGGGACTCCGGGCACAGCGACCACGGCTGGACGCTGGCGATGGCCAACGCCATGAACGCCTTCCTGCAGGGTGGCGGCGGGTTCGTGGGCTCGGGGTGGATCGACTACCACCTCAACTCGTCCGGCGACCCCGTGGACGTCGCCCTGGCGGCCTCGCTGCCCATGCCCACCATCCCGGGCAACTCCGGCTACTGCAGCGGCGTACAGCAGGTGGTGACCATCCCGGGCCACGCCATCACCGACGGCGTCGGCTCCTTCTCGTTGCCGACCAGCACGTGGGTCGAGACGACCCTCTCCAACCCCAACGTCACCAACGGACAGGTGCACGGCAACGTCACCAGTTCCTGCAGCCAGGGCGGCCTCCACAACGTGGTCGTGAGCGGCGAGATCGGGAGCGGGCGGACCGTGTACGTCGGCGTGCTCTACACGGGCGCCACGAGCACCTACACCAACGGCGACGTGCGCACCGGCAGCGCGGACCGCCTCTTCGAGCAGGCCGTGGCCTGGGCCGCGGGCGGCGCCGTCAACACCCCTCCGGTGGCCGACGCAGGGGGCGCGTACACCGGCGCCGAGGGCTCGCCGATCGCCCTGGACGGGTCCGCGTCCACCGATCCCGACGGCGTCGTCTCCACGTGGTCCTGGGACTGCGAGACCGACGGGGTCTTCGACGTCACGAGCTCCGCGGCCACCGGCGACACCTGCACCTACGCCGACGAGGGCACCTACGTGGTCACCCTGGAGGTGACCGACGACGACGGGGACACCGCCACCGCCACCACGACCGCGACCATCACGAACGTCGCGCCCACCATCGACTCGGTCGCGCCCACGTCGGCCACCGAGAACAGCACCTACACGTACACGCCCACGGCCGTCGATCCGGGCACGGCGGACGTCCTCACCTGGTCCCTCACGACCGCCCCCGCGGGCATGGCGCTCGGGCCCACGGGCGCCATCACGTGGACGCCGTCCTACGCCGCGGTCGGCGTGCACGCGGCCACGCTCGAGGTGTCCGACGGCGACGGCGGCGCGGACACGCAGTCCTGGCAGGTCACGGTCGCGTTCCAGGACGACGACGTCGACGGCATGCCCGACACCTGGGAGGGCTCCTACGGCCTCGATCCGACGGACCCCACGGACGCGACCGCCGATCCGGACGCCGACGGCATCTCGAACCTCGACGAGTTCCTCGGCGGCACCGACCCGACCGTCTTCGACGGCCCCGACGCGCCCGTCCCGATCGCGCCCGTGGCGGGCGAGGAGGTCGACACCCTCACGCCCGGGCTGCTGTGGGTGGACTCCATCGATCCCCAGGGCGACGTCCTCACCTACGAGGTGGAGGTCTACGCGGACGCCACCGCGCAGGTCCTGCTCACGTCGGCCGCCGGGATCCCGTCGGGGGGCGCCGGGAGCACCACGTGGACGCTCGACGTCCCCGCGCCGGAGAACTCCGATCCCGCCTGGCGCGTGCGGGCCGCCGACGTGAACGTCTCCGGCCCCTGGAGCGCCCTCGAGCCCTTCTTCGTGAACGAGGTGAACGAGCCGCCGGCCGTGCCCGCGGCGTCGTATCCGCTGGACGGAGCGCTCGTGGCCGACCTCGCGCCCGGGTTGAGCTGGACCCCGAGCGTGGACGTCGACCGGGACGCCGTCACCTACGACGTCCAGGTGTTCGCCGAGGACGGCGTGACGCTGGTGACGTCCGTGGCGGGCGTGGCCCCGTCGGGCGGCCTGGGGGAGGGCTGGATCGTCGCCCCGGACCTCGAAGAGGACGTCTCCTACGCCTGGGTCGCCCGGGCCGTGGACGAGCACGGCCTCGCGAGCGAGTGGTCCGAGCCCGAGCCGTTCCTGGTGTCGACCGCCAACGGCGCGCCGGACACCCCGGTGTGGATCGCGCCGGAGGACGGCGCCCAGGTGGAGTCCACCCAGCCCACGATGGTCGTGACCGCGGTGACCGACCCCGAAGGCGCCGAGGTCTCGTACCTCTTCCGGGCCGACGTCGTGGACACGCTCGACTCCCCGGACGTGGAGTTCGCGACGGTCCTGGGCGGCGACGAGACCGCGTCGTGGGCCCCCGAGCTCGACGGGGTGGAGTTCCCCGAGAACACGTGGATGTTCGCGCAGGTCCAGGCCATGGACCCGGACGGGGCGGGGTCGCCGCCCGCGCTCATCACCTTCTTCGTCCGCGGCGAGAACGACCCGCCCCCGGTGCCCGTCCTGCTGTCCCCCGACGACGGCACCGAGACCGCGAGCGCCACGGGCGTGTTCGTCGCGGCGCACGTGGAGGACCCGGAGCTCGACGCCGTCTCCTACGACTTCGTGATCGCCGAAGACGAGGCCTTGGCCGACGTGGTCGACGAAGGCCCGGGCGTGCCCGCCGGGGGCGGCCCCGAGGGCGCCGAGACCCAGGCGTCGTGGCAGTCGGGAGAGACGCTCGAGGCGGGCACGTACTACTGGTCGGCGCGCGCCGTGGACGCGTTCGGCGCCGCCTCGGACTGGGCGTCGCCCTTCGAGCTGCAGGTGCTCCCGCGCCTGTCGGACGAGTCCGGCTGCACCTGCCGCACCTCGCTCGCGCCCGCGCCCCCCTCGGCGGGCTGGCTGCTCCTCGCGCTCATCGCGGTGCGTCGGCGCCGGTAGCGGCTCAGTCCCCGGGCACGGGGCCGGTGTCGCCCTCGCCCTGGTTGGTCTTCTCGGGGTCGCCGAAGTCGCCCTCCCCGAGGTTCCCCGACCGATCCGTGTCCGGGTCCTCGCCGAGCGGGTCCTCCTCCGGCGGCGGGTCCTCGACCTCCGTGGGCGTCCCCACGTCGTCCTCCCCGACGTTGTCGGACCGGTCCTCGACCTCCGGCGCGAGGGCGTCGGGGGAGACCGGCGGCGCCTCGGGCACGCCCACGGTGTCCGTCGACGGCGCGGCTGCGGGCTCGATGTTCCCCACGTCGAACTCCCCCACGTTGGCGGAGCGGTCCTCGTCGGGCCCGCTCAGGGCGTCCGGTGAGACCGGCGGCGGCTCCGGGACCCCGAGGGTGTCGGTGGACGGCGCCGGCGCAGGCTCCCCCCCGAAGTCTCCCTCGCCCAGGTTCCCGGCCCGCAGGTCCATCGGGTTCGGCGTCGCGCGATCGAGGTCCTCCCGAGGCGGCGGCGGGGGTCTCCGGGGCTTCTTCGGCTTCGGTTTGAGCAGCTCCTTGAACTCGGCGACGGTGGGGTCCGCCGGTCGGTCGGCGGCGATCGTCCGCACCCCGCGCACGCTCGCGAGCGCCCTGCCCAGCGCGGCTCCGGCCGCTCGATGCCCGGCCGCGTTCAGGTGGATGTTGTCGAGGAACAGGTCGTCGCCCGGCACGCCTCCTTCGGCCGCCCGGGCGAGCGCGGCAGGGAGATCGACCACGGTCGCGCCCTCGGACGCGGCGACCCGGTCGATGGCGTCGAGCAGGGACGACGGCGCGCGGTGGTCCGGGGCGTGCGCGGGCGAGAGGTCTCGGGCGAGGCGGAACGAGGCCGGCGCGGCCGCGGGATCCGTGTGCAGCAGGCACGTCCCGCGGACGAAGTGCAGGTCCGCCCAGGACGCGGAGATCGCCTCGGCCTCGTCCAGCAGGCCCATGATGTCCGCGCAGACGGCCTTCGAGGTCGCGTGGCCGAGAGGGAGCGGCGCGGGGACGAACGCCACCTTCGCCCGGCGGAGCTTGTCCCGGGCCAGCTTCAGCAACGCGCCGAATCGCTTGGTCTCCCGACGCGTGACCTCCCCCGGGGCGAGGTGCACGCTGACGGTCGGCGCGAAGTGGCGGAGGTTCGACGCGGGCTTCACCAGGACCACCTCCATGCCCTGATCGCGGCTGTTCTGCACGAGCGCCCGGAGCGACTCTTCGAACTGCGGCGCCAGCAGGCGGCGGTGCTCGGAGACGTAGGCGGCGTAGGCCGTCGCCGTGTACTCGTTGTGCCAGGGGCCGCCGATGAGGAAGACCGACTCGGACAGGGAGGGGACCGTCCGGGGGACCTCGACGCCGAGCTGCGACGTGTCTCGGGTGGGGCCGAGCAGGCTGCGGTCGGCCGTCGGCCCCGCCCGCGACTCCCGCACTCGGCGGAGGACCCGGTAGGTCGCCGAGGCCTCCGCGAGCCGGCGGAGCGGCCGCCGTCGGGCCATCGACGCCTCGAGGAGCGCCTCGTGGAACCCGAGGCCGCCGGCGTCGTTGTGGCCGGTGTGGATCACGAGCACGTCCGGCCGCAGGGGGCCCAGCTGCGCGGCGATGCGGCCGATCTGGCGGGTGTTCGCGGGGCCGCTCCCCAGGTTCAGGACGTCGACCCGCCGACCGGGCACGGCCGCCTCCACCGCGGCGCCCGCGAGCGCGGGGAAGGTCTCTGCGGCGGGGAAGGGGAGGCCCTGCAGGGAGCTGCCCCCCACGAACGCGATCCGCACCCCGTTCGGGCCGCGCTGGGCGGGGAACGTCTGGTCCTGGGCCCACGGCGGGTCCGTCTTCAGGAGGCGTGGGGCGGTGTGGAAGGTCTCGGTGGCTTCGTCCCCCACGAAGATCGCCTCGACGGCCCGCGGCATGGCGAAATAGAAGGGGCTCGAGTCCTCGTCGGCCTCGATGGGGGGGATGGGCGCCGCCCCGGCGGTCACGCGCAGCAGCAGGTCCGCCGCCACGAGCACGGCCCCGCCGATCGCTGCCCGCTTCGCCCATCGCCCCGAGGTCTCCACCCGACCGTTCTACCCCGAAGCGACCCCTCGGGATCGGCGCCGCGGTATACCGAGGGAATGAGGGCCCCCCGCAGCTTGGATCGCGCGGTCGTCGGGTTCGTGGGGGTCCTCACGGCCGTGGCGACGCTCGTCGTCCTCCGTCCTTACGACGGCGCGCTGTACCGGAGCGCCTCCTCCGGGACCGCCTGGACGGAGCACCTCGTGCGGGTGCGCGCGGCGCTGATGCGCGCCGACGGGGTCGACGCCCCCTTCGGGTGGCTGGCCGAGGCCGACTACGAGTTCCCGCCCCTCATCCACTGGGTCGCCGTCCCCCTCGGCGACGTGTTCGGGCGGTCCCCGGACGTCGTCGAGAAGTTCGGCCTGATCTGGCTCGTGGTGCTCGCCCTCGCCACCGCGGGCCTCGGCCACGCCCTCTCGGGGGATCGGAACGCCGGCCTCCTCGCGGGGGCGCTCGTGGCGCTGATCCCCGCCGTGCACGGCACCGCGCTCGGTTACTACTACGACCTGCCCATGTCGGCGTGGCTGTGGGCGGCGGCCGCGGCCCTCGCGTGGTGGGGGCCGTCGCGTCCGGTGCGCGGGGGGCTCGCCGCGGGCGCCGCGTTCGTGATCGCCTGCCTGGGGAAGTGGACGGCGCTGGTCCTCGCGCCGCCGCTCGTGCTCGGGGTCCTGCTCGTCTCGCCCGCGCGTCGACGCAGCGCGATCTCCGCCGCCGTCGCGGCCGGGGTCGCCGCGCTGGGGGTGGCCGCGGTCCTCGCCTTCACGTCCACCTCCCTGCAGCTCCAGCTGCGCAACAGCTACGGCGTCGAGTCGGGCGAGGGCGGCTTCTCCCTGGGCGGAGCCCTGCAGACCGTGGTCGCGGCGGGCGGCGCGCCGTTCGGGGAGACCCTCTCCTTCCTGGGCGTGCGGCTCGGGATCGGCGCGGTGGGGCCGGTCTTCGCGGTCCTGCTCCTCGTCGCGTCGGCGGTGTGGCTGCGACGCTCTCGCGTGGGCCTGGCCCTCATCGCCTGTGTCGTCGTCGGGGACATCCTCTTGATCGCCTGGCTGTTCCCGGCGCTCAACGATCGCTGGCTCGTGTCGATGGTGCCCGCCCTCGCGATCGTGGCCTCGATCGGCGTCCACGAGCTCGCGCCGCGCCGCCGGGCGCCCGCCGCGGCCGTGATCCTGGGCATGGGTCTGCTCACCACCTGGGACTTCCACCACGGCGACGCCCACGCCCGCGTCGCGGTCGAGGCGAAGGCCGAGGCCGACTGGAACGACCTGCGCAGCTGGGGCGCCGCCTCCTCTTCGGAGCCGGCCCTGGGGTGGGCGCGGGGGGACTACCTCCAGCGCACGTTCCTCGAGAATCGCGAGTGGCTGTGGGCGCAGATCGTGGCCTGCGGGGCCCGGGACGTGTTCCTGGAGGACCCCGGGGTGGTCGACAACGAGGACGACCCCTGGTGGCAGTACCGCGACATCCTCCATCGCCTCGACACGGGCGCGGAGCTCCACCACATCGCGACCCTCGACGGGCGCCAGCTCACGGACGCCGAGGCCCGCGGGGAAGCGGTGGCCGTGGCCCTGCTGCTCGCCGATCGCGCCGCCGACGCCCCCGCGCCCGCGGCGCTCCTCCCCGGCTGGGAGCGTCGGGTCGTCGTGGAGGGGTGGGCGGACTCGCCCGCCGTCGGCTTCTGGACCCCCCGGGACAGTCGCTTGTGCCGGGCTCAAGGGCCGAGCGCCGAGAGCCTCTGAAGGAAGAGGAACGCCGCCCAGCTGCCCGCCGCGTAGGCCAACCCCCGGGAGGGATCGCGCGGCACGAGCCGGAGGGCGAGGATCGCCACGGCTGCGAACGCGAGCTGCCCCGCCTCCACCCCCAGGTTGAACCCCGCCAGCGCGAGGATCTCGGCGCCCCGCGGCAGCCCCGTGGCGGCGAGGGAGCCCGCGAAGCCGAACCCGTGGAGGAGCCCGAAGAGGCCCGCGGCGAGGGCCGGACGACGACCGATGAGGCCGCGCTCCCCGGGCGACCGGCAGGCCTCCACGGCGGTGAACACCACGGACGCGGCGATCAGGGCCTCCGTCGGCGCGGACGCGGGCGCGGGGCCGCCCAGGGCGCCGACCGCGAGCGTGACGCTGTGCCCCACCGTGAACGCCGTGAGCGTGCCCACCAGCGGCCCCGGACGGGGGCCCACGAGGACGAGGAGCAGCGCCAGGAAGAGGAGGTGGTCGACGCCCTCGAGGATGTGCAGGGCGCCCCGGCGCGCGTGGGGCGCGAACACGGCGGGGGTCACGTCCGCCGTCCACGTCTCGCGGCCGTCGCGCAGGACCGTGGTGGTGCTCCTGTCCCCGGTGGTCACCGTGAGGACGGTCTCGAGGCGTCGCTCGGCCGCTCCCGGGAGTCGGCCCTCCGCGGCCGCCACGCCGCCCACGCCGCAGTCCCACCGAGCGCGGACGCGGTGAAGTGCGCCCGCGCCCTCCCGGCTCGCTGCGACCTCCGCGCAGGGTCCCGAGGGCACGACGTCCACCGGCTCGCCCGGCGCCCCGAGGGCGAGGTCGAAGCGCACGTCCACCTGCCCCTCGCCGCCGTCAAGCAGCCGCAGCGAGGCCATGTCGAGGGGGTGTGCCTGCGCCGCGGTCGCCGCGAGAGTGACGGCGAGCGCCACGAGGAGGCCTCTCACCGCGCCTGCTCCACGGTGTACCGGTCCACGAGGCGGGCCACGCGCTCGGCCTGCAGGGCGTCCCGTCGCTCATCGAGCCAACGCCGCGCCAGCGGATCGCGGTGAGTCTCGAGCGTCGCCCGGGTGCTCGAGCTGCGCTGCAGCATGCGCACGAGGTGCACCCCGTAGGCGCTCGAGATCGGACCGGAGAGCGGGGTGTCGAGGGCGTCGAGCGCGTCCACGAAGCCCGGGCCGAGCTTGGCGTCCACGGCCGCCCGATCCCCCTGGATCTTCGATCCGTGGATGAAGGGATCGCCCGGCTCGTCCGTGGTCAAGGCCGCCCGCGCGTCCCCCTCGGCATCGGCCCGGTCCGCGCGGAAGAAGCGGTGCTCGAAGACGTAGTCCCCGGGGCGCCGAAACAGGTCCGGGTCCGCGTCCAGGAGGGCCTGCAGATCGGCGTCCGTGGGCTCCTCCGGGTCGGCCTCGCTGCGCAGGAGGAAGCCCATCTTCTGCGCGAGCCGCCGCTCGACGACGAGGTCGCCCCGGTCGAGCCCCAGCGCCCTCGCCTCTCTCCTCAGGACCTCGTCGCGCACCCACCCGTCGACGGCCGCCGCGAGCTCCTCGTCCGACGGCGGCGCCCCCGCCCGCCGCTCATGGTCCGCCGCCAGCCGCGCCCGCACGCCCGCGTCCACGCGGATCACCCCCGGCCGCTCCACCACCACGTCCCCGCCCCACATCGCGTGCAGCCCGAAGAGGACCGCGCCGAGGATGAGGAAGTGGAGGAGCGGCTCGCGTCCCCATGAAATCAATTGAAGGCAGGAGCCGCAAATCGACGCCCGGATGCGAAGCGAGGGCGCCCGCAGGGCGGCGCGCTGGACGTGCGTCGTCAATTGCAGTTGGTCCCCGAGTAGCCGTTCTGGTTCGGGATGCGCCAGGTGCACGACGGGAGGCAGGCGTCGGTGTCGGAGGGGTTGCCGTCGTCGCACTGCTCCTCGATGTGGTCCACGACGCCGTTGCCGCAGGAGGCCTGATTCGAGCAGCAGAGCGCCATCGCGGACTGCTCGTTGCAGCCGTATCCGGCCGAGCAGCTGTTGGGTCGGGAGCTGCCGAAGTAGCAGTTGAAGGCCTCGTCCTGCCCGAGGGTCGTGTTGCCGGACCCCGAGTCCGGCACCGTGAAGTGACCCGCCCCGGACGACGACGAGCGGCAGTAGATGACGCCAAGCGCCCTCTCCGACGTGCTCGTGGGCCACGTCCAGCCGTTGTTGCGGTTGTTGAACTCGTCGAGGCTGCACAGGTGCCAGTCCACGGGGCAGAAGGTCCCGAAGTCCTGCTCGCAGGTCGTGTTCGTGGGGTCGTCGCAGAGGATCATCCCGCCCGCGGGCGCGCTCGACACGGTGTTCGCGCCGCCCACGCAGACGCCTACCGACACGCAGAGGTCGAGGGGGTCGTTGGGGCACGGGTCGTCGCTGTCGCAGACGCCGTCGTTGTCGGTGTCGTCGGGGTTGTCGAGGGGGCAGGGGTCGCAGAAGTCGGCCACGCCGTCGTTGTCGCCGTCGAGGTTGTCGTCGCCGCCCGGGCAGACGTCGTTGCTGTCGCAGACGCCGTCGTTGTCGGTGTCGTCGGGGTTGTCGAGGGGGCAGGGGTCGCAGAAGTCGGCCACGCCGTCGTTGTCGCCGTCGAGGTTGTCGTCGCCGCCCGGGCAGACGTCGTTGCTGTCGCAGACGCCGTCGTTGTCGGTGTCGTCGGGGTTGTCGGACGGGCACGGATCGCAGAAGTCGGCCACGCCGTCGCCGTCGCCGTCGACGTTGTCGTCGCCGCCGTGGCACACGTCGACGGAGTCGCACACGCCGTCCCCGTCGGAGTCGTCGAGGATGTCGCCGGGGCAGACGTCGCAGAAGTTCGGGACGCCGTCGCCGTCGCTGTCGAGGTTGTCGTCGCCGCCGGGGCACGCGTCGACGGAGTCGCACACGCCGTCGCTGTCGGTGTCGTCGGGGTTGTCGTCCGGGCAGTCGTCGCAGGCGTCGGCCACGCCGTCCACGTCTCGGTCCACGCCGTCGGGGAAGCCCGGGCACTGGTCGTCGGCGTCGCACACGCCGTCTCCGTCGGAGTCGTCGAGGGGGCTGGTGGGGCACGGGTCGCAGAAGTCGGGCACCCGATCGCTGTCGGTGTCGACGGTGTCGTCGCCCCCGGGGCACACGTCCTCGCCGTCGCACACGCCGTCCTGGTCGGTGTCGTCGAAGACGTCGTCGGGGCACGGATCGCAGAAGTCGGGGACGGTGTCGCCGTCGGTGTCCACGTCGTCCGCCCCGCCGTCGCAGATGTCGTCCTCGTCGCAGACGCCGTCGGTGTCGCTGTCCGCGCAGCAGTCGGGCGACCCCTCGCACCCCTCGTCGTCGCAGTCGAAGTCGCCGTCCTCGTCGTTGTCCGCGGCGTCGGAGCACTCGCCCGCGTCGTTGCCTTCGGGGTCGGGCGCTTGGTTCACCCGCACGTCGGGGCAGGCGAGGAGGACGACCGATGCACAGAGGAGGAGAAGCGACCGATGAAGCGACATGTGCTCAGAATGTCAGGGTTGCCGAACGCGGGGGAGAAGTTCCTTGCAGCCGGCCGCGCGACGTCTATTCTCAGCGGCGGAACCAAACTCCGAGAGCCACGAGATCCGATGACCAAGCACGCCACCACCAATTTCCAGTCTGACTGGAGCGACCTTCCTGGTCGCGCGGAGGGCGTCTTGGTGAGCTGACTTTCAGCGCTCGGAACACCAATCAACGCCCCCGCCGGTCGACGCACCCGCGGGGGCGTCGACGTTCTGGGGGCATGAAGCGCCCGGCCGGCGGGGGAGAGGAGACAGAGATGCGAGCCACGCAAGTACGACGACGACGACTCACGGCCTGGCTGCGACGCCAGGGCCCGACCACGGTAGGGGCCGCTGCGGCGGCCTTCGAGGTCTCCGAACGAACCATCTTCCGCGACCTGGCGGGGCTCCGAGCCCGGGGCGTGGCGGTGGAAGGGGACCCGGGACGAGGCGGCGGGATCATGCTCCGTACGCGCCGGCGGGCCTCCACTACGGTGGTGCGGTCCACCTCCGCGGAGGGCGGTGATCTCGCCGGCTTCACCCCTCCGCTCAACCGTGAGCAGCCCTCCGAGGCGGGGACGCCCGCGCGGCGTTCCCGTCACGGTCGGGTGCGGGGCCGAGGCACGCTCGTGAAGCGCGCGGCCTGATCGAAGGCCCCCACGACTGATCGGACTCACCTCGAGTTCAACGCGTCCCTCAGGACCCGCATCGCGATCGGGCCGGCGGTGGCGACTCCCGCCCCGCCGTGCTCGATCAGCGCGACCACCACGACCTCCGGCGACTCCGCCGGGGCGAAGGCGAGGAACCACGAGTGATCGGTGGCGTCCTGGACCTCGGCCGTGCCCGTCTTCGTGGCCACCGAGACCGGCCGCGCGGGCTTCCGCTCCAGCGTGTAGCGGTCGCCCTGGAGCCCCAGCCGCAGCCGCAGCTTCGCGGGCGACGCCGTCCCTCGACGGTACGACTCCACCATCCCGTCCTTCACGACCCCCGCCACGTCCGCGGCGAGCACGGTCTCCACGTCCGTCCCCGCGATCGCCAGGGGGCACGCGCCCTCCCGGCACGTCCCGTCGATCCGCTCGAGCAGGCGGAACTCCGGAACCCGTCCCCCGCCCGCGATCACGGCGCCGACCTCGAGCATCTGGAGGGGCGTCGCCTCGACCACCGTCTGTCCGAACGCTGCGCGCGAGGTGAGCCGCGGGTTCCGCACGATCCACCCGTCGGAGACGGGCTCCAGCCCCTCCCGCCCCGACGCCCCGGAGCACTCCTTCGGCAGCGGCCCCGACCCCGCGACGGCCCGGCACGTGAGCAGGTGGCTCGGCCGCGCGGTGAGCTGCGCGTCCTGCGCCCACGGCACCAGCGAGCGCGCCTCGCCGAAGCCCATGCGCTCGCCCATCTCCCGCAGCTCGGGGCCCAGGGCCACGCCCGTCCGGGCGAAGAAGATGTTGCAGGACTTGCCCAGCGCGGAGGTGAGGGTCACGCGGCCGTGCTTCGCGCCCCCCGCGTCCCGGACGCCGAGCGCAGAGTCGTGCCCCCGACAGGTCGCTTGCTCGCCGTCCAGCAGCCCCGCCCCGAACTCCAGCGCTCCGCGCAGCCGCGCCTCCTCGGCCGCCGCGGCCGCGGTGACCACCTTCATGGTGGAGCCCGGCGGGTAGCGCCTCCGCAAGGCGCGGTGGGCTCGCAGCTCCAAGTCGGCGTCGCGGAACGCGGCGTCGAGGCCACCCGAGGCGAGCAGCGCGTCGGGGTCGATCGTCGGACGCGAGGCCAGCACGAGGATCCCCCCCGTCTCGAGGTCCACCGCGATCGCGGCGCCCCGACGCCCCTTCATCGCCTCCATGGCGTTGCGCTGGGCCCGGCGGTCGATGGTGGACGTGACGGTCCAGGGCGCGCGTGGCCGCTCCGCCCGGATCTCCCCCTCGAAGAGGCGGACGGTCCGCGCCCGCACGCGGTCCGGGTGGAGCGCCGCGTCCCGCTGCAGCAACGCGTCCAGGGCCGCCGCCGCGTCCTCCTCGAGGAACGACGCCGACCCCGGAGACCGATGACCCACGACGGGGAAGGTCGCCGCGCCGTGAGGGTGCACGCGCTTGCCGTTCTTGGTGACGGCGAGGGCGCGGCCCGCGCGGTCGAGGATGCGGAAGGGCTGGTCGCTGCGACGTCGCGGGTTGCGGATCGAGAAGCTCGAACCCTCGACGTGGATGCGCCCGTCCATGATCCGCAGCGAGCGGGCCAGGGAGTCGAGGGAGCGCCCGTCGACGGTCGTCCGCTCGGTCGACACGCGTCGGCGCAGCTCGGGTCGCAGCCCGTCCGCGGCGGCGGAGAACCGGTCGGGCGCGGCCTTCACCCGTCCGCCGTCGAGGACGAGCGCGCCCTCGGAGACCAGGTGCTGCACCAGGGCGACCTTGTCCGCGTCCACATAGGCCCGGTCCCGGTCCTCGGCGGGCCGCCCGACCATGAACCACGCCGCCGCCGTCCAGCAGACGAACAGCGTCCCCAGCGCGAGGGCGGAGGTCGCCCGCAGGCGCACGAGCACGGTCCGCCACCCCGGGTAGTCGCGCAGCGTCTCCCCCGGGCGCGGGACTCGACCGGCCGAGACCTGGGCCAGCACGCCGAGCAGGGCCGAGTGCACGACGAGGCTCGCGCCGCCGCGGGACACGAGGGGATAGGGCACGCCGGTGGCGGGGAGCAGGCCGAGGGTGCCCGCGGTGATGACGGCGGCCTGGGCGAAGATCGCGAGCGTCGCGGCCGTGGCGAGGTGCTTGCGGAGGGGCTCCTCCTCCCGGGCGGCGATGAGCAGGCCGCGGTGTACGAGCGCGCCCGTCGCCAGCAGGACGAGCGTGATCCCGGCGAGCCCCAGCTCCTCGCCGACGGCCGCGAGGATGAAGTCCGAGTCCACGTTCGGGACGGAGTGCGGGCGGCCCGACCCCAAGCCGGTGCCGAGCAGCCCGCCCTCCGCGAGCGCCCAGCGGACGCCGGCCAAGGTCTCCGAGCGCTCGAACGGCGAGAGCAGCGCCGCCACCCGGCTGTACACGTAGGCGGGGCGGTGGCTCAGGAGGACCAGGCCGACTGCGGCGAGCCCGCCCGCGGTTGCGCCCCCGAGCAGGGCCGTGGAGCCCGTCGCCGCCACACCCGCGAGGAGGGGGATGGCGCCCGCGAGCAGCCCGGTGCCCAGGTCTCCGGTGGCGACGACCGCGACGCCGCCCGCGAGGACCATCGAGACCGCCGCCTTCGCCACCCGCGGGTCGTGCAGCCCCACGCGGATCGCCCGCTCCCCGGGGCCCGAGTCGTGCTCGTGGTCGGCGAGGAAGAAGGCCGCGTGCAGGACGAGCAGGACCTTCGCCGCCTCGACGACCTGCACCGCGGCGCCCCCCACGGACAGGGACAGGGTGGCCCCGAACGCGGATCTGCCCAGGAGGCCGGTCACGACGAAGAGCCCGCAGGCCGCCACCAGGAGGAGGTCGTAGACCCGGAGCGGGAGCCGGGCCTCGACGTGGGGGAGGCGATCGAGCAGGGGCGGCACCAGCGGACGCCGCATGAAGCGTTGGCCCCAGTCGAACCGCTCGGCGATCCCCGCGGCCATCGCGGCGAGCGGGACGGCGAGGGCCGCGAGCAGCGCCGCGTTCGCCTGCCGGGCGGGCCAGCTCAGGGCCGAAGGGAAGCGCGCGGAGGTGGCGGCGGGGACGTCCACCGCGAGGCGGGAGAGGACGATCACGGAGATGCCCACGGGCAGCAGCCAGAGGACGGGCAGGGCCTTGTCCCAGCGGACGGCCCCCGGGGCGCGGGGGCGACCGGCGTCGATCCACGAGCCCAGCTGAAGGAGCAGGAAGATCAGGACGGCGGCCCCGATCGGCTTGGCGATGAGCGTGGCGGCGGCCTCGGCGTGCAGGTGGGTTCCGAGGTCCCGACGGACGGTCTCGCCTCCCTTCTCCTTCGCGACGAGCACGCGGGTCGGCGCCCCGGCCTTCGTCTCCGTGGCCGCCGTCGCGGGCTTCACGTCCACGTCGTAGCCGCGACGTTCGTAGGCGGCCACGCGGGTGGGGGCGTCGAGGTCGCGGAGCAGGCCCTGGGCCCCCAGCATCTGCGCGGCGGCGAGCAGCCCGGCGACGAGCAGCAGCAGGCGCCACCACGGGCCGGATGGGAGCGCGCCCCTCATCGGTCGAGGAACAACAGGGTGGCGGGGCCGTCGAGGCGGAGGACGCGCAGGGCGATCTCGGACAGCGGGACGGGGCGGCCCACGCGGACGTCGGGGACCTCCCAGAGCGTCGTGGTGCCGCGCACGAGCGCGAGGCGTCCGCGACGGGCCCCGGGACGCGCCCGGCGGAGCTCCAGCCGCGGTCGACCGCGGGGTTCGACGGCGAGATCGGTGAACGTCGAGCCCCCGAAGCCCTCCCGCTCCTCGGGGGCGCGGATCACCCCGAGGCCGTCGCCGACCTCGAACTCGAGCAGCACCACGCCCTTCTCGTCCTCGGGGAGGGCGGGGAAGCAGTGGTCCTCGCCGGCGACGGTCAGGACCAGCGCGAGCGCCCCCCCGTCGCGCCAGGAGGCCCAGGCCGTCCAGGCGGCCGCGCCCAGCAGCGCCGTCACCACGAACCCCTGCCCGAACGACAGCGCCGTCCCCAGGGGGATCAGCAGGATCGCGAGGCCGAAGACGAGGAGGACGAGGCTCAGGAAGATGCAGCCGACCACGGAGGGACCCTACCCCCGGGGCCGCTGCTTATTTCCCGACGCGGGCGACTCTCAGGGCGCGAGCAGCTCGTGCTCGACGGCGTTGGCCACCACGTCCTCCACGTAGAAGCGGATCGGCGCGGCCTCGTTCGCGAGCCAGAGCATCGCCTGGTCCGAGAAGAAGGGGCTCTCGGGGTCGGCGGTCTGCCCCCCCGGCAGGATGTTCACGCCGGTCATGCCCGCGGGGTCGAGGTCGACCACCATCCGCATCACGGGGCCGCTGCCGTAGCTGAAGTCGGTCCGGCTCAGGCCGCCCGCGGCGTCGATGCCGCTCGCGTCGCCGGGGCGCGGGTAGCCGGGCAGGGCGCGTCGCGGGTCGCCGAAGGACGGCTCGGGGTCCGCGAACGGCATGGCCTCGGGGGTGATGTCCATGTCGCGGAAGAGCGTCGCCAGGGTGTCGTCGCCCACCTCGCTCGCCACGAAGCTCTCGAACTGGACGAAGTGCTTCAGCCCCCAGATCCAGTCCTCCTGGTCCTCGGTGTTGAAGCCGCCGGCGCGGCCGTCGCCGTAGGGCGTGGCGAGGTAGTCGAGGGCGGCCACGAGCTCCCGGATCGCCAGCTCGGTGGACGACTCCACGAACTCCTCGGTGCGCGTGTCGTCGAAGAAGACCGACTCTCCGGTCTCGGGGTCGTGCGACGCGGGCGGGTTGCCGTCCGGTCCGACGCCCGCGAGGAGCACCGAGAGGGTGCGCAGGCGGCCGTACATGCCGTAGGGGCGGAAGAAGCCGGGCATGCCCGCCTCGTCGTCGAAGACCGAGCCGACCCAGCGACCGATGAAGGCGTTCCAGATCATCGTCGCGATCGCGTCCTGGACGTCGTCGTCGGAGGGGGTGTCCCAGAGGGTCTCGACGCCCGACGCGGCGTGCCGACCGCGCTCGTCCCAGGCCACCAGGCGCGCGTGGGCCTCGTCGATGGCGGGCTGGTTGGCGGTGTACATCGCGAGGATCCGCTCCTCGGGGGAGCCCGGCTCGGGGGGCGGGCCGTCGGTGGAGGCCAGGTCCACGGCGACGTCCAGGGCGCTCAGCAGGACGCGCTCCAGGAACTCCGTGCCCAACCTCGACACGTGGTCGCCCTGGATGTCGGCCATCGTCTCGACCGTGTGCCCGCCCGGGTTCGCCTCGATCAGCTCCGCCACGCGCGAGGCGCGGTACGTCCCGGCCCAGGGCCCGCCGAGGTAGTGGGGGTCGTTCCACAGGTTGTTGTCGTGGGTGCCCGCCCAGGGGGCGTTGTTGGTGTTGACCAGCCAGCCCTGGTCCGGGTTCTTCGCGCTGGGGTACTCGTCCGGGGTCAGGGTGCACAGCAGCTCGTCGTCCTTGTTGGCGGCGATGCGCTTGTCGTCGTCGTACGCGACTGTGAAGGACGGGTGCTGGGTGCCGTCGATGAGCAGCTGCGGGTTCGCGCCGGGGACGGGGGTCCCGTCATCCTCCCGGGGGAGGTAGCCGCGGCAGGGCATGGCCTGGAACCCCGAGTAGAGGATGTTGCCGCTGCTGTCGCCGACCACGAAGTGCTGGCTGTAGGACGTCATCCCGTGGTGGTGGGAGGCCCACTCGTCCACGTTCGACGCCTTCGCCCAGCCCCGCACGTGCTCGAACATGTAGCGCTCCTCGTAGTGGGGCGCGGCGCCGGTGATGGCCGTGATCACGCCGTCGCCGTCGTTGTCCCCGGCCACGATCCAGTCGCCGAAGATGTTGACGGCCGCCGGGTCGTCGCCGGGCCCGTCCACGCGGGTGCCCTCGAGGGAGAAGAAGGGCCGGCCCTGGCCCGTGCGCCAGCGACTCACGGTCTCGTCGCGCTCGATCGCGCCGAGCACGGCGGCCACGTGGTACGTCTCCGAGATCTCCTCCACGGGGATCTCCTCGCCCCGGAAGAGCGTCGCCGCGGGCCTCCCGTCGGCGCCCAGCACGACCTCGTCGCGGTAATAGTCGTTGATGTCGGACGTCTGGCTGGTGTGGCTCCAGGCCACGTCGCCGTTGGTGCCGAGGCCGATCGCGGGGGTGCCCGCGATGGTCAGGCCGGTCATGTGCAGGTCGCCCCCGCCCAGCAGCTGCGTGTCCAGGTGCGTGTGATAGAGGAACGACGGCGAGGTCAGCGCCAAGTGCCCGTCGCCCGCGACGATCGAGGTGCCTCCCGCGCTCATCGACGGCCCCACCGCCCAGGCGTTGCTGCCCCACGGCTCGTCGTCGCGGCGGCCGAACCGCGCGGCCTCGAGCCGATCGACCAGGTCGAGGGCCCGCTGCATGGTCTCGCGCTCGACGGTCGGCCCCAGCCGCGGCGCCGTGCGCTCGCCGGAGCGACCCACGGCCAGGAAGCCCGCGCTCGACTCGATGGCGTGCGCGGGGGCCACGAGGTTCGCGATGTCGTGCAGCGCGCCGGCGCGCCGCAGGTCGGTCTTCGGCAGGTTCTCCGCGAAGCCGTCCAGCTGGTCCATGCGGCCCTGCCAGGAGATGTCCGTCGTCTCGAAGCCGGAGACGTAGTTGACCGTCGAGGCGACCCCCGCCACGTTCCGCGCCGACCACTCCGAGAGAAGGTCGCCGGGGTCGTCGAAGCCGAGCAGCGCGTAGACCCGCGTGACCTCGGCGGGCGCGTTGAGGAGGCCCGCCCGCACGGCGTCGGTGTATGCGTTCACGCCCGCGGCGTAGCCCTCGAAGATGGCCGCCAGCTCGGGGGTGGCCGAGGCGACCATCTGCTCGGCGATGCGCAGGCTCTCGCGGTTGCGCGCCTCGATGTCGTTGCCGAGGCCCTGGTCGCCGAAGATCTCGGACAGCGTGCCGAGCCCGAACCTCGAGATGATGTCCATCTGCATGAAGCGGTCGCGGGCGGTGACGAAGCCCTGGGCGCAGGCGACGTCGGCCTCGGTCTCACCGTAGATGTGCGGGACGTGGTGCTCGGTCCGCAGCACGTGCACCGGGGCCGACAGGCAAGCCAGCGTCCACTGGGACGTGACGGCGACCTCGTCCAGCGGCGACGGCGTGGGCTCGGCGTCGTCGTCGTCGACGCACGCGGGGAGGATCAGGGCGGCGAGGAGGAGCAGGCGGGTTCGAAACATCCGCGCACTGTAAAGCACCGTCCCGCCACGGGAAGGGCGCTCACGCACCCGCCGCCAGCACTACTTGGTCACTCGGCTCGGTCGCAAAGTGACCAAGCAGTGCTACGGGCTGATCTCCCAGGCGACGTAGTGGACGGCCTCGGTGCTCGTGTTCAGGTGCGCGTTCCACTGCGTGGGCGTGATGTCCCGGTGCCGGATCCACGACGCCCCGTTGTTGTCGGTGTCGTGGATCGTGGCCACGATCGCGGGGGCCGACGTGAACATCCCGCTCGGGAGCGTCATCGCGCAGTTGTTCCACGCCGGTGAGCAGCTGTTGTTGAGCGTGAAGACGCCCGCGTTGAAGTGGTAGCGGCCGTAGTCGTATTCGCCGGGCGTGAAGGCGATCCAGTGGACGGCGTCGGCGTTCGTGTTGAGGTAGACCTCGAAGCCGCCGGTGGTGACGTTGTTGATCAGGCGGGTGTAGACCGCGCCGCTGTCGTTGCCGGTCTCGTCGATGGTCAGGAGGACGACCGGCGGGGACGTGAAGGCCGCGTTGAAGAAGACCGCGGTGCCGGTGGGGACGGTCGAGCCGGGCACGTTGAGCTCGCCCGCCTCCACGATCTTGCCGTCGATCGTGTGGACGCCCGCGTCCATCGCCAGCCAGTGGATCGAGTCCGCCCGGCTGTCGCACCGCATGCCGACGCGGTTGGGGTGGTTGCGGCGCAGGCGCACGTAGCTGGCGCCGGAGTTGTCGAGGCTCTCGTCCACCGTGCCGACCACGATCGGCTCGGCCGCGAAGGGCACGGGGAACTCGATCCACCCGCCGTAGGAGTTGTGGATGTGGCGGCAGCCGAGGCTGGACAGGCCCATGAAGGCGAGGGGGCCCGTCTGGTAGCCGATCGGCTGGTTGCCGAGGGTGGCCGTGCCGGTGACGTTCAGGTCGCCGCTCACGGTCACGTTGCCGGTGATGGTGCCGCCCGTGAGGCCGCCCACCGACGTGACGGTCGGCGCCGCGGCCCCGCACACGATCAGGCCCGACGCGTCGATCCCGGTGACCACGTCCGTGCCCAGGCAGACCTGGTCGGACACGGCGAAGTCGACGCCCGAGTAGACGGGGTCGGCCACGCAGATGACCTGCCCCGCCACGTTGATGCCCCACACGTACGCGCCCGCGCCGCACGTCTGATCGGAGGTCGCGAAGTCCGCGCCGGTGTACGCGGAGTTCGCGTCGGTGACGCAGACGGGCAGGCCCGCGGCGTCGATGCCCGAGACCACCTCCCCGGGCTGGCAGATCTGGTCGGCGAGGGCGAAGTCGGCGCCGCTGTACTCGAGGTTGGGGGTGCAGACGACGTCGCCTTGGGCGTCGAGCCCCACCACCACGTCCCCGGGGTTGCAGGCCTGGTCGCCGGTCACGAGGTCCGTCGGCACGTTGAGCGCGTACTCGGCCACGGCCGCGAAGGCCACAGAGCCCAGCTCGACCCGCGGCATCTCCTCGTCGTCCTCCACGGTGATGCCGAGCCACACGACCGGGTTGTCGCGGAACACGCTCGGATCGAGCTCGGACTCCTCGCCCAGGTACACGGTGAACACGCCGTCCTCGACCTCGACCGACTGCGTCTCCGACCAGACCGCGGTGGGCTCGCCCGACGACGTGTAGAGCGCGAAGGCGATGGCGGTGCGGCCGTCGATGAGGGCTCCGGCGTCGTCGGTGAGCACGCCCTGCACGGGGAAGATCCCGGGGGTCTGGGCGGCGGCGGAGGTCGCGGCGAAGGCGAGGCACACGAAGAGGGCGGCGGCGGTGCGGCGGGTCATTCGGGGGTCTCCTGCAGGCCCTTCGCGCGGAGCGGGCCGGGGCCGAGCCGGACGGTGTAGGCGGAGGTCGAGGCGGCGCCGACGGGCTCGGCGGGCATCACGAAGAGCTCGATGCGGTAGCGGTCCGTGGCCACGACGGCGCCCCCGGACGTCGAGGACTGGAAGGGGGCGGGGTCGCCGGTGGTGGAGGCGTCGTCGTCGTCCACGGCGTCGTCGTCGTCCACGGCGTCGTCGTCGTCGATCGCGACGTCGTCGTCGTCCACCTCGGAGCCGGTGTCTTCGCACGCGGGGGCGCCGATCAGCGCGACGATCAGGGCGAACGGGGCGAACTTCCTCACGCCCCCAGCGTCCGCCCGCGCCGCAGGCTTGTCAATGGTGGAGGTCGGCCCGCGACGCGGCGTGCGAACATCCCCGCGTGCAGCGGAGTGAACCCTTCGAGGCCCGGGGCCTCACGCGGCGCCTGGGGGACCGCACGCTCTTCGAGGGCTTCTCGTTCCGGCTCGAACCGGGTCGGATCCTGGGCGTCACGGGTCCGTCCGGCTGCGGCAAGTCGACCCTCCTGCGCAGCCTCGCGTGGCTCGATCCCCTGGACGCCGGGACCGTCACGCTCGGGGGGAAGGACCCGCGCGGCTGGGGCATCGCGGCCTACCGCGCGCGGGTCGTGTACGTGCCCCAGACCCCCGTCGTGTTCCTCGGGACCCCCGCCGACTCCGCGATCGAGGCGGCGAGCTTCGGCGGTCGAGCCGGGCGGCCCGGGAGCGATCCCCGCGCGATCGCCGCGGCCTGGGGCCTGCCCGACGCCGCTTGGGACCAGCGCTGGGACGAGCTGTCGGGGGGGGAGCGCCAGCGGGCCGCGCTCGCCCTGGCCCTGGCCGCGGAGCCGGACGTCCTGCTGCTCGACGAGCCCACGTCCGCGTTGGACGAGGCGTCGGCGTCTGCCGTCGAGGCGA
Organism: uncultured Rickettsiales bacterium; assembly: GCA_964620495.1. Taxonomy (GTDB): domain Bacteria; phylum Myxococcota_A; class UBA796; order UBA9615; family UBA9615; genus CAZEKB01. The sequence continues at coordinate 8,532 of CAZUHI010000072.1, read as the reverse complement.
GCCTTGCCGGGCGCTCGTGCGTGTGGGTCTCCCACGACCCCGCCCGCCTGGAGCGCATGACCGACCACGTGCGGGTCCCGGCGTGAACGGCCCCATCGACCTCACCGCCCTCGATCTGGCGGCGGCGGCGACCCTGCTGCTGCTGAACGCGGCCTTGTCGTTCGCGCTGGGCCTCGGCCTCGGTCGCAAGCTGGTGGTCGCCGGGGTCCGCACCGTCGTGCAGCTGACGGCGCTGGGCTGGGTGCTCATCCCCGTGTTCGAGCTGCGGAGCCCGTGGCCGATCGCGGCCATGGCCCTGGCGATGATCTTCCTGGCCGCGCGGGCTGCGATCGGGCGGTCGTCGAGGACCTACCGAGGGGCGACGCGCGTCGGCTTCACGGCGCTGCTCACGTCCTGCGGGCTGACCGCCTTGGTGGGGGTCGTGGGCATCGTCGGCGTGGACCCGTGGTGGGAGCCGCGCTACGCGATCCCGCTCCTCGGGATGATGCTCGGGAACGGCCTGACGGGCATCTCGCTGGGCCTCGACCGCGCCCTCGCGGAGCTGGACTCGGGCCGCGCGCGCGTCGAGGGGCGGTTGGCGCTGGGGGCGACGGCCTGGGAGGCCGCCCGTCCGGTGGCCCGGGAGGCGATCCGCGCGGGGATGATCCCCATCCTCAACTCGATGACGGTCGTGGGCCTGGTGTCGATCCCGGGGATGATGACGGGGCAGCTGCTGGGGGGCACGCCGCCGGGCCTCGCCGCGCGATACCAGATCATCATCATGTTCATGATCGCCGCCGCCACCGCGGGCGGGACGGCCATCTCGGTGCTCCTCACGCTGCGCGCCATGTTCGACGACGACCTCCGCCTGCGCGTCGATCGCATCCGACGTCGGGACCCCGCGAAGGGGTGACTCGGGCGCGTGGATGCCCGACGCGCGGAAACGACCCCTGGGTTGGGTGGGCGGCATGAAGCACCCGCCGTCCAGCTGGGCTTCCGATCGGCCGACTTCGAGGTCCTGCCCGGCCACGTGGTGGTGCGGCCGACGCTTGCCGAGGCGCGCGAGGACGCCGACGCCCCCGGGGTCCCCGTGCGCGCCCCCGTCGCCGGCGAGAGCCTCATGCACCCGGTCGCCCTCGCGGCCGTCGCGGTGCTGCTGGTCAACGATCACGTGCTCCCGGCCGGTCGCCGTCACCGCCGACGTCACCGACCTGTGGACGCTGCCCGCGGTCGCGGTGTCGCTGTTGCTGAAGGTCGATCGCGCGGCGATGAGCGCCCCGTAGAGGCCGCGTCCACGAGGTTCACGCCGCGCGGTGGGTCACGTAGGTCCACAGCGCCGTGAGGCGGGCGAGCTTCGGGTCGGCCTCTTGGCCGCGCCCGAGGCGCATGATCTGAGCCTGGTACCAGCCGCCCTGGATCATCGAGTCGACGAGCTTCCAGCCGGTGGCGAGCTTCACGGGGGTGGCGGCGTCGGCCTCGCCGGAGAGCAGGCGGCCGGGCAGGTCGGGGTCGAAGGCGAGGGGACGGGCCATGCCCACGACGTCGGTGGCGTCCGAGGTCAGCGCCTCGTCCATGCCCGCCCGCGTGCGGAACCCGCCGGTGAGGAGGATCGGCATCGTCGTGCGCGCCTTCACGGTCGCGGCGTAGTCCGCGAAGAAGGCCTCCCGGCGCGCGCTGCTCTCGCGGACCGGCACCGTCTCCTCGAACATGACGGCCTTCTCGTACGTGCCGCCGCTCACCTCGAGCAGGTCCACGCCCTCGGCCTCGAGGGCCGCGACGACCGCCATGGACGCCTCCTCGCTGAAGCCGCCCTTCTGGAAGTCGGCGGAGTTGAGCTTCACGCCCACCGGAAAGTCGGGGCCCACGGCGGCGCGGATCGCGCGAACGATCTCCACCAGGAAGCGTCGGCGTCGGGCGTCGTCGCCGCCCCAGGCGTCCTCGCGGCGGTTGGTGTGCGGGGACAGGAACTGGCTCACGAGGTACCCGTGGGCCGCGTGGACCTGGACGCCGTGGAACCCGGCCTCCTCGGCGAGCGCGGCGGAGGTCGCGAAGCGGTCGATGATGTCGAGGATCTCCACCGGCTCGAGGGCCCGCGGGGCCGCGAAGGCGCCCGGCGCGAGGTCGAGGGACACGGCGGACGGCGCCACTGGGGCCTTGTTGACCGGGCGCGGGGACTGGCGCCCCGGGTGGTTCAGCTGCATCCACAGCCGCGCGGCGGTGCCGTCGACGGAGGCGGCCCAGGCCCGGAACGGCTCGAGGTCGGAGTCGGCGTCGAGGGCGACGTTCCCGGTCTCGCCGAGGTGCCGTCGATCGACCATGACGTTGCCCGTGATCAGCAGCCCCGCGCCGCCCTCGGCCCACCGCCGGTAGAGGCGCACGAGGTGGTCGGTGGGGCGCAGGTCGCGGTCCCCCAGGCGCTCGGACATCGCCGACTTGGCGATGCGGTTGGGGAGGACGGCGCCGGAGGGGAGGGTCAGGGGGGAGGCGAGGGTCATCGGGTCTTCTCCGGGAGGAGGGGGAGGGCGGGGACGGCGCAGAGCCGTGAGACGAGGGCGCGGGCCGCGCCCAGGGCGGCCTCGCGGTCGGTGATGGAGAGGTCGCCCACGTTCGCGCGGCCGCTGTTGGCGAGCGAGACGAGGCCGTGCAGCGACGCGTGCAGCAGGAGGGCGTCCACCGCGGGGTGCTCCGATCCGGCGGCGGCGAGGGCGTCGGTGACCCGAGCCCAGAGGACGAGGCCCGGGGCGTCCGTGAAGGCGCCCGCGGCGCGCAGGGCGTCCCAGTCCCACACGCGCTCGAACATGAGGCGGTAGAGCACCGGCTGGTCCATGCCGAAGCCGATGAAGGCTTCGGCCGTCGCCGTGAGTCCCCGGGTCGAGGCGTCGCCGAGGACGCGGGACAGGAGCACGTACCCGTCCTGGGCGACCGCGAAGAGGAACCCGTCGAGCGACCCCCAGTGGTGGTACAGCACGGACGTCGTCTTGCCGAGGAAGGCGCCCACGCGGCGCGCGGTCAGATCGGTCTCGGCGAGGTCTCCCGAGGCGAGGGCGTCCCTCACGGTGCGTACGGCGGTGTCCAAGGCGGCTCCTGCGTAACGGTGTTACGTCCGTTCGTGGACGAACATAACGCTGTTACGTCGGGTCACAACCTCTTTCTTGGACCTGGTGGATCTACCCCGGGGATTCGGTCAGTCGGCCCAGACGACCGGCTTGCCGGCGTCGTACCAGTCCTGTGCGATCGGGCCGTACTCGGTCTCGATGGCGGCGCGCTTCAGCTTCATGGTGGGCGTCAGCATCCCGTTCTCGATGCTCCACGGACGCGTGATCACGCTGATGACGGCCAGCTGCTCGTGGTGGTCGAGCTGGGCGTTCACCTCCTTGCGGTGAGCGTCGAGGCTCGCCTCGATCTCGGCCCGGAAGTCCGCGTCGCCCATCCTGGGGCGGATGCCCTCGGCGAGGACGACCATGGCGTAGGGCTGCGGCTTGTGGTCGCCGGACACGCACGCCATCTCGAGCGCGTCGTGCAGGAGCAGCTTGTTCTCGATGGGCGCGGGCGCGACGTACTTGCCCTTGCTCGTCTTGAAGAGCTCCTTGGTGCGCCCGGTGATCTTCAGGCGTCCCTGCTCGTCGATCTCGCCTCGGTCTCCCGTCTTCAGGAACCCGTCCTCGGTGAACGACGCGGCCGTCTTCTCCGGCTCCTTGTAGTAGCCCATCATCGAGCCGGGCGACTTCACCTGGATCTCGCCCTCATCGCTGATGCGGTGCTCGACGGTCGGGTACACGCTGCCGACGTAGCCCACGCGCACCTTGCCGGGCTCCGTGCAGTGCGAGTAGTTGAAGTTCTCGGTCATGCCGTAGCCCTCGAGGAGCTCCAGTCCGAGGTCTCGGTACCACTGGATCAGCTCGGCGGGGATCGGGGCGGACCCGGAGCCCGCGAACCGCACGGCGTCGAGGCCGAGGCCGGACAGGACCTTCTTGCGGATGATCCCGCGCACGATCGGGATGCTCAGCAGCATCTTCAGCTTCTTGGGCGGCATCTTGGCGCTCACGCCCAGCTGGAACTTCTGCCAGAGGCGCGGGACCGACACGAAGAGCGTCGGCCGGGCGCGCTTGAGGTCGGTCACGAAGGTGCTGATCGACTCGGCGAAGAAGAGCTGGCCGCCGTTCCACATGACGCCCGTCTCGGCGAGCCAGCGCTCGAACCCGTGGGCGAGCGGGAGGTAGCTGAGCATGCGCTCGTCGGGCTGGATGTCGACGCGCTTGCTCACGCCGTCGATGGAGACGGCCATGTTGCGGAAGCTGTGCATCACGCCCTTGGGCACGCCCGTGGAGCCGGACGTGTAGATGATCGTCGCCATCTCGTCGGGGTCGCGCGTGGGGCTGTCCTCGATCGGGTCCACGCCCTTCAGCAGGTCGTCCCACTTGTCGAAGCCGGTGTCCGGCGCGAGGGGCATCTCGATGGCGGGCAGCCCCTCGGGGATCCCGTCCTTCATGCCGTCGTACCCGTCGAGCTTGCCGACGAAGATCAGCTTGCTCTCCGAGTGATCGAGGATCTGCCGGATCGTGTCGGGGGTGAGCGTCGGGTACAGCGGCACGCTGACGTGGCCCGCCATCCAGATGGCGATGTCCGCGAAGATCCACCACGCGCTGTTCTTGCTGAAGATGGCGACGTGGGACTTCTCGGGGAGCTCTCGGGAGCGCAGGTGGGCGGCCATGCGTCGCGCCTCGGCCATGCCCTCCTTCCAGGTCCACGTCTCGAGCTCCCCGCCCCCGACGGGCTGCGTGAACCACAGCGTGTCGGCCTTGGTCTTCTCCCACTTGTAGGCACGGTCCAGCGCGATCTCGGTCATCTCTGTCCTCCGGTCAGGCGCCGGAGAGTATCAAGACGGGGCGCGCGCCCGGGTGCCTACGGGGTGAAGACGAGGCGGAAGCCGACGGTGGTGCGCACGGCCGTGATCTCGTGGCTCCGGCGACCCGCGAGGCGGCAGGTGTGCGGCAGGCTCATCCACGCGCCGCCCCGCACGACTCGGCGCTCGGCGCCACCCACGGTCACGGTGTCGCTGCACCACTCGGAGACGCACCCCGCCGTGTCGAGGATCCCGTGGACCGAGCGGTCGGTGGGGTAGGAGCCCACCGGGGCCACGCTCGGCCGCCCCTCGGCGCGCCGCCCGTTCATGCACAGCACCGCGTCCCACCGGTCGCCCCAGGGGAACGCGCGGCCGTCGGCACCACGGGCCGCCTTCTCCCACTCGTCCGAGGTGGGCAGGCGGTAGGGCCGACCGTCCCTGGCGGAGGCCCAGGCCAGGTACGCGTCGGCGTCGCGCCCGGAGACGGCCATGATCGGCCAGCCGTCGGTCCAGGGATCGCCGTCCCGGTCCATCGTCGGCAGCTCGTAGCGGGCGCCGGGGTCCGGGCGCTTCCAGTAGGGATAGGGCGCGCCGTCCGACGGGGAGATCTGCCGCGGGAGCCGCGCCCAGGCGGTCTCGGGGTCCCGGTCGTGGAGGTCGCGGATGAACGCGAGGTACTCGCCCGCGGTGACGAGGCGCTCCGAGGCGACGAAGGTGTCGACGTGGACCTCGCGTCGGGGCCCGGCGTCGTCGGCGAGCGCGTCGCCTCCGGCCGTGAAGGAGCCCCCATGGACCCGACGGAAGCCCGGGGGGGTGGTCCCCGCCGGGGGAAGTCGCGTGAGGCCCGCGTCCCACCGCCGCGCGCGCGTCACGTGGACGGGCAGGAGCGCGTCCTCTCGGCCCGGGGCGCGGAGGGTGATCAGGTACGAGCCCATGGGGAGAACGTGGTCGACGAGGGGCGTGGTGCCGACGGTCGTGGGGCGGCCCGCCTCGTGGATGAGGCGAGCGGTGTCGATGCGCTGGACGACGACCTCGGCGCCGGGCGGGTCGCTGCGGACGGTCACGGCGCCGTCCCCGTCGAGCACGCTCGCGTGAGTGCCGTCGTCGTAGTGGCGGACCCGGCGCTCGTAGAAGCGGGCCTCGGCGCGGTCCCCCGCGGCCTCGGACTCGTCGAGGCGCAGCCGGTACGCGTTCGCCAGCAGGCGCCGGGCCTCGTCGTGCTCCGGATCGTGGGAGAGCGCCCGCTCGCCCGCCCCGACGAGCTCCTCGAAGGCCTCCGCTCTCGCGAGGTCCAGGGAGATGATCCGCTCCTCGACGGCGTGCAGCTCCTGCTTCTCCTCGAGGGAGGCCCAGGTGGGGAGCCCGGCCTCGAGCTCCGAGAGCCGACGGGCGTGGCGGAGACGCTCGGCGCCGAGGCCCTGGTAGCGCGCCCCGGCCTCGATGCCCGCCTCGAGGCGCTCCTCGGCTGCTTGGCGACGCGACCGCCCCGTGAGGAAGTCGCGCAGGGCCGTCGCGAGCTCGGCGGCCCCCGGGAAGCGGTCGTCCGGGTCCCGCGCGAGGGCCTTGAGGCAGATGGCCTCGAGCTCCTCGGGGATGCGTCGGTGGGGGGCGGCGTCTCGGGGGGGCAGCGGCGATCGCCGGATCGTGGCGACGAGGACCGCCCTGGCGTCGCGCCCGCGGTAGGCGGGGCAGAGGGTGAGGAGCTCGTAGAGCGTCGACCCGAGGGCGAAGACGTCCGTGCGCGGGTCGAGCCGGGAGGGGGCCGCCATCACCTGCTCGGGGCTCATGTACCCGGGGGTGCCGATGGCCACGCCGTCCCGCGTGCGCGCCGGGCCGATGCGGTCGAGGGAGACGAGCTCGGCCCGCCCCCCGCGGTCCCTGTCCTCGGAGGTGTCGCCGACGACCCGGGCGAGCCCCCAGTCCATCACGAGGACCTCGCCGAACTCGCCGATCATGATGTTGTCGGGCTTGAGGTCGCGGTGGAGGACGCCGCGGTCGTGGGCGTAGGCCATCGCGTTGCAGACGGCGATCATGTCCTGGACCAGTCGGGGGATGTCGAACGTCGCGGCCACGGTCGGATCCCCCGCGCGCAGCGCCTCGATCACCTCGCGCAGGGACCGCCCTTCCACGCGCTTCATCACGAAGTACAGGAGCCCGTCGTCGGTGATGCCCATGTCGTGGACCGGCACGATGTTCGGGTGCTCGAGCTGGGACGTGATGCGGGCCTCGCAGACGAAGCGCGCGAGCTGGGCGCGGCTCATCTTCGCGGGGTCCAGCACGACCTTGATCGCGACCCGCCGCCGCAGCTCGGCGTCGCGGGCCTCCAGGATCCGTCCCATGCCGCCCCGCCCCAGCTCACGGGCCACCTCGTAGCGGGTCCCGTCGCCGCCGATCGAGACGTTCGGGCCGCTCTCGGGGAGCAGGGTGTTGGTGTCGGGGTCCCAGGCGAGCGTCGAGTACAGCTCGACGTCGACCTCGCTCAGGGCTTCGTCGACGCGCACGGTGCCCTTGCGCTCGCGCAGCCGGCGGACCGCCTCGACGAACGACGGGAGGGGGTCCGCGTCCGGGTCGCCCCAGGACGTCGAGATCGCGCTCAGGCGGGGAGTAGGGCTCTCCACCCCCTCCCCATCGGTCGGCGGCGCGGGGGACTTGACCGTCATCCCGCGCACGCGACGAGAACTGCGAATGTTCGTACGCGCCCAGGCCGCGAAATGTCCCGGCCGTACGCACCTCCCCCTCGCCGCATGGTCACGACGTCCGTCGATCCGCGCGCCGGCACGGGCCTCGCACCTCGGGCTCGCATGGACCGAAATCACCTGCGTCGAAACCTCGTCCTCCTCGGCACCCTCGCGCTGGTCGTCCTGGCCGCCTGCGTCAACAGCGCCGTCGCCCAGGAGACGAGGCCGGAGCCCACGCTGCTCCTGCGCGCCGACGCGCCGCCCTGCACCGTCCACCGGGTGGAGGTCGAGCCCTTCGGCGCCCCCACCGAGGAGACGGGCCTGGGGATCGACGTCCTCGCGAGCGTGGGCGCGGGCTACGAAGCGGAGGCGATGGCGCTCCAGGCCGGGATCGCCCCGTCGGGGACGATCCTGTTCGGACGCAGCCTCTGGGTGGTGGGACCGCGCCTCGACCTCACGTTCCTCTTCCGGCCCGCGGCGATGCTCCGGGGCGAGTCGCTCGACCCCGTCCGGGTGGCGTCGGTGGGCGCGGGCGTGGGCTACGAGCGGCGCCTCGAGCACGGCGCCACCGCCTTGCGGGTCGACGTACGTCCCGCCGTCGTCGTGTTTCCGGTGGTCGCCACGAGCGTCGAGGTCGCCTTCGGTCTCGACTTCTAGCAGGGGCTGAAGAGCACGCGCGGCATGAGCCCGGGCATATCGGGGCGACATGCGGCATGTCGGCGCGATTTGGGCGCCCACGCGGGCATATCGGGGCGACATACGGCATGTCGGCGCGATTTGGGCGCCCACGAGGGCATATCCCGCCGACATGCGGGGCTGCTAGCACCACTTGGTCACTTGGCTCGGTCGACCGGCTCGCTCCGAGGCACGGGCTCCTTCTTCACTCCTCGTCGCGGGTCTCGACCCGCTTCCTCGTCGTTCATCGGCCCCGCCCCCCGGTTCTTCGCCGCTCTCGGTCGCAAAGTGACCAAGCAGTGCTAGTCACCTGAGTCAGAAAAGTCTGGACAAATAGATCCAGCCTGATCAAATGAC
>CAZUHI010000071.1:31957-35261 GCA_964620495.1 uncultured Rickettsiales bacterium | reverse complement strand
CGGCGTCGTCGTCGTCCGTCGCGTCGTCGTCGTCCGTCGCGTCGTCGTCGTCCACGGCGTCGTCGTCGTCCACGGCGTCGTCGTCGTCGGAGCCGCCCCCTCCGCGACCGGTGCGGTTGATGCAGCCGACCAGCGTGAGGCACGTGGCGAGGAGGAGCAGGGTTCGGAACGGTCTCATCAGGTCTCCGACCTCGAAGATATCAGGGGGCCTAACCGATCCGACGGCCGCCGGACCCCGTATGATCGGAGACGCCGAGCGTCGCTCACCCGATCCGGGAGCTTCATGTCCGTCCTGTCCTTCCGCTCCGCCTCGCTTCTCCTCCTCTCCGTCGCGGTCACCGCGGCCCTCCCCGCCCCCGCCGAGGCGTCCCCGTGGACGCAGCCCAAGGGCAAGCTCGCCGTGAAGATCTCGGCGGACTACCAGTGGGCTGAGAAGGAGTGGCTCATCGACGGGAACTTCCAGGAGTTCCCCCTGGACGGCCGGTACTTCGGCGGCAACCTCCGCCTCGGCGTGCGCTACGGGATCACGCCGCGCCTCGAGGTCGGGGCCTCCATGCAGATCAGCCACGCCGAGTACCAGGCGGACGAGGTCTGGCTCGGGCCGCCCGTGACCCCCGAGATCGGCGAGATCACCACCGGCGAGGGCCTCATCGACTCGGTCCTCTCCCTGGATCGCTCCGTCACCGGCGTGGGCGACGTCAACGTGTGGGTGAAGTGCCGCGTCAGCCCCCTCGACTTCTGGCGCGTGGTCTTCACGCCCGCGGTCGAGTTCAAGATCCCGACGGGCTACGCCGCCCCGTCCGGCACGTTCGCGGACGACGACCCGGTGAACGGGGTCGCCGACGACGTGACCCTCGGCGACGGGCAGCTCGACATCACGATCCGCGCCCACGGCGGCTTCGTGCCCCACCCCCGGTGGTTCATCCGCGCGGACGTCGGGTTCCGCGCGCGCTTCTTCGGCCCCGGCCAGCAGGTGGTCGGCGGGGCGAAGACGGGCGTGCGCATCGGCACCTTCTTCATCCCCTACGTCGAGGGCACGATCGAGCACTCCGTCACCGAGGGGCAGGTCATCGGCACGTCCTTGGCGACGTCCGTCCCCGAGAAGCCCGCGCGTGAGCTCCGCGCCGCGGACCTGAAGCCCCTCGAGATCCGGCTGGACCGCTCCATCCTCACGATCCGGGCGGGCGCGATCTTCTCCCTCGAGACCTGGGAGGTCGACATCGGATACAGCGGCGTACTGTGGGGCCGCAACACGTCCCGGGTGCACACGATCTCCGCCGGAGTGACGCTGAAGCTTTGAGCGAGATGAACCAGCCCCGCGTCGAGTCGATCGTCCTTCGGCTGACCCGCTCGGGTCGGCCGCTCGGCCATTGGGAGGTCTCGATCGACGACCAGCGAGCCCTCGTCACGGACGGGCGCGGCCGGCTCGCGACGCGTCTGTCGGTGGGACGCCACAAGGCGAAGGCGACGAAGGAGGGCCAGGAGCTCCCGTTCGAGTTCGTCTGCGCGTCCGGGCTCCGGGAGCTGCAGGTCGACCTGCGCTCGGACGAGGTCCCCCTGGACGACCCCGAGGTGACGGCCGCCATGCCGTCGGACCGGTACCTGCCCCTGGCGTTCCTGGGCAAGGGGGCCATGGGGTCGGTGTTCAAGTGCCGCGACTCGATCCTCGACCGGCTCGTGGCGATCAAGCTGCTGAACGCCGACATGGTGGACGGCGGCGAGGCGAAGCAGGCGTTCCTGGCCGAGGGTCGAGGGCTGGCCGCGGTGGAGTCCGAGAACCTCATCCGGATCCACGACCTGGGCGTGAAGGGCGGACGCGCCTTCCTGGTGACGCAGTTCATCGACGGCCCGGACCTCGAGGAGGTGGTCCGCAGCGGCGGGCCGCTGCCGGTGGAGGCGATGTGCGCCGCCGGAGCCCAGCTGGCGCGCGCGCTGGCGGCCGTGCACCGGGCGGGATCCGTGCACCAGGACATGAAGCCGAGCAACGCGCTCGTGGACGCCGAGGGGCGGGTGTTCCTGGGTGACTTCGGGCTCGTGGCGCAGCTCGAGAACGTGCACGAGACGCGCGACGAGGTGGCGGGCACGCCAGCGTTCATGTCCCCGGAGCTGGTGAGCGGGAAGTCGATCGGGCCCGCGTCGGACATCTACGCGCTCGGGGCGACGCTCTACTTCCTCGCGACGGGCAAGCCGCTGTTCGAGGGGCAGCTGAGCCAGGTGCTGTACGCGCACGTGCAGAAGGCGCCCCCGTCCATCGGAGACGACCGCCCGGACGCCCCGGACGAGCTCGTGGCGTTGGTGGCCTCGATGCTGGCCAAGGACCCCGCGACGCGGCCGACGGCGGGAGAGGTCGAGGGCGAGCTCCTGGGGATCGTCCCCACCGCGGGCGCGCTGCGGCCGGTGGCCTACCTGCCCCGGCTCGACGGGTCCGCCCGGACCCCTTCGGCGTACGTCGAAGCGAGGACGGTCCCCTCGGTGAAGGCGTTGAAGGCGGAGTTCATCGAGGCGCTGGGGCCGTCCATGTCGGCGCGGTCGATCGCGGCCGCGGAGGCCGAGACCGCGGCCTCGGACATCGTCACCGACGAGCTGGGTTCGGTGGACATCGCCGCCGTGACCGCCGCCGCCGAGACCGTCGCCCAGGGCCCGGACCGCCGGGTCCTCATCGGGGTCGCCGCGGCGATCCTGGTGGTCGTCGCCGCACTCTTCGGGCTGCGCGGGTCGCCGGAGCCGGAGCACGGGCCGGTGGCGCCGGTGGACGTCGCGCCCGCGGATCCGGTGGATGTCGCGCCCGTGGACGTCGAGCCGGGGGACCTGGCGCCGGTCGATGTCGGGCCGGAGGCGGAGCCGGTCGAGCCCGAGGCCCCCGCGGGAGAGGCGACCCCCGAGGCGGTGGAGGCCACGCCCGAGCCCGCGGCTCCCGAGCCGACACCCGCGCCGACCGCCGCGCCGCGCCCGGATCCGACGCCCGCGCCTGTCGAGGCCACGCCCGAACCCGTCGAGGCCACTCCGGGCCCCGTCGAGGCCACCCCGGAGCCCACGCCCGAGCCGACCCCCGAGCCCACGCCCGAGCCGACCCCCGAGCCCACGCCCGAGCCGACCCCCGAGCCGCCGCCGCCGCCCGTCAGCTTCTAGGCCGGCGCCGGCGCCCGTCAGCGGCCGCTTCGTCCCGATCCGAGAGAGACCTCTCATTCCCGACCGAAGCGACGCTCGCTTCGCCCCGATCCGAGAGGTTCTTCTCGATCCCGGCCGAAGCGGCCCGCTGAACTCCGCGTCGCTCCGCTCTGCTGCGCGCGCTTGGGGCGCTTGC
>CAZUHI010000071.1:0-31857 GCA_964620495.1 uncultured Rickettsiales bacterium | reverse complement strand
CCCGTCGATCCCCCCTCCCTCGTCTGCGTCACCGGCGCCAACGGCTACATCGCTTGCACCCCTCTCGCCGAATCGAAGATTCGCCGCCGGGGGCCCCGCTCGGCCCGCTGAACTCCGCGTCGCTCCGCTCTGCTGCGCGCGCTTGGGGCGCTTGCATTCCGTCCGTGCTCTAGGCTCGCGCCATGTCTGGACTCGCCGCGCCCGTCGATCCCCCCTCCCTCGTCTGCGTCACCGGCGCCAACGGCTACATCGCTTCGCATCTGATCGGGTTGCTGCTCGACGCCGGGTACCGGGTGCGGGGGACCGTCCGGGATCCGTCCCAGGAGGCGAAGACCGCGCACCTCACCGCCATGGCGAAGGAGCGCGACGCCGAAGATCGCCTCGAGCTGGTGGCCGGGGACCTCCTGAAGCCGGGCTCCTTCGACGACGCCATCGCGGGCTGCGAGGGGGTCTTCCACACCGCCGCGGCCGTCTTCTTCGCCGCGGACGACCCCCAGAAGGCCATCGTGGACCCGTCCGTGGACGGCACCCGCAACGTCTTCGCGTCCATCGCCAAGGCCGGGACGGTGAAGCGGGTCGTGCACACGTCGTCGATGGCGGCCGTGTACTCCTTCGACAAGCCCCCCGACCACGTCTACACCGAGGCCGACTGGAACGACTCGTCGACCGTCGAGCTGGACGCCTACGGCCTCGCCAAGGTGTCCGCCGAGCGCGAGGCCCTGCGACTCACCGCCGAGGTGCCCGAGGACCAGCGGTGGTCCCTCGTCCACCTCAACCCCGGGATGGTCTGGGGACCGCCCCTCATCAAGGCCCACGCGAAGGCCTCGCCGCTGCTGATCCGCGACATGGTCTCGGGCACCCGGCCCGGCACCCCGCGCCTGCACCTGGGCATCGTCGACGTGCGCGACGTCGCAGCCATCCACCTCCGCGCCATGCAGCACCCCACCGCCTCGGGCCGCTACCTGCTCATCGCCGACCACGCGTGGATGCCCGAGGTCGCCCAGAAGCTGGCCGCGCTCTTCCCGGACCTCGCCATCAAGACCCGCACGCTGCCCAAGTTCGTGGTGCTGGCCGCGGCCCTGCTCGACAAGTCCCTCAACTTCCACCAGCTGCGCAAGCTCGTCGGCCGCCCCATGCCCTTCGACGGCTCCCGCGCGAGGCGTGAGTTCGAGGTCATCTACCGCTCCCTGGACGAGACCCTGCGCGACACCGTCGAGCCCATGGTCGCCCATGGCTGGGCCCGCACCCGGAAGCGGTAGCCCTTCGGCGATGCGCCTGTATCGGCGCAAATTCCCACGATTGTCTTGACCCGAGATCGGGGCACGGCGACCATGCGGTATGGACACGATCGCCGCCATGTCCGCGCCCCGCGTCGTCGAACTCGACGCCGATGAGCTGGCCCAGTTCCTGAAGACCCGCGCCGTGCGGGTGGTGCAGGCGCACCGGGGCGAGCGTCCGTTCGGCCTCCTGCTCAAGAGCCTGGTGCATGGGCGCATGGGAAGTCTCGCCCGCTGCGGTCGGCTGGACCTCCGCGAGCTCGACGGCGACTCCCCCGCGGTCCGCCGCCTGTTCCGCGACTGGGTCGACCTCGCCGGCATCCGCGGCGTCTTCCCGCCCCCCGAGGGGTACTACCTGTTCCACGACCGCTCCCTCGTGGGCTTCCACCCCGCCCCCGAGTCTCGGGAGGACGTCTGGGTCGCGGTCGCGGACGTGGGGCTGAAGGGTCTGCGGGCGTGGGCTACGGAGCGCGACCTCACACGCGCCGGTCGCCGGGCCCTCGAGGGCCGCGCCGAGCTCGACATCCTCCGATTCTTCGAGGCCGCCCGGGCGTCGGATCGGCCCACCCGAGCGCCGAGCTCCCCGGATCGTCGGTCCCGCGACGACCGCCGTGAGGCCCGCCGCGAGGGGCCCCTGCGCAGAGGTCGAGAGCGCCTGGAGGTCGAGTTCGCGCGCGCCTGTCGGCTCCTCGGGGTCGATCCCGGGGCGACGCTCGACGAGGTGAAGAAGGCACGCAACCACCTCGCCCGGCGCTACCACCCGGATCGACTGCAGCACGCGCCCGAGCTGGCCGAGGAGGGGCGACGGATGTTGGTGCGAATCAACGCGGCCTACGCGGCCGTGCAGCGGGCTCGGGACGCCGCCCTCACCGCCTGAGCGCCGTCACTCCGAGAGGATGAACGCGCCGCCCTCGACGTCCACGATGTCGTCGCCCTGGGCCTCGCCGGCGGAGTAGAAGAAGCAGCCGAGGATCAGGCCGGGGCCGCCCTCCTCACCGTCCTCGAAGCCGAGCCGCAGGAAGCCGCCGCCGCCGTCCTGGTTGGTGTGGAACGTCACCGAGTCGATCGTCAGCGAGGTGTCGCCGCCGTCCAGGTTCTGGTTGCCCAGCTGGAAGTCGGTGGTCTCGCGGTCGTCGAACACGGCCTGGATCGGGGTGTCGAGATCGATGTCGACCGTCCCGTCCTCGTTCTCCTCGAACGTGGAGGACGACGTGAGCCGCACGGTCATGTCCGTGGTGCCGTCGCCGCTGGACGTCTGGAACCCGGTCCCGGTGAGCTGCCACGTGTTGCCCGGAGGCACAGCGGGCGCCGTCCAGGCGTCGCCCCCCACGGTCGCGGCGAACGTGTCGACGTCGTGCTGCTCCGAGTCCGGGAGGTCGCACGACGGCAGGTTCGGGTTGTCGGCCACGGCGGGGCAGCCGGCGAGGGCGGAGGCGACGACGAGGGTCCAGAAGGCACGCATGCGGGGGCGTTTAGCCGAGCCCGCGGCGGGGGGCAAGGACGAGGTCGTCAACCCAGCAGGGCGGCGGCGGCGGGACGGATCACGTCGCTCACGGCGCGCTCCAGGGCGGCCTCGACGCGGGCGGAAGGGGGGAAGCCCCAAGCGCTCAGATCGTCGTCGTGATCGCCCGTCGTCACGACGGCCAGGGCGTCGGCCGTAGCGAACACCTCGGCGGCCGCGCGCGCCACCGGTTCACCCCCCAGGGCGACGGCCCAGCGCACCGTGCGCCACGCGAGCTCGGCGTGACGGGTCTCGTCCTCGACGATCCCGGCCAGGACCTGCGCCGTGGCGCGATCGCGGGTCGTCGCGAGCTGCTCCGCCGCCTGCACCGCGGCGAGGGTCTCGCCGATGCAGCCTTCGCGCACCACGTCGGTCACCAGGGAGGCGAGATCCGCGGCGATCTCGACGCGCCCGCCCGGGAACTCGATCGGTCCTGGAGCGACCGCTTCACCGCCGTGCGTCGCCGCCAGAGAGAAGCAGCGGCGGGCGTGACGGACCTCGTCTGCCGCGGCCGCGTGAGCCGCGATGAGCAGGTCTGCCGGGGCGCCGTGAGCCGTGAGGTCGAGGGCGAACTTCGCGAACGAGGCGATGGAGGCGTGCTCCATCCGGGCGGCGCGGAGCCAGCGGGCCGCGAGCCAGGCCCGCGCGTCGGGGGAGAGATCGGACACGTCGGCGTCGGTGGCCACGACCCAGCCGTCGCCTCGGCGCGCCCCGCGCAGGGGAGCCGTGCGGACGGCCCCGTCGAGCACCAGCGGGCGGCCCTCGACCACCCCCGGCTGGACGGGCGTGGGCGGCGGCGACGTGCAGCCGCTCCGCCCGGCGATCATCACGGCCTGGGAGCAGCAGTCCCCTTCCCCGAGGGGCCCCGGCGTGACCTGATCCACGACCTCCCACTCGGCGTTGTCCATGCACAGCGTGTCGCCCAGCTGCATGGCCATCGGGTGATCCGACGAACACTCCTCGTCGGGGCCGAGGTCGAAGCAGGACACGTCGTTGCGTTCGCAGCCCGACGTGAGGGCCAGACCCGCGAGCAGCGCGCCGGTGCCCAGCGTCTGCGCGAGGCGGCGTCGGAGGAGGTGGGAGAAGGTCGCGGACGCGTCGGGGAGGAATCGTGCAGCCATGTGGTGTGTCTCCAGCAAGCGGCATGCCGACCGAGAGGGTCCGTTCGGATCGGGCGCGTCGCCTTGCCCCCCCGCCCGTCCCCCGCGATCCTGAGGTTGCATGCAGGCTCCCGCCCCGACCGTCGAGCCCGCTCCGTGAGCCGCGTCGATCGCCCGCTCCTCCTCGAGATCGTGCTCGTCGTCTTGGGCGCGGCGTTCTTCGGGGTGCTCGTCGTCACCTCCGTGCGGGACGTCCCCGAACCGCTGGTCCTCTCGCTGGACGCGAGCCTCGACGGCGCGACGGAGGCGTGGTCGGGGGTCTACGTCGGCGACCAGAAGATCGGGTACTCCGTGCACCGGTCGGCAGGCCGCGACGACGGCGGCGTGCTCCTGTCCGAGCGGACGACCCTGCGCATGGTCCTCCTCGGCCAGGCCAACGACCTGCACCTCGCCAACGACGTGGGGGTCGACGAGTCGGGATCTCTCGACTCGCTGGTCGCCCAGGTGCGCACGGAGGTCCAGGGCCTGCCGGTGACGCTCCGGGCCGAGGGCAGGCGCGCCGGCCGAGGCCTCGACCTCGACGTGTTCCAGGCCGGGGCGAAGCTCACGACGATGCACCTGGACGACGCCCCCGCCGTGCCCGCGACGCTCTACCGCGCCGTCCTCGCCCGCGATCCCGCGCCCGGCGACCGCGTCACCGTCCCCTTCTTCTCTCCCCTCTCGCTCGCCAACGCCGAGGCCACCGTGGAGGTCGTCTCCAAGGAGGCGGCCACGCTCCCCGACGGCACCGCCACCGACGCCTATCGGCTCCGGGTGGACAACGCGGGGCAGCAGCTCGCCGTGCTCGTCGCCGCCGACGGGACCCGCCTCGAAGAGCGCGAGGTCGAGGGGGGGCTCGGCATGCGCATCGTGGCCGAGACGCGCGAGGACGCCCTGGAGAAGGGCTGGCCCGCGGACGAAGACGCGGCCGTGGACCTCATCGCGCTGTCGTCCGTCCCCCTCGACCGCAAGCTGCCCGGCGGCGGCCGGTCCCTGCGCCGACTCGTCCTGAAGGTCGACGGACCCGCGGCCCTCGACGAGCTGCTGGAGCGGTACCACGCGGAGACCTGGGACCCCGAGTCGCGTCACTTGACCCTCGTCGTGCCGGATCCCGGGACTCAGGCGTCCTACACCCTCCCCGCCGTGGAGCGCTCGCTCCAGCACTGGACCCGCTCCACCACGTTCGCCCCCGCCGACCACCCCGACGTGGTCCGCAAGGCGGGCGAGATCCTGGCCGACGATCTCGACGCCCGATCGGCGTCCCGGCAGCTGAACCGATGGGTGTTCTCGAACCTGCAGAAGGTGCCGGTGGCGGGCGTCCCGTCCGCGCTCGAGATCCTGGACTCGCTGCGCGGCGACTGCAACGAGCACACGACGCTCTACACCGCCCTCGCCCGGTCCGTCGGGATCCCCACCCGGGTTGCCGCCGGGATCGTGTACAGCGAGTCGATCTACGCCGACGGGGCCTTCTACTATCATGCGTGGCCGGAGGTCTGGCTCGGCGACGGGTGGATCCCCATCGACCCGACCTTCGGGCAGTACCCGGCGGACGCGACGCACCTCAAGCTCGTCGAGGGCGAGCTGGACCAGCAGATGGAGCTGATGGCCGTGATCGGCCGCCTGAACCTGTCCGTCGTGGACGCGAGCGAGCCGTGAGGGGAGCGCCATGATCAGGATCGAGGGCCTCGAGAAGCGATACGGGAGCTTCGAGGCGGTCCACGGCATCGACCTGCACGTCCGCCCGGGCGAGGTCTTCGGGTTCCTCGGGCCCAACGGCGCGGGCAAGACCACGACGCTGAAGATGATCGCGGGGCTGCTCAAGCCCACGGAGGGGTCGGTCGTCATCGCGGACGTGGACACCGCCGTCGATCCGGTGGGGGCGAAGCGCGTCATCGGCTACATCCCCGACCGTCCGTACCTCTACGAGAAGCTCACGGCGCGGGAGTTCCTGTCCTTCATCGGAGGCATCTACGGCGTCGAGGAGGCGCACGTCGCCGAGCGCACGGTGGAGCTGCTCGACACGTTCGGGCTCACCCGGTTCACGGACGAGCTCGTGGAGGGCTTCTCCCACGGCATGAAGCAGCGCCTGACGCTGTGCGCCGCCCTCCTGCACCACCCGAAGCTCCTGGTCGTCGACGAGCCGATGGTCGGCCTCGATCCGGCGGGCGCGAAGCTGATCAAGCAGGTGTTTCGGGGCATGGCGGACGACGGTCGGACCGTCTTCTTGTCCACCCACACCCTGGACGTCGCGGAGGCGATCTGCGACCGGGTCGCGATCATCGTGCGCGGCCGCATCGTGACGCTCGGCACCGTGGCGGAGCTCAAGGAGTTGCATACTCGTGGGGACGGACGCCTCGAGGACGTGTTCCTGGAGCTGGTGGGGCGCCCCGAGGATCGAGAAGTGCTTGCCGTCCTCCGAGGTGCCGGTGCCTAGACCACAGAGCAGCACGTCGCTCACGCCGCTCACGGTAGGGCTGCTCGCGGTCGCGGCGCTCGCCGCGGGGTGCGCCGCCGGGGGAGCCTCCAACCGGGCCGAGTACCGCGACGGGTGGTGGTCCCGCGCCGTGGGCGAGGGCGACCGCAAGCTCCTCGTCTCCTACCGCGGCGGGGAGGTCACCTCCGACTGGGAGACGGCCCGCGATCACGCCGCCGACTTCTCGTTCTACAACCCCCGGCTCGGGGCCACGATCTACGGCGACACGAGCTGCGGGAAGCGGTACGAAGACGCGCCCCTGACCGTCCTCATCAACCACCAGGTGATGGGCTTCACGGGCGTCGAGACCGTCTCCCAGACCGAGCAGGAGCTGGCCGCGCGCGGGGCCCTCGAGCGCATCGCCACCGGTCGACTGGACGGCGTGCCCGTCTCCTTGGGCCTCACGGTGATCCGCAAGGGACCCTGTGTCTTCGACCTCGTCCTCATCTCGCCCCCCGCGGGGTTCGAGCGCGGCCTCGCCGACTATCGCGCGTTCGTGAGCGGGTTCGAGGCCCGAGTCCGTCGTGAGTCGGACATGCGCCGCGCCCGCCCTCGGGATGGTTCGTGACTACCGACACCCTCCAGCGCCGCGCGTTCGACCGGCTGCCCTTCAGCGGGGTCTTCGGCACGCTCGGTCACTCCGCCCTGCGTTTCTTCGAGGTGTTCGGGTCGATCTCACGGCTCACGTTCGCCACCGTGCGGGCGGCGTTCTCGCTCCCGTTCGAGGGCCGCGAGGTGGTTCGGCAGCTCTATTACCTCGGCGTCCAGTCGCTGGGGGTGGGGTTGCTCACGGCGCTCTTCACCGGCGCCGTCATGGCCCTGCAGTTCGGCCACGGCCTCGCGCGCTTCGGGGCCTCGAACTACGTCGGCAAGCTCATCTCGGTCGGCTTCGTGATGGAGCTCGGTCCGGTGCTCACGGCGCTGCTCGTCGGGGGTCGCGTGGGCGCCGGCATCACGGCCGAGATCGGGTCCATGCGGGTCACCGAGCAGGTCGACGCCATCCGCGCCTTGGGCGCCGATCCCGTGAAGAAGCTCGTGCTGCCGCGGGTGCTCGCCTGCGTCATCTCGATGCCCCTGCTGTGCATCCTCGCGGACGTCATCGGCATCCTCGGAGGCATGCTCGTGGCGGGCGCGGAGCAGGGGATCGCGTTCAGCTTCTACCTGGACCAGGTGCTCACGACCGTGGACATCCCCGAGGTGACTCACGGCGTGATCAAGGCGGGCTTCTTCGGGTTCTTCTACTCGATCATCGGCTGCTGGATGGGCCTGCAGACGACCGGCGGGACCGAGGGCGTCGGCCGATTCACGACGCAGACGGTCGTGCTGACGTCGATCACGATCCTGGTCGGCGACTTCGTGCTCGGCAAGGCCCTGCTGCCCTTCGTGCACCCGTGAGCCGGTCCGGTGAGTGAGCTCCAGGAGCAGCTGCGGGAGGTCGCGCGGGTCGTGGAGACGCTGGCCCGGGCCCTGGAGATCGAAGAAGACCGCAGCAAGGAAGACCCTCGACGCGTCGCCGCGGTGGCGCGTGCGGTGGTGGACCCGGCGTTTCGGCGCCGCCTGTTCGGCGACCCCGCCCGCGTCCTGGGCAGACAGGACCACGGCCTCGAGCGGCTGGCCCGGGTGGTGAAGGACCTCGACGCAGCCCTCGATCGGATCGAGCGGGACGTGGAGTTCGGGGGCCGCGACCTGGCCTGACGGACCGGCTCAGGAACGGGCGGAGGCGGCGGCCAGGCAGCGAAGCGCCGTCCTGAGATCGGTGCTCCGGGCGGCCCGGGGCGCCAGCTCCTCGGCGAGCCTCGCCCGGACTGCCGGGTCTTGGCCGTGGGCCCGGCAGACGCGCAGCATGGCCCCCTCGGAGGGGAGGCCCAAGACCTCCAGCGCCTCCTCCGCCGCCGCGAAGGCCGCGCTGGCGTCGTCTCCACGGTCCGTGAGCAGGGCCCCTCGGCGGGCCTCGGCGCGGAGGGTCAGCGGGGCGATCGTCGAGGGACCGAACTCGGCATCGTGGGACGACAGAACCGCCAGCGCGGCGTCGATCTCGCCGCGGCGGTGCAGCTCCGTGGCCAGCTCGACGGCGGCCAGCCCCGCGTGCACCGGATCCCCGATCCGCACCAGCAGGTCGGACCCGCTCTGGAGCTCATCGATGCCCGTCGGGTCCCCTCGGTCGAGCCGCCAGCAGCCGAGGTTCACGCGCAGCACGCCCTCGTAGCGCCGGCTCCCCACCTTTCGGGCGTGCGCGAGCGCTCGCTCCAGGATCTCCCCCGCGTCGTCGCGACCCAGCTCCAAGGCGAGCACGCCCAGGTTGTTGGCGACCCCCGCCAGGGCGAACCCGTCGAACTCCTCGAGCAGCGGCCACGCCTGGCGGTACTTGTCCTCGGCGCCCTCGAGATCCCCCAGGGACATCCTCACCAGACCGAGGTTCGTGAGCGCCAACCCCTCCACGCGTCGGTTGCCGACCTTCGTGGCGAGCGCGAACGCCTCCTCGAGGTTGGCCTGCGCGTCGTCGAACCGCGAGCGTCGCTGGTCCACGGACCCCAGGTCGCACAGCGCCGACGACTCGATCCACCCGTCGCCCGCGGTGATCGCGTGCCGGCGGGCCGCCCGGTAGTTCTCCTCGGCGGCGTCCCAGTCGGCGTGGTGATAGTGCACCGCCCCGAGGTAGGCCCGGACGCGGCCCTGCAAGCCCGCGTCGTCCGTGAGGGAGACGAGCACCCGGGCGGCGTCCAGGTCCCTCAGCCCCTCCTGGAGCTCGCCGCCCTCGCTGGCGCGGACGAGCCCCCGCGCGCACAGCGCCTCGCAGACCTGCACGATCGACTCTCCGAGCTCGGTCGGCGAGAGGCCCTTCATCCGGCGCGCGACCTCCCGGTCCATCGCCCGCCACTGCAGGGTGCGCGGCTTGGGGAACTCCAGGGTGCGCTCGGCGGGGACGACCTCCACGAGGCGTTCAGGGCGGTGCAGCCCCTTGAACCGAAACTCGCCCAGGTCTTGGATGCGTGCCTCGCTCGGGGGTTCGATCGCCTCCCACGCCGTCCCGCTGACCAGGACCTGACCCCCGTGGGCGGCGGCGGCCACGCGGGCGGCCCGGTTCACGACCGGACCGAAGTAGTCCATGCGCCCCGTGACCGGGCTGACGACGCACTCGGGGGCCCCCTGGTGCACGCCCATCCGCACCCGCAGGCCGGAGGCGCCGTCCCGAGGGCTCGCGGCGGGCTCGGCCACGATCCGGTCCGGCCACGCGAGCCGGCCGAGGCCGACCTGGGCCGCGAGACACCACGCGAGCGCGGCGGCGGCGTCCACGAACGCGACCATGAAGGCGTCACCCTCCGTCTTGACCTCGTACCCGCCGTGCTCGACGAGGAGCTGCCGCATGAGCGCGTCGTGGAGGGCCAGGGCCGTGCGCATCCCCACCGGGGCCGCCTCCCACAGCGCGGTGCTGCTCTCCACGTCCGTGAAGACGAGCGCCAGTTCTCCGACGGGGGGGGCGACGGTCACCCTTGGAGGACCTCCCGCAGCGCCGACCCACACAGCTCCACGTTCCCCCGGGAGCAGGCGGAGCCCATGAGGCCGATGCGCCAGGCCTTGCCCGCGAAGGCCCCGAGGCCTCCCCCGATCTCCAGGCCGTGCTCGGCGAGCAGGCGCGCCCTCACGGCCTCCTCGTCCACGCCGTCGGGCACCTTCACGAGGGTCAGCTGGGGGAGCCGGCAGCGCTCGGCCACGGGGAGCTCCAGGCCCATGGCGACGAGGACCCTCGCGAGGCCCTCGGAGTGCTCTCGATGCCGCGCGTACCGAGCCTCCAGCCCCTCGTCGAGCGCGATCCGGAGCGCCTCGTGCAGGCCGTAGACCGCGTTGATCGGCGCGGTGTGGTGGTAGGCGCGGGCCCCGCTCACGCCCGGCTCCACCCCGAGCCAGTACCGCGCGATCAGGGACAGGTCCAAGTACCACGACTGGACCGGCGTACGTCGCTCACGCACCGCGCTCACGGCCCTCGCGGAGAAGCTCACCGGGGACAGCCCGGGAGGCGCGGAGAGGCACTTCTGGGTGCCCGAGTAGGCGGCGTCGACCCCGTGCTTGTCCAGCTCCACGGGCACGCCGCCCAGGGACGTCACGCAGTCGATCACCAGGAGCGCCCCCACGGCGTCCGCGGCGTCCCGAAACCCGGACAGGTCGGTGAGCACCCCCGTGGAGGTCTCCGCGTGCACGAGGGCGAGCACCTTGAACTCCCCGCCGTGGGCGTGCGCCGCCGCGAGGAAGGCCTCGGGGGCCAGGTCTTCGCCCCACTCCACTTCGACGGTCACGACGTCCGCGCCGCACCGTCGCGCGACCTCGACCATGCGCCCCCCGAAGACCCCGTTGACGCCGATCAGGGCACGGTCGCCGGGCTCGAGCAGGTTCACGAGGCAGGTCTCCATGCCCGCGGAGCCCGTGGCGGACATCGGGATGGTGAGCGCGTTCTGTGTACCGAAGACGGCCTGCAGCATCGTCCTCACCTGCTCCATCACCTCGATGAACGCGGGGTCGAGGTGGCCGATGGTGGGCAGGGCCATGGCGTCGAGGACGCGGGGGTCGACGTCGGACGGCCCGGGGCCCATGAGGACGCGGCGAGGAGGGTCGATGCGGGGGAACATGCGCGAATCATCCCCGAACCGAGGGCGTTGCGCGCGGGGCGCCGACTGGGATATCCCTTCGGCATGACCCGCACCTCCCCCGTCCTGCTCTTGGCCGTCACGCCGCTCCTCTTCAGCCTGGGCTGCACCCCCTCGGATCGGGGCGGGAGCGGAGGAGGGGACGACGACGACGCGGGCGACGACGACGACGTCCCCGCGGAGTACGGGCCCGAGAACGGCTGGTGGCACGCCTCCGAGGCGGACGTGCCCGCGGATCTCGAGGGGAGCGGCTACCGGATCGGCGACACGCCCCACGACTGGACCTTCGTGGACCAGCACGGCGACGAGGTCGAGCTGTACCAGTTCTACGGCAAGGCCATCCTCCTCGACGTGTTCGCCGAGTGGTGCGGCCCCTGCCAGGCCCACGCGCCCACGGGCGAGGAGATGTGGCAGGAGATCGAGTCTCGCGGCGTCGTGATCGTCGCCATGATGCAGCAGAAGGACGACGGCAACCCGCCCACGTCGGCCGACGACGCGGCTCGTTGGGCCGATCGGTTCGGCCTCACGCACCCGGTGGTCGCCGACAGCGAGGAGCTCGCGGGCGAGTTCGCGGACATCGGCGGGGGCTTCCCGACCTACCCGCTCATCGGCCCCGACATGACGATCATCTCCCAGGACGTGTATCCGCCCAGCATGGACCTGCTCACGCAGATCCTCGAGGAAGAGGACATCTGGTAGCGCGGTGACCGACTCGCCGCCCCTGAACCTCGAGGAGTACGAGGAGCTCGCCGCCGAGACCATGCCGCGCATGGGCTTCGACTACTACGCGAGCGGCGCCGACGACGAGGTCACCCTCCACGAGAACCAGGCCGCCTACTCGCGGATCGCGCTGCACTACCGGGTGCTGGTGGACGTGGCGAAGCGTGACCCGTCCACGACGGTCCTCGGCACGCCCGTCTCCCTCCCCGTGCTCGTGGCGCCGACCGCCTTTCACCGCCTCGCGCACGACGAGGGCGAGCTGGCGACCGTCCGTGCCGCGGGTCGGGCGGGGACCGCGATGGTGCTCTCCACCTTGTCGACGACCCCCGTCGAGGCCGTCTGCGCCGCGGCGTCGGGCCCGGTGTGGTTCCAGCTCTACGTCTACAAGGACCGCGAGGCGACCCGCGGGCTGGTGCGTCGCGCCGAGGAGGCGGGCTGCACGGCGCTCGTCCTCACGGTGGACGCCCCGGTCCTCGGGCGGCGGGAGCAGGACGTGCGCAACAGCTTCCACCTGCCCCCGGGGATGGCCGTCGCCAACCTCATGCCCGCGGGCATGGACAAGCTCACCTCCCGCCTGGGCGCCTCGGGTCTGGCGGCCTACGTGGCCGACCTGCTCGACCCGTCGCTCAAGTGGGCGGACCTGGACTGGCTCGCGTCGATCACCGACCTGCCGCTGCTGGTGAAGGGGATCGTGAGGCCGGACGACGCGGTGCGCGCCGCCGAGCACGGGGCCGCGGGCGTGGTGGTCAGCAACCACGGCGGGCGTCAGCTCGACACCGCCCCCCCGACGATCGAGGTGCTGCCTCGTGTCGCGGACGCGCTCGCCGGTCGCGGGGCGGGCACGGAGATCCTGGTCGACGGGGGCGTGCGACGCGGCTCGGACGTGGTGAAGGCGCTGGCCTACGGCGCCCGGGCGGTGCTCGTGGGCCGACCGGTGCTCTGGGCGCTCGCGGCGCGCGGCGAGGACGGGGTCGCCCACGTGCTCGACATCCTGCGCGAGGAGATCGACCGCACCATGGCGCTGTGCGGCGCCCCGACGGTCGCGGACATCACCCGGGATCTCGTCGACCCCGGGTGACGGGTCCGGGGACTACTCCTCGACCTCTTCTTCGATCTCGGTCTCGATGGCGGGCGTCGTGGTGTCGTCGGCGGCCAGCTCGGTCCCTTCCAGGTCCTTGCCGTTCTCGTCGTCGTCCTCGCGGGCGACCTCGATCTCTTCGGTGGTGCCGTCCGGGTGCACGACCACGACGACCTCGACCTTCTCGGCCTCCTTCTCGACGATCTTCGTCTCCTTCACCACGACGACCTTGTCGTCGAGCATCAGCTCCCACCCCACGGCCGCGGCGACGGGGATGACCCAGAGGTTCCGGCCGCGCACCACGCGACGGCGGACCCGACGACGGATCCGGCGGCGCACCCGACGGCGACGACGGCGGCGCTTGCGAGCCTTCTTGGCCCTCCGGCGAGGTCCGGCCTCGGCGTCGTCGGCCCCCAGCACGGTGCCGAAGGCGGCAGCGAGGATTCCCAGCAGTGCTTGTCGTCGGTCGAGCTTCATGGTGCGTCTCCAGTTGCGGTCCACTCGGGCTGACACACGAGCAGGCCCCAAGGGTAACCGCGATGTTCGAGGCGGGTACACTCCGCGGCCGATCGCCATGCCTCTGCCCGTCGTCCTCGCCTCCGCCTCCCCTCGTCGCCGCGACATGCTCGCCGCGATCGGCCTCACGACCGACGTGCAGGCCGCCGACGTCGACGAGTCGGTGCTCCCGGGCGAGGCCCCCGAAGCCATGGCGCTGCGGCTGGCGGAGGCGAAGGCCGACGCAGTCGCCGCGGACCGGACGGGCGCGTCGATCGTCCTGGCGGCGGACACGATCGTCGTCCTGGACGGGGAGATCCTCACGAAGCCCCGGGACACCGAGCACGCCGTCCGCACACTCACGAAGCTGCAGGATCGCGAGCACACCGTGATCACTGCGTTCGCCGCCATCCGGACGGACGACCCCGCCCGCCGGGTCGTCCGCGCCGTACGCACCCGAGTGCGGTTCCGGGCGCTCTCGGAGCCCGTCATCCGAGACTACGTCGCGTCGGGCGAGCCCCTCGACAAGGCGGGCGCGTACGGCATCCAGCGCATCGGCGCGAAGCTCGTGCGGGAGGTCCGCGGGTCCTACACCAACGTGGTGGGGCTGCCCCTGGTGGAGGTGCTCGAGGCGCTCCCGGTGCTCGGGGGCCCGACGCTGTGACCGTCGCCGCGCGCCTCGCGGACGTGCGCGCGGGCATCGACGCCGCGTGCCGGGCGGCGGGGCGTGCTCCGACGTCGGTGGAGCTGCTGGCCGCGAGCAAGGCCCAGTCCGCGAGGTCGATTCGGGCCGCCTACGACGCGGGTCATCAGCTGTTCGGCGAGTCCTACGTGCAGGAGTGGCGCGCGAAGGCGGAGGACCCCCTCCTGGTCGGGCTCCCGGACCTGCGCTGGCGCTTCATCGGGGCGCTGCAGCGGAACAAGGCCAAGTACCTGGTGGGGCGCGTGGAGTGCGTCGAGTCCGTGGGCAAGCGCTCGCTCGCCGAGGAGATCGCGCGGCGCAGCGCCTCCGGAGGGCGCACGACGGCGGTCCTGCTGGCCGTGAACGTGGGCCGTGAGGCCACCAAGGCGGGGTTCCTGCCCGAGGACCTGGAGTCCGAAGCCGTGGCCATCGCCGCCCTCCCGGGACTTCGGCTCGAGGGCCTGATGGCCATCCCCCCTCCACGCCACTCGACGGCCGCGACGCGCGCCGATCACGCGATCGTGAGCAGACTGCGCGACCGGCTCCGAGACCGCCTCGGCCTGCGGCTCCCGACGCTCTCGCTGGGGATGTCCGGCGACTACCCCGAAGCGATCGCGGAGGGGTCCACGGAGGTACGCATCGGGACCGCGATCTTCGGCCCCCGCGGCGCCTGATTCGGCGCGAGGTCTACTCGGGGTTGGCGCCGACGCCGCCGAGCTGCCAGCCGCAGTCGGCCCAGCCGCCCTTGGCCTCGGACGCGGCGCGCTCCTCGCCTTCCAGGAACTCGGCCTCGAAGGTGCGGTTCACCGAGTAGTCGGGGAAGAAGGCGGGCGAGTGGCCCTCGAGCACCAGGTGGTGGTTCGCGAACAGCCCGTCCGAGTCCCGGAACATGTACGCCAGCAGGCGCTCGAAGCGACCCGTGCACTCGGTGTCGAAGGTCAGCCACACCAGCTCGTCGTCGAACGCCTCCGCGGCCGCGGCCCAGGCCTCCAGCGCCCAACACTCGGAGGCGGCCTCGTCGTCGTGATCGACCTCCGCGGAGTCGACGCCCGTGAGCCGCACGCGCTCGACCTCGCCCTCGCGGTCGCCCGAGATGTACTCGACGTCCGCGGTGTCCCCGTCCACGAACTCCACGACGTGGGCCTGGACCTGGTTCCGGCAGGCCGCCTCGCCCTCGGGGTAGGTGGGGGTGGAGTCGCAGGCGGCGAGGGCCAGGATCGGGAGCAGGAGGAGCGGTCGCATTGGTAGAGTCTATCGTGGGATCCCGTCGAAGGCTCCGGGCCGCGATCGGGAACACGGCTCCGCGCGGCGTGTCCCATGAGGCGTGACCCGCGCCCTGATCGTGCTGCTCTGCCTCCTCACGCTGGGCGCCACGGTGCCCGAGACCGCGCGATCCCGGGCGGCCGTGGCGCGGCGCAGCGCAGGACTGTCGCAGGGCCTCGAGGACGCGGGCCTGAAGCTCGGCTCCCCGGTCTTCCTGCGCATCGTCAAGGACGAGGCCGTGCTCGAAGCGTGGGTGGAGGGGGCGGACACCCGCTTCTCGCTCTTCCGCACGTGGCCGATCTGCGCCTTCTCGGGCGCGCCCGGGCCGAAGCAGAGGACCGGCGATCTCCAGGCTCCCGAGGGCGCCTACTTCGTGCCCCCGGGGCGAATGAACCCGGCGTCGTCGTTCCACCTCAGCTTCGACCTCGGCTACCCCAACGCCTACGACCGGGCTCACGGGCGCACCGGCAAGCACCTCATGGTCCACGGGGACTGCGTGAGCATCGGCTGTTACGCGATGACGGACGAGGGGATCGAGGAGATCTGGACGCTCATGGCGGCGGCCTTCGAGGCGGGGCAACCGTACGTGCGGGTGCACGCCGTTCCGTTTCGGCTCGACGAGCAAAACATGCGTACTCACGCGGACTCACGCTGGATCGAGTTCTGGCGTGAGCTGGCCGTGGCGTGGCGGATGTTCGAGGAGGACGGCCGCCCCCCCGACGCGACCGTGAGCGACGGCCGCTAC
Source organism: uncultured Rickettsiales bacterium (assembly GCA_964620495.1). Lineage (GTDB taxonomy): Bacteria > Myxococcota_A > UBA796 > UBA9615 > UBA9615 > CAZEKB01. The sequence goes on along the minus strand of CAZUHI010000071.1, from coordinate 15,844 downwards.
GTGTTCACGTCCGACGCAGCAGCCCCAGCAGCCGATCCCGATCCGGCTGGACCGTGAGCGCGTAGCGGTCGAGGAGACGGGTGACGATCCGAAGGCCCCGCTCGTCCTCGGCCGTGCACTCGTCGATGTCCTCCACGGGCAGCCGGAACGAGCCGCCGTCCTCGACGCACCAGTCGTCCAGGAACGCCATGTCCGGGACGTCGTCCATCGCCGCGAGCCGGTCCATGGCCGCCGCGTCGGCCTCGCGCATGCGGTCCCGCGCCCAGACCCCGAGGGCGGCGAGCCCGATGCTCACGAGCCCGGTGACGACCTGGGCGATCGTCGTCGCCAACACCTTGCCGCTCTCCACCCACAGGAACACGTAGGCCTCGATCGTCAGGGGCGCGGTGGCGAGGGCCGCGGCGATCGCGAACAGCGCGGCGTGAGGGCGGACCCGCTTGTCGGTGCGGCCCCCGTCCACGAAGTAGAGGACGTGCTCCGTCAGGTACAGGCTTCCCACCCGCACGGCCCCCTCGGCGCGGACCTCCGCGGCGCCGTACCACTGGAGCACAGTCGACGACTCACGCGACTCACGGACCCCGTCTTCCTCAGGCACCGAGCGCCCAGCCCGCCACGATCAAGTAGAGGTAGAAGCCGGTCTTCGGGATCCGCAGCAGCGACGCCGCGAGGACCTTCGGGAAGTTCACGGCCGTCATGCCCGCCGACCAGGTGCTCACGGCGAACGGGATCGGGAGCAGGGCGGCGACGGCGACGCCCTTCGCGCCGTGCTCGCGCATCCAGGCCGTGAGCTCCGGGGCGCGCCCCTCGATCCAGTCTCGGAAGCGCCGTGAGCGACGGACACACCACCCGCCGAAGTAGCCGACAGGGCCCGCCAGGGTGCTCGCAGCCGCCGCGACCCAGAAGATCGTCCAGGCCTCGATCCCGGCGCTCACGGCCAGGAGGAGGACCGGCTCGTGGGTGAGGGGGAGCGGAGAGGTGTCCGTGAACATCACCCCTGCGAAGACACCGGCGAGGCCGAACCGTTCCAGGAACCACGCGGCGCACGCCGTGAGCGGCTCACGCAGGACGACGCCGAGCGCGCCCGCCGCCGCCACCAGCACGACGAGACCGACGATCATCTTGCGAATGAGGCTTCGGGTGAGCACGGGTCGCGCACCTTAGACGCACGCGCGGCCTCGCGCGCGTTGACGCCACCCGCCCCCTGCGCCAAGGTCCGCCGCCATGACCGGTCCCATCCAGAACTTCGAGCTGACCAAAGACTTCGACGCCGCCGCCATCGAGGAGCGTGGCCGCGCGCTGTGGGAGTCGTCGGGCATCTACGACTACGACCCGGACCACCCCGGCGAGCTGTTCAGCGTCGACACGCCGCCGCCGTACGTGTCCGCGTCGCACCTCCACGTGGGGCACGCGATGTCGTACACCCAGGCCGAGATCGTGATCCGCTACCAGCGGATGCGGGGCAGGAAGGTCTTCTATCCGATGGGGTTCGACGACAACGGCCTCCCCACGGAGCGCTACGTCGAGAAGACGCACAACATCAACAAGAGCAAGACGACCCGCGCGGCGTTCCGGGCGCTGTGCCTCGAGGAGACGCGCAAGGGCGCGGCCCACTACGAGGACCTCTGGCGCGCCCTCGGCCTCTCCGTGGACTGGTCCCTGCGGTACTCGACGATCGACGAGCACTGCCGTCGCACGGCGCAGAAGTCGTTCCTGGATCTCTTCCACAAGGGTCGGGTCTACCGCTCGGACGAGCCCGTCCTGTGGGACACCCACTTCGAGACGGCCCTCGCCCAGGCGGACCTCGAGACCCTGTCCCGCAAGGGTCGGCTCAACGACATCGCCTTCTCCGCGCCCGACGGCACCGAGCTGATCATCTCCACGACCCGCCCGGAGCTCATCCCGGCGTGCGTCGCCCTCTACTGCCACCCGGAGGACGAGCGCTACACGCACCTCGTGGGCGGCAAGGCGATCGTGCCGCTGTCGGGCGGGCGCGAGGTGCCGATCCTCACCGACCCCGAGGTGAAGCTCGACTTCGGGACGGGCCTGATGATGGTCTGCACCTTCGGCGACGGCGAGGACGTCAAGAAGTGGAAGCGCGACGGCCTCGACCTGCGCCTGTGCATCGATCCCCGGGGCAACATGACCGAGCTGGCGGGGGACTTCGCGGGGCTGCCCGTGACGGCGGCGCGGAAGCGGATCCTCAAGGCCCTGCAGGCTACCGGGGAGTTCCGAGGCGCGAAGAACACCGACCAGAACGTGTCGATCGCCGAGCGATCCGGCATGCCCGTCGAGTTCAACATGGCGCCGCAGTGGTTCATCCGCGTCCTCGACGCCAAGGAGCGGTGGCTGAAGCGGTCGGCGGACCTGAACTGGCACCCCGAGTACATGAAGGTGCGCCTCGACCACTGGATCGAGGGCCTCAAGTACGACTGGAACATCAGCCGGCAGCGCTTCTACGGCGTGCCGTTCCCGCTGTGGTTCTGCGCGAAGTGCGAGCACCCCACGCTCGCCGACGAGGACTCCCTGCCCGTCGATCCGCTGGAGGACGCGTGTCCGGCGAGCGCCTGTGAGGAGTGCGGGCACGCCGAGTTCCGGGGCGAGCCCGACGTCATGGACACGTGGATGACGTCGTCGCTCACGCCGCTCATCAACGCCAACTGGGCGGGCAGCGACGGTCGCGCGGGCACGATGGAGCTGCACCCGATGTCGGTGCGCGTCCAGGCCTTCGAGATCATCCGCACGTGGCTCTTCTACACGCTGGTCAAGAGCGACATCCACCACGACACGGTGCCGTGGACGGACGTCATGATCAGCGGCTGGGGCCTCAACGAGCAGGGCAAGAAGATCAGCAAGTCTTCGCTCGAGAAGTTCACCGACAAGAAGACGGGCTACAACCGCTACGAGCCGTACGCCGTCATCCGGAAGTACGGCGCGGACGCCCTGCGTTACTGGGCCGCAGGCAGCAACCTCGGCACGGACACCCGCTACAACGAGAAGGACGTGCGCGCGGGCCGGAAGCTCGTCGTGAAGCTCTGGAACGCCGCGCGCTTCGCGATGATGCAGATGGACGGGTTCGACCCGGCCGCCCCACGCCCCGCCTTCGCCGACCGCACCCCCGAGGACCGGTGGCTGCTCGCGTCCCTGAACCGCATCCTCCCGAACGTGGAGAAGGCCTTCGACGGGTTTCAGTACGGCCCCGCGCGCGAGCTCACGGACCGCTTCTTCTGGGCCACCTTCTGCGACGACTACCTGGAGATGGTGAAGGACCGGTTCTGGAACCCCGAGCGGTACCCCGAGTCGGCGCGTGAGTCGGCGCGGGCGACGCTGTGGGAGGCCCTGCGCACCGTCCTGTCGCTGTACGCGCCGTTCCTGCCGTTCACCACCGAGGAGCTGTACCAGCAGATCTACAAGCCCTACGAGGGGACCGTCTCGCTGCACGTCTCCGGCTGGCCGACTCACGACCCGGCGCAGGACGTCACGGTGCCGGAGATGGACGTCGTGGGCGGGATCCTGCGCGCCGTGCGCGCCGCCCGCACCGAGCAGCGCATCTCCCAGACGCGTCAGCTCGAGTCGCTCACGATCGACCTCGGGGGCGCCTCGGACGAGCTCGCCGCGACGATCCGCGCCATGCAGGGCAGCGTCCAGGCCGTGAGCCGCGCCGTGGAGGTCGTCTACGGGAGCGCAGACGGCGAGTGTGAGCTCGACGGCGTGAGCGTGGGGGTCGTCGCGATGGAGAAGAAGCCGCAGCCCTGACCGGGCATCTCACGGGCAGGTAGGCTCCCCTCCCCGAGGAGGAGGCCCATGTACCCACCCAAGCCGCACCTTTCCGCCCGCGCCCACATCCCCTCGATCGACGCGTACCGCCACATGCACGGCCAGTCCCTCGCGGACCCGTCCTCGTTCTGGCTCACGCTCGCGCGGCGCCTGCAGTGGATCACCGAGCCCACGGTCGGGCTCCAGGGCGGGTACGACGACCTCGACTTCCGGTGGTTCGCCGACGGGACCCTGAACGTCGCGGCGAACTGCGTCGACCGGCACGCCGTCGCCACGCCCGATCGCACCGCGATCGTCTGGGCGAAGGACGAGGCGGGCGAGTACGAGCACATCAGCTACAGCCGCCTGCTGCACGAGGTCTGTCGCATGGCGGGCGTGCTCCGGGCTCACGGGGTGCGCAAGGGCGACCGCGTGGCCATCTACCTGCCCATGATCCCCGAGCTCGCCTACACGATGCTCGCCTGCGCGCGCATCGGCGCCATCCACTCCGTCGTCTTCGCGGGCTTCTCGGCGGAGGCCCTGCGGGACCGCATCGTGGACGCCGAGTGCCGGGTGGTCGTGACGGCCGACGAGGGCGTGCGCGGCGGGCGGCTCATCCCCCTGAAGGCGACGACCGACGAGGCGGTGGAGGGGCTCGAGTTCGTCGACTCCGTGCTCGTCGCGGAGCGGACCGGCGCGGACGTGGCGATGGCCGAGGGGCGGGACGTGTGGCTCGCCGAGGCGATGGCGACCCAGCGTCCCTACTGCCCGCCCGAGGCCATGAACGCCGAGGACCCGCTCTTCATCCTCTACACGTCGGGCTCCACCGGGGAGCCGAAGGGCGTGATGCACACGACCGGCGGGTACCTGCTCTACGCGTCGGTGACGCACCGCACCGTGTTCGACGTGCACGAGGACGACGTCTACTTCTGCGCCGCCGACTGCGGCTGGGTCACGGGGCACTCGTACATCGTCTACGGGCCGCTCGCGAACGGGGCGACGACGGTCATGTTCGAGTCGACGCCGCTCTACCCGGACGCGTCCCGCTACTGGCGCGTCGTCGACGATCTCGGGGTGACCGTCTTCTACACCGCCCCCACCGCGATCCGAGCCATCGCGCGCTCCGGCGACGGCCCCGTCAAGGCCCACTCCCGGGCGTCGCTGCGGGTGCTCGGCACGGTCGGCGAGCCCATCAACCCCGAGGTGTGGGAGTGGTACCACGACGTCGTGGGCGACTCCCGCTGCGCCGTGGTCGACACCTGGTGGCAGACCGAGACGGGCGGGATCATGATCACGCCCCTGCCCGGGGCGACGCCGACGAAGCCCGGCTCGGCGACCCTCCCGTTCTTCGGCGTGGACCCGCTGCTGGTGGACGACGACGGGGCGGAGGTCGAGGGCAACGACGTGTCCGGCAACCTCTGCATCCGGCGGCCCTGGCCGGGCCAGGCGCGCACCGTGTGGGGCGATCACGCCCGGTTCCGGGACGTGTACTTCTCCCGGTTCCCCGGGCGGTACTTCACGGGCGACGGCTGCCGACGGGACGAGGACGGCTACTACTGGATCACGGGCCGCGTGGACGACGTCCTGAACGTGTCCGGGCATCGGCTGGGCACCGCCGAGGTCGAGAGCGCCGTGGTGGCGCACGACGACGTGGCCGAGGCCGCCGTCGTCGGCTACCCGCACCCCATCAAGGGCACCGGCATCTATGTGTACGTCCAGACCACGGACGCCGCGTCGCCCGAGGCCGACCTCGAAGCGGCCCTCAAGGCGCAGTGCCGCAAGCGCATCGGCCCCATCGCCACGCCCGACGCCGTGCAGTTCGTGAGCGGGCTGCCCAAGACGCGGTCCGGGAAGATCATGCGGCGCATCCTCCGAGAGGTCGCTGCGGGCCGGTACGACGACCTGGGCGACGTCTCCACCCTCGCCGATCCGACCGTCGTGGAGCGGCTCGTCGCCGACCACCGCGCCCGGGGCTGACGCCGCCGGAAGAAAGGCGTGCCGGCGCCTCGGGGGCCGCCCTAGCGTGATCGGGGTGGAGACTGCCCCGACCACCCGGCCGGACTCATGGGCCGCCCCCCCGCGGCTGGGGCGATACGTATTGCTCGAGACCCTCGGCGAGGGCGGCATGGGCCGCGTCCACAAGGCCGAGATGCGCGGGCGCGACGGGTTCCGCAAGATCGTCGCGCTGAAGGTGCTGCACGAGACCGGCGGCCCCATGCGGTACGCGGTGGAGGCCGCGCTGCTCCACGAGGCCCGCATCGGCGCGCTGCTGAACCACCCCAACGTGGTCGACGTGTACGACTACGGGGTCGAGGACGGCCGCCCCTGGATCGCCCTCGAGTACGTCGACGGGGTCACCCTCGACGCCGTGCTCCGGGCGGGGCTGAAGGTCCCCCCGACCGTCGCCTTGGACGTGGGTCTGCAGCTCTGCTCGGCCCTCGCGCACGTACACACGCTGCACGACGGCGTCGCCCCGCTCGTCCACCGGGACCTCAAGCCGTCGAACATCCTCCTGTCGCGCCACGGCGTGGTGAAGCTCACCGACTTCGGCATCGCCAAGACCGACCTCGTGTCCGGCTGCACGACGGCGTCGGGGATCATGAAGGGCACGCCGTCGTTCATCGCCCCCGAGCAGATCCTCGGCAAGCGGGTGGACGGCCGCGCCGACCTGTTCGCTGCGGGGGCCGTGCTGTACGAGCTCGCCACGGGCCGCCGCCTGTTCCGGCGCCACCACAGCGACGCGATGATCGCCGCGGTGCTCGCCGTCGACGAGGTCGTCGCCGCCCCCGAGGTCCTGGCGGAGGTCGACGACAACATCCCGGGGCTCGCGGAGGTCGTGCAGCGCTGCCTCCAGCGGGACCCGGAGCGACGGTACGGCTCGGCCGAGCAGCTGGCCGCGGCCCTCGAGATCCTCCGCCACGAGCTCCCGCCGGGGCGCGACCTGCGGTCCTACAAGGCCCACCTCCGCGTGATGAAGGCCTCGGGGGAGTACCCCGAGCTCCCCGACTCGGCGATCGGGCACCCCGTGGCCGAGTCCCCGGGCGACGCGATCCTGCGCCTCGCCCGCCGGCCTCGACGCCACGTCGCGAGCACGCCCCGCCCCATCGAGCCCACCCGCCGTCGCCGGCGGCCGCAGACCGCGCTCGTGGCCGTCACACACGTCGCCTTGTTCCTCACTGCGCTGACCTGGGGCGGGCCGGCTCCGAGCACCGCCCAGCCCGCCGCGGTCCCTCCCCCGCACGTGGCCGTCGCGCCCGCGCCGAGGCTCGTGGTCGTGCCCGCCCCCCGGGTCGAACCTCCGCCCACCGACGAGCCCCGCGCGGTGCGTGTGCTCCCGGCGGAGACCGCCCCGACGGTCGCGCCCCCCGCCGCGCCCCGCGAGGCCCCCGTCGTCGCCGTGGAGGTCCCCGAGCCGCCCGCGGCCCCCGGCTCGCTGCACCACCCGCACCCGGTCGGCGTCGCCGAGGTGGGCCAGCGCCGGAGCTTCATCGTGCGCGTCGATGGGGACGCGGAGGCCGTCCAGCTCGTCCTGCAGCCCGAGGGAGAGCCCGCGCAGCGCCGCGCGCTCAGTCGCTTCCGGGACGGCTTCTGGGGCTTGGTCGTGCCCTTCTTCGCGGACATGGAAGGCGCCGTCACCTATCGCTTCGAGGGCCCCGGGCTGGCCCCCACGCCCACCTTCGCGATGACCGTGACGAGCTCGGAGGCCCCGTCGCGTCTCGCGCCGGAGTGAGCCTCAGGGCAGCGGGTAGTCCACCTCGGGCGGCTCCTCGTCCAGGAGCTCGTCGATCAGGTCCCAGTCGGGTTCGCCGCCCTGCCTGTCGAGCTGGATGATCTCGAAGTCCCGACCGATCACCGTGTAGCTGGGGTACGCGTTCGTCAGGTACCGGCGGGCGATCTCGCGGTCCGGGTCCTCGATCACGGCGGCCGTGAGGTCGAAGTCGTCGGCCCAGCGGCCGGCGTCGGGGGTGGGGTTGCCGCCCGAGTCCTCCGTGAGGAGCGTGAAGGACATGAAGCCGTTCTCCCGACGGTCCTGCCACTCCTCCTCGAGGTTCTGCGCGGCCGCGCGGCACGGCCCGCACCACTCGGCGGCCACCTCGATGAGGATCACCTGCCCGTAGAAGCGCCGCAGCCGCAGCTGCCGGCCGTTCTGGTCGTCCGACCACCAGTCGCGGCTGAAGTCGCCCTGGTCCCAGTCGGCGTCCCGGCTCATCTCGTCCCACTCGGCCCGGGTGGGCGTGGGGAAGCGGACGTAGGGGCCCTCGTAGGGGTAGTCGTCCTCGTCGAGGGGGTCGAAGTACGCGAGGTACTCCTCGCCGTCGAGGTACCCGTCCCCGTCGGTGTCCTCGTCGTTCGCGTCGGTGCCGATCTGCAGCTCGAACGTCGAGGAGAGGCCGTCGCCGTCCGTGTCCGGGCCGCCGCCTCCGCCGACGCCGTCTCCCCCGCCCCCGCCACCGCCGCCGCCGCTGCCGTCCACGCGCGGTCGCATGCAGCCCGGGAGGGCCACCGCGAGGGCGAGCAGGAGGAGGAGAGATCGTGAGGTCGATAGGCGAGTCATCGGCGGCTCCGCGTCCAGCGAGGGCGCCTACTCTACCCAGACTCGAGCCGGGCCCGGCCTAAAACGGCTCCGGCGCGTCCGTGGCTTCGATCCACCCCCGGAGCTTCGGGATCCGGCCCGCGAGGCGCAGGCCCCGACGCACGAAGCCCTCCTTCTCTTCCTTCGGCTCGTCCACGCCCAGCCGGGAGACGTCGAAGTCGAGGCCCTGACGGGCGAAGAGGTCGGTGAGGTGGTCCGCGTCGCGGATGAGGCGCTCGCGCGTGGACTGGAACGCGTGCTCCGCGATCAGCTCGCGCACGCTGTACCGCATCGGGTGGTAGGCGAACATCGTCGCGTCCGCCGCCTCGGGCTCGAAGACCACGACGTCCACCTCCGGGAAGCGGTCGCGCACCGTCCGCAGGCGCTGCTGCACCTGGCTGCGCACCAACATCCGGAAGACCTGGTCGAGCACGGACGTCATGCCGTGGTCGGCGAGGTAGCGGTAGCCGTTGAGCAGCGAGCCGTCCGAGCGGGGGTCGTTCACCAGCGGGACGAGGGGGTTGAGGGCGATGACCAGGGACGCCCCGTGCTTGACCGCGACGTCCACCGGCACGTTGTCCTCGATGCCCCCGTCCACGAAGTCCTGTTCGTCGATGCGGACGGGGCGGAAGAGCAGCGGGATGGCGGCCGAGGCCCGGATCGCCACGGACACGGGCACGTCTCGGGTCCCCTTCTCCCCGAACACCACGCGCGTCCCGGTGTCGACGTTCACGGCCGTGATCATCAGGTCGGCGCCGAAGTCCTCGAAGCGCGACCCGGTCCCCACCGCGGCGAGCACCCGCTCGACGTACCGGCCGAGGGGGCGGTTGGTGAAGATGCCGCTCGGGATCCACTTGATGGCGTCGAACACCGCGTCCGCGGGCCGCGTCCCCTCGCCCGGGAGGATGCCGCGCACGAAGCTGCCGGTGGCCTTCGCGGGCACCCGCGCGAAGGTGGCCAACCACTGCGCCACGTCCATGCCGTAGATGTGCTTCCGGGACAGCGCGGGCAGCCCCCAGCGGTTGCGGGAGCCCGCCACGATGAGGCGATGCATGTCGTTGGGGGAGACGCCCGCCGCGAGCAGCGTGGCGACGATCGAGCCCGCCGAGGCGCCCGCGTAGATGTCCAGGTGCTCGACGACGCCCCCGCCCAGCGCCTGGTCCAGCGCGCGCAGGGCGCCCACCTCGAACACCCCGCCCGTGATCCCGCCGCCGCCGCACACCAGGGCGACCTTTCCGCGCGCGGGCGGGCGCTTTCCTCCTCGAACCTTCATGGGGACTCCGGGCGGCTCAGCGCCAGAGGACGCTCGGGGCGCGCAGTCGACCCGACTCGAAGAGCCGCCGCATCGGCTCCATGTACCGGCTCCGCTGCTCCTCGTCGAGGGTCCAGCGGATGTCCGAGGGCTTCGGCGGATCGTTGATCGCCACGAAGACGCCCATGCTCGCGAAGTGGCGGACGGCGTTGCGGAGGTTGACCTGCCCCACCGCCTCGGGCCGCGTGACGTCCTCCGTGAGGAACATGCGCCCCCCCGCCTGCAGCGCCGCGTCCACGAGATCGCGCTCCGTGAGGGGCCCGTCCCGCAGGACCTTCGCCGCCTTGAGCACCACCCAGTAGGCCTCGTAGAAGTTCGCGATCGTCGACACGAAGACGGCCGCCTTGCCGCGATCCAGGGCCCTCACGACCGGCTCGCTGCCGTCCTCGGGCTGCTCGCGGGCCACCACCCCGATCGCCTCCAGCTGCTCGACGGTCTCATGCACGAGGTGCTCGACCGGGACGTCCGGGTGGAAGAAGAACTCCTGGTTGAAGAGGCCCTGCAGGTACTCGAAGCGACGCTGCACCACGGGCACGGTCGCCGAGTCGCCCTGATCGAGGAGCAGCGCCGTACACACGAACGCCGCGGGCACGAAGTGGAACAGGATCGAGTTCTTGTAGTAGTCGAGGGCCATCCGCCCCTCGGGGGACTCGTCGATGGCCACGATGTCGTCGTCTTCGTGGCCCTCGAGCCGCTCCACGGAGCCGCTGTCGCCGAACATCGACAGGGCCTCGTCGAGCGCCATCGCGGGGAACGACCAGGCGTCCGAGAAGCGCGCCCCGCGGCCCTGGAGCCAGCGACGCATCAGCCGGGCGCGGCGATGGAACAGCAGGTGCGGCATGCCCCGCCGGTCGTGCCCGAGCAGGACGGTCGCGGTGACGGCGGACGGCGTGACGACGGTCACGTCCTGGATCTCCGCGGTCACGTGCTGGGCGAGGCGCTTGAGGTAGGCCTTGCGCTCCTCGCGCTCGAGGTCGCGGTACGGACGCCCCGCCACCCCCAGGGCCTCCTTCATGGAGACGGGCTCGTTGCACGTGACGTACACGCGCCCGAACCGGCGGGCGAGGACGCTGCCCACCTTCACGAGCTCGGCCGCCGTCTCCCGCTTCTTCTTGCCGCCGCCGAGCTCTTCGGCGTACGCCTTCTCCTCGACGATCCGCTCGTAGGCGATGGAGATGGGGACGATCTGGATGTCCGGCACGATGCCGTCGGCCACCGCCCCCACGTAGGTGCCCAGCAGCCCGACCTTCGGGGGGAGCATCTTCCCGGTCCGACTCCGGCCGCCCTCGATGAAGAACTCCTGGGTGTATCCCTCGGCCACGAGGGCTCGGATGTAGTGCTCGAGGAGCTCGCCGTACAGCGGATCGTCCTGGAAGCTGCGGCGGATGAAGAAGGCCCCGCAGCGGCGGAAGACGGCACCCAGCGGGAAGAAGGACAGGTTCGCGCCCGCCGCGATGTGCGGGGGCATGATCCCGTGCTTGTACATCAGCCACGAGACGAGCAGGTAGTCGACGTGGGAGCGGTGGCACGGCATCAGCAGCACCGTGCCGCTGCGGGCCGCGCGGCGGAGGCGGTCGGCGTCCTCGGGGGCGAAGTCGACGCCGGTGTAGATGCGGGAGAACACGAGGTCCATCAACCCGCCCATGAACACGATCATCGACCACTTGAAGTTCGCGGCCATGCGGTCCAGCCGCCGCATGGAGTGGCGCTGGACCGTCTCGACGGCCTTGCCGTCTCGGCTCGCCTGGGCCTCGATGGCGGCGTGCACCGGGGGCTCCGTCAGGATGCGGTCGAAGAGCCACCGGCGGGGGCGGACGTCCGGTCCCTTGACCACCCGTCGCTCGCGGTAGAGGTAGCCGAGGAGGAGCCAGCGCAGCTTCTTCGCGGTGCGCCACATGGGCTGGCCCTGCTGGCCCGCGAGGAACTCCCGGAGGTTGACGGGCTCGCCCACCCGCACGACCGCGTTGCGCGAGTGGCGCACGAAGTGGACGAGCTTGCGGAAGCGCCCGGGGTCGTCCTGATCACCGAGCAGCACGTCGAACAGCCCGCGCGCGGAGCGGTCGGGGCCGCGCTCCCAGACCAGCACCTGGGGCACCACGAAGATGGGCTCCTCCCGCCGCTGCTGGGCCTCGACCAGGAGCTCGACGATGTCCCGCTCGGGCGGCGGCTCGGCCCCGAAGAAGCGGCCGCGACGACGACGAAGGAAGAGCAGGACCGAGTCGCCGCGCTCCAGGAGCGAGCTCACCCAGCCCCCGTCCACCGCGCTCGGGGGAGATCCGCCGCGCCGGCGCCGATCCCGGAGCGCGCGCCACAGGACCTTCACCGAGCGGAGCAGGGGCCCGAGCAGGACCGGGTGCACGCCGTTGGCCCAGCGCGCGAGGGGGAGGTCGCGCATGAGGGCGAGCCAGTTGAAGTACACGTAGTCGAGCAGCGAGCGGGTCCGCATCACGTAGACGATGGAGCCCTCCTTCGCCGCCTCGCGGATGGGGACGAGGTCTTCGTCGTCGCTGCGGATGTGGCGGAACGCGACGCGCGCGAGCAGCCAGGCGACGGGACCGAACCGGGGGAGCATGCGCGTGAGGTAGGGGTCCGCGTCGGCGTCCTCGGGATCGTCCAGGACGGGCGCGGGGACGGGCAGCGGCTCTTCGGGCGCTTCGAGCAGTCGCAGGTCCGTCAACGGGGCGCTCCTCCAGCGACCCCGGCGAGGGCCGTCCACATCCGGGAACCCGCGAGGGACCGCGGATCGTTCCATTGTAGTCCACCGACGGCGGCGGCGGCGGTCGACGTCCAGCCCTCCACCGGGCGAGGATCGAGCGCGGGCGGGGCGTCGCCTCCGGTCCACACCGGCAGCCCGGCGGCGCGGGCCTCGGCGCCCTTGAGCGGATCGAACCAGCGCGCCGGGCAGGGCTCGCCCAGGAGGTCCTCCAGGCGGCGCGCGCGGTCCGGGTCGGGGGGCCACGCGGCGGGGGCGGGGACCCACGCGACGTGCCAGCGGGTCCGGGCCGCGTCGAGGGTGTCGGGGGCCGCCCAGCTGCGGTCTTCGACCCGGATCGAGACCCCCTCCAAGGCGGCGATGAGGCGGGCGCGGTCGGGGCCGTCGCCGTGGAGCTCCAGGACCGTCGGGCCGCGCTCCGAGGCGAGCCTCGCCAGCGCCGGCACGGACTCCGGGAGGCGATGCCAGGGCTTGAAGGTCCCCGCATATCCGATCCGGAACGGTCCCCTCGGGGGGGCGGCAGGAGAGGCGGACGCCCCGTTGGGCACGAGGGCCACGCGGTCTGCGGCGACGCCCCGGGCGCGAACCCAGGCTTCGAGGGCGGCCGACACCACCACCACCCGGTCCGCGGCCCGGAGCAGGGCGGTCTCCGCCTCGATCATCCGTCGGGTCACCGGGAGGCCCTCGAACAGCGCGGCCTCCCAGGCGCGCGGCGCGTTCACCTCCAGCACCCAGGGCACCCCCGCGTCGCGACGGATGCGGCGGCCGGCGTCGGCGAAGAGGGCGTATCGCTCGTAGACGAGGGACGGGCCGAAGCGGCGGACGGCGCGGACCGCCCGGCGGGAGGCTGCCCGCGCGTCGACCCGGAGGTCGAGGAGGCGGGACCGGCGCCGCAGCACGCCCGGGCACCTGCCGCGGCGGAGCGGCGTGATCGACACGTCCGGGAGCGGCGCGGGGGGACCGGGACCGTCGAGCCTCGCCGCGAAGACGGCGACCTCGGCCCCGGCGCGACGGAGGCCCGCGGCCAGCCCGCGCAGGTGCACGCCGCCCCCCGGGCCGCGCAGGGCGACGCCCCGATCCGCGGACACGACGGCGATGCGTGGGGGGGCCTGCGACACGACCGACGGAAGGTAGCCGTCGCGCCCGCGGTCGTCGATTCGCGAGGCCCGGGTGGGGCTGTTCCCGTGGACGATGGAGGGAGCCCGTGATAAATCGCGGCGCCCGCGGCGCTGCTTCACCTCGGGGTCGACGACGGATCGATGGACCAGACGCTGATCACCCGACATCGCGGCGACTTCCTGCAGGGGTCGTTCTTCCTCTGCGGCCGCGACGGCAGCGTCGCCACCCGGGATCCCGCGACCGGCATCACCCTCGACGAGGTCCCCTACCGCAAGGCCGCGGTGGACGAGGCCGTCGAGTACGCGCGCGCCGCCGCCCCGGCCTGGTCCCACGTGCCCCTGTCCCAGCGCCTGCGACGCGTCCACCTGCTCCGGGATCTGCTCGCCGAACGGCAGGGGCTGCTGAGCGCGCTCGCCTCGCGCGAGATGGGCAAGCCCCTGTGGGAGTGCGAGCTCGAGTGCGCGGCGGCCGTGCGGGCCCTCGACCTGCTCATGGAGCAAGCCGAAGACCTGCTCGCGCCGCGCCCGCACCCGTCGGTGCCCGGCGTCCTGCGTCGTCGACCGGTGGGCGTCGTGGGCGCGATGACCCCGTTCCCCTTCCCCGTCTACGGCGCGATCCAGGTCGTGCTGCCCTGCCTGCTGGCGGGCAACGCGGTGGTGTGGAAGCCCTCGTCCCGGGTGCCGCTCACGTCCCAGCGGTTGGCCGACGTGTTCGACGCCTCCCGCTTCCCCGTCGGGACCTTCGCGATGGTCCAGGGGCCGCGCAGCCCGATCGGGCGGACCCTCCTCGCCCACGAGGGCGTGGACATGTTCGCCGTCACGGGGAGCGCCGAGCCCGCGGAGCTCGCCCAGGCCACCGGGAAGCGGGCGTGGACCCAGTGCGGGGGCAAGGGGTGGGCCTTCGTCGCCGCGGACGCGGACCTGGATCGGGCGGCGTACGAGATCGTCACGGGCGCGTTTCTGAGCACCGGACAGCGCTGCAACGCGACGTCCCGGGTCGTGGTCGAGCGAGAGGTCGCTCGCCCGCTCCTGACGCGGGTGGTCGCGCTGGTGGGGGGGCTCTCCGTCGGCGCGCCGACGGACGCCGACGTGTTCTGCGGGCCCCTCGTGGACATCGGCGCCCGGCGACGCTTCCACGCGGCCCTCAAGGCCTACGCCGACGCGGGCGTGGAGTTCCCGGTCGAGGGGGGCGGCGGCCAGCTGCCCGCGAAGCTGCGCCGACGCGGACAGTGCTACGTGGCGCCGGCCCTGGGCCTCGTCGACGGCGAGCTGCCGGCGGGGCTCGTGTCCCCCGAGGAGGTCGAAGGTCCCCTGGTCATCGCCCAGCTCGTCGACAGCATCGATGAGGGCGTCGCGGCCTACAACGCCCACCCGTACGGCATGGCCGCGGCCGTCTTCTGCGGGGGACGATCGCAGTTCGAGGCGGTGGCGCGGCAGGTCCGGGCGGGCGCCGTGAACTGGAACCGGGGCACGATCGTCGCCTCCGCGCGCTTCCCCAACGCGGGCCTTCGCCGGTCCGGCCGGGGCGCTGAGGGCAACGCCGCCCTCCTCGTCGCGGCCACCACCTCGCAGTCGACGCTCATGGGCTCGGGCCGCCTCGATCCGCGGCACCGCGTACCCGGGATGGCCTGGCCCGAAGAGATGGGTTCGCTCGAGGCCGTCGACGCGACGACCCCGCCCTACCCCGGGATCACGGGGGCCTCACCGGCCGTCGTGGATCCCCATCGCGTCTCCACCGGACGCATGCCCGCCGTCGTCCTCCCCGAGGACTGAACCGACGACCCGTCGGCGGGACGAAAATCCCGCATAGGCCTGCCCGGCACGCCCCGCCGCCCTCATGCGGGATTTCGATCCCGCCGCAGAGCACCGGGCTACTGGATGTCGAGGGTGTAGGTGCCCGAGCCGAGGTTGTCGAAGCTCGAGGCGACCACGTAGAGCGTCTCGAAGCCGAACGAGAAGTAGGACGCCGCGGCGTCCGTGCCCGCAGGCCCGCCGAGGCTGTCGTCGTCGTAGGCCAGGAGCGTGCAGCTGCTGTCGTAGATCTCGACCCAGGCGTCGAAGTCGGGGGACGCGAGCTCCACGTCCACCCACTCGAGCAGCAGCACGTCCACGCTGTACACGTCGTAGAACCAGAAGGGGTCGGTGCCGTAGATCGGATCGCCGACAAGCAGCCCGCCGCCGAGCGCGGCGTCGCCCACGAGGCCGTACCAGGTGTCCCCCGCGCAGAGCGGCGTCCCGGTGGCGATGGACGTGTCGATCCCGGGGGCCGCGTCGTCGTCGTCACCGACCGCGTCGTCGTCGTCTCCCGGATCCGGGGGGTCGACCGCGTCGTCGTCGTCCACCGCGTCGTCGTCGTCCACCGCGTCGTCGTCGTC
>CAZUHI010000070.1:0-35712 GCA_964620495.1 uncultured Rickettsiales bacterium | reverse complement strand
GACGATCCTGAACGGCCGCGTCGGCCGCGCGCGGCGGTTCGCGACGCAGCAGTACGCGCTCGACCGGCTCAAGGGGCTCGGCAAGCGGTTCGGCGGGACCCTCAACGACGTCGTCCTCGCCCTGTGCGGGGCGGCCCTTCGCCGGCACCTGCTCGAGCTCGGCGCGCTGCCCGAGAAGCCACTCATCGCGATGGTGCCGGTGAACGTGCGCCCCAAGGACGACCCCGGCGGGGGCAACGCCGTCGGCGCCATCCTCGCGTCCCTGGCCACGCACGTCGCCGACCCCCGCGCGCGCATCGAGGCCATCATCGCCTCGACCACGGCGGCCAAGGACCAGCTCCGTGGCATGACCAAGGGCGCGATCATCCAGTACAGCGCGCTGCTGATGACGCCCCTGGGCCTCCAGAACATGACCGGCACGGCGGGGCGGACGCGCCCGGCCTTCAACGTGGTCATCTCGAACGTCCCGGGGCCCCGGGAGCCGCTCTACTTCCGCGGGGCGCGCCTGCTGGCCAACTACCCGCTGTCGATCCCGTTCCACGGCTACGGGCTGAACATCACCGTCAACGGCTACGCGGGCACCCTGAACTTCGGGTTCACCGCGTGCCGGGACGCCCTGCCCCACATGCAGCGGCTCGCGGTCTACGCCGGGGAGGCCCTGGAGGAGCTCGAGCAGGCCTGATCGTAATGCCCGCCCATGACGTTCGTCCTTGACAGGATCCCGCATTCGTCGATAGTGGCGCCGCGTCCACCAAGAAATGGGCTGGAGGCAGGAGCCGAAAGCGCACGACCGAATGCGGAGCGAGGTCGCCCGCAGGGCGGTGCCCCGGACGGGCGCCGTGAATGGGCGTTCAGCCTCCGTCGTCGATCGTCCGGGGCTGCAGCGGAGCTGAGCAGAGACATGCGGGACCTGAGCGCGGACTTCTGGCGAGACGACGGCGATGAGCTGAGCGGCGGCGGCGTGTCGCACGACGCCAACATCGAGCTCGTCGTGCTCGACCAGGACCACCCCGGGTTCCGCGACCCCCTCTACCGCCTGCGTCGCAACCAGATCGCCCGCGCCGCCCTCGATCACCGAGACGACGGTCGCCCGCTCCCCAAGGTGCCCTACACGGACGAGGAGCACGACGTCTGGCGCATGGTCATGGACCGCCTGCGCCCCCTGCACGCCGCCCGCGTCGTCCGCGACCTCGACCTGATGCACCACGTGGTGCGCCTCCCCGCGGACCGCATCCCGCAGCTGCGCGAAGTGAGCTCCCATCTCCGGGAGATCTCCGGGTTCACGATGCGCCCCGTCGCCGGCCTCGTGTCGCTGCGCACGTTCCTGCGCCGCCTCGGCGCCCGCCAGTTCCTCTCCACGCAGTACATCCGCCACGCGTCGCGGCCCTACTACACGCCCGAGCCGGACGTCATCCACGAGATCGTGGGGCACGCGCTCTCCCTCGCGCACCCGGGCATCGCGTTCGTGAACGAGCTCATGGGGTGGGCCGCGGAGTTCGCCGACGACGCCGAGATCCAGCGGCTCGGACAGGTCTACTGGTACACGATGGAGTTCGGCGCCTGCCTCGAGCACGGGCAGGTCAAGGCCGTGGGGGCGGGGCTCATGTCCTCCATCGGCGAGCTCGAGGACTTCGACCAGCGCGGGCTGCTCGACTGGGACCTGGACGTCATCGCCGAGACCCCCTTCGATCCCACCGAGTTCCAGCCCGCGTACTTCGTGGCCCCCAGCTTCGACGGCATGCTCGCCGACCTCGCCGAGTGGGTGACCACCGGTCGCTGGAGGCGCCCCGCCGCGTAGGCGCTCGGTCCCCTAGTATCCGCGGCATGCATCGCCGCCTCGTTCCTCTCCTCTGCCTCATCACCGCCGCCGCGTGCGTCGAACCGCCGCCTGCGGAGGTCGCGTGGCTGCCCGCCCCCGGCGTGATCATCGAGCGGGTCTCCCTGTACCAGGGCATCGAGCGGGACTTGATGGTCGACGGCGAGCTCGTCGAGGACGACGAGGTCCCCTTGGTCGAGGGCCGGCCCGGCCTCCTGCGGGTCTTCTACTCCATCGACGACGACTACAACGGCAACCGCGTCACGGGCCGCTTGCACGTCGGGGGGGAGACGTTCGAGTCCGAGCCCGACCGCCTCGAGGACGAGTCCGCCCAGCACGATCTCGACACCACCATCAACATCCCCTTGGACGTCGGCGACTGGCCCGGCGGCGACGCCGAGTGGTCCGTGGAGCTCGTCCAGGAGGGCGACTTCGAGCCGGGCGCGGGCGCGCGCTTCCCCTCCGAGGGCGACGC
The DNA here is from genome assembly GCA_964620495.1 of uncultured Rickettsiales bacterium. Lineage (GTDB taxonomy): Bacteria > Myxococcota_A > UBA796 > UBA9615 > UBA9615 > CAZEKB01. Next base: position 33,421 of record CAZUHI010000070.1, on the reverse strand, counting down.
GACGAGTGAGGTCGAGGCCGACGCCAACGTGCTGCGGGTGGTCATCGTGCCCTTCTCCTACGAGGCCGACGGCTCCGGGCGCGTCCCCAACCTGGACGACGACCAGGTCGAGGAGATCCGCTCCTACTTCCACAAGCTCTACCCGGTCTCGGACGTCGAGCTGAGCGTGCACGACGTCATCCCCTTCGAGTCGGCGCTCGGGCCCGACGGGTCCGGCTGGTTCATCGCGGGGCTGGCGACGGTCCAGGCGCGCAACGACGCCGGCGACGGCGAGGACGTCTACTACTACGGCATGTTCAACCCCACCGACACCCTGCAGCAGTTCTGCTTCGGCGGGTGCCTGCTGGGCGTCACCCTGCTCAACGACGACCCCGCGGATGAGGGCGACCCGAACCTGCGCATCGCGATCGGCGTCGGCTTCAGCTCGCGCGCGGCGGACGTGGCGGCGCACGAGCTGGGCCACTCCCACGGCCGGCCCCACGCGCCCTGCGGCCCCAACGGCACGCTCCCCGACGGCATCGACCCCCGCTATCCCTACGACGACGGCGAGATCGGGGTCTGGGGCTACGACTTCTACGAGGACCACCTCGTGGAGCCCGACGCGACGGACATCATGGGGTACTGCGACGACCAGTGGATCTCGGACTACCAGTACCGGGCGCTGTACGAGCGCGGCCGGCACGTGAACCGTGGCTTCTGAGCCCGCGGGGGAGGCCATGTCCCCCGAACTGAAGGTCTGGCGGCACAAGATCTTCGCGGCCACGTGGCTCTGCTACGCGGCCATGTACTTCTGCCGCAAGCCCTTCAGCATCGTGAAGTCGGACCTCGGGGAGGCCCTCGAGTTCGACGCCACCGCCCTCGGCCTCATCGGCAGCGTCTACCTGATCGCCTACGCCGTCGGGCAGTTCCTCGCGGCGGGCGCCGGCACCCGGTTCGGACCCCGGCGCGTCCTGCTCCTGGGCATGGCGGGGACGATGGTCGCCAACGCCGGCTTCGGCGTCTCCAACTCGCTCCAGACCTTCTGCGTCTTGATGGCCCTCAACGGCCTCTTCCAAGCGACGGGTTGGGCGAACACCGTCGGCACCATGGGCGCGTGGTTCCGGCGCGAGGAGCGCGGGACCGTCATGGGGTTCTGGGCGACCTGCTACCAGGTGGGCGGGGTGGGCGCGAACACCCTCGCCGCCTACGTGTTGGGCGCCTACGGGTTCCGCTACAGCTTCTTCGCGGGCTCGGCCGTCATGCTGGTGGTGCTGACCATCAACGTCTTCTGGCACCGGAACAAGCCGGAGGACGTGGGGCTCTCCCTCGGGGACGACGAAGAGGAGGAGGCGGAGGCGGCGACCGCCGGGGGCGGCTTCCTGGGCGCGGGCTGGTCCCCGCAGGTGTTCCACACCGTGCTGCTGGTCGGCGGCTTCTACTTCTTCGTGAAGTTCATCCGCTACGCGCTGTGGTCGTGGGTCCCGTTCTTCCTCAGCCGCAACTACGGCCTCGAGGGCGACGACGCGGGGTACATCTCCACGCTCTTCGACTTCTTCGGGATCGTCGGCGTCATCGCGGCGGGGCACATCTCGGACACCTGGGGCCGGGGGCGTCGGGCGAAGACGTCGATGATCTTCCTGCTCGCGATGGGGGCCTCGACGCTCTTCCTCTACTCCGCCGGGCAGGTGTCGGTGACGTTCTTCGCCATCGCGATCTCGGCCGTCGGGTTCAGCCTGTACGGCCCGGACGCGCTGATGACGGGCGCGGCCGCTCAGGACATCGGCAACAAGCGCGGCGCGACCCTCGCGGCGGGCGTCATCAACGGCATGGGCGCGGTGGGCGCGGTGGTGCAGGAGTTCGTGATCGGGCGGATGTACGACACGTCCGGCGGCGACCTGGGCCCGATCCTCGGGCTCCTCATCGGCGCCTCCGCGGGCGCGATCGCCTTCCTGGCCGTCGTCCTCGTCCGCAACCGCCTGGGCCTCAGCGACGCCTGAGCACCCCTCTCGACGAATCGGAGATTCGTCGCCGGGGCCCCCGCGGTACCTCCTGGGAACTCCGCTTCACTTCGTTCCGCTGCGCGCGCTCGGGGCGCTTGCTTCTCGCCTTGCGCCGAGGCTGACGCCAAGGACCTGGGCCGGATCGCGACGACGGTGCCGAGCTCCCGGGTGAAGGCGTATTGAAATACGCCGAAGTCGGGGCGAGGGGCCGGAGGAAGCGAGGCGGTTCAGGGACTGGCGTCAGCGGCCGAAGTTGAGGCCGCTGGGGTCCCCGCCGTCGTTGCGGGGCGGGGGCGGGTTGCGGAACAGGAAGTAGCCGCCGAGCACCAGCCCGCCGATGATGGCGAACAGCAGGCCCGTCTCCATCCCGTAGGCGATCCCGGCGCCGACGGCGGCCGCCAGGCCCACGCCGCCGATGACCGCGGGCACGACCTTGCTGGGGGGGACGTAGTCCTCGTCGTCCGTGGTCGGCTTGCCCTCCCGGGCGAGGCGCTCGTCCTCGCGCAGGTGGCACACCTTGTACTTCTTCCCGCTTCCGCAGTGGCAGGGTTCGTTGCGTCCCAACGTCGTCTTCGATTCGGCGGACATGCGCTGATTCTCCTCCGGGGCGCGCGATGATATCAGCCGCGCAGCTTGCGTCCGATGCGGGCGAGCAGACCGTCGTCTCCGCCGGGCGGTGTGTGGCCCGCGCGCTTGAGCAGCCAGTTCACCTTCTTGGTGAGCCGACGCTGGTCCTGGGCGCCGATCATGGAGTCCACGATCTGCCCCTGGTGCACCAGGATGATCGTCGGGATCGATCGCACGCGGAACCGCCGCGACAGCTCGGGGTGGTCCTCGGTGTTCAGCTTGTAGAAGCCCACCGGGTGGTCCGCGTACGCCTCCGACACGGCCTCGTAGTGCGGCTCCATCATCCTGCAGGGGCCGCACCAGGGAGCCCAGAAGTCGATGAGGGCCGGGCCGCCCTCGGGGCCCATGACCTCGTCCAGCAGCTTCGCGGTGGAGATGGAAGTGGTGGCCATGCCTACCTCAGAGCCTCCGCCGTGAACGCCCGATTCTCACTCGCCGGATCCAGGGCGTGACGCACGATCGCGGCGGCGAGGTCCGAGGCGTGGATCGACCTCCACTTGTCGCGGAACGTGCCGGCCCCCAACGCGCCCGCCACGGCGAAGAACGCGTCGCCCATCACCTTGCCGAGGGCCTCTCCGGGCCGCGTGTCGTCCCGGTCGCCGTGGATGATCGCGGGGCGCACCGACGTCCACGGGAGGGACCCCGCTCGGAGCTCGTCCTCGATGCGCTTGCGGACGTCCAGGTACGGCCCGCGCGGTTTGTCCGCGCCCACCGACGACAGGTAGACGAACCGCGGACTGCCCGCCCTCGCGGCCGCCTCCAGGAGCAGGTGCGAGAGCCCGTAGTCCACGGCCTCGTAGCTGTTCGCGGCCGGGTCGTCGGACCGCGACTGGCGCTTCCGCGTCGTGCCGAGCAGCGAGAACACCAACGTCGGCTTCTCGATCTCCATGGTCGCGGCCATCGCCTCGGGGGTCCACGCGGAGGTGTCCACGCGCGCGCCCAGGGCCTCGAACGTCTGCGTCCAGTCCGCCAGCTTCGAGCTGTCGGGGCGTACGTGGGCGACGGTCTCGATGCCCTGCCCGCGGAGGACGCGCACGACCTCTCGACCCGTGAGTCCCGTGGCGCCCGCCACGAATGCCTTGGTCATGTCAGTGGATCCTCCGCTCGAACAGCCAGGCGAGGGCGTGCTCGGCGAACGCGTCCGTGAAGGCGGGGACGTGGCCCTCGCCCTCCATCGTCCAGAGCGTCGCGTCCGTGCCGCACCCGCAGCCCTCGGTGAAGTTCAGGACCTTCGTCTCGGCCCCGTCGATCGTGTTGACGAGGTCCAGGGGCTCGCCCTCCGAGGTCGCGGACACGTCGCACCCGCCGCGCTCGGCCCAGGTCACGACGCTGTCGAACGCGCCCGGGTAGTCGAAGTCGCCCTCGTACAGGACGTCCGGATCCTGGTCGCCGTGCACGTGCAGGACGCCGACGCCCTCGGTGGCGCCGCAGTCCGCGTCGTTGAGCCAGGTGGCGCCCGCGAGGGGGAGGATCGCCGCGATGCGATCGGGGATCTCGCACGCCATCCGGTAGCTCATGTAGCCGCCGTTGCTGTGCCCCGTGAAGTAGACGCGCGACGTGTCCACCCGGAACGTCTCGATCAGCTCGTCCAGGAGCCCCGTGAGGTAGGCGACGTCGTCCACGTCGTCGCCGTGGAAGTCGCAGCACGCGTCGGTGGCGTTCCAGTGCGGGCGACCCTCGGCGTTGGGGGTGCCGTTCGGGAGCACGAGGATGAAACCCTGCGCGCCGTCGACGTGGTCGCCGAACTTGAACAGGAAGTCCTGCATCGTCCCGCTCGCGCCGAAGCCGTGCAGCAGGAACACCACGGGGAGGGCGGTGCGGCCGTCGTAGCTGAAGGGCACGACCACGTCCGCGAGGCGCTCGTCGGGCCCGATCACCCCTGGGACGGCGGTCTGCTCGGCGTGCACGGCGCCCTCCTCTTCAAAGGGGCAGGGGCCGTCGTCCACCTCCTCGGAGGGGCAGGCGACGAGGACCGCGGCGCACAGGGGGAGGAGGCGTCTCATTGTTCTCCCAGCCACTCGTCGGCGCGCTGGAACGCGTCGTCGATCGCGAGCTCCACTTGGCTCGCAGCGAAGTCGTCGGTCACCCCGGGGATGGTCACGGACGACCAGACGTTGATCCAGCGGATGGTCTCCGAAGGATTCTCGGGATGCTCGATCCAGAGCTCCGAGTGGTAGTTCTGATCGAACCAGTGGCCGTCCTCGGCGCCCGGCGAGCGCTCGTGCATCCAGCCCCGGATGAAGTACGCGAGGCGCCCGTCCGCGAGCTCGATCCACCGGTAGACCATGGGGAGGTCGTAGGGCAGGGACGAGATCGCCGACTCCTTCGTGATCGCGTTGCGGACCTCGAGGGTGTCGCACTCGCGGGCGACGAAGCACTCGACGTCGGTCACGAACTCGCGGTCGTAGCGGACGGAGGACTCGGACTGGACCGGGCGCTGGTCCACGAGGCGGACGGTCGTCACGTTGTCGAGGATCGAGAACGCGCTGAGCCCGGCGCCGCCCACGGGGTTCTGGTTCTCCCAGCGCACGCCGTCGGGCACGGGGGTGACCGTCGGCTCGTACCGGGGCGTCTCGAACGTGCGGTCCCCGCGGGGGCCGGTCAGATCGAGGTCCGCGAGCAGGTCGCCGAAGTTGGTGAACCCTTCGGCGAGCAGCGCGTCGTCCCCTTCGGCCTGGTCGAAGAAGAAGACGGCGAGGTCGCCGAGGTCCGTGGGGGCCTCCGGGCGGACGCAGCCGGGGAGGAGGATGAGGAGGATGAGGAGGGGGAGGAGGGTGCGCATGGAAACGGCGCGCAGGATACGTCGAAGCCGTATCGTCCGCGACGTGTTCGACTCGGCCCTGAGCGGTGTCCGCCTCCTGCTCGGCCGCGGCGTGCACCTCGGTTCGCTGCCGGCGGTCCTCGCCGCGCGCTTCGGGGAGCGCCCGGCGGTGGAGTGCGGGCTCGCCGTGCCCGGCTTCGGGGATCGCACGTCGTGGACGTACGCGGCGCTGGAGTCCGCCGTCGCGACGCTCGCGGGGGCCCAGCGCGCCGCGGGGGTGGGCGAGGGGGACGTCCTGCTCGTCGCCTTGCCGAACCGCCTCGACGCGCTCCTGCACCTCTTCGCCGCCGCCCGCCTGGGGGCCGTCGCCTGCCCCGTGAACGCCCGGCTGAAGCGCTCGGAGTTCGACGCCGTGGTCGTCGCCGCGGGGGCCACCGCCGCCCTCCTCGACGGCGACGTCCTCGCCCGGCTCACGGCCGACCAGCCGTGGGCCGACCTCCGTCTCCTCACCACCGAGGGGCCCGCGCCGTCGATCCTGGACGGCCTGGCCGCCGCCCCCGTCGCCGCCGTCGATCGAGACCCGGACGCCGTCGTCGTCACGCTGTGCACCTCCGGCACCACGGGCACCCCCAAGGCCGCCGCCCTCACGTCGCGCGGCCTGCTCGGGGGCCCGGGCCGCGTCCGCCTGCCCGTGACGCGCAAGCGCGACGGCACCGCCCGCTACCGCCTCCTCGCCGCGCTCCCGCTGTACCACGTGATGGGCATCGGGACGGCCCTGGGGGCCCTGTGCGCCGGGGCCGAGCTGGTCCTCCGCGAGCGCTTCGTGGCCGCGGACATCCTCGACGTGCTGGAGCGGGGGCGCGTCCGAGCTTTCGTGGGCGTGCCCACGATGTACGCCGATCTCGAGGCCGCGGGCGCCGAGAAGCGAAACCTGAGTTTTGTTCGACTTTGGGTGTCCGGGGCGGACGCCATGCCCGCGGACCGCGCCCGCCGGTTCCAGCGCTTCGGCGCCGTGGCCACCGTGGGGCGACGTCGCCTCGGCACGGCCGCCTTCGTGGACGTGTACGGGATGGTGGAGTTGTCGGGCGGCGCCGCCGTGCGCATCTATCCCTTCAGCGTGGCTGCCCGCTTCCACCTCCCGGTCCCCGCCGTCGTGCTCCCCGGCATCCACGTGCGCGCCGTGGACGAGTCGGGCGCCCCGGTGCGCTGGGGACGTCGCGGCGAGCTCCAGTTTCGGGGGACGTCGGTCCTGCGGGAGTACCGCGGCCGCCGCGACGTGGGCCCCGACGACGAGGGCTGGTTCGCCACCGGCGACTACGGGCGCGTGCTCCCCGCGGGCGCCTTCGTGTTCGCCGGACGCAGCCGCGATCGGCTGAAGGTGGGCGGCTTCTCGGTGTTCCCGGCGGAGGTCGAGACGATCCTGGAGGGCCACCCCGAGGTGGCCGAGGTGGCGCTGGTGGGCGTCCCCGACGAGCGCTTGGGGGACCGGCCGGTCGCGGTCGTGGTGCCGCGCCACGACACGTTCCCCGACGAGGCGTTCCTGCGCTGGGCTCACGAGCGGGTGGCCGGATACCGTCGCCCTCGGGAGGTGGTCGTCGTCGATGAGATCCCTCGCGGGGGCAACGGCAAGATCGACCGCCCGGGCGCGACCCGGCTGGCGGTGCAGGGCGGCGGAGGCCCCCGGTGAGCGGCATCTTCTATTCGCTCAAGACCCTCGCCGCGAAGGTCGACTTCACTCCCCTGCCGCCGACCCATGCGGGCGTGCTCTACACGGATCCGTCGCGCCGCGGCACGGCGCCCCTGGCCGACATCTACCTGCCCGACGACGGGGGTGCCCGCCCCGGCGTCCTGCTCGTGCACGGCGGCGGGTTCGTCATCGGCTCGCGCGGCATGAAGGCGATGCGGCTGCTCGCCAAGCACGTCACCGCCGCGGGGTTCGCGGTCGCGTCCATCGACTACCGGATGATCGGCCGGGGCGGGCGCCTCCAGGAGGGGCTCGACGACGTGGTCACGGCGATGCGCTGGTGGACGACGGCGGGGCCCGCCGAGTACCGGGTTCGTCCCGGGCCGGTGTCCGTGGTGGGGCTGAGCGCGGGCGCGACGCTGTCGTTGCTCGGCGCGGCGGAGGTGGGCCGGGACGTCGTGGGCGACGTGGTGTCCGTCTTCGGCCTCTACGACTTCGCCGGGATCAAGGGCCCCATCGGCGCCGCCATGCGCGCCTTCGTGATGTCGGGCCCGAAGGACTGGCAGTCGCGCTCTCCGCTGTTCGGGGGGCTCGACGTGCCCGTGACGCTGCTGCACGGCACCGCCGACCTCACGGTGCCCATCGAGCAGGCCCAGCGGCTGCTGGCGGCCCGCACGGAGGCGAACCTGCCCACCACGGCGCACTTCTACGAGCGCGCGCGCCACGCCTTCTTCAACTTCGAGCGCGTCGCTCCGTCGGAGGAGGCCATGGGCGACGTGCTGGCGGCCCTGCGGACAGCCGCCCGCGCCCGCGGGTGAGCGCTCGGAGCCCCCGCGGCCGGCATGCTGGGTGCACCGGAGACCGCCCATGAAGCGCCTGCTGATCCCCTGCCTCCTGTTCACCGTCGGGCTCGCCCTCGGCCGGGGCGTCCCCATCGCCGAAGCCGACGCGCGGGCGGCGCCGGTCCGGGCCTGCGTGGAGAGCGAGGCGTGGATCCTGGCGCTCGACGACGTGGCCTCCGACGCCGACGCCCCCGCGATCGAGTGGTCTGCCGAGGCGCGGCTCGCCGTGACCGACGACCGCTTCGACGTCCAGTTCTGGTCCGAGGCGGCCAACCTCGACGGGACCCAGCAGTGAGGCGGGCTCCGTGCGCCGTCGCCGCTCTGCTCGGGGGGCTCCTCGTGGGGTCGGCCTGCCCCGGACCCGCGGACGACTGCGTGGTCATCGACCTCTCCCTCGGCGTCCACGAGATCGACCGCCCCGAGGCGTTCGGCATGGTCGCCGGGACGATCGAGTTGGTCTCCGTGGATGACCCCGTGACCGTCGAGTACACGGAGGCGGACACCGGGGCGAACGTCACCGTCACCTACACCGTCGCCTCGGTGGAGAACTGACCTGCGCGTCGCCCTCCTCACCGTCGCCGTCCTGCTCTCGGGCTGCCTCGTGCAGCCGCCCCCGGGCGTCGACTGCTCCGGTCTGCCCGACAGCCTCGGCTTCGACCTCCTGGTCGGCCCGAAGGCGTACAAGGGCCTGCTGTTCGACGACTCGGGCGGCCTCCTGGGGAGCGACGAGCTGTCCCTGCTGCGCAGCGAGCGGGGCGAGGAGCCGACGGTGGTCCTGCCCGGCCTCGGCGAGGTCACCCAGCTCGACCGGCTGCCCGGCGGGGACATCGTCACGAACCAGGTGGAGACCGGCGACCTGCTCCGCATCACCCCGGAGGGCGGCCTCTCCGTGCTCGTGCCCAACCTGCGCGCGTACGCGGTGCGGGTGGGCCCCGACGGCGACGTCTACACGGCGGGCATCGACGGCATCTTCCGGGTGGACCCGGACACGGGCGAGCGCACGACCGTCGTCCGCGGCGACCCCCAGGGCGGCAAGGGGCCCCGCGTCCTCAGCTTCGAGCGGAGCGGCAAGCGCCTCTACTGGGGGACGGACGAGGCGGCCGAGGGGGGCCGCGTCTACTACGTGGAGATCGACGGGGACATCCAGCCCACCTCCGAGCCGACCCTGCTCGCGACCGACGTCGGCGGCGGCTTCCACGACGCGATGGGCGTGGACGCGTGCGGCAACGTCTACGTGCTGGACTGGTGGTGGAGCGCGCTGATCCGCGTCACGCCCCGCGCCGAGGTGACCGTGCTGCTGGACGTGGCGGAGCAGGAGGACGGCCCCCTCCACGGCCTGCGCTGGGGCTCCGGCGTGGGCGGCTGGGCCACGGACAAGCTGTACGCGCCGCGCCCCGCCACGCACGAGGTCTTCGAGATCGACCTCGGCCTCCCCGCCTGGCACTGGGAACCCGAGGACGGCTGATGCGGGCGACGGTCGCGTCCTTCGTGGTCGGTCTCTGCGTCGCGGCCCCGGCCGCGGCGGACGAGCTGGTCCTCGAGCCGGTGGAGGTGCCGGCGGCGGCGGGCGGGCTCTACCGGGCCGACGCGTGCCCCCGGGAGATCGTGTGCTTCCACGCCACCACTCCGGAGGAGGGGTGGGAGCCGTGGATCGTCCGCGACGGGCGCGCCGAGCTGCTCGCGGACCTCCGGCCCGGTCCCGAGGGCTCGAACCCGAGCGCCTTCGTGATGCACCGCGGCGTGGCGTGGTTCTCGGCCACCGTCGCGGCCGGTCGGACCCACCTCTTCCGCTACGACGGGCAGCGGCTGACGCTCGGCGCCATCGTCCCCGAAGGGGTCGCGGAGGTCCTGCCGCTGCCCCTGCTCGGCGGCGCGGCGTACTTCCTCCTCAAGGGCCCGGTCGAGCCGAAGACCCCGGGGCGCGCGCCGGAGGGAGAGATCGTGCGCGTGGGACCGGGCGGGCTGACCCCGCTCGGCGTCCGGGCGAGGTTCCGCGCCTTCGCTCACGACTCGGCCGAGGGGCACGCCTTCGACGGCGGCCTGTGGCTCACGGGGGAGGACGATGAGGGCCGGGGGACCTTGTGGTTCTTCGACGGGCGAACGCTGTCGGTCGTCCACCAGGCCTCCACGCCCGACGGTCGCCTGGAGCGCGCGCAGGTCGCGGGCTCGCTGCTGGTCTTTCACGAGGTGATCTCGGGCGACGGCGGGAGGTCGCCGCGGATCGTCGTGCACGTCTCCGACGGGCGGCACGTCCGGCCCGTGCAGGGCTTCGACGACGAAGGGGGGCTGCGCTACCCCGAGGAGGCGGCGGCGCTCGGCGACGAGGTCTTCGTCGTCGCCTACCGAGAGGACGTCGGCAGCGAGCTGTTCCGGCTGCGAAGGGACCACCTAGAGCTGGTCGCCGACGTGCACCGAGGGGCTCCGGGCTCGCAGCCGAGGCACCTCACCGAGTTCGCGGGAGCGCTCTGGTTCAGCGGCCGCGACGCCCGCGGCTTCGAGCTCCGTCGGTTCGACGGCTCCCGGGTGCGCCTCGTCCGCGACTTCTGCCGGGGCATGTGCGACGGCTCTCCCTCCGGGCTCCGGGTGGTCGGGGACTCGATGTGGTTCTTCGCGAAGGACGGGGCCGGGGCCTCCCGGGCGTGGCGTCTGGGTCCGCCCAGGAGGCCCCCGTCGGAGCCCGTCGCCTCCACGGACCGTGCTCCTGCCCCCCGTCGGGAGCTGCGCCGCATCCACCGCGCGGTCGACCTGTTCGCGCCCGAAGGGACCTCGCCCCGCCTGGTCGGCTTGGGAGGCGTCCCCCACTTCACCAGCTTCGCCGCGACGGAGCGCGCCGGTCGTTGGGACCTCCAACCCTGGCGGATACAGGCCCGCGAGTCGGCGGTCGTCCGCACCCGCGCCCTGGGCGGGGACCGCACCGGGGCGACCGGGTTCCTGTCCGTCGGGGAGGCGGTGTGGCTGGCCCGAAACGGGGACGAGGGCCCTCGCCTGGTGCCCGCGACGGATCCCGAGGGCGCCGGCGTGGAGGTGCCCTGCGCGTCGGCCCCGCAGCGGTCGGTGAACTTCCGGGACGACGCGCTCTTTCTGTGCGAATCGGACTCAGGGCGTGCCCTGTTCGCCTTCGACGGCCTCGACGTGCGGCGATTGGCCGCCGCCGGGGGCGCCCTCGACGCGGCCCCCGGGGCGGTCGTCGGAGGGCGGTTCCACTTCGCGGGGCGCGACGAAGCCGGGCTCGAGCTGCACAGCTGGGACGGCCTCCGTGACCGCCGCGTCGTCGATCTGGTCCCCGGCCCGGGGGACGGGATCGACCCCGCCGCGCCCGTGGCGGTCGTGGGCTGGCGGGACGACGTCTGGTTCGTGGGGACGACGGAGGACGAGGGGGCCGAGCTGGTCCGGTGGTCCCCGAGCGAGGAGTCGGCGACCCGCGTGGTCGTGCGGCCCGGATCGGCCGACGGAGTCCTCGGCCCGCCCGTCGTCCAGCACGACGTGTTGTGGTTCCCCGGCGCCGCGGACGCCGTCGGCGCGGAGCCGTTCGTGATCATGAGCCCCGACGCCGTTCCGCGCCTGCTGGTGGACCTCAACCCCGGCCCGCGGAGCTCCTCGCCGTCGGCCTTCACCGCCCACGCGGGCGGGGTCTACTTCGCGGCCGAGGTCGTAGGCCTGGGGCGGGAGCTGTTCCGCGTGGCCGGCCGGGAGGGGGAGGTGGAGCTGGTGCGCGACCTCGGCGAGGGCGTCGCCTCGAGCGCGCCGCGAGACCTCCTGTCGCTCGGGGAGGCCCTCTGGTTCATCGCCGACACGCCCGAGGGGGCCGCCCTGTGGGTGTTCTCGCGCTGAGCGCCGGAGCCTTCAGCGTCGCCGGAACGCCACCGCGGCGAGGAGGGCGAGGCCGATGTACAGCGGGACGGCCTGGCGGATGAGGGCCGTGAACCCGAGGTTGATGACGGCCACCATCGCGTAGGTCGATCCGGCGACGCTGGAGGTCGTCGCAAGCCCGAAGGTCATCGGCACCAGCGGCTCCAGCTCGCGGTCCACGGCGAGCCCCACGCCCACCGGATAGAAGGTCCCCAGGACGAAGGCCAGGGGCGCCACCACGGCCAGCGCGGGCACGACCTTGACCAGCGTGGGGAGGTGGATGAGGTGTTGGTTCATGGCGTCCACGAGGGGCGGCGTGGCGACCACGAGCAGGGCCGCCGCGCCGGCCAGGAGGACGGGCGCCGGCGGTCGACCCGCGGCGCGCCGACGTCCCACCCACGCGGAGCCCGCGCCGTTGGCGAGCAGGAACCCCGCGAGCACGACCGCGATGGAGTAGATCGGGAGGCCCATGAACAGCTCGAGCTTCGCCATGAGGCCCACCTGGGCGAGCATGTAGGCGAGGCCGCTGCCCACGAACCAGATCGTGAGGGTCGGCGGGAGCCTGTGCCCGCCGCGGGATCGCAGCTGCAGGGCGAGGATGGTGAGCAGCGAGAGCGCGCCGAAGAAGAGCAGCGTGAACGTCTTCACCCAGTCCAGGCGGTACTCGATGGGTTTCCACTGCTTCGGCGTCGGGCTCCAGTCGAAGCTCCCGAAGTCGATGCGGGACTCGAACGGCCGATCGTCGGTCGGCACCCGGGCGGACGGGTCGGGGGGGGCCGTGGCGAGCTCCACCGCCTGGGGCAGGGAGCGCTGGAGCCCGTCGGCGTACTTCACCCACCGCTTGCGCCCGGAGCTGTCCCCGCGGGCCTTGGTGATGCGCTCGATCTCGCCCGGGCTGAACCCCGACGGCTTGAGGATCAGGGTGTCGTAGAACCGCCGCTTCTCCTTCTTCGTGCGCCCCAGGATGATCGCGGCCTGGGCGAACGGCGCGTGCCCGCGCTCGGCGAGGAGCTGCTTGAAGATCTCGAACTTGTGGTCGACGTTCTGGACGTTGAAGAGGATCGACCCCCCCGGCGCGAGCCGGTCGAGGTAGGCCGTCATGGCCTCCCGCGTGTCGAGGAACTTGCGGCTGTGGCCCGTGCGCGACGCGTGCTGCGAGCCGTTCGAGGCCACGAAGATGAGGTCGTACTTCTCGGGGTGGCGGTCGAGGAACGAGCGCCCCTCGTCCAGGTGCATGTGGATGTGGGGGAGCGCGAAGAAGTCGCGCAGCCGGTACCGATTGCCGAAGAATCCGCGGCTCATGGAGACGACGAGCGGCTGAATCTCCACCCCGGTGATGTCCATCGTCCCGCCCGCGTAGCGGTCGAGCTGGACCATGTCCTGGCCCGCCCCCGCGAACATCACGAGGGCCCGCTCCGGCTTCTCGTCGAGCAGGAACGGGAGCCCCTGCTGGACGGCGACGTTGGGCCTCCCGCTCACGCTGCCGGGGTCGTAGGCGATCACGCGGGAGTTGGAGATGCCGTCGTCGTGCACGATCCAGCTGCGGCTGCCCTTGGGCCCCTTGATGCGCAGGAGCGCGACCCGGGAGATCTCGTTCCACCGGTGGCGGACCTGCTTCACTTCGCCCATGGAGCCGTGGCGCCCCGCGAGGATCGACGGGTCCGGCCGCGCGGTGAAGACGACGTGCAGCCCCGCCAGGACGGCGAGCAGGGCGAAGGCCACGGCTCCCCCCCGCACGACCTTCCGGGGCAGGCCGGACAGGACCGTCGCCACGAGGGCGCCCTGGGCCGCGAGGAGCGCGACGACGACCACGGGCAGGTCCGCGAAGTGCAGCAGCACGGGCGCGAGCAGGCACGCGCCCGCGGAGCCGATGAGGTCCAGGGAGTACAGGCGCCCGATGCGATGCGCGCCCGCGGAGAAGGCCGTGGACAGGACCACGCCCGCCACGGCGAAGGCGGGCACGCACGCGGTGCTGAAGAGCATGGTCCGCAGCGCGTCGCCCAGGGGGTTCTGGTCGCGGTAGTGGATGAGCCCGAGCACGTGGTTGAAGAGCGCGAAGTCGAGGATCAGGCCGCCCGCGGTGAAGGCGAGCAGGAGCACGACGAGGCCGGGCAGGTGCGCGGGGTCCGGGTCCCGGGGCGAGAAGTGGAGGCTCATGGCCCCCAGCGCGAGCCCGAACATCGCCACCGGGATGGCCAGGAACGCGCTGACGTTGCCCAGGAAGAAGGGGAGCAGCCGGGCCAGCAGGAGCTCGAGCATGAGCGCCGTCATGGCGGTCACGGCCACGATTCGCGCGAGCTTGACGTCCCGACGCGCGGGGTCGCCGCCCTCCGCGAAGTCCCCCTCGGCGGCCCGGCCGCAGCGAGCGAAGAAGGTCTCCCGACGATTCACCGCGGGACGATGCCCGTCGCGGAGGCGGCGGTCTAGGAACCCGGCGCCGATCGAACCGCAAGCGCCCCAGGCGCGCGCAGCGGAACGAAGTGGAGCGGAGGTCCGGGGAGGTACCGCGGGGCCCCCGGCGGCAAATCTCCGATTTGTCGAGAGGGGTGCATCAGTCGAACCCCGGGGCGAGCATGGCGGCGAACTTCTTCGGGTCCACGACGCCCTCGGAGTCCATCCACGTGTTCGCTTCGGCGACGAGGCGCGCGCCCTCGTCGCCCGCGATCAGCGTGCCCAGCCGCAGCCGCGCCACCGCGACGTGCATGGGCATCCCCGCGGCGGTGAAGTCCGTGATGGCCCCCCGCAGCTGCACCACGGCCTCCTCGGACCGCCCTCGCATCGACTCGACGCCCGCGAGCAGGACCCGGGCCAAGCCCCCCGTGAACGGGTTCCCCTCCCTGAGGATGCGCCGCGCGTCCTTCTCGGACAGCGACAGCAGGCGGTCCGGATCCGTGCCCGCGTGGGCCGCCGCCAGGGCCGCGCGGACCCGCGACGTGAACAGCTCCGAGCGCCCGAGCTGGGCCCGCAGCACCAGGGATCCGCGCACGCGCGGCCACCGCCCCTCCACGCGCTCCCACGCCGACCGACCGGCGCCCCGGTAGAGGTCGATCATCGTGCGGGCCTCGAGGAAGTAGTAGTGCTGCATGAGGAAGCCCTCCATCGTCCACCCGCGCTCCGCGACCTCGATCTCTCGGGTCGCCCGCTCGGGGTCCCCCGCCGCCAGCCAGGCCAAGGGGCCGAGCCGGCTTCGGCAGAAGGTGCCTCCGTAGTTGTCGCCGCGCTCCTGGGCCAGCGCGAGCAGCTGATCGACGTTGGACTGGAGTTCGCCGATGCGGCCGAGGTACAGCAGACAGCCCGCCCGCAGCTGCTTCGCCCGGCTCAGGTCCGACGCCACGCGCTCGCAGCGCTCCTGGAAGATGCGGACGGCCTCGTCGCAGTAGGCGTAGGCCCGGTCCCACTCCGTCATGAGGAACGACGCGAAGCCCGCGCCGTAGCGCGCGATCCCCTGGGCCGTGGGCCGCTGGATGCGGTCGGACAGCTCGAGGGAGGTGCGCGCCAGGCGGTGCGCCTCGTCGGCTCCCTTGCGCCCCTCGAAGGCGGCGGCTCCGGCGGCGGCGGCCAGCGCGCGGACGATGCGGAACGGCTCGCCCGCGTCCAGCGCCCTGAGGAGCTGGCGCTTCTGGAAGTCGGCGGCGGTCAGCGGGTCGACCAGGTGGAGGCCCACCGTCACCGTGCGCGCGGTGTCGATGGCGAGCAGGTCCCTCGGGGCGACCTCGTCCTCGGCGCGCTCCTTGAACTTGAGCCCCCGGACCCGCAGCCGGACCATCTGCCAGACGATGGACATGAGCTTGCTGCGCGGCGTCGCCGCCATCTTCATGCCGAGGGCGCCGAGGACCGATCGCAGGACCTCGAGGCCCGTCTCCAGCCGGCCCGAGAAGAGGAACTGCTCGGCGGCGCGGCGGCGCAGCTCCAAGGCGCCCAGCTCGTCGTCGTCGCCCAGGTGCTCGGCGGCGGCGAGGAACGCCGTGCCCGCCTCGGGGCCTCGACCGTCGTTGGCGAGCGCGTCCCCGAGCGCCCCCTGGAGCCGCATCGCCTCCATGCCGGTCACCGGGCGCAGCTCGAGCGCGCGCCGGTACAGCTCGGCGGCGCGGCCGAAGGCCAAGGTCTCGGCGGATTGGGCCGCCGCAGCGATGGCCGCCTCGCCCGCCGCTTCCTCTCGCCCCGCGCCGTCGAGGTGGGTGAACAGCAGCTCGGCGTCCGCGCTGCCCGACGCGGCGAGGGCGTCGGCGAGGGCCGCGTGCAGCTCCCGGAGGCGCTCGGGCGCGGTGCGGGCGAGGACCGTCTCGCGCACCCGATCGTGGTACGTGTCGGTCACCGCGGCGTCCCCCGAGCCCCCGGTGCGGAGCAGGTGGGCCTTCCGGAGCAGCTGCAGGATCGGGTACTCGGCCTTGCCGAGCCCGCTCGCGGTGGCGACCACCGGGCGGGACAGCGGGCGGCCCGCCACGGCCACGACGTCCAAGAGGGTCCGCGCCTCGGGGGGCAGGGCGTCGATGCGGCGGCCGAGCGCGCCGTCCAGCGTCACCCCCTCGGGGCTCAGGGAGCCGGGGTCCGAGACCCCCGCCTGGATCGCTCGGACCAGCTCGAACACGAAGTAGGGGTGGCCCCCCGACTCACGCGCGATCGCGTCGGCGCGATCCCGGACCGAGGAGTCGTCCGCGGCCACCAGCGCGTCCACCAGCTCGTGGACCTCCGACTCGCCCAAGGCCTCGAGGCGGACGTCGTGCACGTGCACGTGGCCCTCGAACTCGGCGGCCGCGGCGCGGAAGCTGCGGATGGGCCCGTCGTCGTCCTCGTTCTCGGAGCGATAGCCCGCGATCAGCAGCATCGGAGGCGTGTCGGGCGGCCGGAGGATCTCGGTGAGGAGGGCCACGGAGTCCGAGTCGCCCCACTGGAGGTCGTCGATGTGGAGGATGAGGCCGGTGCGGTCGGCGAGCCGCCCCAGGAGGTCGCGCAGGGCCGTGAACCCGCGGCGCCGCAGCTCGATGGGGTCGGGGACGATGGCGGACCGCTGCACCGCGTCCGCGATGGCGCTGACCTCGCCCAGCACCGGGAAGAGGCGCGTGAGGGCGAAGACGTTGCGCGGGAGCAGGATCTCCACGTGCTTGCGCGGCCGGCGCCGCAGGTAGCGGGCGAGGTTGTCGACCAGGTCGTCGAACGCCTTGTACGGCACCGACTCGTTCTCGTAGCAGCGGCCGCTCAGGTACACGAGGCCCTTGTCGCGGATGCTCTCCACGAACTTCTGCACGAGGATCGACTTGCCCATGCCGGACCGGCCGCTCACGAACGCGACGTACGCCCCGGCGCTCTTCCCGCGGTCGTAGCCGGCGCGCAGGATCTCGAGCTGCGACTGGCGCCCCACGAAGGGGAGGGAGCCGCTCGAGTCGAAGCTGTCCTCGACGGACCAGCCGCCGGTGGACGCGGGCGGCGCCCCGGAGCTCTCGAGGGAGTCGGCGTCGGCGGATCCGGGGGCGGTGGCGGTGCTCCCGGTGCTCGCCCCCATCCCGTCGGGCACGCCCACGAAGCTCTGGGACCCGAAGCTGGACTCGCCGCTGTCCCACCGCCGGGTGGACCCCGTGTTCTCGTTCAGGGTCTCGCCGCGTGCCTTGGCGAGGTCCCGCAGGACCTCCTGGATCCGGGGCCCCGTCGGTCGCTTCTCCGGCTCCGGCTCCAGGAGCGAGAGGCACAGATCCGAGAGCTCCGCGGGGATGTCGGGATAGAGCTCGGCGGGCGGCTTGGCGGTGCCGCGGCGCTTCTCCAGGAGGATCTCGTGGAACCGGCCGCGGTAGGGCAGGCGGCCGGTGAGGGCGCGGTACAGGATGACGCCGACGCTGTACCAGTCGGACGCCTCCGTGAGCTCCTCGGCCTCCATCTGCTCGGGCGGCATGTACGCGACCGTCCCCACGACGGTCCCGTCCCGGGTCATGTCCTTCTCGCCCACCTCGGTGGTGAGCCCGAAGTCGAGGATGAAGACGCGCCCGTCGTCGTCGACCATCACGTTGCTGGGCTTGATGTCGCGGTGCAGCTTGCCCGCCTGGTGCAGCGCGAGGATGCCGTCCGAGAGCTGGAAGAACGCGCGCAGGGCGACGCCGAGGTTGCGCGGGGCGGGCGGCGTCTTCAGGCGGATCGCGGGCTGCGTGTCCTTGGGGGAGTCCTCGGCGTCGGAGTCTGCGCGCTCCCGGGCCGCCTCCTCCTGCTGCTCCTTGATGTCGGGACGGACCCAGTCCAGGAACGACACGCCGTCCACGTACTCCATCGTGAAGTACCAGGTGCGGCCGTCGGAGAAGAGCTCGTACAGCTCGATGAGGTTGGGGTGCGAGAGGTCCGTGAGGGAGCGGAACTCCTTCTTGAATCGGTAGAGGCGGGACCCGTCGAAGTTCTTCAGGGTCTTGAGCGCGACCTTGATCTCGCGGCTCGTATCCCGCGCCAAGTACACGACCCCGGTGGCCCCCGTGCCGAGCCGGCGGACGAGCTCGAACCGGTCGCTGATCTGCGGCAGGTCGTCGATCGAAGAGTGCAGCGGGCCTCCCGGAGCCGTCGGTGGAGGGCCTCCTCGACCCTACCGCCTCCGAATCATACGATCCCGCGCGCGCTCCGGTCCTCCGGCGAGCGCGGCCCCGGGCTCAGGGCACGAGGACCCGCTCGATGCCCAGCAGGCGGAAGTCCGTGTCGCCGAGCCCGACGCGCAGGCGGTCCCAGGTCCACACGTCCTCCCCCGCGTGGCTGACGGTGATCCGGCTGGGGGCGCGGACGTAGGCGTAGTTGGAGTCGTAGCGCTCGCCCCAGTAGACGAACGTCGGGCCCGCGTCGTCCACCAGGGGCCCGAGGCGAGTGCAGGAGGAGGTCTCGCTCCCCACGATCGCCTCCACGCCCGCCGCCTCCGTCGGGTCCGAGAAGGGGTCCGAGCCGGGCTCGGCCAGGGTCGCCGGATCCACCTGGGCGAACCGGGCCTCGCCGCACCACGCGCGGGGGGCGCCCACCTGGAGGAGCGCGGTGCTCCCGATGCGGCCGCCGTCCGTGCCCGTGGCGCCGAAGCGGACGTCGGCGAGGTAGTTGCGGCGACGGAGGTTCACCACCGGCTCACTGGTGCCGTCGCCGGGGCGGTACACGAGGACGCCGCGGGGCAGCTCGTTGGGGTCGGCGTAGACCATCGCGCCCTCGATCGTGAGGACGATCTCGAGGTCCCGGTCGCTGCGCGCGACCTCCAAGGCCACGGGCGTCGACGCCCAGTACTGCTGGTCCTCCACCCCGAACAGCTCGCTCATGGACGGCAGGGCGTGGAACGTCGGCTCGGCGTCCGGGTCGGCGACGTCCACGCGGACGAGGCGCATCGTGTCCCACTGGTCGCCCCCGGTGGCGATCCAGACGACGTCGGGGTCCTCCGGGTCGGCGGCGAACCGCGCCTCGTATCCCTGCAGCGGGAACGACCGCCCCGAGAGCAGCTCCACGTGGTCCCACGACATGCGCAGCACCTCGACGGTCTCCTCGGTGACGGCGTTCGCGCGCCACACGCGGCGCTGCCACACGCTCGGCTGGTAGTAGGCGGTGTCGTTGCGCTGCGCCTCGACCACCAGCAGCGTGCCGTCGGCCCCCGGCTCGAAGCGCTCGAAGAGGAGGCCCGGGTCCTGGAACGGGCGCTCCAGGGAGACGATCACGCGCCCCTCGAGGTCCACGACGTCGAAGCGGTGGCCGTTCTCCACGCCGAAGTCGTCGTCCCAGCAGTCGTCGCAGGGCTCCGGCCGCCACGCCACCGCGAAGTACTCCTCGGGCAGGTTGCCGGGGTCGAGGCCGTCCCAGGGGCCGCGAGCGCCCCCGCCCGACGAGTCCCCGGAGCCGTCCCCGGGCGAGTCCGCGTCCGCCCCGGTCGAGGGGACGGTCGGCTCGTCGCCGTACTCCGCGGGGGCCACGGGCTGGAGGTTCACGTCGGAGCACCCGATGAGGAGGGCTGCGGGCAGGAGGCCGAGGGCGAGCGTCTTCATGCAGACAGTCTCCGCCTTCGGCAGCATCACGTATATCGATGTTGTCTGCGCTGTATTGGATGGCAGCGCGATACAACGAGCCTCAGGGAGCGGCGGCGATCCGCACGGGGACGGCGAAGGCGGCGTTGCCGGTGAGCTCGTCGATCCTCAGCTCATCGGTGAGATCGTTCACGGAGACGCCGGGGTGCTCCGCGGCGACCGACATCCGCGTGCCCTCGCGGCCGTGCCCCCAGCCGTGGGGGAGGCAGACGACGCCGGGCATCACGTCGTCCGTGACCTCCACCGGCGCGGAGACCTCGCCCACCCGGGAGGTGAGCACCGCGCGGTCGCCCGTCGCCACGCCGATCCGCGCCGCGTCCGTCGAATGCACCAACAGCGTGCAGCGGTTCTTGCCGCGCATGAGGGTGGGCAGGTTGTGCATCCACGAGTTGCAGTCGCGGTCCTGACGACGGCTGATGAGCACCACGTCGGCCGTCGCCTCCAGGGCGTCGAGCCGCTTCAGGTCGGCCACCAGCAGCTCCGGCGCGACGTCGATGCGGCCGTTCGGCAGCCGCTTGGGGAGCGTCGGCTCCAGCGGGCCCAGGTCCACGCCCGACGGCGACTGCTTCAGCTTCGCCACCGACAGCTTCCGCCCCGACAGCCGCAGCCCCAGGTCGACGATGGTCTCCGGGCCCAGCCGCCCCCGGATCCACCGCTCGGCCCGCGCTGCGAGGCCGTCGCTGCGCAGCGCGCCCAGCCGCGTCTCCAGGGAGTGGAGGATCTGCCAGTCGTGGCGGCCGCCCTCGGGGAAGGCGAGGACCGGCTCGTTCCACTTCGCCGTGTTTCGCACGGAGAGGGCGTGGAACACGAGGTCGTACTGGCCGCGCTCCAGCGGCGACACGGGGGGCAGGATCACGTCCGCCTGCCGGGTCGTCTCGTTGATGTAGGGGTCGATCGCGACCTGGAAATCCAGTCCCCCGAGCGCCGCCTCGATCCGCCGCCCGTTGGGCGCCGATAGGACCGGGTTCCCGGCGACGGTCACCAAGCCCCGGACCCGGTCGTCGCCGTCGGTGTCCATCTCCTCGGCCATCGTCGCGGCCGGGTACTCGCCCAGCACCGCGGGCCTGCTCCGCACCCGCGTGGTGCGTCGGCTGATGCTCCCCGCGGCCAGGCCGATCGAGGGCGGCGCCCGCAGGATGTCGACGGCGGGCGTCGTGAACAGCGCCCCGCCCGGGCGGTCGATGTTGCCCGTCACCAGGTTGATGGCGTTCACGAGCCACTGGCACACCGCGCCGAAGGGGTGCGTGGACACGCCCATGCGCCCGTAGACGACCGCCGTCTCGGCCGCGGCGAGGCGCCCGGCGAGGCCGCGGAGCTCGGACGCCTCGATCCCGCACAGCCCCGCCGCCCGCTCCGGCGTCCAGGGCTCCACGGCGTCCCGCAGCGTCTCCAACCCCACGACGTGATCGGCGAGGCGTCCGACCCCGGCCTCCTCGTGCGCGAAGAGCGTGTGCAGCACGGCCGCCAGCCACGCCGCGTCGGTGCCGGGTCGCACGAAGTGGTGGGCGTCGGCCACGCGGGACGTCTCGGTGCGGCGCGGGTCCACGACCTCCACGCGCCCGCCGCGACCCTGGATCGCCTTGAGCCGCTTGCGGACGTCCGGGGCCGTCATCAGCGACCCGCCGCTCGCCACGGGGTTGGCCCCCACGACGAGCAGGAGGTCGGTGCGGTCGATGTCCGGGATCGGGAGCATCAGCTGGTGCCCGAACATCTGCCACGCGACGAACTGGTGGGGCAGCTGGTCCAGCGACGTGGCCGAGAACCGCGTCTTGGAGAGCATGCGCGTGAACGCCGGGGCGAACAGGACCGCCCCGTAGTTGTGCACGTTGGGGTTGCCCAGGTAGCTCGCGACGGTGTCCCGCCCGTGCTTCGTCTGGACGTCGTGCAGGCCCTGCGCCGCGAAGTCCAGCGCGTCGTCCCAGCCCCGGGGCTCCCACCGATCGCCCACCCGCACCACCGGGGTCCGCAGCCGGTCCGGGTCGTCGTGCAGCTCGGGCAGCGCGAACGCCTTGGGGCAGATCCCGCCGCGGCTGAGGGGATCGTCGGGGTCGGGTCTCACCCCCAGGACCTCGCGCCGGTCGGTGTCGGTCGTGACGAGGATCCCGCACATGGCTTCGCACAGGGGGCACGTGGAGTGACGAACGACCGACATCGCGCCAGCCTACAGGGTGTCTCTCCCTCGCCGTCGTCCGAAGCCGCCCAGGAGCACGAGGCCGGGCCACGCCATGACCGTGTCGTCGTCGCAGCCCGCGCAGGAGTCGGTGGCGTCCACGGGCGGCGGATCGTCGTCCTCGAACACCGGGGCCGGGGGCGGATCGGCGGCGCTCATGTCCCCGCACGGCCCGTCGATGGTCCCGGGATCGAGGTCGATGCAGAGGTCGTCCCAGCTCGGGGCGACGTCCCTCTCCCAGAACTCGATGCGCAGCGTGCCGATCCCGCAGAGCTCGTCGTACGCCTGGGTCCCGGGATCCTCCGCCCGAATCGGCGGGAGCGACGTGCCGTCGAAGCACTGCGGGGTGACCGCGGCCTGGCCCCCCGTGAACCCGTCGAGGTCCACGGAGCGGACGCAGAAGGGGTCCTCGAAGTGCACGACGTGGACCGCCAAGCCGCCCGCGGCGAGGTCCTCGGGATCGCCCTCCTCGGCGACGGCGGGCACGGGAGCCTCGGGATCCGGCGCGCCCAGCTCGACGCTCCATGCCGCGTAGGCGAGCGACAGGTCGTCCCCGCTGCGCAGAGGCTCCCCGGCGTGATCGGTCTGGAAGTCGATGAGGCGGAAACACTCCGCGTGGGCGACGCCCGGCAGGACGACGGTCAGGGCGACGAGGGCGGGGCTCAGGCGCGGAATCGGCGTCTCCCGACGACCAGGAGCAGGAGGAGGGACCAGGCGCCTCCAGGGGCCGCGGCCGCGCTGCACGTGGGCGGGTCCGAGTTCAGCGTCAGGACGTCGCCGGTGCTCCCGTCGCGCGGGATCGGCGCCCCGCTGCCGTCGTCTTCCTCGAGGCACAGGCAGTCCCAGGCGCCCTCTTCGTAGATGTCGATCATGATCGCGTCGACGCCGCAGTACCCGTGGGTGTCGACCCACTGCAGGCCGTTGGTGCCGAAGCCGTCGGCGTACGTGGAGAAGACCCAGTCGCTCTCGCTCGGGTCCTCGGGGTGGTCGTACAGGAGGAGCTGGGCGCCGAGGTCCTGGTTGTTGGTGCCCGCGCCGAAGCCGCCGATGTCGACGAAGCTGGCGCCCCACACGCACATCGGCTCGTCGAACGTCAGGCGGTACCAGGACGGCTTGCCCTCTTCGCTGCGGACCGAGTTGCCCATGAAGTGGTTGTTGGGGGCCGCGCCGTCGGCCGCGCCGCCGATGCCCCACCCGGACCCGCCGAAGTCGACGTGGGGGCTGCCCAGGTGCTCCATGCCCACGGGCGGGTTCGCCGTGTCGAAGGCATACACGGGCAGGGACGTCGCCATCGACTCGTCTTCGAACAACTCGATGTGGACGCCCCACTCCGCGTACGCCTCCGAGACGTCGGCACCCGGCGCGATGGCCTGTCCGCGAGCGTCGTGATCGAACTCGATCATCTTCTCGCAGGCCTCCTCGAAGTGATGGATCAGCTCCCCGTGCGTGTCGAAGGTCTCGCCGTCGTGATCGTGCGAGTGGCCGCCGGCCCACGCGACGGCGGGGACCAGGACGGCGGAGGCGACGAGGATTCGACGGTGCATGGGGGTCTCCGGGCCGACGGATCGGCCTGAGACCAACGTATCGAGGGGGGGGCTTTCCCGTCCTTCCGAGGCCTTACCGACCCTTTCAGCGGATGAACGTGGGGAGGTTCGGGAGGCGGATCGAGGGGCCGAAGCCGGCGTCCGCCGAGAGGTCGGGGTGCGCGTCGGCGGTGCCGTCGGACGCGGCGTGGTGGGCGGGGTCGAAGTCCGGGCGGACCTCGTGGGTCCGGGCGTCGGTGGTCGCGAAGTGGGCGACGGTGCCTGCCGCGGCTTGCACGCCGGCGACGAGGTAGAGGGCGCCCAGGACGGCAGCGCAGCCGGCCACGAAGGCGGCGAAGTTGGAGTTGCGGGCGGTGGTGGCGCGGAACATCGGGGTCATTCGTCTCTCCTGGTGAGAGGTACGACACCCCGGGGTCGCTATTGCGAAAGACCGAACCGATTCCGGCGGGTCGCTCCCCACGGGAAGACGAGCAGCATCGCGACCGCAGGCGCCCCTCCGCAGCCCGCGCAGGCGTCTTCCGCGGGCGGCGGCTCGGCGGGGGCGGGCCCGATCGTCAGCGTTGCCGAGGCCCACCCCTGAACGTCCGCGCGCGCGACGGGGGCCTCCACGTCCCAGCCCGGCCGATCGAGCGTCGCCTCCGCCGCCGTCGCCGTCACGAAGACCTCCAGCACGTCGCCCTCCACCAGGTCGGAGACGTCCACCTCCACGTCGCCCTCGCCCTCGGCCACCACGACGCCGTCGACGCGGACCGTCATGGAGGCGACCCCGTCCGGGTGATCCCCCGTGAGGACCCAGCCTTCGGTGCCCTCGGGCAGCGCGGCGGGGCCGTCGATCGTCGGGCGCTCGGCGTACGGCGTGGTGAGCGGGTCGCCCACGTAGAGGTTCTGCCAGTAGAGCCAGCGCTGGTTGAAGAAGAAGGACTCCGCGAGGTTGTAGCCGGCGGTGTAGAGCAGCAGCGTCCCGGCGTTGGGGAACACGGGGTTGAAGGGCTCGGCGACGGTCCCGTGCACCCCCGTCGCGCCCGCCCGGACGAACCGCGCGATCGACGTCTGGGACTCGGCCTCGGGGCAGGTCTCCCCGCAGAACCAGTTGGCGGGGACCGCCCCGTAGCTGGTGAGGTTGTCGACGATGGCGCCCGGCACGTAGGTCTGGCCGTCGATCGCGTCGCGCAGCTGGGCGGCGCCGGTGAAGTAGGCGGCGACGTCGTGGCCCGCCAGGGCGTCGTCGTGCTCGGGGAGCCACGGCGCGTTGAAGCCCGCCCCCGACAGCATCCGCGACGTGTACTCGGCCTCGGGATCCCGCGCGCCCCGGGCCCCGTCGGCGGCGGCCATGCCGAGCAGCTCGGCGGTGGGGAACGTGCCGTCGGCGGCCACCCCGCGGTCCACGAGGGCCCTCGCGTCCTCGTGATCGAAGCCGTCGAGCCGCGTGACGACGAACAGGGTGTCGTCCATCACCCAGCGGTTGATCTCCGCGCCGCCTGTCCGGCGGAAGCTCGGCGGGAGCTCGTCGCGTCGCGTCCACCACGTGGCGGCGGTGTAGGCGCCCTCGGTGGGGTTGCTCAGGGTGTAGTCGCCCGGCTGCGGGCTCGAGTCGTGCGGGAAGAACGGGTTCTGGATGCGCCGGAACATGTTCTCGGCGGAGAAGCCCGCGAGCTCGGCGTCGGTGGTCGCGTGGGTGGTGTGGCCCACCTGGAGCATCGCGCCCAGGCTCGTGTGGTAGCCGCCGTCCGGAAGGTCGACGCGGTAGGGGAGGCCCTTCGCCACCACCAGGTAGTCGATGGCGTCGGGCTCGGGGAGCGCCTCGAGGCAGGCGTCGAGGGGGCCGCGCACGAGGGCGACGAAGTCGTCGAAGGAGACGACGGCCTCGGCGAGGGCGGCGCCCGTGAGGGCGCAGAGGTGGTCGTGGGGGACGGAGCGCGCTTCGGCGTAGTGCTCCGCGGTCTCCATCGAGTCGGGGATGTCCGCGTTGTAGAGCACCACGACGTTCGTGGGCCCGCCCCCCGCGTAGGCCGGGCCGGCGAGCGCGACGGTCAGCGCGACCGCGGGGAGGCGCACGCTACTCGGGGCGGTGGGCGACGGGGCGGCCCGGCAGGCCGATGTCGAGGCCGTACATCTGGTCGCTGTCGCGGGTGTTCACCCAGAGCTTGGTCTCGTCCCAGCCGCCCAGGCCGGGGCCGAAGTCCATGTTCGGGATCCACCAGCTGGGCAGGGTCACGACGATCTCGGGGACGCCGCCCTCCTCCGTCCAGCGGAAGATCCGGCCGGACGTGAACTCGGTCACGTAGACGTTGCCGCAGATGTCCGCGGCGATGCCGTCGAGGCCCCCGCCGCCGTCGCCGCCGCCCCACCAGCTGGGGTTGTTGCACACGATGTCGAAGCCGAAGTTCTCGCAGATGCCGGTCTCGGTGAGCAGGGCGCACTCGGCGCCCTCTTCGAGGCCCTCGCACGCCGCGCCGAACGGGTCGGGCGCCTCGCACTGCAGGAAGCCGCCGCCGAGGTCCACGCACTCGCCGGGCTGATCCACGAGGGTGCAGTCGTCGCGCGCGTCCAGCCCTTCGCAGGCGGTCGTCCACGGGTCGAGACCCCAGGGCGGTCCGCCGCCGCCCTTCAGGGTGAAGTCGAAGGTGTCGCCGAACTGCACCGGGGGGCCCGCGGCGCCCTCGTCGTCGAGGGGGATCGAGTGCACGGTCCCGCCCCCGAAGCTGCCGACGTAGAGCGTGTTCCAGTCGGGGCTGAACGTGACGCCGTTGGGAGCGAACAGGTCCGTGCCGAGGATCACGAACTCGCCGGTGTCCGGGTCCACGCGACGCACCTGGGCGCCGTCGTTCTCGGCCACGGCGATCCAGCCGTCGCGGTGGATCTCCACGCCGTTCGGGTACGCGAGGCCGCTCAGGATCGTCTCCCGGCCGCCGTCCGGGGTGACCCGCACGAGGGCGCCCGCGCCCACGTCGGCCACGATGATGTCCCCGTTCGGGAGCATGGAGATGCCTGCGGATCCGCCCGCCTCCACCGGGCCCACGACGCCGGGCACGAGGATCTCGTGGTCCCCGTCGCGCGTGGAGCTCACGAGCGTGCCCGCCGGGTCGATGCTGAGGACCTCGCCGTCCATGCCGAACACGAAGTCCTCGGCGGAGACGATCTCCTCGACCGTCTCGAAGTCCACCGGAAGCGGGTTCGCCTTCGCGACGCAGTCGATCGGCTCGGGCGTCGGCTCGGGCGTCGAGTCGTCGTCGTCGTCGTCGGGGATCAGGTTGCCGTCGCCGGGACAGCCGGCGAGGAGGAGCGTGGCGAGCAGCCAAGGGGTGCGCATGCCCGCAATCTAAACCCGCACGCGCGCCGCGCGCCTCTGATATATGCGCTCGCATGGTCTCCAAGTCGCAGTTCTCGGTCCTCGCGGTCCTCGCCGTCCTGTCCCTCCCCGCCTCCGCCGTCGCCGACGTGCCCATGGGGCCCTACCCCGACTGCGGCACCGGGGGCGCGTGTCCGAGCGACTACGACCCCTACAGCGAGTGGTACCTGGGCTCGGGGATCGCCCCGGAGATCAACCCGGCGTCGATCCCGGAGAACGAGCGCGATCTCGGCTCGGGCAACTGGGTGGACCGTGCCTGGGGCACGACGGTCGGGCGCTCGGACGTGGCCATCGCCATCCTCGACTCGGGCATCGAGTGGGATCAGGGCGAGCTCACGAACAAGTTCCGCATCCACACCGCCGAGCTGCCCGACGCCGCGGCGTCCGACGACCCCGAGTGCATCCCGGTGGGGGACCGCGACGACCTCTTCGACTGCAACGGCGACGGCGTGGTGAACATGGAGGACTGGGCGGGCGACTCCCGGATCCTCCCCGACATCGGCGACCTGCCCGGGGGCCACGCCTCGAACATCAAGGACCCGAGCGACCTGATCGCGGTCTGGTCCGACGGCGTCGACGACGACGGCAACGGCTACATCGACGACATCGCGGGGTGGGACTTCTTCTGGAACGACAACAACCCCTACGACGAGGCGCTCAAGGACGGCTACTCCCACGGCAGCAAGGAGGGGCGCTGGTCCGTGGCGGAGGGCGACGGCGCGGGCGGCTCCATCGGCAGCTGCCCCAACTGCATGGGCGTGTTCCTGCGGGTGGGCGACAGCTTCGTCGCGGACACCAACAACTTCGCCGACGCCGTCGCGTACGCCGTGGACAACGACGTGGCGGTCATCCAGTGCGCGCTGGGGACGCTCAACAACACCCAGGGCGCCGTGGACGCCATCGAGTACGCGTGGGACGCGGGGGTGACCCTCATGGCGTCGGCCGCGGACGAGACGTCGTGGCACGCCAACTTCCCGTCGGCGAACCACCACACGGTCTACGTGCACGCGATCCGCCACGACTCCACCGAGCACGAGAACGTCCGGTCCTACTTCGCCTTCTCCAACTGCACGAACTACGGCGGCCGCCTGCAGCTGTCCGTCGCGGCGGAGGCCTGCTCGTCGGGCGCGGTGGGCGTGAGCTCGGGCATCGCGGGCCTGGCCCACTCGGCCATGCGCGACGCGGTGGAGGACGGGATCCTGGCCTCGCCGCTCTCGTCCAACGAGATGTATCAGCTGATGACCCGCGCGGTGCACGACGTCGCCTTCAACCCCGACGACAGCGACGAGGGGCGCTACCCGAGCCGGGAGGGCTGGGACGCGTGGTTCGGCTACGGCCGCATGAACGCCGACGCCCTCGTCCAGCGCATCGTCGCCGCGGACATCCCGCCCGAGGCCGACATCCTCACGCCGGACTGGTTCGTGCCCTTCGACCCGGCCCAGACGCCCACCATCGAGGTCACCGGCCTCGCCGCGTCGCGGTCCTCGGACTTCGACTGGGAGCTCCAGGCGGCCCCGGGCATGGACCCGCTCGAGGAGGAGTTCACGACGGTCGCGACGGGCTCGGGAGGCGTCGACTCGCCCGTCAGCGGACGCCTCGGCACGGTGAACCTGGCGCAGATCCACCCGGATCCCGACGCGCCGATGGGGCTCTACGCGCGCAACGACACCAACGTCAGCAAGACGTGGAAGGTGCACGCGCCCGCCGTGACGCTGCGGCTCCAGGTGACCGACGCCGAGGGCCGGCTCGGGGAGATGCGCAAGATGATCTACGCGCGCACCGACCCCCAGACGATGCCCGGCTTCCCGAAGAAGCTCGGGCACTCCCTGGAGTCCAGCCCGAACGTCACCGATCTCGACGGCGACGGGGTCGACGACATCGTGATCGTGAACAGCGACGGCGAGCTGATCGCCATGGACGGCATGGGCGTCGTGAAGCCGGGCTTCCCGGTGAAGGCGGACCTGCTGGAGGTCGTGGATCCGGACCACGAGCGCAACCACCTCGCCGCCGAGGCGTTCGCGGGCGGGGCCGTCTCCACGGACCGTCGGCAGACGGTGATCTCGTCGCCCGCGGTGGGCGATCTGGACGGCGACGGCACGGCCGAGATCGTGTTCGCGACGATGGACGGCGGGCTCTGGGTGATCGAGCACGACGGGGCCGTGCGGGGCGGGTGGCCGTTCACGATGGACGAGACGCTCGTGCGCGGGATCAGCAACGTCGACAACGCCTGGGAGAACGGCTTCTTCAGCAGCCCCGCCCTCGGCGATCTGGACGGCGACGGCGACCTCGAGATCGCCATCGGCGGCATGAACGGCCGCGTGTACGCGTTCCACGACGACGGCACCTTCTCGGCCGGCTTCCCCCTGGAGCTGCGCACCGAGTACGAGCAGGCGGGCGGCACCATCAGCAAGGGCGAGCGCATCATCAGCTCCCCCGCGATCGGCGACATCGACGGCGACGGGCACCCCGAGATCGTCATCGGCACCAACCAGAAGACGACGGGCACCTACGGCCTCGGGTACGCCATCTCCCACGAGGGCGTGATCGAGGAGGGCTGGCCGGCGTACCTGTTCGGCGCCTACACGAACGCGCTGCCGGTCGTGGGCGAGGGGGTGCCCGGATCGCCGACCCTCTGCGACCTCGACGGCGACGGGACGATGGAGGTCGCCATGCACACGATCGCGGACGCGGGCGTGATGCTGAACGACGACGGCTCCGAGTACGCCCGGTTCGCGCGCGTGGCCTCGGAGTTCGGGACGGGCACCAACAGCTCGGAGTCGGGCGCCGGGCTGATCATGATCAACAGCGGCGCGTTCGGCGATCTCGACCAGAACGGCAGCGTCGACTACTTCGTCGGGGCCATGGGCTTCGAGTACGCCACGGGCCTGCTGCACGACGGCAAGCGCCACGACCACGACCACCTGCTCGCGGGCTGGAGCGGCACCACGGTCGACTCCAACGTCGGCCCGAAGATGCCGTACCTCGAGTTCTTCCCGCGGATCATGGAGGACATGCAGTTCTTCCTGAACCCGTCGATCGTCGACCTGAACGGCGACGGCTTCCCCGAGGCGATCAACGGCTCCGCGGGCGGCATCCTCCACGCGTTCGACCACACGGGGCGCGAGCCGGCGGGCTGGCCGAAGCACGTGGGCCAGTGGATCCTCGGTACGCCGGTGGTCGGCGACATCGACGGGGACGGGCTGCTCGAGGTCCTGACGGGCACGCGGTCGGGCTGGCTGTACGCCTGGAAGACCGAGGCCGTCGCGGCCGACGCCCTGCGCCTGTGGAACGGCTTCCACCACGACCCGTGGAACTCCGGCGACTGCAGCCGCGCGCTGCGCACGTACGAGCCGATCGAAGAGGACGGCTGCGCGTCCGAGGGCTGCGGAGGGGAGGCGTCGATGAGCGGCGCGGCCGGCGGCTGGATGGCGCTGGCCTTCTTCGGCCTCGCCGTGCGCCGCCGACGATGAGGGCGCTGCTGTTCGCGGCGGCGCTCCTGCTGCCCACGTCGGCGGTCGCGGACGATCTGAGGGCCGCGCGCGGGCTCGCGAAGGACCTGCTGAAGTCGACGCTGTCGGAGAACCCCGCGCGGGCGCGCGAGGACATTCAGGCCATGGCCGAGGCCGTGAAGGCCCTCGAGGCCGCCACGGATCGCTGGACGGAGGAGCACTCGGGGGTGGACGCGGCCCGCGCGGTCTTCGCCTTCGCCGAGGGCATGTTCGGGATGGGTCGGGCCGTGCTGAGGGGGGCGTGCCCGAAGTCGCTGAACGAGGCGCAGTGCGGCGTCTATCGGACCGCGTTGGCGTCCAAGGCGCTGCCGCTCCTGCTCCGCGCGGACGACCTGCGGGCCGTGGCGGCGGGGGCCGAGGGCTGGTCCCGCAAGGAGGAGAGGCGGCTCACCGGCCTCGAGGAGGGGCTCGCCGGCGCCGTCGCGACGGCGCGGGAGCGCGGGGCGAAGGAGAAGCCCAAGAAGCGCGACGGGCTCTGGGTCGCGGTGAGGCACGGGGCCTGGTACTTCGGCGGGGGGACGAAGGCCCGCGAGACGGGGTGGCCCGCCCCGCAGCTCCGCACGCCCGACCGACTCTTGCTGCTCGACGACGGGATCGCCGAGTCGGGTCGCGTCCGCGTCGCGTCGGTGCCGTACGAGAAGGGCCACTGCCTCCAGCGGGGGCCGGTCGGAGGCGCTTGGGAGCTCGAGCTCGAGGTCGACGGCGCCGACCTGGCCTGGGTGAACCACGTCCCGCTGAAGGAGACGTTCGAAGACGGCACGAGCTACGACCTGCCCCCGGGCGTGAGCCTCGATCCGTCGTTCCGGCCGGTCTCCCGCAACGTCGTGGTGCCGTTCGCGGCGACCATGGAGCAGCGCGCGCGCGCTTGGCGCTCCACCGGCATCCACGTCCCGGACGACGGCTCGGCGGACTGGATGCCCATCGAGATCCCGCTGACGATGGACGGCGAGCCCGTCCCCATCCACGACGACGGCCCGGAGATCCCCCTGGACGCGGTGGAGACGGAGGACGGGGAGACCCTCGTGACCTTCGAGACCGTCTGCGGGACGGTCAAGGCTCGGCTCGGGGGCGAGCTCCCCCCGAAGGAGGGGGGCGGCGGAGGAATGGGCGGGCTCCTGGGCTCGTTGAACCCCGGGGAGCGGGTGCGGCTGGCCGCCGGGGAGGTCTGGTGGCCCGACGGCAGCCGGGCCGGGACCCTCACCGAGGCGCGGACCTTCACCCCCGCGGAGGTCGCGTCCAACGAGGGAAGGTCCTGCGTGGAGGTGCGGCTGGGGTACCTCTACTACCCAGACGGGGTCCCCGAGGACGGCGCCCTGACCGTGTGCGTCCCGGACGAGCGCGTCACGCCCGCCGAGCGGCAGCCGAGCCTCGACGATCTGCTGAAGAAGGCCGAATAGGCGCGGATCGCGTCGACGTCGGCCTCCCATTCGCGGCCGTCGAAGGGCGTGTGAGGGTCACGTGGCCGGCTCGGGGTCGGGCAGATCGGGGTCGGTCCGGGGAGGGCGACCGAGGAGGGCGGCGATCCCGTGAGCCGCGATGGCGACCGTGCCCCAGGTGAGGCCCAGCACGACCCCCGCGTCCACGATTCCGCGCCACGGCTGGGGCATGAGCCGCACCAGGAGCACGAGCACGACGATGCCCGCGACGACGAGGCGCGAGACCAGCAGGCGCTTCCGGGTTCCGTGGAAGAGGCCCATGGCGAAGAGGGGGGCCAGGGCGACGCGTACCGGGTTCGGGTCGTCGATCAGCGTGCGCGCCCGGGCCACCACCCGGGGGGCGAACAGCTGCTGGAAGCCTCGATAGCCCTCGGACCACGCCATGAACACGACCCAGGGCACGAAGACGGCCCAGTGCAGGGTCGTCCACGGCATCTCCCACGCCTCCACGGCTCGGGGCGAAAGACGCCAAAGCGCCTTCACCACCAGCGCCACGACGCCCACGACGCCCCAAACCGCTCCGAACCTGCCCAACACAGCGGCGGAGTCTGCCATGGGAGTCCACGCAGGCCTCTGCCGGGTGTGCCGGACAAAATCCGGAATGGGGCGGGAAGACGGCCGACTTCGATGCCTATTCCGGATTTCGTCCGGGTCAGGGCTGCAGGGGTGAGGTGGGGGTGGCGGCCACTCCGACCGGGTCGCGCAGGCGTGGGTCGGCGAGGCAGCGGAGGGCGGCGTCCAGGTCGGCCGCCGAGACGGACGCCGCCCACTCGTAGGCGCGGGATCGGGAGACGTCGACCAGGCTCCTCCACACCGGGACGGGCAGCCGCATCCATCGACCGAGCGCGAGCGCCGCCCGAGCGGCCCGGCGCCTGCTCCTCCGGTCGGCAGGATCGACGTACTGCGTGGCCATCGCCGCGGCGCGGAGGACCCCGTCGCGATCGCCTCGTACGGGCAGCGGGACCGGCAGCGCCGTGCCGCCGGGCGCGACGGACGGGTCGCCCGAGACGTACCGGTGGTGGCGGGCGGAGAAGCCGCCGCGGGGTCGGCCCAGCGCGTCGGCCAGGCGATCGGCGGTGACCCAAGGATCGACGACGGCGCCCACGACGTCCCGATGGGTCGACCAGAGCCACGACAACGGGTCGCGACAGAGCGCCGACCGGCAGGGGTTGAGCGCGACGTACCGAACCTGTCGGGCGAGGTGCTTGCGATCCGGGATGGGGGCGGGCTCCGGGACCCGGTGCCAGCGGTCGCCGAACCGCCGCGCGTAGGCGCCGAGGGTTCCCGCCAGCCGCTCTTGAGCGGCCTTCGGATCCTCCACGAACACGATGAGGTGAAGGTGGTCGGGCATGAGCGCTGCGGCGATCGCGGTCGGGAAGCGCGCGCGCAGACGCCTCCACAGCCACGCCGCGCGGCGCCCGCGAATGCGCCCGGAGCAACGAGCTACGAGATGAACGAACATGGCCGGATCGAGAGCAAGGTCCGCGCCGGCTCCGCGTTCGGGCGACGTCGCCCCGGTCGACCTCCGAAGTGTCCGGGAGTGTCCGTCCGACGGTGTCCACATGTGTCCAAGATCGTCCGACGCACATGCACGCACATGCACGCGCATCACGCGCATGCAGGTTCAGCTCGGACGAAATCCGGAATGGGTCGGGA
>CAZUHI010000069.1:0-35769 GCA_964620495.1 uncultured Rickettsiales bacterium | reverse complement strand
ATAGCATCGGAGACCGTCGAGAAAGATCTGCTTCGCAGCCTCAGCGAAGATGATCGGGCTCTCTCTGATGATGCCTACGGGGACTTTGACGCCGTAGTGTTTGATGCACCTGGCGACATCGACATTAGCAAGCCACTGTTCCGCATCGCCGATGTTGTTGTCCTTCCAACAAGACCGCAGTTCCCCGATGTTGAAGAGCTCGCAGAAGCAGCAGTAGTGCTCGGGGCTGTTCGAGATGCCCGCGGTGGCGAGCATCCCGAGGCACTGGTTGTCCTCACGCAAGGGTCCCCCCGGACGAACACCGCGAAAGAGGCGATGAAAGAACTGGAGGTTGTCCAGCGCGACCTTCGCATTCCGGTCTCTCTCAACCAGGTTCACTATTCGGTCAAGTTCTCCGAAGCGTACTCGGCCTACGTTGCGGTGTCCGACCTGAAGAGAGTACCGCCCAAGCCAAGGGCACAGATTACAAACGTCGTAGAGGAGATTGTGAGATATGGAGCCAGAGCAGAACAAACCAGGACAACGACCAGCCAAGCTTGGCGGCCTCGGGGCCAAGCTTGCGAAAGCAAAGGTGGAAGAGACAAAGCTCCATCGGAAGCCGCAAGCATCGTCGCTGGAATCGAGTGAAGCACGAGCAAGGGGTGGCCTCGACGTTGTGTCGCAGAATGCACCGGGCAAACCCACGCAACCCGCAACGCCTCCCTGCGCACCTGTCACATCACCGAAGCAAGCAACGGTGAAGATGAATGAGCGCATGCAATTGGCATGGGCACTCATGAGGGCGACGAGCGGCCGAACGCTGCAAGATCTGCAACATGCGGCCTTCGACGAGTTCCTGAAGAAGCACTGGGCGTACGACCTGGTAGATCTTCATGCACAAACCACGGCTCGCCGTGGAACCGCTCGCAGAACCTTGTAGTCCGCGAGCGATGGTAAAGAAACGAATACGCTTTTCTCCGACGCGCGCCCAAGAACGGTTCATCAATCGGGTAGAGGGGATTCGGTTAGATCCCAAGTCAGCCCCCGTCGACTTGGCATTCATAACCCGTGAGCTCGTTCTTGCGACTCTTCCCCACCGGCAACCAAACTTCGTGAACGGTAGACCTCCCCCAGTTTGGAGCCGTTCCAACGGGCACTACACGCTGTCCATTCAGCCTGGCTACACAAGAAATGCCCAAGGTCAAATGGAGTGCGTCGGATATCCCTGCGGCACCATCCCTCGCCTATTGCTGCTGTTCCTG
Organism: uncultured Rickettsiales bacterium; assembly: GCA_964620495.1. Lineage (GTDB taxonomy): Bacteria > Myxococcota_A > UBA796 > UBA9615 > UBA9615 > CAZEKB01. Next base: position 34,528 of record CAZUHI010000069.1, on the reverse strand, counting down.
AACACCGAAGTAGTCAGGAAGAAGGAACGTGTGATCTCCCTCGGAAAGGACCTTCGCACCTTCATGCAAAAACTTGGCCTGAGCCCAGGGACGGGTGGTGGCAAACGCGGTGATGCCGCCCGCCTGAAGGATCAAATGAACCGCCTTTTCCGATCGACCATTAGCTTCGACTACAGTGATCAGAATCGGGCTAGCTTCGTGAACCTGCGTATCGCCGACGCTGCCACCATATTTTGGGCGCCGCATTCTGATGACCAACCATCTCTATGGGAAAGCGAAGTGAGACTCAGTGAGCCCTTCTACGAGGCACTCAAGAGCAGCCCTGTCCCAATCGTTCCGGATGCCATAGCCGCCCTCAAGGGTTCCTCCTTGGCCCTTGACCTGTACGTGTGGACATCCTGGATGAGCTACCGTGCCCAGCAACGGCGCAAAGGGTTCACTGTCTCATGGAAAGTCCTCCTCACCCAGTTCGGATCGGGGCACGGTTCATCCAAGAACTTCAAGCGCGATGCGAAGAAGTATCTCCGCAGGATCGAGCTCGTTTACCCCGAGCTCCGAATTGGATACGGAATGGGATACCTCATCATCGAGCCTGGTAGCAAACCAGCCGTCCTCGCCATCCCAAAGGAACCAAGAGGATGAACAGCAGTAGGCCGAGCGCCGACTGTGCGTAAAGCGCATCGCGCTTTTCCACCGGCGGCCGAAGGCTAACTATTAGATCTTTCTTATCTGTATAGATAGGGGTAGCGATTCACCCCAGAAGGGGTAGCGATGCACCGTCGGCATCCTTCTAAGCCACTGGAATCACTCGACCGTGAAAGGGTAGCGATTCACCGTGAACAACCACCGTAACCCCCGGAGTTGTCCACAGGCTTCAGAGTACGCGTGGTGATGCTCGCGGCCCCCACCGCGAGCTGCTCGCAAACAGGCAGAAGACGAGGAGGAGCCGACGTCTTCGCTGTTTGCATGCAGCCAAGCCAGCCGCGGTAACCCCGCGCAATGGCTGCTGCTCCCGTGGATTGCGGGCCTCAAGGCTTGCAGTCCCAGAGACGCGGCGCGTCTACACCCGGGCAAGCATTTCAATGCCCGGGTGTGAATATGAATCTACCCATCCCTAGCCTAAGTCACATCTCATCTGTGGGGTTCCATACCAGGGAGAGGCGAGACAGGGGGACGAACCCTCGTTCCCTGCGATGCGAAAAATTTGATTAGCCCCTGGAGCCGTGAGACCGTTTCTCAGTGGTGAACGGGGACGGAAGGAGAACCATGAAGATTGAAGCACCTCCCCCCCGGCGAAGTGTAGAAGCACTCGCCGGTACCACTCAACGAGAGCCTCGGGGCCTCGCGCTAACGCGAGCCCACCGAAGGCACTCGGCCCGGGCGCGCAGACCACCTGACGCCAATCTGCGCCGCCCCACCTTGTGGGGAGGCCCACCCCGGGTGGCAGATTCGAGACTGAGTGCCTTCAGGGAGGTCCCCTAGCGAAACAGCCCCGAACCAACGATCAAGAGAAATGAGGAGCATCGAATGACGACCCCGAAGTGCCGTGATAGGGAAACGACCATTGCCTTCCGGCTAGGCCGCCCCTACACCGACCGCCTAGAGGCTAGCGCTCAAGTCACCGGGCTAAGCCGTGGACAGTACGCACGCCTCATTCTGGTCATGCACTTCGAAGATACGGCCTTGCACCGATTGGAGGAGGCACTCATCCAGCTCAAGCGCGAGGTCGCCGACCTCAATCAAGACTACGCATCAGATCGGCGGGCAGATCATGGGGAGGAGGATTGACCATGCTCTCCATCGGACTCATCGGCATTCACCAGGAGCGGTACTACACCGAGCTTTCCAGAGAGGACTACTATACCGAAGGTGGAGAGCCGCCTGGTCAGTGGTTCGGTTCCGGGGCAACGCACCTAGACCTGATCGGAGAGGTCGACAAGGTTCAACTGGCAGCGCTGTTTCGCGGCTTTGCACCCGGCGGAGACGAGCGAATGGTGCGGAATGCCGGAAGCGAACAGCGGCTGGCCGCGTTCGATTTGACCTTCAATGCCCCCAAGTCGGTTTCGGTTCTGTTCAGTCAATCCGGCTCCGAGCACCGTCAACTTATCCAGGACGCGCAGGCCGAAGCCGTGAAGGCAGCTCTCGGGTTCATGGAACAAGCCGCCGGGCAGATTCGCCTCGGCAAGAATGGCGCGGAGTCTCTCCCCGCAGGACTCACCGTAGCGACGTTCGAACACTCGACCGCCAGGCTGGTTCCCGGAGAGTCAATTCCCGATTGCCACCTCCACACGCATGCGGTCTGCATCAACACAGGTATCACCACAAGCGGCAGTTCTGCGACCCTCGACTCGAGGGAGATCCTTCGCCACAAAATGACTGCTGGAGTCCTCTACAGGGCGGAGCTCTTTAGGCAAATCGAAAGCAAGCTCGGAATGACCGCAGTCAGGGGAGACAAGTTCTGTGAATTGCGAGGGGTCCCAAAGTCGCTCATCGTGGAGTTCTCGAAGCGTCGCCGTGTAATAGAAGATGAGCTCGCTATGTGCGGGATCACCTCGTACGGGCGAGCGACAGATGATGCCGCCCTGAAAACGCGAACCACGAAACCGAAGGTAGACCGCGCGAAGTTTTTGGAAGAGTGGAAGCGAATCGGCAACGAGCATGGCTTTGCTGCGGATGACGACTTCTTCAGAGTGGCGATGGCCTCCTCCCCCACGCGCGACACTAGCGCCCTTGTTGCCGAAGCCGTTCAACGTGCCGCGGCCAAGGTCACAGCCGGGCAGGCGCACTTCGCGGAACGCGAGTTCATACGGGCTCTCGGTGACGAGCTCGAAGACAAGGGAGTCGGTGCTAAGGAGATCCTCGAGGGCGCCAGGTGCTTCATGCGAACCCGTGATGTCGTCCCAGTTGGGGAAGTCAAGGGTGAGGGGCGCTTCACGACCCGCGAGATGTTGGAGCTCGAGCAAACGATGCTCGCCGAAGTAGGTGAGCTAGCTCGTCGCCCGCATCGAGTTCAGAAACGCTGGGTCGATGCGGTACTCCAGCAAGAGAAGTTCGAGACTATCCGCGGGGAGCAGAAAGCAGCTCTTGTGCATGTCACTCAAGGCCGCGCGGTCTCAATCGTCCGTGGCATTGCAGGCTCGGGGAAGACCTACATGCTGGAAGCTGCTAGGAAGGCTTGGGAGGCTGAGGGCCTTTCCGTAATTGGAGCGACTCTCTCCTCGAACGCCGCGAAGACACTCGCAACCGAATCTGGGATCCACAGTTCGAGCATCGCCAAGCTGCTCTACGACATCGATCACGGCAAACGAGAGCTCACATCCAGCACGGTCCTCGTCATCGACGAAGCCGCTATGGTCGGAACCCGCCAGATGGCACGGTTGGTCAGCCTCGCTCGAGGAACAAACAGCAAGCTCGTCCTCGTCGGTGATGACCGCCAACTCCAAGCAATCGAGGCCGGTGCCCCTTTCGCCTCAATGCGAAAACGCTTCGGCGCCGCGGAGATGCGGGACATCCAGAGACAGAACGAAAAGTGGGCTCGTGATGCCGTGCTTCATTTCTCGCAGGGTGACGCCAAGGCGGCGCTCAAGAGCTTCGCGGACCGTGGTCTTATCCATGTGCTTCCAACCAAAGTTGAGGCCATTCGCCTCCTGACAGATGATTACCTTGCTTCAGCTCGGGAAACCGGTTTTGCCGAGACACTAGTTCTGACCAGCACTCGCGCTGAGGCTAGGAGAATCAATCGAGAGGTGCAGCTGCGAAGGAGGCTTGCAGATGAACTGGGCGCAACTCGTGTTGCACTGGAGGGCGAGGTCTTCCACGTTGGCGACAGAGTTCTCTTCAAGAGCAACTCGAAGAAGCTTGGAGTCTTGAATGGCGACCGGGGCGATGTCGTCAATGTCACGGAACACGGCATGACTGTTCGACTCGGCGACGGTGCACGGGTGACCATCCACGAAGATGCCGCCGCCCTGGTGTCGCCACAACTCGGGTATGCGAGCACAACTCACTCTTCCCAGGGCGCCACGGTTGACAAGGTTCTGGTCCTCGCGGGCGGCTCAATGCAGGATCGCGAAGCGACTTACGTACAAGCTTCACGGGCTCGTATCGACACTCACATCTACACGGATTCTTCGTCAGCAGGCGGTCCGGAACATGAGGCGCTCGCCCGTGCCATGGAGCGTTCGAGGGCTAAGGACCTTGCATCAGATGTCCTCGAGGACAGGCAAAAACGGGAGCTGATCGCCACATGATGCTCCTCCCACAAGCCACCGCGGCTCTACTTATCGCTGCAACATCCATCATCTGCCTTTGCTCTTTGCCGCGGAAGCGAAGCCGAAGAGGCAGGACTCTTCTCGCTCTCTGGAAACGCTCCCTGAGCAAGGAACCTGGCGTCATTTCATGGGGCGGAGTACCGCTGCCAACGGGAGCCGAGAACTCCCACTTCCTGGTCGTCGGAACAACAGGAAGTGGAAAGTCCCTCACCCTTGGCATGCTCATGCGCGAGGCGCTGGATGGAGCGAGCTTCGGAGATGACAAGCGCGCACTCATCTACGACGCCAAGACGGAAGTCGCTAGCCTCCTCGCGTCTCTCTCACTCGCCATCCCCGTCGTCTACCTGAACCCGTTTGATAGGCGATCCTCTCAGTGGGACATGTCGGCCGACATAACTAGTCCAGCTTCAGCCCTCCAAGTTTCGTCCATCCTCATCCCCGAAGAGCAGGGCAGTTCGAACCGCTACTTCACCGATACGGCTCGTGACATCTTGCGCGAAGTCATGATGAGCTTCGTGTACGTTGGATGCGAATGGACCCTGCGGGACATCATCCTTGGCATGCGGTCGAGAGACCGACTCATCGAGGTACTGGAGCGTACTCCCGAGGGAACTGACCTACTTGGCCTTCACGCTGGTGACTCTCGCGCCTTCCAGAGCGTGCTTTCCACAGCCAGGAGTAGGCTCGCGCCTTTGGAGCCAGTCGCAGCACTTTGGCACCGCGCCAAGAACAAGGTGAGTCTCCATGATTGGGTTCGTGGGGAAATTGTGCTGGTACTCGGGAACGACGAGTCAGCACGTACAGCCATGGATGCTCTCAACCAAGTCATCTTTCAGCGAGCAACAGAGCTTGCCCTCAAGCAGCCGGACTCATCCTCGAGGAGAACCTGGTTCTTTCTGGATGAAGTTCGGGAAGCAGGAAAGCTCTCCGGTCTTTCCAGTCTCATGAACAAGGGGCGATCTCGGGGATGTTGCGTGGCCCTTGGATTTCAAGACATCCACGGGCTCAAAGACGTGTACGGAAACGAGGTTGCTTTGGAGATTGTCGGACAGTGCTCCCAGAAAGCGCTCCTCAGAATGGAGTCGGAGGCAACCGCCAAGTGGGCGAGCGCAACGATCGGGCAGTACGAGCACGTAGATGTGTTGCGTGCGCGCTCGGGCTGGCAGCTCAGCGTTTCCGAGCAGTGGCGAACTGCCGATCTTGTCATGCCGAGCGAGCTCCTCGGCATCGCTCCGACATCCATGTCCAGTGGACTCACCGGGTACTACCTGACCCCGCACGTCGGCGCGTTCCGGAGGACACTTTCGCTCCTCCATCTTCTGGGCAAGCCCCCATCGCAATCGAATACAGCGCCCCCAGTGGAACCGCACTTTGTTGAGCGCCCTGAGAACGAGCAGTACCTGGAAGCCTGGAGCGCCGAGGACTGCGACCGGCTTGGTTTAGCGCGCGATCCGACGCCTTCAGAGGGAGATGTCGCCGCCCACCGCCTGGGCACAAGCAAAGCACCTGAGTCCCGGGATGGTGCTACCTCATTTGACCAGGACGATTCGCGCCGCGCCTACGGGCAGCGCATCGGCCAGGGCACCCAAATATCACGACTAGAACCAAAGGAGTAAGAGAATGGACCCACTACAAGACAAGTCGACACAAGGAGAGCCCCTCTCCGAAAAGCAGGCGAAGGCGGACGAGGCGAGTGCTTCTGAGCCGCCACCAGGAAAGGGCTCTTCCGAACAGGAGAGCCCGAAACCAAGCAATGAGTACGAGGATCGAGTCGAACAGCGTCGCGAACGCCTCGAGTCCGCGGCTGCGAACGCCAGAGCAAAATCCGAAGCGCACTACGAGCGCTCGAACGATGCTATTCAGCACATCCCGCTTGGACAGCCGATCCTGCTTGGACACCATTCCGAGCGCCGTCATCGCCGCGACATCGAACGAAGCCACAACGCGATGGACCGCTCGCTTGCTGAATCGAAGAAGGCAGAGGACCTTGAACGCCGAGCCTCACGGGTAGGCAAAGGAGGTATCTCCTCGGATGATCCGGAAGCGATCAAGAAGCTCGAGGACAAGCTTCATACGCTCGAGGGAGTTCGCGAAACGATGAAGCGCGTGAACCGAGAGTTCAGGAAGGGAGGATGGGACGCCGTGTCTGGCCTTTCGGAGTTCGCGAAGGGAAAGCTCGGCGCTGACATGGCACGAATGCCCTCGCAGGGAGAAAGTCCCTATCCGTCCTATGCACTCAGCAACCTCGGAGCCAATATCCGCCGTGTACGGGCTCGAATCGAGGAACTAGCCGCATCGTCCCAAGAACCCGAGCGGGAGGAGGTGTGCGGAGCTGGGTTCGTTCTTGAGGAGTCGAAGGAACACAATCGCATTCGCTTTGTCTTCGACAAGAAGCCGAAGGAAGAAGTTCGCAGTCTGCTTAAGAGTGAGGGCTTCAGGTGGTCGCGGAAGTTCGGTGCGTGGCAGAGGCAGGCAACCGCAGCGGGATGGGCGGCAGCCGAGCGTGTTCGCCTCGACCTGGATGACCCGGAGGAGAGTGCGTTGGAACAGCTCGACGCCAAGGACCAAGAGCAACAAGACACCCTTTCCTGGGTACGAACGAATGGGCGCGATGAGGTCATCGCCCGAATCAGAATCGGTTTGAACGGTCGTTCTGACCGCCCTTGGTCTGTCACGGGTGGTCGAGGAACGTCACATGGCTGGCTTCAAATTGAAGCTCCACCGAAGCGGCGCACATTCGATCATCGGCCAACGGATGAAATCAGGGGCGACGGCCTTCCCGCCTACGAACTCATTCACGTCGGGAAGGACGGCAATCTCATGGGGCCTGACGATCGCGTTGAGCTCGCCCGCTTACTGGGCTTCCCCGAGGAAGACTCAATCCCTCATCAGGGAGTGAAGGTGGCATCTGGCCATGACTACTATGCCGAGTTCATTGACCGAGCAGAAGGTCGCACTCCGCATGTGACAGGCACGCCATACTGGGACTAGAAGTCAGCGGCAGGATTCGGAGCATTCGACACGGCGAACCGATGCAACCGTAACCGCCGCGAACTGGCCGCGAGCCCTACTGATTGCCAGATCTGGACGCGGCCAGCTCCACAACATCATCGCTCCCACCCTGGCGGTGAACCTCGAATGTTGATGCAGCGCGAAGGTCTTGGCTGCGAAGCTCAAGCGTGAAGGGAAAGAACATCGGATGCCGGGCCGCGTGATCTACTTGAACGGAACCTCCTCCGCGATGGAGCAACAGAGCCTCCAACAGTAGTTCCGCGCACGGTCCGGCAACAACCTGTGGCATGGCAATGGGTACAAAGATGCCCCTCTCTTCCGTGCTCTGTAATCCCCCCCACCGTGCTATCGAACCAGTAAGCCTCTGCACGATAGCTTTCAGGGTTGCGCGGTCACCCCAGCCCTCTTGCATGCGCCTCGTGAGTTGAGCAAGACTGACATTGTCCTGAAGCGTCAGAAGGCGTCCCGTGTGCTCTGTCAGATCCCCAAAGAAGCTGTAGGTTGCGATCATCATGGCCCAGTGGATGGGTAAGCGCGCATTCCCCGATGTCTCGCGAAGCAAGCCAAGTGCACGATCCCTAAGAGGGACGCAGGTCGGCGGCACCTTTGACCAGATGTGGCATAGGACGGTCACCGTCTTTCCTCGGTTGGTGTTGTACGTCGTCCCGCTAACGACCCCGTCGAGGAGCTTGTAGATGAATGCACGCACTTCTGCCTCCGTGGCCCCAAGTGCCACGCGATCCGCAACTGCGTCCAGCCACTCGAGTTCCAAGGGACGATCGAATCCAAGTACTTTGCGCGCTGTCATTCCCTTCCCCCGGTGATGCGGACGAAGGGCACTATGACCTCTTCCATCGCGATACCCCCGTGCCCAACAGCTGTCGTGTTGGACCGCAAGAAGGCGCTACGCCCAGGTGCCAACAATGGCCTGTAGCCTTCGGGGATGCCGGTCTGCGGCCATGCGATGGTCCCCTCGAAATCGCGCCTGACGTCCTCCCTTGTCAGGTCATCAGGGAAGACATGAGCCCGTTCACCGCGCTCGTCGGCGATAGCCCCCACCTTGGGCTTGCCCATTCCGTGGCCGGTGATGTTTCCGTGGTCAGATGTAACTAGGACTTCGTACTCGTCGGCGATCAATGCGCGGACAAGGTTAGTGAAGCAGCCTCGATCAGCCCAGTCTCGAACTACCCCATGCAAACCGCTACTGCCGGTCACGATCCCATGCATGGTTTGGTCTACGGTGCCGACGACAACTCCCAAGTATTTTGTGGAAGGCCGCTGCGAAACGCCCTTAACCCTCTCCAAGAAGGCAGCGTCTGGCTCCTGGCTGTTCTGGCGGATGTACCCGACATCGGATGCCAGAACTCCGCGATTCTCCCAGAAGCGCTTCCAATGCGCTGGCTCTTTGTGCGTGGAGCCGAGGCTGGCTTCGAAGAAGATTGGGGCTTCCCCCGCGAAGATGGCCTGCCGCGACACGCTGGTCAGAGTAGGCACCCACGCAAAGGCTGCATCTTCGTCGATTTGCACCGAGGAGCCCATCTGGTCGATCAGAGCCGCGCGGACGAGGACCCACTGGTCTAGGGCAAGCCCGTCGACAACGACCAATGCCAAGCGCTTCGCCTGCTGTGACCCTAGGCCAGCACCATGGGCCATGTGGTGCGCGATGTGGTGCACCATGGCGGGACGCTTAGCTGGAGACAGATTGTGCAAGGATCCGAAGTGGCTAAGCATCCACTCCTGGAAGCGCAGCTCCGTTCGATCATGAGCCACGTCACACTCGTCGCTCGATATGGGTAGAGCATCTCCGCTGTCGGCCCAACGTAAAGCCAACCATTCCGCCCATGCGTACGAGTAGTCCACCCAGTCCCGATGAGTGGCATCGGGCTCTGGCAAGGAACTCTCAAGCCGAGTGTGCAAGCGTGCGAACCGCTCGGCCCGGTCCCCGCCCTCATCGACAAGGACACCAACCCTCATCCACTCGCGGGGCAACTCGCTTGCTGCGACGGCATCGGTCGGCACTAGCGCGCTCTCTTGGAACAGGCGATCGATGTAGCCCCACACGTCGTCGTGTCCGAAGGGGAGCTTGTCGGGCCCACTGAATTGAAGGCCATAGGCCGGGGCATCCTCGGCGACGGAGTCAGAACAGCCGTCGACTTGACCCTTCAGGAAGATGGGCCAACGCTCCTGGAGGAAACTCAGGAAAGCAGACCTCGACGGAACGATGTCTTCCAGGGGCCACTCATCCCAACAACCTGTTGCCCTCAGCTTCCCGATGAGATGCAGGTCCAAGGCAGCTGGTAGTCGCCTCCTGCTGTAGTGCCGTCTAAGCAAGACACGGAGTAACTCAGGCGGTTTGCGTACGAGATCTGGTACGACCCCGAAGACATGGTGCAACACGAAGTCCCGAGAGGGGTTCACACCTAGAGGTGGGCCTTCACGCTCGACCTCGGCGCGGTACAAGTCGTCGTAGTCTGCTGGATCCAGCTCCCCGATTGCCATGGGGGCAAGCCGAGGAAAAATTTCCCCGATAGAAATTGAAAAGCACCGCCCCTGGCTTTGGGCGAGCTCGAGCAGGTCAAACGGCAACGAGTCAGTAGCGCCCATGGGAGTCCGTAGAACAACAACCAGGTTCGTCTCGCGGCCCTCATCCCAGAACTTCCTGTAGCGACTCTCGTAGGCAAACCTGAACGCGATATGGTCATCGAAGGGAATCAGCTCGAAGCCTCGCGTTCGCAAGGCATCCAAGACATGTTCCTCTGTCAGAAGCTGATCTGGATCCGCGACGATCGTCAGGCGTGTAGCCTTGGCAATGTCACGGGTGAAGTGCTTCAGGATTGGCGCGCGCCAACCCTCAGTTTTTGTAGCCTGACTCATCCGACGCGCTCCTCGGGTGCGACTCTCAAGATGAGCAGCGCGCTAAGCTCTGGGAGTGCGGACTCATGGTCCGCGAGTTCGGCGAGCCACTTGGCCCTCTCCTGATTCAACTCGCGCAGTCGGTGAGCGCGCACCTGGGGCAAGCCGATCCTCTCGATTGCTCGCTCACGGGATTCGAACGCGCTTTGGCCGCGCTTCTTTCGCCTAGAAAGAACATCACGGTGAGAATGAAGCAGTTCCTCAAACAGCGACTGTCCACTCTCTTCGGCCTGCCGTCTGGCCTGCTCGTAAGTGGCTCCCGCATCACTCCCATCCGGAAGCACCGCGATGGGAGCATGAAACTGGTCTTCCAAGTCAATCAAGCGATCCCAGACAGCTCGAGCGGTGGGAGCAAGCATCCGCCCTTCGTCTGTGCAAAAGAGCGGCATCATCCGGTGAGTCCGGCCATCAGGCGTGCTCAGCGCGATCCTCCACAAGGACCAAGTACCAGAAACTTTGTCAGAGATGTCGTTGAGGATGAGCGATGGGACCGGCTGCCCAGGAGCGAATCGCGGCAAGCTAGAGGAGATGCCTCGGACATGGGTATCCTCGACCGAAAGAAAGTTTGCTCCGGGAGCATCGGCTTCATTCCGATCAAAAACCACACAGCCCTGCACGTCCCCATTCGGCCATTGCAGCCGAAACCCAATATCATCAGGTTCAGCACCGACGCCTTCCTCGGAGCGCGCGCGCAGGTAAGAAACGGTCATGCGCTCCGTCCAGTAAGGCAGCTGGTGATTGGCCACACGTTGCGCAAGACCGGAGTCCAGAGTCGTCGTGGCACCAAGCACTCTCGAGCCATCCTTGGAAGCAGCGGCTCGCTCACGGATACGCTCCGCCATTTCCGTAGCACGGGCCTCGGCATCTTCTGGAGTGAGTACCGCGCTCAAGTACAGGCTATCGAAGTCAACCCCTCCCTCCTCGGAGTCCAAGACGTCCGCGAGCTTGTCCACTCCGAACTCCTCCAGGATGCGCTGCAATTTCTCTTCGAGAACCTCTCGCACCCTGAGTTCGACGGTGTCTTCCAAGGCGAAGTTCTGAGCTCGTACGACGTGTTTCTGCCCGATGCGGTCTACCCTGCCTATGCGTTGCTCGAGCTTCATCGGGTTCCAAGGCAGGTCGTAGTTGAAGATCACATGGCAGAACTGGAGGTTCAGGCCCTCCCCTCCTGCATCTGTTGAGATCAACACACGAGCCTTCTCAGCAAACGCGCGCTGGACAACCTGCCGCTCGTCAAGGTTGAGCGAGCCATTCAAGCTGACAACCTCGAACCCGCGCTCGGTCAGGAACTCTGCCAGCATTTGCTGAGTCGGAACGAACTCAGTGAAGATTAGGACCTTCAGATCAGGGTCTCCTTCCTCGCGCTGTAATTTGTGGATCCAGTCGAGAAGCGCCTGCGCCTTGGCGTCCGGCCCCTTAGCCTCGCACCGCCGAGCCGCTGACAGCAAGAGCTCGACCTCGGCTCTCTCGTCTTTGAGCCCCTTGAGTTGACTGCTCAGGATGGACTCCATCTGATCCTGGGAATCGAGGTTGGCCCACTCCTCGCCCACATCCTCGCCGAACAGACTCAGCTGCCCCGTCGGAAGTTCCAGGTTGGCCAGGCGGCGTTCTAGCGCTATCCGAATCGCGCGAACACTGGACGTGACGAGGCGCTGCATCAGGATCATGAGAAACCCGATGGCCGAGTTCTTCTCTCGGCGGGCCTGGTTGTAGCCCTCGCGAACGTACTCGGTGACCGCGTCGTACAGGACCTTCTGATCCTGGGACTCCCCGCCCCAAGCTACGGAAACGAGCTGAGTGTGACGCGGCTTAAACAGGGGCTGCCCCTCCGCATCGATGGCGTTCCGCTTTTCTGTCCTAATTACGAAGGGGCTAACCGACTCCCGGTTGATCAGGTCATCGTCAGGGAACGCATCTTCGTCCAGGAAGCTCAGGATGCGTCGGAACGCGTCCGTCTTGCCCTGGTGAGGCGTAGCCGACAGCAAGAGAAGGTAGGGAGAGGCTTGAGCAAGACCTTCTCCAAGCCGGTATCTCGCCACCTGCTCCGTACTGCCGCCCAATCGGTGCGCTTCATCAATGATCACCAGGTCCCAGCCTGCAGAGATCAGATCCTCGAAGCGCTCGCGATTGAATTTGCGGACCCGCTCGCTGCTCCATCCGCGCCGTGAGTCGAGGGGCTTGACTGAGTCCATTGGGCAGACGACCTGGTCATGCAATCTCCAGAGATTCTCCCGCTCATCTACCGCCGAGAACTTCCGGATGGCGGAGAACTCCCCAGGCACCACGAGCCTGAAGTCCTCGTTGAAGTGGGTACTCATCTCACTGACCCACTGGGTGACGAGACCCGTTGGAGCGACCACGAGGATGCGCTTGACCAACCCACGTACCTTTAACTCTCGCAAAACGAGCCCAGCCTCGATTGTCTTGCCAAGCCCGACTTCATCAGCAAACAAGTAGCGCACCCGGTCACCCGACATGGCACGGGAGAGCGCATGCAACTGATGGGGCAACGGAATCACCGTTCCCTCAAGTGGAGCGAGCAATTCATCCTTGCCAAGTGCGTCCGCGACTCTAGCAGCAGCAGCTACATAGGCGATTCGCGTTGCCGAAGTCGCCGCCCCGCCATCAACCGGAAGTAGATCGGAATCTGAGAGCCGCACCGTTACGTCACGCGTCGGAAGCCAAGCCAAGACGGAGCCTTGCCCCCATAGCCTGTGTACCTCCACAAGCCGACAGGCCTCCTCATGCTCGGTGCTCCAAGCCCAGTCTCCAACTTGCCACTTCATGACTGCCTGGGTCAGACTCCCAGTCGCATTGTGGCGACGTCGTAATACATGAGAAGTTTCTCGTCTTCCTGAATGATGTGGTCGGGCAGTTTCGAGGATACATCAGCGATTCCCTGGTAATCCTGGGTGTCGTAAGAGTGCTTGAATCCTGCCCGGACGGCCTCCGCACGGCACTGCTTGATCTGGCGTGAGGTGCTCGCGCGGTACTCTTCGAACTCCTTCAGCAGCGTACGCATTCGCAGCTTCTCAAGGTCGCCCTCTTTATTCGGATTGGGGACGTACCAACGGTCGAGGGCCTTCTCTTTCAGCGCCCGATCTTCTTTGTCGAGGTTGCGGAGGGGCTTGAAGTTCGTGGAGAGGTAGCGATGGATCTGACTCGGGACCGGACCGTTACCGTCGTAGGAGATGAAATTCAGTTCGAGGATTTCCTTCAGCTCGATCGTCTTCTCGTACTTGCTCCACGACTGAAGCTGCTGCATGAACTGCGGCAGCAGGTCCTGGCGAGATTGAGGCTTGTCCTGCAACTGTTGGCGAATCCAACGCACTGCACTCGCTTCATCCGAGACGAAGAGGTCGAGCTGGCGCAGCTCGCCGACAGTAGTGCGCTTGCGGTCGTACTCGGGGATCTGCCCTGGCAGGAAGTACATGCCATCGCGCTCGGGGAAGCGTTCGCGTAGCCCCGTCAGGAATTCCGAACCGCTGATTGGGACTGCAACAGCGCGCTGCACGAAGAACGCGATCATGCGATCGTGCAACATCTGGGGGGTGCGCTCGACGACGACGTCAGCGATACCGGCCTTGCCGACGAAGACGGGGACGTTGCCGAGGTGCTCGTTGATGAAGAGCCAGGCACTGTCGATGTTGACCGTGCCAATCGTGAACTCCCGCGAGAGTGCCGCCGTGGGCTTGTAGGCCGAGATGATCAGGTCCTGATTGACCGCTGCGCTGGTGACCTGCTTGAAGCTAAGCTGCTCCTTATCAAGTGTACGCACATCAGCAACGACGAACCCCGCGGTGCCCATTGCTTCTTGAATTGCGCGCCAGACAGAGTTCTTGGAGTTGCTGAAGACCACGGTCATCCAGCGGCCGGGCTTAAGAACTCGATTGCACTCCTCAAAGCAGGCTCGCATAAGCGCCTGATACTCCAAAACGCCCTTTTTACGGCCGCTCTTCTTCGACCGCTCAACGACGGCTTCGGGCTCGGGTGAAGTCACTACACCATGCCAGGCTTCACCAGTAAAGTTGAGCTCGGAGTAGGGTAAGTTGTCGCCGAACGGCGGATCAGTAAAGATATAGTCGATGCTGTCCGCAGGAGCGCCGATAGAGGCACAGTCGCCGGTTGTGACACATGCCTGACCGGCCAAGCTAAGCATGGGACTGAAGGCCTTGGCGAGGCGCTTGCGTTTACCGCCCAGCACATACCAAGGACTCAGCTCAGAGATTTGAGAAGGCACGTAGTAGACACCCGACAAATACTGACTGACCTGTGAAAACCCTTTCGGTCGAAAACGGTTGAGTATCGAACTCGACCAAATTGCCTGCTCCACGAAATAGAGCAGCATATTGCGCAACCGCCCGTCCGACTCCGCAGAGGCCGCGCGCCACAAAACCGCTAGCGCGTGAGAGGCTCGGGGCAGGAATAAGTGGTGGGCATGTGAGACTCCATGGCCAAGCAGCCGTGGAGCCTCCCACATTTGAGCCATCGGGAATGCCAATGTCGGCACGATATCGGGCAGCGAGAGAGCGTCGACTCTCTGCAGAACCTGTTGGTCGTGCTCATCCAGTGCCTTCTCGAACTTCTTCCTACCGATCGAGTAGTTGAGCAAGACGGGCACCCGCTTCGGAGCTTTTACGGTCTCGCCAATGACCGAGTCAAATGACGACTCATATAGTCGCTCGAGCTTCTTTTTCGTCAGCCTTGAAGAGCAACTCGGGCAAGGGAACTCGCTCTTCACCCGCTTGGTTTCCATGTCGAGAGCCTCTGCCAGGAAGACGACCTCGCCCGCGCACTCTGGACAGGTGAAAACCTCACTCCACACCGTGTAATTGATTTTCCCCTTGGTCTTGCCGTCGGTGTGCACCGTCTCATACATCCATCCCAACTCACTCTCCACCTCCTCGAGAATGCGCTGCGCCGCCTCGGCAAACACATCCACGTCGAACGGTATGTTGTAGTTCGCCGAGATGAACGAAGCCGCCGGCCCCAGGTCGTTCAGGATGACGCGCCGGGCACCCCACTCAGGCGCCTCATGGCCAACTTGGCGCCACTCTTCTTCTAGCTTGTGTTTGTACTCCACCGGCGGCGTTCCGCACCATTGCGCCGCAACTCCTGTCATACCCGAACCGCTGAAGCCGTCGAGCACGAGGTCACCCGGGCTCGTGTAGTGCAGGATCGACGGGACTATCGCGAGGTGCGGGACCTTGGTGTGGTATCCATGCGCACGATAGAGCTGGTCGGTCTTGCCCTCCCTCACATCCACTGCGAAGGGCTCACGTTCGTAGGTCTCCGTCGGGTCATACGGCCGCCCGTGCATCCGCACGAACTCTCCCAAGAAGGGATTCGGGCACGCCGTGTAATACGGCGGATCGCTCAGCCGCAAGATTGCCTCGGCGGTCCCCTGCGGAAACCCTGGCGTCTTGCGAAACTCCGGATCCTTCAGCTTCTCTGCCAAGAGCCCGAGGTAGTGCTCTCGTCGAACGGCATCGTTCTCGAACGTCTGGCCTAGGCATTCCACCGGTCCGCAGGCATTTTCCTCCACTGACTTCTCAAAAAGGTGTGCCTGCGGCTCCTTGAAGAGCTTCGTGACCTTCCGCTCGTCGTTTGCGCCTGTCATTCGATCACCACTCGCACCTTGGAGGCGTCTTTGCCTTTGGTGATCTGTGCGATGTAGCCGTCGAAGCGCTTGCGCAAGTCCTCGACGGTGCATGGCACCCCACCCTTGATGAGCGCTGCATGCAGATCGGCATCAGCAATCGCGACTTTCTCCAGGCCCGCCAAAGCCTCCTGTAAGGCCTTCACGAAAGCCGGGGATACAGAATCGGGAAGCGTCTGTGCCTTCAAAAACTTCTGGATGGCCGTTCGCCCAGCCGCATCCGCCAAGAGTTCGATGTTCTTCTCTACCGTCGGATCCCCGAGGTTCTCAACCAGGGTTCGACACCACTCATCGACGAGGTTGTCGAGAGCATCGTCAATCCCCGCAAGCACCGTGGCTGCGGCAGGGCGTCCAGCCGGTTCCTCCGCTGGCTTGAAGGGTACATGGGGACAGCTTGCCGCTGACTCGAGGTCTTGGCGCGTGAGGGAGTAGCAGGTCTTCAACCCGAAGAGCCTGTCCTGCAGCGCCTGGAGCTGCTGGTGCGGCATCATCTCGACCCCGTTCAGCTTCTGCAGCTGCGCAAGCCTCGGGTCCTTAGTCAGCGCCGCCTTCTTCTTGTCCCCATTCGCGTCCAAGTGGGAGTGCTTGTGGAGCTCGAGGTAGGCGTCCTGGTACTTCGTCTTCAGCTTGGCCAGGGACTGTGCGAGTTGTCGGTGAAAAGCGTTGTCGGCTCGATGCTTAGGGCTCTTTGCTTTGGGCACGAGGTCGGCTTTGGCGTGGTTGACTTCATCGAGCCAGGGATGATCTGTGGGCAGGATGGCTTCCGCCGTGCTGAGGTAAGCGGCTTCTGGTCCGACCTGCGCGACCAATCCAGCCAGCTCATCAATGTCGCGCACCAAGGACAACTTGTCCGCTTGAGCACGCACGGCATCCGTATCGTGGGGGAAGTTGTTGAGCTTGCCCACCGTGTTGAACGCTTGGAGGGACTCGAGGAAAATTTTTGCGTCGGCCAGACGCTTGCGCCACTCAGGAACCTCTTGCTCGGACAGCAGAGATTGCCCCCAGAAGATGATCCCTTCCTGCAGGCGAGCATCTGCCTTCACTAGCTTGTCGACCCTGCTGGCCACTTCGATCTGGAGCTTCTGGACAGCCTGATCGCGCTTCGCTGGATCGACCATAAGGCCCTTGGGTAGCCCGAAAAGGTCGAACAGCTCCTGAAGAGGCGCGAGAGGCAACCCCTTGGGTCGCTCCACGTGCTTAAAACCGGCTAGGTCTCCGACCGGGATACGACCGAACTGGTCAACCGCATCCGCCCCTAGCTTCTTGCCGGGAATGGCGATGACCAGGTTTCCACTATGGACCAGAGCCGCCAGAACGACGGCAAGGAACTCAGGCTCGAGCCGGAACCGAGTCC
The DNA here is from genome assembly GCA_964620495.1 of uncultured Rickettsiales bacterium. Lineage (GTDB taxonomy): Bacteria > Myxococcota_A > UBA796 > UBA9615 > UBA9615 > CAZEKB01. The sequence goes on along the minus strand of CAZUHI010000069.1, from coordinate 17,319 downwards.
AGAACTCGACTCCGTCCTCGGCATGGATGAGCTCTGAGCGGTTGAGCACCTGCCCCTCCTTCTTTTGCCCCAGCTGTTCAACGACATGCTTGGCGAACCGAGACTGCATCGGACGAAGTTGCTCTCCATCGAGGAGCTCAAGGGCGTCCAGCACGCCAGTTCCAGGCTTGCTCTTCACGCCGCCTGAAATCCAACGCAGGGCTTCGCCAGCGTTCTGATCGCGGTTCTTCCTGGTTACTAGGATGCTGAAGACCGGATAGTCCGGGCTTTGACTCTCAAACTGGGGAGCCAGACAGGCCGAACCTGCGATGTTGATCAGGTCTCGCACCGACGCCTGACTCATGCCGCCAGGAACCTTTCCTTGTATGACTTCCGCCAGGGTCTTGGATGTGCCCTGGTAGGTCACCTGGAAAGATGTGGTGATGTGCTCGCGAAGCCATTTTGTAAGAGTCCGCAGGTGCTCCACGCCTTTGGACTCGTAAATGCGCTTGTTCTCGCCCGAGGCAGTCGCCGCCTGTTCGCGGGCACCGGCATACAGCCTCAACGTTGCGTCAAATGCCTCGTCACGATCCTTCAGCCTGAAGAACACCTCGTCTGGCTTCTTCTCATCTTTGAAGCTGGGTGGCTCATTGGGTTGAATGAAGTAGAGATAGAAGTCACGAGGCGGCTGTGCGGTTGAACGCTCATTTGGCGTTCCAAAGAAGAGGTACCCACTACGCTCGGCCTTGCGCTCACGCCATTCAATCTCATGCTCCCAGAGGCGGTAGCCAGACTTGTAGGTCTGGTCTGCGCGCTCCATGACCTGAGTCAGTGCGTCGAAGTAGTAGCGATCAAGCTGATCATTGCTCAGCGAGTCTGCACGCTGGGAGATCAGTGAATCGAAATCGACGTCCTTCTTCAGGTCGAGGTAGTACTGGCCGTTCTCGGCGTTGTAGCTGATGAACTGCCCGCTGACCGTTTTGAGGATTTCTTGCAGAGCCTTCTCGACAAGTGTCTTCAGGAATTCAGCGTCCTTTTCAGGTGTAGGGAGAACCAGGCACAAGTCATCCCTTAGTTCCTCCGCCGTGGCCCCAAGCTGCGAGTAGATATCGCCGGTCGTCAGACGATGCACCGACAAGGCATGAACGATTCGAAGCGCCACCGATTTGTAAGCCGGTTGGGTGTACGCCTGTTCGACCCGGTCCTCGACGACCTTACTCTTGCTGATGACATCCCGAATGTCCGTTTCGGAGCGGAATGAGGGGTTGTCCTTCAGGTTCTGCCAGTAGCCGTCATAGGCGATGACGCCAGGTGCATCCGTCGGCACTTCGTCGTTGATGATCTCTCTGATGGCCGCGCTCAGGGTCTTGAGAACCTCGCGCTTCTCAGCAACGTACACGCGTTCGAAGGTGTCGATGTACGCCGGGTGCACAGGAAAGAGCTCTACGAATTTGTCCATGCGGGACTGCATGGACCCATACAAAGGCGCGAACTCGTTGAGGTGCTCACGGATGCGCCCTTCCTGCTCCGGGCTCTTCTTCAGCAAGCGCCTAGAGACGACGTAAGCGACATCTTCACGGGCGATACGCACCTGCTCAAACCGGTCCTTTACGCGTCGCAGAGTCTCCGCGACAAACTGAAACCTCGGGTTATCAAAGAGAGTCTCCTGAACCCCAGAGACGAAGCGAAAGCGCGTCGTCTTGCAGATTTCCCCAATCTCACGCAGAAAATTCAGGTCAAGGATTAGCGCTTGGTCCTGCCGGGTTCGCAGGTAGTCGAGCAGCTCGTCGAGCACGAGAAGCAAACCCTTGCCGGGGTGAACCTCCTCAAATGCCCCCATCATATCGGCGAGGGCGTCCTTGTTGTTGGTGACGTCCGTCGCCGCGGGGAACACGAACTCAATCCCGAGCTCGCCAAGGTGATCTTCAAGCGTCCCGCAAACAATGTCCCGAAGAGACATCTCTGTTGCACCAATCTCAGCCCGGACGACCTTGAACTTGCCAGCGACATCACCGGCTTTCTCCCGGACGGACTCATTCGTTGCGCAAGCCGCGAGGGAAGCGTGCTCTGCAATCGCCGAGACCACGGCCATTAGGTGCGACTTACCCGTGCCGTAGTTTCCAACTATCAGGAGGCCTTTGCTGTCGGCGGGTCGCTCGAACTGCAGCTGCTCGAAGACCAAGTCGGTCAGTTGCTCCGCCATCCTCTCTGAAATGACGAAGCTCTCAACAAGTTGCCGCGCGCTGGCTTCGCCATCGGCATCCCGCAGCTGCACAACCGATTCAATGGGTTCAAACTCGATGATGTCCGAGTACTTCATTGCTATTCCTCCGCCTCTCCTGCGGTCTGGATGGAGCTGCCATGCGCAGCAGATGTTTGGAGTGAGGAGGCAAGTACAACGGATGCCTCAGGGTCGCTGTAGCGTCGAGCCTCAGAGTGTCCTGGCTCGGCATAAGTCAACGCATCACCCTCGATGCGCCCAGGCCAGGCAGCGACAATGGTCCGGTTGCGTGCCAGTTGCTGAAGAACTCGAAGGGGATCCAATCGAAGCTCCGTGCTAAAGAGGAGCTCAATGTTATCCAGCACAATGGGAGTGCCGCCGATCTCCTCAATGAGCTTTGCGAGGATTCGCTGGACACGCACGGGTCGCTGCTTCTGCGTCAAATCTAGAAGCAAACCAGAGAGCCGAAGGTTCAGATTGACAACGGGGCACTCCACTTCGCCCGAGAGGTCCTGTAGTGCTGCCGTTTTCCCGGACCGTGGACCTCCGACAACCAGCACTAACCGGAAGTGACTCTTCTCCGCCGCTTCAACAGCCATCGCGATGGTGTCAAGAGTCATGGCCTGCCCCCTTGACCACATTGGGCAGAGTAGTCAGAGGGACACCATCGCAGCCCCTCGAGGGGAGAGGCAACTTCGAAGCGGTCTCTGGTGTGATCAGATGGATTCAACATGCGGCTATTGATCGTCGATTTGCTTTGCTACCCACTTATCAATGTCGGATGCCCGGAACCTCCATGAGCCTCCCACCTTGAACGCAGGAATCTCGCCCTGCTGTGCCAGGCGGTAAATGGTCTTCTCACTGAGCTTCAGGAGCTCGGCGACATCTTTGAGGGTTAGATAGTGCTCAGGCATCGGGAAGGTCCGAAGGTAGCGCGCTCAGCATGGGAGAATTGTCCAGCATTGTCCAGTGCGGATGAGCAGATCGCTGACGGCCCAATCGGACTTCCTAGGGGCGAGCTACCTCTCAGGGAGAATGGGGTTGTCTAGACCATGAGCATCCCGCCCCCCCTCATCTGAGGCATTATGGACCGGCCACCTCGGGTTCATGATAGTCACCTTCCCGTTGACGGCGGCTCTCCGGCCACCACTTGCTGCCCCGCATCGCCAACGCGAAAATCAGCGAGGAGTACGAGGCTTACCTTCTTGGAAGTCCTTGAGGCGTTGCTCATACCCTTTCCGCCGTTCTTTAATTTTTCGCCGGGACTCATTGAGCTCGGCAAGGACCTCGTCAGTAGACATGCTCTCTCTCGCGCTCTTCGGGTACTCCAAACCAAGCGTGCGTGGAACGAGTTGATCCGCCAGAACTATGCGAGCAAACTCGGGGCGGAAGCTAGTCCAGTCGAAATGACATGTCATGTGGGGGCATGGATGGCACTTTGCAAATCGCGCAATGAAGGCAATGGGCCGCATCGCGTGGACGTGTTGGAGAAGTTCGTCTTTGGAGAGTCTGTCGTAGAGCGCACGCACGCGGCGCTCTTCCTTGCTTGCGTCTGACTTCCCGTGAGCGAGGGGCCACTCATCGAGAAGGTACTTGCCTCCAACGAGTTGGGCGACACCTGGGCTCTTTCCGAATAGCTTCTGAAACACTCCGCTCTTCGGCGCTTGGTAATCGTCAAATCCACCTGCAAGACGGGTTGCCGCTTCGATGCACTCGAGGAATGGAGCACCTGACTTCACTTGGTTGTGTGGCGACCTCGGGGCAATTGGCAACCAACGCTTCATGAACTCCTGGCAATACGGGATGAGATGGGGGTCTGGTAGCTTCCAAGCCGCGACCATGAGAGTGACCACCTGGAATTCAAACTCCTCCCACTCACCTCGGCAACGCGTAGCGAGGGAAGCTCCGTCCTCTTCAAGTCCGTAGAGACGAGCAAGGTAGTCACCAAGCCTGACAAGAGTGTCCGGCGAGTTGGTGATTGAACAGAATGCCTGTTGTTTGCCGTCGGTCATGTTTTGTCGGTTCAGAGTCTGGCATGACCTGGGCTGGCTTGCAGGAGCATCACAGAAACTCCTCGGCGACTGTCCATTCTGACAGTCTTGTGGCGAAACGCTACATGTGGTGCAAATAGGTGCATAACTATTGAAAACGGCACTTTGAAAGGAGCACTATATGCCATCACCAGCAATCGGAAACACCCAGGTCCCAGAGAGTGTTGAGCAGCAATCGAAGAGGCTCGGCCTCAAGGAGGAGGCAGGACATGACCATGGGCAAGAGGATCCTCACGCTGAGCGAGGTGATGAGGTTACGCCTCTCGACAGTCCACTCGCGGAGGCGAGCGCATGCGTCGAGTGGGTTCAACGTGAGAACATCGTAACGACAGCCGACACCCGCAAGCTCAGGCCACTTGAAAACTGAGGACATGTAGCGGTCATCCACTTGGCTCCACTGAGAAGATACCAAGCTCCAAAGAGTCGAGTTGAAGTGCAAGCATGCGCACGCTCAGTAGCCGAGCTTGCGAACTTGCCGTTTGCTCATGCCCGCAAGGTTTTCCAAGATCCAGCGGACATCGACTCGGGCTCTTTCCCGAATCTCGGGAGGGGGGATCTTGAAGTTATCGATGTACGCGCGGCCCCAATACACGACCTCCTCGATGTACTTCGCGAACGCCCGTTGAGTTTCGTCGGTCCAACCGTCAGGGCCAAAGTGCTCGTGGGGAGGGACGGGTCTCCCCGGATTATCACGTTGATAATAGTAGGCTGCGCGGTCCCAAGTCACACCACTCTTGAGGTAACGAGAATGCCATGGGAAGCACTGCCAAATCCCCGTGGTCATGATCAGGGGGGCGTACAACTCGGTGTTAATGCCACAGAACGCTTCTGTGGTGGACCTACCCGTTTCGAGATCAACAAGAACCACATGGAAGTAGTCCCTCCCAACCTGAATGAACCCGTCTTGCCACACGAGAGCATTGAAGTCTCGGTGAGTAGCTCGATTAGCAGGCTGTCCAGGCGCCTGCTGAACCCAGTTGAACACAATCGAGTCCTTCTGTTTTACAGCAGACTCTAGAACGCATCTCCCGATCTGGAGCTTATAGACCCGAGGGCCGATCATGATTGGCGGCGCTACGCCGTCCACTCGACCGTACATGTCCTTCCGGGATTGTTGAGCGGGCGGAGCCTGCCCTTGATCAGCCGGAACTCGCGCTTGAGTCGAAGTTCGGGGTTCTCTCGACAACGACGGCGGCGGAGGCGGCATTGGAGGGTTTGGGACTCCAACGTTCTTGAACGAAAGGCAAGAGTCAGATTCCCGAATAGCATGAAAGTGCAAAGCTTCCGCGGCCCTTGCTGCTAGGGCCGCTGCCGAAGCATTGGCATACTCTACGGCCTGCCCGGTCTCCGCCTTTTGAAGCAAGTCCATGTATGAAGTCCGAGCGGCCTCGTCAACCGTGGTCATGATGACGGGCTCAAGCTCACCTGGCAGTTCCTGCCCATAGGCATCCTTCAGTTCCTCCACGGCTCCGTAGAGCGCTTTCTGAAGCTTCCAAGCCGGAAGCGTCGGGTCCACCCCGAGGACCGCAAAGTAGTCACTGTTCGGACCACCTGGCGGAAGGGCAAGGTTTGCGGAATCATCGGCGGTTGGAGATGGGACAGGCGGAGGCGGAGCATCATACGTACCCACATTTACGTAACGCACCTGGTCTGGCTCGGCGACAACTTGTAGGAGGAAGTGATGCTTCTCGGCGAACTCCCTCGCGGCATTGACGTCGGGGCGCTCAACAATCCTCATTGATCGAGAGAGCTCAAGAACTTCCGCGTAGATTGACCGCAGCCCGGCGTTCGAAAGCAACTCAAATGGCGCGGCGAATTCCCCCGGAAGGGTTCCGCCGTACTCTCGCTGCTTTGTGAGCCGCATCTCCTCAACGTCCTGGGTCGTCGCGTCCTCAGGAAGACCGACCAGCTTGAAGTAACTCTCAATCATATTTCTTGGGGAGTTTGAACCTGCTCTTGTCAGCTGGCCCCTGGGGCTTGTCGTCCTTGGGTCGAGTGAGGCCGAGGTGGCCGTAGTCGTTCTCGTCAAAGACCCGAAGGTCGTACTCCTCGGGTTTCCTGGGAATGAATTCTTGTGGCGCCCCCCGCCTAGGAGGTCCTGGCATACCGTGATCTACGGATGTCCCATGAAGCTTGTTGTTGCTCGCGCCATCTTTCCCGCGCCAATGGAAGTAAGCGTGAAGGCCGCCCCCATTATCCGACGCTGACTCCAGTTCGAGGAACTCCCGCGCTTGCACTCGAGCCTCCTTGTCTTCGCTGAATGTCTCGGAGCCCTCCTGAGGATTCTGTCGAGGAACCGTCTTGGAGACTCTGGTTACCGTGTGGGTAGAGAAAAGCCGCTCCGCCCATTCGGCGTCCTCTGCGCTTCCCAACTGCATGATGGCCTTCTCCCCACAATTGTTCAGAACCTCCTCCGCTTCAGCTTCGTCGAAGGTCGCCTTCAGAGTGCTCAAACCTTGTGCTGCCAAGACCGATCGTATTCCCTTACTCCGCCCCTGTGTGAGCATCGTTCCGAAATTCGGAAAGCGCCCAGCGTTCTTCAACTCATCGAGGTACAGCCATGACAGGTCATGCTTCAGTCGCTCATGGTCATGACGGTCCATTAGAGTGTCGATCGCGAACCGCACGAGCATGTTGTTCGCCCGAACCATGGAGTCCTTATATTTGTAGTGGTCGCCAACCAGAAGGACGCCAGCTCCGCGGCTCCATCGTTCGAAGCTGAACGAGTACTTGGAGTGATCCCAGAGAGCGGCAATCAGTCTGTACGGAGTTAGGTTCGCACGCAAGGTGGCGCGAATGCTGAGCGCTAGGCGGTCCACTGTCTTGATGTAATCTCGAACAATCCCCCTCCCCTTTTCGGTTCGGTCTAGCACCTGCTCTAACAAGTCGGGAGTGTCGAGGATCGTCACCAGGTGGCGTAAGTCCCAGTGGCGCTTTCCATCACTATGGATAGGGGCATTCAATCCGTCGATTACGGCAGCGAGTGTCTCGCGCGCGGACACCTGCCAGAAGGCATCCCCACCCTGATCTTGTATCACGATGTCGGCAAACGCCTGGGAGTCCGCTGAATTCGAAACGTCTCTCGCAATGTCCCAGCAAGCGGAGCGTGTATCAAAGGGATTGGTCAAAATCACATCCCTTGAGGGCGTGAATCCCATGCGTGCAAAAAAGGGGACGAGGTCGGTCTTCGCGTCATAGACAAGCGTGCGGTAGTTCATGGAGAACTCGGACGCTTGTTTTCCATTTGGGCCATCTTCACGCACGGGTCGCAACACACTCCACATGTGCAGTTTCATTGCGACAGTCTTGCCTGATCCAGTTGCGCCCATGAAGAGGGTGTGGGGGGCTAGCTCCCTAAGCGTCCAAGTCTGCGTCTGTGGAGCCCCTGCGACTGCACCCCGATAGCTAACTCGGAGCTCTCCGAGCTTAGAAGCTTCGGGGTCCGTGGCAGCAATCGCCTGTCGGATGGCGGGGTGCTCAGGCGCGGCACTAAGAAGGGCGCCCTTAACCGAATCTAGTGGAGGTAGGCGAGTGCGGTTCTTCTTGGCCTCGAAGGTGACCTCTTCCTGCTCGGGATCGTAGGCATCCGCTGCCTTGCGAGATGCCAGGTCTGGAACTGGAGGTGGAGGAGGGAGATTGGGCTTCGGTTCGAATCCAAGAAGCTCCGGCTCTACTGCGGGAGTCTCCTTCGAGCCGAATGAAAATCGCTCCATAAATCGGCGGCCCTTCTCCTCTCCACTCATAGCCCCCTCTCCAATCCAAAGTCGTCTCGAGCCCGTTTCTCCCTCTCCTCCTCCAGTACTCGGATGCGCTCAGCTTCTTCGAGCGCGACATCCCGTTCCGATCTTTCACCGACTTGAACGGCAAGCTGTGTTCTCCAGTCTTGCTCTAGCGAGCGCTCAAGGTCTGCCAAGTCTTCCCCGAGGTCATGCCCTGGGCAGTAGACAGCCATGTGCTCGCGAGCTCTCGAAGTCTGGACGTACATCATGTCTCGCCTGGCTGCGTCAACCGTTGTGTAAACAAACACACTGTCAACGGTTGACCCTTGAGCCTTGTGGGTCGTGAGCGCATAGCCTAGCGACGTTTTCTTGTAGCGGTTCAGGTTGACTCGAACACGCTTTCCGCGGTCAAGGTCGATGGTCACTCCACCCTTGTCGAAGGGGTTTGCATTTATGGGGCTGTGAATCTTAACGATGGTTCCAAGATCACCGTTTGACACATCAAGGTGTCGGTTGTTTTCACCGAGCATGATGCGGTCACCGCGCGTGGCAGTCTCTCCAGACCCGAGAGTTACAGGAATCGTGCCCAGCTCGCGGGCATTCTTCCGTGCCTCTCTAGCAAGGTGATTGAGTTCCTGAGCATCCGAGTTCGTGGCGGCGAGAATAAGCTTGTCCGGACCTTTTACCCTCCGGGCAAGCACATCGGGAAGAAGGGACTCGACCAGCCAGGGCGTTGCCTTACCTTTCGCCTCCATCCAGTCGGCGATCAGGCTGTTCTTCGTCTCGGAAGGACCGCCACCTCCCATGTGGAGGCATTGATGTTCCTTCAGAAGGGAAAGTCCCGTCGCTGCATCTCCGTGGGCAAAGGCGCGGACTGCGTCCTGCATCCATGGAGTTGACTGCCGTTTGACTTCCGAAAGCTCAAAGCGGCCGACGTGCTCTCCGAGAGCCTCGAATGGTGAAACTGATTGGATCGCAGGAAGCTGAAGCTCATCACCGGCAAGCACCACTTTTGCCCCGGCCTTCGAAGCAAGCCGTAGCATTTGGGTCATGTCTTCGAGCCCCAGCATGGAAGACTCATCAATTACGACGACCGTCTTGGAATTGAGCTTGAGCCGTTCCATTGGCCTATCTTTGTAGTCCTTGTAACGCCCCCACCTCGCTGCGCTGCGAATCTGAGCCCCGTGGTAATCCGCCTGCTCCTTGATCGACGGTTCGAGCTCAATCTGCCGCTTCCTGACAGTTTCGGTCTTGATTCCAGATCCGTGCTCCAACTCTCTAGATGCCCTGCCTGCGAGGGCCATCCCGACGACTGTGTAGCCTTGTTTCTCCCAAGCTTCCCGGGCAGCCCCGAGAAGAGATGTCTTGCCGGTCCCCGCAACTCCGGCAAGGAGTTTTAGGTTTCCAGAGCCAGTGGTAAGGTAGCGAAAAGCCGCCCGCCGCTCCTCGGTGTCGAGCTTCTGCTCGTTGTTTGCGATGACCAGATCAGCCAAGGGGCTACTAACCGTGAGTCCATGCTCACCATTGAGCTTCGCGCCAAGGCCAAGGATCTTGTCTTCCGCAGCGAGCTCTGCCTGGGTAGTAAGAATGGGGTGTCGCTTTCCTCGTGTCACCGTCAGCACTTCATCACTATCGAGGTGTTTGCGTACTGCACCGAGTACCGCCCCTGGCGCAGTCAGGCCGTCTGCCTGGGAAGCTTCAGCTACGCGGCGAACCACATCTTGGGGACGGAAGGTGGCTCGTTCCCCTGCAAGGGATTGGCAGACTTCTGCAACAAGCGCGGATAGGTCGTTCTCAGCAATTTGGGATTCTCTTTCCCTGGGCCTTGGGAGCGCATCGGGGGTGAGCCCAAGCCCTAGCAGTTGCGCCTTCCAGGTGACTTCAAGTTCGTTTCGCGCGACATGCCCCTTAACCTCTCGAGTTGCGCGGTTCGCTGTATCCGCTGCCTTCGCGGAGGAGTAACCGAACTCCTGCATCTGGTGTTCTATCTGCCTTCTGCGAGTAGAGAAACTGTCGCAAACCGACTGCAGGACTCCGGCAACACGGAAGAACTGAGACTGCCTCCCCCTACGAGGACTCCCGTGGCTCTCGATTTCATACCCAAGCCCCCTCGGCCCAAGTTCGTGGGCCAAAGCAACCCGATAGATGGCTCCCGCCGCCATCTTGTGCTGGTAAAGCTCGTTATTCCAAAGGGCCGATGTCATTCCGTCTTCACGAATACCGATGTTCGGAACGAGGACATGTGAATGCAAATTCATGTCCTGGGCACGGCTCGTCGAGTGGAGAAACTCAGCAAAGACTAACTCGCACTGCTCGAACTGCGCTCCTGCTTTCCCACGCCGGGTCCAACCCGCTTCCATCTGGAGGTAGTCGAGCGCGGTGCCAACTGCGCGATGATGGGCGGCTTCGATTCCCTCCCGAGTATTCTTGTCCCCCATCGCCCAAAGCACGGAGACGGACTTGTCAGCGGAGAAAGTTAGGTCGATTCCAGCTTGACGCTTCCGGTCCCCCTTGTCCTTCCCTGCGTTCTGGACGAGCTTTCGACCATCAGCCGGGTGGAACCCTTGGAGCACAGATTGCAGTTGCTCCTTCTCAACTATCCCCGCAAGGCCCAGTGATACAGCACCTTTCCCTCGCCACAGCCCGGGCGGCTCACCGCCCTCAAGGTAGTAATCTTCCCGAGCAAGGTTGGTGTAGTAGTGCCCTTTGCCTGCACCCAGTGAGCCGATTGATAGCATGAGTTACTCCTAGTCTATCAATCGTTCTTAGCCTGGTATTGCTTTCTAAGAGCCTCGAATCTTGACATGTATTCGCCTCGATCTTGAAAGTTCAGCTGAGTCATGTACGCCGAGAACGAGTGGTGAACTGCGGCAGCCATGCCAGCGACGATTGATCGAAGCTCACCCATCTCCCTCAGCGCATGCCTAGCGAGTTCTTGGCTATCGCCAGAGGCCAGGCCCTCTCGTAAATTCGCAACTTGCGTGGCGAGATCATCTAGCTTCGCGGCCAGAGATGGATTCCCTCTTTCTGAAAAGTGGTCGGCGATGATGTCCCGGGCATAGCCGCTCTTCTTTCTTCCCCGCGAATGCGCTTCTTCTTCGAGGAGGACTTTGAGCTCAGGTTCGAGCTTGATCGAAAGTGTTTCGTTTGCCATGGCTGTTTCGAGCGGTATACCGGAGAACGGGCATAGAAGGCGCCCAGAAGCGACTACCAGCCCCAAGGTATACCCAGTCACTCGCACGTATACCACTAAATACCTGCGTAGAAGGGACTAAGGGCACATTGGTATACCACCGTGGTGCATCAGGTGTGGCACCGCAGGTTCCCTTTTTGACCGGACCGATTAGGTTCGGCGCGAGCCCAGTTGCTGGGCGAAGCGTTCTCGCGAAGCTCGGGCCCTAGCCCGACGAGCGAGAATCCCCGAAGGCTTCCGACCTAGGAAGCCGGAGGTCAAGAAAGGTTCCTTCCAGAAAAGAATGGCTCGGCCCTAGCCGAGACGTTTAGCCAGAGCGGCGAGGTAAGTACCCCGCTAAGAGAATGGGTAAATGGAAGTCGAGAGAATGCTGGCACCCAAGGCCAGTGAGGGGAGCCCGGGCTACCCCTCAGCGGCTAGCCACTCCAAGTGCATGTGTGACCCATTATCTCTGGCAAGAAGAAGATGGTCGTAAGTAAGACGCCGAGTACAAATTCGGGGATGCCCTTCAGCTTCCATCTCGTCCGCCCCACCTTCACTGCCCATGTGTGATGTCTCTGCCGCGCCCACAGGGCAACTTCGTCGACAGCCTTCAGGATGTGCTCCGGCGTATCGTTCCCTCGCGCTTCAAGATGAAGAAAGATATGGATGAGCGCGTTCTCGATTCTGTCGTTCAATTCCGGCTCTCTGGGGTTCGCTTGATTTGGCCCCGCCTTCACTTTGTCAGCTGGCTGAATCTTCCTCTCAATCATGGTTTTCTCCTTTGGAAGTTTTGGTTGTGCGACGGTGGCAGCGAAGGAGGAGGGAAAGAGCAAGAGAAAGCTGCGCCGCTAGGCGCCGAGCTTGCGAGGGGACCGGTTTCTCTTGCTCTTTCGTGACCCGTAGCTAGAACCCAAAGCTCAAGCGAAACTTCCGAAGGAGATAACCATCAGCAACACTGCGAACGGGCGAAGCCCGTTCACGACTTCACTGAGTTGAAAACGAACGGAGAAATCGAAAAGGGGAAAGGAGCTGCGCAGGCGTAGGGAAGTGTTGGTCCATGGCACCGCAGCTTCCTCTTTGACCGGACCGATTAGGTTCGGCACGAGCCCAGTTGCTGGGCGAAGCGTTCTCGCGAAGCTCGGGCCCTAGCCCGACGAGCGAGAATCCCCGAAGGCTTCCGACCTAGGAAGCCGGAGGTCAAGAAAGATGAACTCCAAGAAACAGAGGCCCGGCCCTAGCCGGGACCGCAAGACGGGCGCCCCTAAGGCTAGGGATATCTCTTACAACCCCAGTCAGAGAGGGAAAGCGGCTCGATGCCGCCCTCCGCTCAAATTGCCAACTAAAGAATCCCCGCTAAAAAGTAGCCAACGACTGCACCCGCCACAACAACGACACGACCTAGCCACATCATCCTCGACCGCGTCTTCTCCTCGTAGTGTCCGCAGGACCACACCAGTCGCTCCGCTTCATCGACATCCACGCTCCAATGGCTGCCGCGACTGCCATCCGTTCCCGGCGCATCCCCGTGCTCGACATCTGGAAAATCATCGTCTTCTAACTGCGCCAGAGGATCACAGCAGGCTTGAAGCATATCCTGATGCTTTAGGTACCCCGAAGAGAGGGACCAATGCCCGTGGTCAATATCCTCTACCCATTCGTAACCGTCTTTAAGTACATCATCTTTCTTCGTCATCATTCACCTTTCTAAGTAGCGCCACCATTCTTCTTGAACAGTGGCGCTCGGTTGTCATCAAGCCACTCTCGCCCTGTGAATCCTTCGCACCTCGCTTAGCCTGCTCGGCATGAAGTGGAAATCACGCTCCACCTGGTGGAGCTTTCCTTCCCCGGCTTGAAGCTCGGAGAGACTGAAGTACCCAAGTTCGGCCACATGTCCGTAGACAAGACCGAAGAATGTGTTATCCCCGTCGAACTCCGTTGCGTACCAAGTCCATGAGCACCAGGTTGCAAAGAATTTCACTTGGACTATTGGGTCATCCTCCCCATCCGTCTCATAGAGACCAGGAAGTCGCCTTCTTATTTCCTCCGTGAGCAACCTCATGATTCACCTCCCTGCTCCGCCAGAACGGCAATAGCTCGGTCAAGCGCTTCGCGAGCGAGAATCGCCTGCGATTGGGAGAACGAGTTTGAGCTCTGCAATTTGCCGCTCTTATCCTCGTAGGTCCTCGACAGGGAGATGTTTGCCCAACTCCCCTTCTTCCCTTCGTTGTCCCAGATGACGGCCTCCACTGCCCCGAGCCTAACTCGGTATCTTGGTTCGTTCTTTTTCTCTTCACTCATGATGTCCTCCTTAGACTTCACATTCGGTTTGTGCCGGTAGCCGTGCGAAGTGAGCGGATGAGTCAAGGGGCAAGCGGAGCGAGCGCAGCGAGTGAGAACCCCTTTACTCATCCGCTCACGTAGCTAAGAGCGGACAGAACAAACCGAATGTGAAGGCTAAGGAGGACCGGTTTACCGCTGTGCTGCGAGAGGGGCAGAGAACCAAAATGAGAAAAAGCGGTCGAGCCGTGAAGGCTCGTCGTCAGGCACGAAATCAGTCCCCCGAATTAGCAAGCGCCACGTCGTCGTCTACTACGGCGAAAGAATCACCCGCGAGGACCTCATTGATTCGGCTGGAAATCCCATTCAGCTTGTAGCCTGATGCCTTGAGGCGTCGTCTCAGTTCGGAGTCAACCGTAGCCCGCTTAGCTGAGCCGCCGGATTGCTCGGCAAGGAACGGAGTAAGTACATCGTGGACAATCTTTCGAGTGACCGTTTTCTTGCCGTCGCTCGGCTTCCCGGTGAGGGCATTGAGCGCGGTCCTGTACTGGCGGAGCTCAGCCTTCACCTCGGCAAGTGCTTTGGAGATGTCGGCCGCCTTCTCTTCAAGGCCAGTGATATGGGTGCGAAGAAGGTCGCGAGGGTCGGGCGCAGGCACGTCTGAGTTCGGCGTAGACATTGGGTGGTATTCCTAGGCTTGGGTCTTCGGTGCCACATGGTACCCCGAGAGAGGAAGCGCGGAAGAAAACGTCAGTACTCGTAGGCAACTTCCACGAGCACGTCGCCGTCCTTCTCGACCCGCACGGCGACATCTAACTCCTGGCAGTTCGACCAGTCGTAAGACCCTGCCTTTTCCTCCGCGAGGTCAGCGGCATCCTCAGGGCTCTTGGCCTGAATCTCTACTCGCTCCCAGAAGAGAACGGTGCGCTGAACAAGGACGGAATACTCCGGCGGGGACCGGGAACGATCTTTGCTCATGACTGGACCATCTCTGCTGAGCCGCCAGTTTCGAGCAGCGCCCGAAGGCGCTTCATCGAGCGGTGGCGTCTCTGTCTAAGGGCGTCGGGGGTGGTGCCGAGGGATGCTGCAATCCTTGCTGCTTCCCCTCTCGGGAACGCGAATTCGCCAGTCTCTGGTTCGTACCAAGGAAGACTCACCTGGAGCGCCTCAGTCTCTTTCTCGCTGAGCTTCCTGAGTGCGCCGTGGAGCAGAGTGTGAAGAGCTAGTGGAGGCTCGTCGTCAGCATCTTGCTCTGGGGCTGGCAAATCTCCAAGTAGCTCACCCGGCGCATCTACATCGCTCGCAATCCGGTGTGCGGCAATTCGGCGAGCAACAACTGAAAGCCATCCAAGCACCCGGCGACGAACGCCGTCGGGGTCCTGGTCTGAGAAGCGTTCTACTAGTTGCTCCGAGGATGGTTGCCTTCCCGCCCAATCGAACGCTGTCTGGAAAGTGTCCGCCACTACGTCTGCGATGCGCTCCTTGTCTCCGAGTGCCCCGCCGAACGCTCGTGCAACAACGGTGAAGATGTAGCGGGAGTGCCGACCATGGAGCTCCGCCCAAGCTTCTCGCGCAGTTGCAGGGTCTCCAATTTGCTCTCCCATGAAGCCAAGAAGCTCCGCCTCAGACGCGTCCTGAGTATTGGAAACTCCCTCACCAAATCGCTGCTCTTGTTTTCGTTGTCCGGGCGGGAAGCACTCAGCTGCGAGAGTGGTACCGCCCGGTTTTGGTGGTGGTTCGAGTGCCTCCTGATCTTGTGTCGTTGTAGGCATGTCGCGTTTCTCCTCCGAGGTCTTCCCTCATTTGTTGTTCCTGCGAACGTGCGGAGGGAAGGAGGAACGCAAGGAGGAGAGCGGAGCGGTCCTTGCGTTCTGGGAGGGCCCCTCTGCTAGGAGCACGGGAGAACGACAAATGAGGGAAGACCTCGGAGGAGGAACACCTCCGGTCGTCAACGAAACACGGGAGATGCTGCACTCGAACCAGCGCCAAAACCGGGTGGTGCCACTACCACCGAAGTCGCCGAGAAAGAAACCGACGACCTGTCACGCCATCGCCTTCTTTGGGGCATGGATAGGTCCAACTCCCCCACGCCTCTCGTTGTTCACTTGGATGTAAATGAACTTGAGGCCTTGGTTCGGGGAGTGGTGCGAGACGAATTGTTCGCTGCTGCTGAGCAGCGTGCGGGCACACGAGCACCGGACCCGACAACTCTGGAATTGGAGCCGCTGCTTACCGCTTCGCAATTGGCCGATGTGTTGAATTGCGGTGTCCGAACCCTCAAGAGATGGCTTCAGGAGGGGGTTGCTCCGCCGCCCGCTGAAACGCCAGGGTCGAGACTTAGATGGTACAAGCCCGCCGTCAGACGCTGGCTCGAACAGCACTGCCCCGGAGTGGCCGAGTCGCCCTTTGCCCGGGGTGATGGGGTTCGCGCCGCCAAGCAAACGGAATCACGATGGCGCAAGGTCGAGGACTAGGACAGGGACGAATCGTTCGCGAGGAGCGGGCAGGTGGACGCACGGTTTACGTCGGGCATTGGACCGACTCAGACCGGAGACCCCACCGAAAAGCCCTGGGCACCGACCGCCGCGTCGCGACGCGGATGCTTTCTGAGATTGTTCGAAAGCGTGACCTTGCGGAGCAAGGCATGGAGGTCGAGGGCTGGGCGGAGCGCAGCACTGAGCAGGTCCGGGTCGCCTACCTGACGGACCTCGAAGCTCGGTGCAGCGAGAGTCACGTGATACGGCAACGCGCGGCCCTTGCCCGAGTCCTCGATAGCATCGGCGCGCGCAGGGTCGGAGACATCCGAACCGATGCGCTGATGGCCTACCGAACCAAGCGCCTTCAATCCAAGAGGCGCCCAGCGAACGCGACGGTGAACCGCGAAGTGTCGGCGGTCGTGGCCATGCTGAATTGGGCTGCGGAACTCGGGTGGCTCAAGCAGAACCCCATCCGACTGAAGCGCCTCCCTCAGGGGCGGGCGTTTCAGAAGCTCGAGCGACGCGCGCTCACGGAAGAGGAGTGCGGCGACTTCCTCCGGGCGGCCCGCGAGTTGGACGAGGAGAGCGGAGCTCGAACTCGGGCGGCGCGGACCATCGAGAATGGCACGAAAGGTCCGGGATACGAAGCGAAGGAGCGCAAGCTCCGAATCCCGCAAGCACCCCTCTGGAGGACATTCCTGGAGTCCGGCGGACGGTTCAGCGAGGTCGTGATGGCTCCGTGGGCAGAACTGGACGAACGGGGCCGTACGCTGCGATTCAGGGCGAATACCACGAAGGGGAAGCGGGAGCGCACGTTGCCGCTTTCTGACGAACTGACGGAGGAGCTCCTGTCGCTCCGAGCGCTTCACGCGGAAGTCCTGGGTCGTATCCCGAGGGTGAGCGAGCCCATCTTCCTCACGCCTAAGGGATGCTCGTGGGTTGGGCAGAACAGGAACTCACTTCGGATGTTTCAAGATGTCTGTGCACGAGCTGGCATCGCAGTGCGAGGCGAGGACAACACGAAACTCGACATCCACGCGCTGCGCGTCACGTTCTGCACGAGGCTTGCTCTGGCAGGTGTGCCCATCCAGGTGGCGCAGAGTTTGATGGGGCACCAGTCGGTCGAGATGACGGCGAACATCTACACGCGCGTGACGACCCAGAACTTGCGCGATGCGCTGCGTGTCGTGCCGCCGCTAGAGGTCGCGAATAAGGTCGATGAAATCGACCTGACGCAAAGCGCGTGCCGCAGCAACTCGTGAGCAATTCGTGAATGCTCACCGGGGGCAACGGATGCCCTTTGCATCGCGCAGCCCTAACTCCTTGCTAAGCAAGGAGGTTAAAATGGTCGGGGCGAGAGGATTCGAACCTCCGACCTCTGCAACCCCATTGCAGCGCGCTACCAGGCTGCGCCACGCCC
>CAZUHI010000068.1:0-36273 GCA_964620495.1 uncultured Rickettsiales bacterium | reverse complement strand
GGTCGTCGACGTCCTCAAGCAGGTCGCCGGTGTGGTCCTCCCGTTGATCCCCTAGGAGTCGCGGTCGACCGCGTGCTCGGCGAACAGCTTGGCGAGCCGCGCGCCCGGGCCGAGCCGCCCGGGCAGCTCGACGGACGGGCCGCGGCCGCCTCCGAGGAGCTGCTTGAGCTTGCGGGCCACGGCCATCGCGGGCCCCGACCGCAGCCGCTCGACCTCCTCGGTCATCACCTGCCGGCGCGCCTGCTCGGCCCGCAGCTCCACCTCGAGCCGGGTGCGCGCCTCCAGGGCCTTGTCCCGGTCCTTCCGGCGCTTCTGCTCGATGGTCTCGTGCCGCCCCTGCCAGTCGGCCACGACGGCCTCGATCTCCGTGCGGTGCCGCTCGTCTCGCGCGACGAGCTCCGACGCCGTCGACGCCGTCAGCCGCTCGATCTCGACCCGACGCTCCTCGGCCATCTCGGCAGTGTGGGCGTCGTGGGCCGCCGTGAGCCGCTTGACCTCGTCCCGCGCCGCCGCCGTGAGCGTCTCGACCTCCGCGCGGTGCTCCGAGCGCAGGCCGTCGACCTCGTCTCGATGCCCCGACACCAACCGATCGTGCTCCGCCCGGTGGGCGTCCTTCAGCGACTGAAGGGCGTCTTCGAGGTGCGCCTCCCGCACCGCCACCATCGACGCAACGAGCGACGCCGAGGCGCGCGGCGGCCGGGACGGGGTCGCCACGAAGTCCGTCAGCGCCGCCGCCGCCCGGGCCGGATCGTGCCGCCCCTTCACCAAGGCCGTCGCCGCACGACTCGCCGCCCCGATCCGCGCGGGATCGGCGTGCAGCCGCTCCAGCAACGCCGCCAGCGCCGGGGCCCCGTCGGCGCCCGGGGGGACCGTCCAGCCCGCGCCGGAGGCCACCAGCTCCTCGGACCACGCCGCCCCCTCGACCGTGATCACCGGCAACCCGGCCCAGAGGAACTCGATCGTCCGGGTCGTCGCGGCGAGCGTGCGCTCGGGGTTCGGCTCCCACACGTCGAGGGCGACGGTCGCCCCGCGCAGCGCCTCGCGCCAGGTCGCGTGGTCCGTGCCGACGTGCAGCGCGATCCGGTCCCGACCGGTGAGCGCGGCGTCGACGTCCTCCCAGGTGCCCAGGGCCTCGTCGAACGCCATCCCGTGGCGCGGCGGGCTGTAGGTGTACACGTCGAGGGTCGCGCCGGGGAGCCCCGCCACCGCGTCCGCCGACGTCGTCAGGGCCGCCAGCGAGTCGATCCAGGGCCACCGCGCCCCGCCGTAGATCAGCTTCAGCCCCGGCTTCTTCGCTCGACGCGCCGCGGGCGTCCTGCCGGGCAACGCGAGGGGCATCACCCGCAGCGGCAGCCGCCGCGGATCGAAGCCCGCGACCGTCATCCACGACGCGAAGTGGTGCACCTGCACCAGCGCCGGCACCAGCACCAGGTCGGCGCGACGCAGGCACTCGATCTTCGTCCCCGCGTCCAGCGTCAGGTCGAGCCCCCCGCGGCGGTAGACGTTCTCGAGCAGCAACGACCCGTGCAGGTCGATCACGACCGGGATCTCGGCCGCGACGGCGCCCAGGGTCGCGGCCAGCGCCCACTGCTCCAGCACCACCACGTCCGGCCGACGGCCGGCGATCTCGTCGGCCAGGGTCTCGACGTCGAAGGCGTCCTTCGCGAGATCCGCCGGGGGGTCGTCGCCCAGGGCCGCGCGCTCGATCATCAGCGTCACCGCCTGCCCGGCGGCCTCCACCGCGGCCGCCAGCTGAGCCGTGCGGAGGCCGCCGCCGGTGACCGGACGGCCCGGGAGCGGGGGCGCGCAGGACGACACGACGAGGACGCGGCGCTTCATCGGCTCACCGCCGTGGCGCCGGGGGCGAGGACCGGGCGGGGACCTCGATCGTCGGCCGTGCGTCCGTCCACGTCCCAGGTGCAGGGGAAGCCCGCGACGCCCGCGCCCGCCGACCGCGGCGCCTCCACGTGGAGGATGCAGGCGCTCGGGCGGTGGTCGTACGCCTCGCCCGTCGTGTAGGAGCGGTACTCGTCGGGCCAGATGCCCAACGAGACGTAGTAGTCGCCGGCCAGCAGCCCGAACCGCTCGTAGCGGATCCGCGCGCGCCCGGGACCCTCCGTCAGCCCCGGGTGGAGCCCCGCCCGCACCGTGTTCTGGCCATGCACGAAGAGTCCGTCGTTCCGGAAGAACTGCACCCGGAACAGCGCGTCCTCCACCGCCGCGTGGGCCTCGTACTCGATCACGATGTCGAGGGCGTCGCCCGCCGTGAGCCTCACGTCCGACGGGTTCTCCGCGCCGTTCACGATCAGCTTGCGGATCTCGACCTCGGCGGTGGGCCTCGTCGCCCGGGCCCCCCCGACCGCGGGCGCGCCCGCCTCGATGCGCCCGCCCGCCTCATCGACGCGCTGCATGTACGCGGCCACCACGTCCTCGGCCCGCCCCTCCGCCAGCACCGCCCCGCGCTCGAGGAGCATGAGGCGGTCGCACAGCGTCGCGAGGTCGCCCAGGGCGTGGGTGGAGATGAGGAGGGTGGTCCCGCCGTCGCGCAGCTTGCGGGCCATCCCCTGGGCCTTGCGCTGGAACGCCAGGTCGCCGGCCGAGAGCACCTCGTCGACGATCAGCACGTCGGGCTCGAGGTGGCTGGCGGTGCTGAAGCCGAGGCGGATCATCATCCCCGCGGAGTAGGTGCGCAGGGGCTGGTCGATGTAGTCGCCGAGCCCGGAGAACTCGACGATGGCGGGCACCTTGCCCTCGATCTCGCGGCCGCGGAGGCCGTACAGCGAGGCGAGCATGCGGATGTTCGCGCGGCCGCTCAGGTCCGGGTGGAACCCCGCCGTCGGGTTCAGGATCGCGATGCGTCGCCCTTGCGCCTCGAAGGATCCGCGCGTCGGCTGGAGCACCCCCGCGACGATCTGGAGCAGCGTCGACTTGCCCGAGCCGTTGGCCCCGATGACGCCCAGGGCCCCCCCGCGAGGGAGCGTGAAGTGCACGCCCTGCAGGGCCCAGTGCACCGGCGTCGTGCGATCGACCCCCGCCTTCAGCCGGAAGCGCTTCCACAGATCGTGGACCGCCAGCCCCGTCACATCCGCTCCGCGAGCTCGGGCCCCATCCGGCGAACCATCACCGCGCCGAGCGCGAGCAGGACGACCCCGACGGCCGCCGTGTAGAGCAGCCCGCCCGGCTCGGGGACGCGGCCGACCACCAGCAGATCGCGGTACGCGACCACGACCGGCGAGAGGGGGTTGAGGTCCATGACCACGCGGAGGGGCTCGGGGATGATGTGGGGAGGATAGATGACGGGGGTGGCGAAGAAGAGCGGCAGCATCGCGGCCCCGACCGTGGGCGCGACGTCCCGGTGACCCACCGTGAGGCAGGCGGTCACGATCGCCCCGCCCGCCGAGACCACGAGCAGCAGCGGGAGCACCGCCGCCACCCCGAGCCACAGGATCGACGGCGCGATGCCCACGAAGCTCAGGATCGCGAGGAAGATCACGAGCACCGCGAGGTGCCGGAGCAGGGCCGAGCCCACGTACGCCAGGGGGAAGAGCGCGGGCGGGATCGGGATCTGCGTGAGGACGTGCCGCTGCTCCACGTAGGCGTTCGCCGCCCGCGAGACCGCCTCCTGGAAGAGCAGCCAGGGGATGAGGCCGACCACGAGGTTGATGCCGTAGCCGCCGACGGACTCGTGGCCCCCGAAGCGGAACCCGGGGGTGAGCTCGAAGACGAGCAGGTACACGACGATGACGAAGCCCGGCAGGAGCACGTTCCAGAGGAGCCCGACCCACGAGCCGAAGTAGTGCGACACGAGGTCCCACCAGGTCAGGTGGACGAAGAGGCGCCAGGCCCGACGGAGCCCGGTGACCGGGGGGGGGAGCGAGCGGGCGAGATCGTTCACTGCAGCACCTGGAGGGGGCGGCGGTGGGCGGCGAGCGTGGGGAGCCGGAAGGCGCAGGTGCGGCACGGCGACGGGAGGGCGTCGTCGTCGCCGGATCGGACTGCGTCGCGGTACTGCTCGAGGAGCGGGGCGCGCCAGAGGGCGGCGAGATCGTCGGCCGTCGAGCCCGCGTCGACGCGCCCGGCGACCAGCCCGTGCAGGGGGGGATCGAACAAGGCGGAGCAGCACCCTCGCACCGCCCCGTCGTGGCGCACGAACACGTGCTCGAACGGCTGCATGCACACGATCGGCGCGGGCTCGAGGGTGGGCAGCGCCAGGAACACGCCCAGTTCTTCGGCGCGACGGGCGGCCGCGTCGAACGCCCGGCGGGCGCGGGCGGGATCGGTGAGCAGGCAGCGATCCTCGGTCGCGGGCGTGTACGCCTTGAGGTGGAACACGTGGATGCCGGCGACGTCCTCGGCGTGGGCCAGCTCCACGAGGGCCGTGAGCTCGTCCAGGTTCGCCCACTGGGCGACGACGTTGAGCTGCACCAGGGGTCGGACGCCCTCGCCGCGGGCCCGGGCGGCCGCGCGGATCCACTTGAGGTAGGCCCGCAGGGGGACGCCCCGCAGCGCCTTGAGCGTCGCGTCGGTCGCGCCGTCCATGGACAGGACCAGCCGGTCGAGGCCCGCCTCGGCGAGCTCCTCGACCAGCCGCTCGGTCAGCTTGGCGCCGCCGGTGATCATCCGGACGGAGCAGCCCGCGGCCTTCGCGGCGCGCAGGGCGGGGAGCAGCATCTCGCTCTCGGTGGGGTCGCCGTACCCGCCGAGCGTGACCTCCACCGCGCCCCCGAAGAGCGGCCCCAAGGAGGACAGCAGCTCCGTCGTGAGGTCGCCGACGGGGTTCACCGACGGATCCCAGTGGTGGCGGGCGCACGACTCGCAGCCCAGGGCGCACCGGTTGGTGACCTCGAGCTGGAGGCGAGGCGGCAGGGACGGGAGCTCGGAAGCCGAGAGCACGGCCCTCAGGGTAGCCGCCCGCGATCCGTGCGGCCCCGCACGCGGTCGCCGCCGACGTTCGCCTCCCACGTCAGGTCCCAGGGCAGGTGCGCGAGCTCGGCCTCGAACGCGGGCAGCCACTCGGGGAACGCGGCCAGATCGGCGTCGTCGAACAGGAGGTGCCCCGCCCCGTGAGTCTCGACCAGGTAGACGACCTCCCGCACGACATGGGCGACCGGCCGCGCCCTCGGACCGCGCGACGCGAGCAGCCGGAACGCGCCCCCCAGAGGCTCGAAGCCGCTCCAGGTGGTCAGCGGCAGCGTGGTCACGTCCTCCATGCCCGGCTCGGGGTCCCCGCGCACGATGTCGGCGGTGGGGTGCGCCCGTCGGACGGCGTCGCGCACCGCGGGGTCCTCCACGCCGGGCCCGAAGAAGTGGATGTCGGCCGCGTCGTGGGCGAAGCGATCGTCGTCGGGCTCGCCCTCGAGGTGGACCCACAGCTCGTCGGCCGCGCCGCGCCCGCGCACCACCACGACGTCCCCGCCCGCCCGTCGCCACCACGCGGCGAGGGCCCCGGCGAGGGGCGGCGGAGGGGCGTCCCCGTCGGCGATCGACAGGGCTCGGGCGGGGCGGTCGGCCACACGTGAATGCTACCTTGCGACGGTGCAGCCCCCCTCCGATGCGGCCGGCTCCGCGCCCGCGGGCACCCTGCGATACCGGGCGACCGTCGCCCTCCTGATCGTCGCGCTGCTCGCGATCGTGGGGGTCCGCGCCGACACCCGCCGGGTCGATCCGGCGCGCACCCCGCTGCGCCCCGACATCGTCGTCCTGCACCTGTCCGGCCTGCGGGCGGACGCGGTCGACGCCGACGTCCTCGCCGACGAGATCGGCCTCGTCCCCGCCGAGACGATCACGTTCCGCAACGCCTTCGCGCCGTCCAACAGCGGCACTCGATCCGCCCTGTCGGTGCTCGGGGGCTCGCTGCGCCTCGACCTGGACGCCGCCCCCGGGCCCGGGGGCCTCGCCGCCATGCTCGGAGCCGCGGGGTGGCGGTCGCTCCTCATCGACGACGAGGGGGAGGTCGCGACCACCGCCGGGCCCGAGTTCGACTCGGTCGCCCGGGTGGGCGGCGCCGGGCTGCCCGCGGAGGCGCTCCGCACCTTCTGGAAGAAGGGCGACGGCCCCCGGTTCGTCTTCGTGCACCTGGGCCTGGGCGACGACCCCCTCCACGCCGACACCACCGAGTCCTACGTCCTGCGGGAGCGCTACCGCCTGCGGCTGCGGGCCCTGCGCATGGCCGCCCGCGCCGCCGCCGAGGCCGCCGATCCCGACCGGCCCCAGCTCCTCGCGCTGGTCGGGGCCAGCGGCCTGGAGCTCGGCGAGCACCCCGGCGCCCCCGATCGCCCCTACGACTCTCAGCTGCGGGTGCCGTTCCTGGTGGGAGTGAAGAACGGCGACGGGCTGCCCGCGGGCGACCACGCCGTCCTCGTCCAGACGTCCGACCTCGCGCCCACGCTGCTCGACATCCTCGACCTCCGCTCCCGGGAGGTGCGGGACCAGGACGGCGACCTGCGCACCGGGGTCTCCCTGGAGCCCTACATCCACGGCTGGGTGCCGGGCGTGCCCCACCACGCGATCTACGTCGCCGCCGCGGACCACGTGGCGGTGCGCACCGACGCCTGGAAGCTCATCGCCCCGGTGAGCTCGCCGTGGCTGCCGCGGGCCGACGGCGCCGAGCTCTATTCGCTCGACGAGGACCCGGCGGAGGTCCACGATCTGCTCGCAGACCGGCCCATGGGGCCCACGGCGAAGCGGCTCTTCGGGGAGCTCGGGGTGCGGCTGAACCGGGTGGACGCGCGCAGCACGGCGGCGCAGTGAAGCCCGCCCATCCGGACCGGCCCGCGCGGCCCTTGATCGTCGTCGGCTGGGACGGGGCCACCCCCGAGCTGGTCGAGCCCTGGATGGCCGACGGGACCCTGCCGCACCTCGCCGCCCTCGCCCGGAGAGGCGCCTGGGGCCCCCTGCGCTCGTTGGTGCATCCGCTCTCGCCCGCGGCGTGGACGTCGGCGTTCACGGGGCTGAACCCGGGGCGCCACGGCATCTGGGACTTCGGTCACCGCGTCTTCGGGACGTACCGGGTGGAGCCCACGAACGCACGACGTCGCCACGGCGCCACCCTCTGGGACGTCGCCTCGGAGTGCGGGCTGAAGGCGGCGGTGCTGAACGTCCCGCTGGCGCACCCCATCCAAGACGACTTCGACGGGATCTTCATCCCCGGCCTGGGGGCCGCAGACCTCGAAGGCGCCACGATGCCGCGGTCGCTGGCGGGTCGGATCGCGGCGACTCACCCCGACTACGCCATCGACGTGCACTCCTACGAGCACGCCGATCCGGGCGAGTTCCTCGCCGCGCTGCATCGCCTCGTGAAGGCGCGAGCCGACTTGTTCGTCGACGTGCTCACCTCGGAGCTACCGGACCTCATGGTCGCCGTCTTCACGGCCACGGATCGGGTCCAGCACGCCTTCTGGGGCCAGGCTGCGCTCCCTGGAGGTCCCCCCGAGCGGGAGGACTGGAAGTTCGGCGCGGCGGTGCGGGACACGTATCGCCTGCTGGACGACGCCCTCGGCCGGATCGTCGCGGCCGCGCCCGACGCGACCGTGATCGTCGTATCGGACCACGGCTTCGGCGACCTCGACGGCGACATGAACCTCAACGCCGTCCTCGAGGACATGGGTCTGCTCGCGGTCGACCGACCGTACGCGCCGTCCACGTCGCCGTGGGAGCGGGTGTGGGAGCTCCTACCGCCCTTCCTCTCGCGGCGCGCCCCGGGGACGGAGGTCCCGCCGTCGACGTTCGGGGACATCGACTGGGGCGCGACCCGGGCGTATTCGCGCGGGCTCTTCGGGTGTGTGTGGCTGAACCTGAGGGGGCGCGAGCCGCAGGGGCAGGTGGAGCCGGGGCCCGAGGCGGAGGGGCTCCTGCAGGCGATCACCGACCGCCTGGGCGGGCTGAAGGCCCCCGACGGGCGGCCCGCGATCGAGGCGGTCTTTCGCGGCGAGTCGCTGTACCACGGGCCCTTGGCGGACGAAGCGCCGGATCTCGTCGTCGTGCCCCGTGACTACCGGTGGATGACGCGGTCCGGGCGCGAGATCGGCGAGCCCGGGGCGATCTTCGGTCCGGCCGCCGTCAACCACTCGGGGAACCACCGCATGAACGGCGTGTACGTCGCGGGGGGCGCAGGGATCGCGGCGGGGGCGCGGCCGGAGCTGCTGCGTCTGCTGGACCTCACGCCCACGGCCCTGGCGCTGCTGGGGATCGAGGTGCCGCGACGACTCGACGGGGTGCCCGCGGCAGAGGTCCTCGCGTGCGACGTGGGCTGGACGGACGAGCTGCCCCACCGCGAGCCCATGGGCGAAGAGCCGAACGCCGACGAGGCCGCCGCGATGGAGGAGCGCCTCCGCGGGCTGGGGTACCTGGCGAGCTGACTGGACGTCGCGTCCGGAATCCCCGGGGCAACCGCGACTTGTGGGGCGGATCCCGGACTATTCGTCCGGACCCTCGCCCTCCAGGATGCGCTTCAGCAGCGCGACGTCCTTCTCCGTGGCGCTCTTCACCTGCCACGACAGCAGCGGGGAGGCCATGGCGAAGAAGCCGCCGGGGCCTCCGGAGTTGTTGAGGTGCATGCGGGTCCGGCCGTCGCCCGCGTCCTCCCATGTGTACGTAGTGACCATGGGGAAGGGCCCCGCCTCGGCGCGCATCACCAGCTTCTCGCCGGGCACCAACTCGTCCACGACATACGTGTATTCGAGCTTCCTGCCGAGGAAGTGCGCGACACGAGCGACCCGCGTACCCACCGCGGCGGGCTTGTCGGTGAGCCACTTCACGTCCTTGATGTTCACGTACCAGGACGTGTCGTTGTCCGGGTCGCAGGCGTAGGCGGCGACCTCGTCGCGGGGGCGGTCGATCTCGATGGTGACGGTGACGTCGATGGACATGGCGTGCTCCTCGGGTGAGAGGTTCTACCGCGTTCGGTTACTCCACCTCGAGCTCCAGCAGCGCGAGGTGGGGCGGGAGCAGCACGGCGATGCGTAGCGGGCGGACCATCGAAGCCGGCAGAATCCCATACCGCATGCGCGCTCGCCTGCTCCTGCTGCTGTTCGCCGCCTCGGCGATGCTCCTCGTTCCCGCGCCTGCCCGGGGTGCGCGGGCGGAGCTGCCCCCCGAGCTGGTGGACGTCGTGGGCCAGGGGTGGATCTTCCTCGAGAGCGGGAACCTCGACAAAGCCCTCCAGCGCTTCACCGACGCGTACGAGAGCGACGTGGGCAAGGACTACGCCGAGGTCTATTACTCGCTCGCGATGGTGTGGTGGGAGCGTCGCAACGCCCTCGCCTCCCTGCGCTGGCTGGACGAAGCCATCAAGGCGCGCAAGGACCGCTTCACCTGGAAGCGGGGGCTCAACAAGGACTGGGACCGCCGGATCGACGGACGGCGCCGGTACATACTGAAGAACTTCACCGTCGTGAAGCTGCGCGCGCCCGACCGCGGGGCGGGGCTCCCTCCCCTGGCGGACCCGCCCCCCCGGGACCCGCTCCTCCGCCAGTTCACCGACCACGTCGCGACCCTCGTGGCCGACGCCGCGCGCGACGGCGTCTACAACCTCTGGGTCCTGATGCCCAACGGGACCTACTGGCTGGGGGACGACCTGCTGCGCCACGGGGGGGGCGAAGTGGACATGACGAAGGCCGTCGACTGGGACCTCCCGGCCGACCGCAACCCCCTGCGCAAGTCGTTCAACCGCCGCGCGACCGCGATCACGGACGGGAACTCCGAGGCCGCCGCGATGCTCCGAGCCGAGGCCGAGGAGCGCGCCGCCCAGGAGCAGCACGCCGAGGTGGTGAGGAACCAACGCCCCCTGACCTTCACGTCCGTGGCCCACGCCGACACCCCGCGGGTCGCGGCCGACATCAGCGCCTCGTGGCCCCTCGACAGCTTCCGCATCACCTACCTGATGATCGCCGAGAGCGCCGAGAGCGAGCACGAGGTGTCGTTCCCGAAGCTGGGGTTCTCGGTGGCCTTCGAGGCGGACGGTCGACTGAGGATCCAGGGCCGGAAGAAGCTGACGGAGGACCTGGGCTCCGAGTGGCGGACGGGACTCGCGGCCAACCCCAACAACGTCGAGATCGTGTTCGACGGCGTGGAGGTCTCGGTGACGGTCAACGGTCTGTCCTTCGGCCCCCTGGAGGTGCGTCGCGGCAAGCCGAGCGGACAAGGGACCGAGTGGGCCCTGCGCGTGAGCGAGGACGCGTCGGCGCTGCGGGCCCTCGAGATCAGCAAGTACCAAGCCCCGGAGAACGCCGCCGTCGATCACGGGCGATGACCCCGATCGGCGGATAGACTTCCACCCGGATGAGAGTCCTCGTCACGAACCCGCCCTGGCAGCGCCCGGGGTGGTACGGAGTCCGCGCCGGCTCCCGCTGGCCGCACCTCGAGCGGGCCGACTCGCCCTACATGCCCTTCCCGTTCCTGCTCGCCTACACGGCGGCGGTGCTCGAGAGGGACGGGGTCGACGTCGCCGCCGTGGACGCCTGCGCCGAGCGCATGGATCGGGAGGCGTACCTCGATCGTGTGGCCGCCGAGTCGCCGGACGTGATCGTCGCCGAGGTCTCCACGCCGTCGCTGTTCGAGGACCTGCGCACCGTCCGCGCCCTGCGCGACCGCGGCTACGACGGGGACATCCTCCTCGGCGGCCTCCACAAGGAGCTGTACCGCCCCGAGTTCCTGGCCGAACACCCCGAGATCCAGGGGACGTTGGTGGGCGAGTACGAGCTCACGGTGCGCGAGTGGGTCCGCGCCCGCGCCGGGAAGGACGGCCGACCCAACGGCATCCCCGCGACCCCCATCGAAGGGCTGATCCACCGCTCCGGCGACGATCTGCTCGACGGCGGCCGAAAGCACAGCCAGCAGGGTCTGGACGCCTTCCCCTGGCCCGCCCGCCACCTCTTCCCCATGGACCGCTACCACGACCTGCCCGGCGGAATCCCGGGGCCGTCGGTGCAGATGTGGGCGTCTCGCGGGTGCTCGTTCACCTGCAACTTCTGCGCGTGGCCCCAGATCCTGTACGCGGACAACGACTACCGAACGCGCGCCGCGAACGCCGTGGCCGACGAGGTCCTCGCGCTCCAGGAGCAGGGCTACCGCTCCGTCTACTTCGACGACGACACCTTCAACCTGGGCAAGAAGCGGACCGAGGCCCTCGCGTCGGCGTTCGTCGAGCGCGGGATCCGCATGCCGTGGGCCTTCATGGGCCGCGCCGACACGTGCGACCCCTCCCAGTACGAGCTCCTCGCCTCGTCGGGGCTGCAGGCCGTGAAGTACGGCGTCGAGAGCGCGGACACGGCCCGGCTGCGGCGCATCGGCAAGAACCTGGACGTGGACCGCGTGCGGGCGACCGTCTCGGCGGTGCATTCGCTCGGCATCAAGGTGCACCTCACCTTCATGTTCGGGCTCCAGGGCGAGACCCTCGAGTCCATGCAGCGCACGCTCGACCTCGCCTACGAGCTGGATCCGGACTCGGCGCAGTTCACGATCGCGGTGCCCTTCCCCGGCTCCCGGCTGCACGACGAGCTGCGCGACGCGGGCCGCCTCGACGGCCTGGAGCTGGAGGACCTCGACGGCTACCGCACCGGCGTGGTGTCCACCGACGCCCTGGAGGCCGAGCAGATCATCTCGTTCGTGCACGGGATCCACCGTCGCTGGGAGACTCGGCCGCGAGGGCACGAGGCCGGGCCCGCGCCCACGATCCCCGTGGCGGAGATCGGCGGCTCCAACCTGGCCGTCGCGATCGCCGCGCGGGCCGGAGAGGGCGAGTGGTTGCGGGAGGCCTTGGCCTCGGTCGTGGGGCAGGAGGGGCCCGCCCGCGAGGTGGTGGTCATCGCCCACCGCGACGACCCGGCCCTGGAGACGATCGCCGCGGACGTCTGCGACTGGGCGACCTTCCTCGACGCCGAGCCGGGCAGCAGCCCCCAGACGATGCTCGGGCTCGCCCCCGACCGCTGCACCAGCGGCTGGATCGCGACGCTGCACAGCGGGGCCGTACCCCGAGACGGCTGGCTCGAGGCGGTGCTGGACGCAGTGAAGGCTCACCCCGACGCGGGCGCCGTCGCGTGCCGCATCGAGGGCGACGTCCCCCCCGGGAGCGGCCCGACGACGGCCCTCTCCATGTCTCGATGGGGGCGGATCATGCCCGCGCGACCGACGGACGGAGAGGCCGTGTTCGCGACGTCCAGCGCGGCCGGGATCTACTCGCGGGCGCTGCTCGAGGACGCCGGCGGCTTCGACCCCGCGCTCGAGAACGAGCTCGCGGATCTCGACCTCGCGCTGCGGGGGCTGCTCCTGGGGCACCGCGCGACGTTCGTCGACGGCCCCCGGGTCGGCTTCCGGGAGGACACGCCCGCGGCGCTGTTGTTCGAGAGCCGTCGCCGAGACGGGGCCCCCCTCCCGTCGGACGCGGAGGTGGAGGACTGGGCGGCCGGTCGCATCCGCCTGCTCCTGAAGTCGCTGCCCCGGGAGGCTTGGCAGGCCGCCCCCGCCCTGGTCGCGGAGCTCGGCATGGACCTCGTGAGGGCGCGTCGCCACGGACGCTCGCGGGCCGCCGTCGTCCGCGGGTTCGTGCGTGGGGCCGCGGATCGCGAGGCGGTGCTGGTCGAACGTCGTCGGTCGTTGGGTCGACGGCGCGCGTCCGAAGCGTGGGTCCTCGACGCGTTCGCGGACTCCGAGGCCGACATGCAGCACTGCTCCTGGCAGCGGGCCCTGGGCAGGATCACGCCGTGAAGGTCCTCGTCACCGGCGGCGCGGGCTTCGTGGGCACCGCGCTCTGCACCGCGCTGCTCGGCCGAGGCGACGACGTCGTGGTGATCGACGACCTGTCCCGGGTGGGGTCGAAGAACCGGCTGGAGATCCTTCGGGAGGCGGGCGGCGCGAAGCTCACGGCGCACCTCGTGGACATCACCGATCGCGGCGCGGTCGAGGCCGCGGTCGTGGCGTCGGCGCCCTTCGACGGCGTCGTGCACCTCGCGGCCCAGGTCGCGGTCACCTGGGCCATGGAAGACCCGCACCGCGACTTCCTCGTGAACGCGGCGGGCAGCTTCCACGTGATCGACGCCGTGCGGCGCCACAGCCGCGACGCCCGGTGCGTCTACATGGCGTCCAACAAGGTCTACGGTGAGCTCGACGACCTCGGGATCGTGCCCTCGGCCGACGGGCGTCGGCTGGTGTTCGACGCGCTGCCGCAGGGGGTCGGCTCCACGCGCCCGCTGGATCCGGTCACCCCGTACGGCGTCTCGAAGGCCGCCGGGGAGTGCTACTTCCGGGACGCGTCCCGCACCTACGGGCTCGAGACCGTGGTGCTGCGAGCCTCGTGCATCTACGGCCCGAAGCAGTCGCAGCAGGAGGATCAGGGCTGGGTCGCCTGGTTCGCCAAGGCGGTCACGGAGCGGCTCCCGCTCCGCATCTTCGGGGACGGGCGCACCACCCGAGACATGCTCTTCGTGGGCGACCTGGTCGATCTGCTCTTCCGCATCCTCGACGGCCCCGTCCCGCCCCGCGGGCTCACGATGAACGTGGGCGGCGGCCCGGCCACGGCGCGCAGCCTGCTCGAGGTCGTCGAGGCCCTCGCGAAGCTGACGGGCAACGAGCCGATCGTCAGTCATCACGACGAGCGCCCCGCCGACCAGAAGTGCTTCATCACCGACACGACCCTCGCCCGGCTCGTCTACGGGTGGGAGCCCTCGACGTTGCCCGAACAGGGCCTGCGCGCGCTGCTGGGGATCCCCCCCTCCCCCTGAGGTTGCGCGAGCGCACCCTCGCGTTGCCGTAGCGCGGTATTGTTGCGCAGGCGCTTCGACCGCAGACTGCCTCCATCAATCACCCCGGAGTACTGCATGCGCCCCCTCTTCCTCGCCGCCCTCTTCCTGATCGCCCCCCTCGCCGCGCCCGGCACCGCGTCCGCCGCCGACTGGAGCATCGACGCCTCGCACTCGAACGTAGGCTTCAAGGTCCGCCACATGATGGTGAGCTGGACCCGCGGCTCCTTCGGCAAGGTCGACGGCCGCGTGGCCTACGAGCCGGGCAAGGCCGAGTCCCTCGCCGTCGACGTGACGATCGACGTGGCCAGCGTCGACACCGAGAACGAGAAGCGCGACGAGCACCTCAGGTCGCCCGACTTCTTCGATGTGGCGAACCACCCGACCATGACCTTCAAGAGCTCGAAGGCGACCGCGGAGAAGGACGGCTCGATCGCCCTCGTGGGCACGCTGACGCTCAAGGGTGTGTCCAAGGAGGTCACGCTCTCCGTCGACCCGATCTCCGACGTCATGACCGACCCGTGGGGCAACACCAAGGTGGGCACCAGCGCGACGATCAGGATCGACCGCAAGGACTTCGGCCTCACTTGGAACAAGACCCTCGACGGGGGCGGCGTGGTCGTCGGCGACGAGGTCCGCATCTCGATCGACGTCGAGCTCAACCAGAAGAAGCAGTAGTCGGGGGGCGGCCTACTCGGGCCAGGCCGCGTCGGGTCCGCCGTAGGCGCCGATGCTGGCCGTGGACCCGTCGGCGTTGGTCTGGTTCGGGTCGGCGGCCCCCACGTTCGGGGAGCCCGCCTGCAGCGTCAGGTCCCAGGTCGCCGGGTCGCCCGCGACCGACGTGTGCAGCGGCTCCGCGCTGATGTTGCCGTCGCTGCCGGTGGGGTCGTCCATG
This sequence comes from uncultured Rickettsiales bacterium, assembly GCA_964620495.1. Taxonomy (GTDB): domain Bacteria; phylum Myxococcota_A; class UBA796; order UBA9615; family UBA9615; genus CAZEKB01. The sequence goes on along the minus strand of CAZUHI010000068.1, from coordinate 21,645 downwards.
CCCTCGAACAGGTCGATCGCGCCGGGGCCGAAGACGTTGTTGTAGGTCCAGCTGCGCGGCGGGGGGTCGTCGTCGTCGACGTAGACCTGCTCGCCCTCCCGCTCGCCCCCCGCGCCCGCCTCGATGGTGTTGTTCGCGATGCACACGCCCGTGAACCCGACCGACCCGCCGTCCGCCTCGCTGATGTCGTAGATCCCCCCGCCGCGACCGGTGTCGGTGCCCGCGATCACCGCGTTCCCCACGACGTCGGAGTAGGCCACGGCCAGGTGGTCCGCCTCGGCGCTCAGGTACATCCCGCCGCCGCGCGCGTCCTCCCCGCCCTCGGCCGTGTTGCCGGCGACGATGAGGTTGGTGAACGTCGAGGCGCCCGGGACGTCGTCGTCCTCGCGCCAGTACACGCCGCCCCCGTTGCCACGGTCGTCGCCGAAGCTGCTGTTGCCCAGGATCTCGACGTGGTGCATGTCGAGCCGGCCGCGCATGGTGAGGGCCCCCTCCGTCGTGCCGGACGTGGACGTGCCCGTGGCGATCGCCCGCAGGTCGTTGCCCAGGAAGCTCGAGTAGGTCAGGTCGAGCTCGGCCTTGATGCCCCAGACGACGCCCAGCGCGTAGCTGCTCGACTGGTCGTTGGTGGTGGTGCCGCTGTTGTCGGTGAAGTCGACGTTCGACCACGTGTGCGAGCCGTCATTCATCTTGAACGCCACCCCGTCGATGTAGGCGCTGCTGCTGCTCTCGACGTGCACCACCGTGTTCGAGACCGTCACGTCGTCGAGCGTGGAGTCGGAGTCGGACAGGTTCATCCAGACCCCGTTGACGTAGCTCTGCCCGCTGCAGTCCTGGTCGAGCGTGCCCCCGTCCAGGAGCCAGCCCGCGCCCGTCAGGGAGCCGTCCTGCACGCGCACGAAGACGCCGTCGGTGTAGCAGGACGAGGGGGCGTCCTGGGTGGCCACCGAGAGGCCGACCGCGGTGGCGTCCTGGATGTCGACGTGCCCCCCGTGCTCGCTGTCCACGATGCCACCGTCGATGTTCTTCGTGCCGTCGCCGTCGCCCTCGGCGAACGTGAACCCGACGTCCGAGGCCTCGAGGCCGACCACGTCGACCGTCCCGGCGTCCGCGTCGACCAGCAGACCCTCCACGTCGGCGCCGTCGAGCAGGGTCACGTGGATCCCCGTCACCACGACGTCTTCGAACCGGACGGAGCCGCCCCCGAGCCGCAGGAAGCCGCCCGCGATGTCGTCGGTCGTGGTCCAGGGGGTCCCGGTCACGGTGATGCCCGTGAAGGCGAGATCCGCCACGTCGCCCTCGAGGACCTCGTGATCGTCGTTCCAGACGCTGGCGGTGATCAGAGGGAGGTCCGAGCCGATGTCGAAGATCGTGACGTCCGGCCCGCCGCCGCCCACGAAGGACAGCTCCCGGGTCGCGAGGTCCAGGCGCTCGGTGTAGGCGCCGGGCTGCAGGCAGATCGTCGAGCCGTCGGGCAGGGCGTCGACGGCATCCTGAATCGTGGCGTGGTCGGTGGGGACGGAGTTCACGTCGGTGGTGCCGTCGCAGTCGTCGTCGAGGGCGTTGCAGTCGACCTCGGTGGCGGCCGGGTTCACCTCGGGGCGCGTGTCGTCGCAGTCGGAGTCGTCGGCGACGTGGTCCGCGGGAGCGTCGCAGGCGTCCGTGGTCGACGAGGCGTCGCCGTAGGTGTCGTCGTCCGTGTCGGCGTACCAGGTCGTGGGGTCGATCGCGCCGTCCGTGGGGGCGCCGTCGCAGTCGTGATCCACGTCGTCGCAGAGCTCGTCCGCCTCGGGGTTCACGTCCTCGCGGGTGTCGTCGCAGTCGGTCGCGTCCAGGGTGCGGCCGAACGCCAGGGTGCAGGCGAGCGCCCCGGAGTCGGGGTCGCCGAAGCCGTCCTCGTCGGCGTCCGCGTAGCCCGTCACGGCGTCTGCGGGATCGTTGTCCACGGCGCCGTCGCAGTCGTCGTCGATCGCGTTGCACAGCTCCACCGCGCCGGGGTGCACGTCGGCGCTCCCGTCGTCGCAGTCCGAGTCGACGTCGAAGCCGTCGCCGTCGGCGTCTTCGGCAGCCGGGCAGGCGATGAGGAGGAGGGTCACGAGGGGGAGGAGTCGTCGCATGGCGGGACCCTATCTCGACGGCCCGGGCGAGGCCCATGACGGCGCCATGACAGGTCCCATCGGGGAATCGGCCGGCGGTTCTCCCGGGCACATGGATGCCCGCCGGGGCAGGCACGGATCGCGCTCATGAACCGAGACGAATCGAGCAGGCCTGTCGCCTGCCGACCGAGGAACGAGACCCATGCAGCACCGCACCCCCTTCGCCCGCATCGCCGTCCCCGCCTTCGCCCTCGTCGCCTTCGCGATGACCGGCTGCACCGTGGACAACTCGGGCGGCGAGCCCCCGGCGGGCGACCCCATCGAGTTCGAGATCGCGATCGAAGACCCGGACCTCTTCTGCGACGCGTTCGAGGACGCCGCCGAGCTCATCGTCGACGCCGACGGCGTGGACGCGTTCATCGAGGCCTGCGGCGCCGAGCTCATCGGCGACGAGAGCACCATCGCCGACGACCTGAACGCCCAGCTGAACGAGCTCGAAGAGGGGGAGGGCCTGCTGATCGTGTCCGCCCAGCTCGGCGGCTGCCTCGGCGCGTGGGAGATCGCGGCCGTGCACCTGGACGGCGACATCCTCCGCCCGTGGATGCTCAAGGCGGACAGCTCCTACGGCCGACAGGACGTGGGCTGCACCGCCGACATCGGTCAGGACCACCGCGTGCTCGTGGTGGACGGCGCCGACGAGGTGGCGAGCGTCGAGCTGACCGTCGGCATCTACAACCCCGACCTCCCGGGCGCCCCCAGCCCGGCGAATGAAGACCAGGCCACGGACTAACCTTTCGGTCCCCGGGGCCGCTCCGGTCGCTCGGAGCCGCCCTCGCGCGAGGAGACCGACAGCATCGGCGCCGCGGCTCGTGCAGTCGCGGCGCCGATCTGCTTGGATCCCCTCGTGCGCGCCCCCGCCCGACGTCTCGTGGTCCCGCTGCTCGCCCTCGCCTGGGGGGTCGCGGGCTGCCCGCCGGTGGACAACTCGGGCGGCAAGGCGCCCGGGGGAGAGGCGGTGGAGCACCAGGTCGTCGTGGAGTCGCTCGGGGTCGTGTGCGCGGACGCGGAGGACACGGCGGTCCTGCTCGACGGGCTCGCCGACGTGGACGCCTTCCTCGCCGACTGCGTGAAGGGCGACGCCACCATCCGCGAGGCCACGGCGGCCCTCGACACGATCGTGGGGACGTCCTACTCCGGCGAGCGGGAGTTCGTGCTGCCGCTGCGCGTGGGCGGCTGTCTGTCGGTGCTGCATCTGTTCGAGGTTCGCCTGGAAGAACCGTCGGACGGCGATCCGGTCCTTCGCCCCTGGGTCCTCCGCGGTGACGACTCCTTCGAGGCCGAGTCCGACTGCGCCGCGGCCGACGGCCAGCAGATCGTGGTGGGCCGGGCGAAGGACGCAGGCACCGCCGAGTCCATCGAGCTGCTGATCGGCACCTACAACCCCACGCTCCCGGGGGCTCCCCAGCCCGAGATCTACGAGTGACGCGCAAGCCGCCGCTCGACCTCCCGACGGAGACGGTCGCCGCCCACGAGCGCGCCTGCGCCTCCGGGCGGGCGGGCTACGTGGACCCGGAGACGGGGCTCTTCGTCATGACGGACTTCGGGCTGCGCGCCCGCGGGACGTGCTGCGGCAACGCCTGTCGGCACTGCCCCTTCGACTGGAAGAACGTCCCCGGGTAGCAGTCCTGCGTGTCCCATCCGGACGAAATCCGGAATGGGTCCGCAAGAACGTGCTCCAGGCCGCGCCATCCGGATTTCGTCCGGAATAGCCGCAGAAGGGCCTCAGCGCCGGACGGCGGGGTCGAACTCGTCGGTGGCCTGGACCACCGCGGACAGGCCCAGCTCGGCCACCTTGGCCTTCATCCGCGCGTGCCGATCGAGGCGCAACGGCAGGGTGTTGCTGCCGTCGTCGGACTCCCACTCGTGGTAGTGGCCGGGCTTCGGTCGCGTGATCCCGAACTTCTCGGCCTCGGTCCACAGCGGCGATCCGGGCACGACGGCGCACACCGACAGCGACGTCACCCGATCGATGTGTTCGCTGTGCTCCTCGAGGCGGTCCAGCGTCCGCTGGAACTGCTCCTCCGTCTCGCCGGGGAACCCGCAGATCATGTTGATGCCGGTCGTCATGCCCGCGCCGCGGGTGAGCCTCAGCGTCTCGACGGCGATGTCGTCCGTGTAGCCCTTGCGCATGATGGCGAGCACGTCGTTGTCGAAGGACTCGAGCCCGAACGTCATGTCGGTGCAGCCCGCCCGGGCCATCTTGTCGAAGAGCCAGGGCCGCTTGTTCATGACGCGGTGGGCCGTCGCCTGGCCGTCCCACACCAGCTCGACGTGGTTCTCCAGGAGGACGTCGCAGTACCGGTCCAGGTGGTTGAGGTCCCCGTTGAGGATGAGGTCGTTCCAGGTGATGCCGCCGATCCAGTAGCGCTCCTTGTAGAAGGCCACCGCCTGCATCAACGCCTCGAACCCGAAGCTGCGGTACTTGCCCTGATCGAGCTTGTCCGAGCAGAAGGCGCACGAGCGGAAGCAGCCGCGCCCCATGATCAGCGCGAGGTGGTCGCGGCCGAGGTACTTCGCCAGGTCGAACCCCTCGAACGTCGGGTGCACGACGGCCTCGGGCTGCACTTCGTGGGAGACGCACAGCGGACAGTCGGGGTCGTTCGGCCGGTCTCGCCAGATCCGCAGCGTGTCGGGGGGCGCGCCGCGCTTGGCCCCGGTGGGCGTGATCTCGTGCTCGAGGACCAGCCGCAGCGCCTCCTCGCCGGCGCCCACGACGAACAGGTCGACGGCCCCCCGGGGGAACAGGTCGCGGAACTCCGGGAAGGCGACGCCGGGACCGCCCATGACGATCACCTTGTCCGGTGCGTCCCGGCGCAGGCGGTCGGTCACGAGCTTGGCGAACTGGATCCCCTCCATCGTCAGCGAGAAGCCGACGTACGGGGTGTCCGCCTCGATGATGCGGCGCGCGACCTTGTCGCACTCGTGGTTGAAGACCTCGGCGACCTTCCCGGGCGTGAACCAGAAGACCGCCGCCTCCATGTCCCACAGCGGCCGGCGGTCCATGCGGAAGCGCAGGAACGTGTCGATGTTGCAGTCCCAGACGGGCGCGTCGACGCCGTGCCTCTGCAGGTACGACGAAAGGTAACCGACGCCGAGCGGAGGGAGGCGCGTGTCCCAGGGTGGAGTCTTGAGGAGGAAGATGGACGGGCGACGCACGACGTCGGCCTGGAGCCGGTCGTCGACGGTCGCGGGCTCCCGAAGAGAGCCCAGAGCCCGCCGCAGTCGACTCAGCTTCGCCATCGCCGCGAAGGATAGCCGCCCGCGATCCCCCCCGGGGTGCGAGGCGGCTCAGGGACCATCGCTAGTAGCCGCCGAACATCCAGGCCTCGGACACGGGGTCCTGCTGGGGCTCGACCATGCGGTAGCCGGCGACCTCCTCGAAGCGGAAGCCGCGCTTGTGCACGATCGACCCGGTGCCGAACGCGGACGGGATCTTGTCCGCGTTCATGATCTTCTGGGCGATGTCCTCGAACCAGAGGCTCTCGGCCTCCTCGATGGCCGTCGCCGCCAGGATCGCCGCGTCGTAGCCGGTGCCCGCGGGGAACTCCGGCTGGGCCTGGTGCGCGTCCACGTACGCGTTGTGGAACGCGCCGGTGGGGAGCGGGCGGTTGACCCAGTGCATGCGGGGGACCGCCGGTCCTCCCGCGCTCAGCACCGGCGGGTGCATGGACCAGTCGATGAACCACGCCTCCATGGTCTGCAGCTCGGACTCGTCGAGGGCGTCGGCCACGGACTCCGCGGGCTCGGCGGGCCCGACCACGAAGATGCCCGCGGCTCCGGCGGCGCCCGCCTTCAGGGCCGCTGCCCCCCAGGCCTCCGGCTTCTTCAGAGGCAGCTTGTAGGTGCCGACGACCTCGCCGCCGTCCGCCTTGAACTGCTCCACGAACGCGTCCTTGAGGGACTCGCCGAACACCGAATCGATGTGCAGGACGGCCGCCTTGGTGAGCTTCCGCTCGCCCGCCGCGTTCTGGGCGGCGATGCGGCCCATGTCCGTCGCGGGCGGCGCGATGGCGAAGAGGTTGTCGCCCCACTCCGACGGCAGCGCGGCCCCGATCTCCGGGATCAGGAGCACCGCGTCGTGAGCGGCGGCCACGGGAACCAGGGCGGTGGTCGCCGCGGGGTGCACCGGGCCGATGATGAAGCTGATGCCCTCGTTGAAGCACGAGTGGAACGCCGCCACGGCGCCCGCCTCGGTGGACTTCGTGTCCCGCTCGATCCACTGGATGCTGCGGGTGCGGTCCGCGTCCTTCTCGATCTGCTCGATCGCCACCGCGATGCCGCGGCGCATCTCGTTGCCGAGGTCACGCGAGGGCCCGCTCCCCGGCAGCATCAAGCAGACCTTGAACGTCTCGCTCGCCTTGCGGACGCTCGCAGGAGTCTCCCCGGAGGTCGAGGTCCCGGCCTCTGCGCCCGGACTCGCGGCGTCCGCAGAAGGGTCGGAGTCGCCCGTGGCCGCCGGAGATGAGCCCTCTCCGGGCGTCGCCTCGAGACCCGGGAACGTGGGCACCGAGCCGTCGTCCGGAGGACAAGCGGCGAGCAGGGCGACGAGAAGGATCGGAAGAAGTGAGCGCCTCAACAGCATCTCCATCAGGCGTTCAGCAGACGGCGGAGGATACCACCGCCGATCGGCGTTCAGTCGAGGCCGCCGGTGACGATCTCGGGGAAAGCGCAGATGATCGCGAGGCCCACCAGCTGCACGACGATGAAGGGGATCGCGCCGCGGTAGATGGCCGTGGTGGGCACCTCCTCCGGGGTCACGCCCCGCAGGTAGAAGAGCGCGAAGCCGAATGGAGGCGTCAGGAACGACGTCTGGAGGTTCATCCCGAGCATCACGCCGAACCACACCAGGTCGATCCCCAGGGCCCTCGCCGCCGGCACCAGGAGCGGCAGGACGATGAACGCGATCTCGAAGAAGTCGATGAAGAACCCGAGGATGAAGACCACGAGGTTCGCGACGAGCAGGAAGCCGATCTTCTCGCCGGGCAGCGACGTCAGCAGGTCCTGGATCCAGATGTCGCCGTCGAGGCCGCGGAAGACCAACGCGAACGCCGTCGACCCGAGCAGCAGGAACACGACCATCGAGGTGAGGCGCGTGGTGTGCTCGGACGTCTCGCGCACCGCCTGCCGGGTGAGGCGCCCGTTCAGCGCGGCCAGGATCATCGCCCCGAGGGCCCCCAGCGCGCCGGCCTCCGTGGGCGTCGCGACGCCGAAGAAGATCGACCCCAGGACCACGACGATCAGGGTCAGCGGCGGCAACAGCACGAGCACGACGCGCTTGGCGAGGTCCGCTCCGCCGAGGGTCCGCTCGGAGGCCGGCAGGGCGGGCGCGGCCGTCGGTCGCACCACCGCCACGGCGACGACGAAGAGGGCGTACAGACCCGCCAGCATCAGCCCCGGCTTGAGCGCCCCCACGAACAGGTCGCCCACGGAGATGCCCATCTGGTCGGCGAGCACGATGAGCACCACGCTCGGCGGGATGATCTGGCCCAGGGTCCCCGAGGCGGTGATGACCCCCGTCGCCAGCTCCGGCGAGTACCCGTACCGCAGCATCACGGGCAGCGAGATCATCCCCATCGCCACCACGGACGCGCCCACGACCCCCGTGGCGGCCGCCAACAGCGCCCCGACGAACACCACCGCGAGCGCCAGACCGCCTCGCAGTCCCCCGAACAGCATCCCGATCGTCGTGAGCAGATCCTCCGCGAGCTTCGAGCGCTCCAGCATCGTGCCCATGAAGATGAAGAACGGCACCGCGAGCAGCACGTAGTTCGCCATGACCCCGAACGTCCGCTGGGGGAACGCGCCCAGCAAGCCCCAGTCGAAGACGTCGAACGCCACGCCGACGCCCGCGAAGATCAGCGCGGTCCCGCCCAGGGAGAAGGCGACGGGGAAGCCGGTGAAGATGAGGAGGAAGGCCACCACGAACATGGCGGGCGCGAGGAGCTCGGCGGTCACGCTCCCTCTCCTGCGTCGGCGGCGTCGATCCCCCGGAGGAACGCGACCCTCTGGACGACCCACGCGAGCCCCTGCAGCGCCACGAAGGCGAACGCGACGGGGATGACCGCCTTGAGCGGGTATCGCGGCAGGCCGCCGGGGTCCGGGGAGATCTCCAGCACGGCCCAGGAGTTGCGCACGGCGGGCCACGACATCCAGATCGCCCACACGCAGAAGGGCAGCAGGAACAGCAGGGTCCCGACGAGGTCGATCCAGGCCTTGGTGCGGGGGCTCGCGCGGCCGTAGAGCACGTCCACGCGCACGTGCTCGTTCTCCTTCAGCGTCCACGCGGCGCCCAGCAGGAAGAGCAGGCTGAACATGTACCACTGGCCTTCGATGAAGGCGTTGGAGCTGAGGTCCGCGCCCACGAAGCGACCGAGGTAGCGCGCCAGCGCGTTCCACGACCCCAGCAGCACCATCGCGAGCGCGAGCCACGACACGCCCCTGCCGATCAGGCCGTTCATGCGATCGATCCCGCGCGCGACGCGGAGGACGCGCTTCATGAAGCGATCGGCGGACGCAAGCGCCCCAAGCGCGCGCAGCGGAGCAAAGCGAAGCGGAGTTCCGGAGGAAGTCTCGGGGCCCCCGGCGAGGAACCGGCGCGCGAAGCGAACCGGTTCATCGAGAGGGGTGAAAGGCGAAGGCCGCGTAGGCGGCTTCGGCGGTCCCGAACCAGCGATCGGCGTCCTTCTTGGCCTTCGACCACACGTCGTACACCTTGCGGTACGACGGATCGGCCGCGGCGGCGTCCTCCAACACGGCGCGGGAGGCCTCGCGCGCCGCCGTCATCAGGTCGTCCGAGAAGCGACGCATCTGCGTGCCGCCCTCGAGCAGTCGCTGCAGCGCGGCGGGGTTTCGGTGGTCGTAGCGCGTCTGCATCGCGAGCGCCGAGTCGGCCGCGGCGGACTGGAAGATGGCCTGGAAGTCGGCCGGCAGCTTCGCCCACTCCGCCTGGTTGACGTAGTAGCTGAGGGACGGCCCCGGCTCCCACCACCCCGGGTAGTAGTAGTACTTCGCGACCTTGTGGAAGCCGAGCTTCTCGTCGTCGTAGGGGCCGACCCACTCGGTCGCGTCGATGGCGCCGCGCTCCAAGGCGGGCAGGATCTCGCCGCCCGGGATCTGCTGCACGGTCGCGCCGAGGCGGTCCATCACCTTGCCGCCCATGCCCGGGATCCGGATCTTGAGGCCCCGGAGGTCCTCCGCGGAGGCGATCTCGCGCTTGAACCAACCGCCCATCTGGACGCCGGTGTTGCCCGCCGGGAAGTTGAGGATGTCGAAGTCGCTGAACAGGCCCCGCATCAGCTCCAGGCCGCCGCCCTCGAGCAGCCACGCGTTCTGCTGACGGGCGTTGAGGCCGAAGGGCACGCACGTATCGAACGCGAGCGCCTCGTTCTTGCCCGTGTAGTAGTAGCTCGCGGTGTGCCCGACCTGGACGGTCCCCTGCTGCACGGCGTCCAGGACCCCGAACGGCGGCACCAGCTCGCCTGCGGGGTGGACGCGGATCTCGAAGTCGCCGCCCGACAGCGCCTTCACGCGCTCGGCCAGCACCTCGGCGCCGCCGTAGATCGTGTCCAGCGCGGGCGGGAACGACGACGCGACCCGCCACTTCACCTTCTTGCGCGTGTGGACCGCGGGGGCGTCCGCGGAGGCCTGCTCGTCGCCGCAACCCGCGACGGTCACGCCCACGGCCGCGCCGGTCGCGCCGGTGATCGCCTGCTTCAGAAACTCGCGGCGCTTCACGACTTCTTCCCCTCGAGGCCGGGGTGGAACTCGAGCACCACCCCGTCCACGTCGATGCGGTCCCGGACCTTCAGGACCGCCTCCCGCTTCGCCTTGCCGTTGACGGTGACCTTGCCGAAGAGCCCCTTGCCCTTCACCCGGTAGCCGTCCTTGGTCTTGTGCACTTCGGCCAGCACCTTGTCCTTCCCGTCGGCGATCGAGACCCGCACCGAGCCGAATCCGATGGGAGTGACGTCCAGATCCAGCGAGAATATCTCGGGCTCCTCGCCCTTGTGACGAATCAGCAGGTGCGGCCGGGTGCGCAGCCGCGTGCGGGCCTGCAGTCGCGTGAGCGCGGCGGGCGCCATCATCCCCGTGGCGGGCATCTCGGTCGTGTCCTCCCCGAGGCCTCGGAAGGCCCACTCGGGGAGCTCGTCGTCCTCGGGCGGCTCGGTCCCCTCCGCGTCCGGCTGGAAGAGGAGCATCTCCTTGCCGATCTGGATCGTGACGTTCGTCGACAGGCGCCGGTTGTACTCGCGCACCCCGTCCACCAGCGTGCCGTTCGACGTGTCCAGGTCGCGCAGCAGGAACGCGCCGTCGGACCACTCGATGTGGGCGTGGCGCCGGGAGCACAGGGGGTCGGAGAGCACGAGGTCGGCCGAGCGATCCCGCCCGATCAGGTGCGTCCGCTGGGACAGCTCCAGGGACCGGACCCACTTGCCGTCGCGGTACAGGTCGATGCGCGCCATGTGTCTCCTCCGCTCGCTCCGCCGCGACTCTACCGCGGGGTCCGCATCGTCAGCGGCAGTCCTGGACGAAGGTCGGGTGCTCGGCGAAGTAGGTCCCACACGCCTGGGACGTCGCGTACTGCCCGCAGTCCAACAACGCGAGGTCGCGCCCCTGAGGGTCCTGCGCCGCGCCGTCCTTGCACTGGGTGCAGCACGCGGAGCGGGGGTCCTTCGGGGTGGCGGGGGCGCTCTTCGGCGGACACCCGAGCGACCACGCCGCGACCAGCACGAGCGCCGCCCGGGTCAGGTCCATGGGCCGATCTTGAACAGCCGCGAGAAGTCGCGTCGACGCTGGGCCGTGGACATGCCGACCCCGAGCACGAGCAGCAGATACACCGCCGAGAACACGTACCGCGCCTCCGGGCTCGGGAAGAACCACTGGGCGACGAACAGCACGAACAGGATCGTCGCCTCCCACAGGCTGAACTTCAGGTTGGACAGCACGGCGATGGCGAAGAGGGACTGCGCCGACGTGAGCAGCAGCTCCTCGGTCTGGCGGTGGTCCAGGGGCATGGCGCTCGCCTCGCCGACCGACAGGGAGTAGACGATCGGGATGGCGCCCACCAGCAGCGTCCACTGGTTCACCTTGCTGGAGACGAGCGCGCCCATGGCCGTGGACGTGCGGTGCCGCAGCACGAAGAGCAGCGCCACGATGAACTCGGGCGACTCGGACGCGAGCGGCGCGACCAGCTGGATGAGGATGAACTCGTCGATGGCGAGGCCGCGGCCCGTCTCCACCAGGCCCTCGGCGAACGGCTCGGCCGCCCACCAGATCGCCAAGCATGCGTACACGAGGAAGATCGAGATGACGGCCCATCGGCCGGCCTTCCCGGTCTTCGCGTCGATGAGCGCGGCGGGACCCACCAGCGGATGATCGTCGCCCTCCGTTTTGAGGGCCGCCCACACGTACCCCAGGAAGATGAGGATGAAGACGAGCGAGTGGAACAGGTTCAGCTCCCCCCACACCGGGAGGATGAACGAGAAGACCGTGGCGACCAGCAGGAAGCCCAGCTCCATGCGTCGGTCCGCGGAGACCTCGATGTGCCTCTTCTTCCCCTTGAAGCAGGCGAGGAAGACGACGGAGGACCAGCCGACGCCGATGAGCACTCGGTTCGCCCCGGTCATGTTGGCGACCGCGTAGTGCAGGTACGTCGGGTCCTTGCCCGCGTTCCAGGCGAAGGTCATGTCGACGGCGTACTCGGGCAGCACCGAGATGAGGGCCAGGACCACGAGCGCGAAGGCGGGGGGGACGTCCTGCTCGGCCAGCTCGGTGGCCCAGGTGAGCAGGAACGCGGCGGCCACGATCGAGATGCCCGAGAGCGTGGAGATCATCAACGGCGTGTAGTCGTGACCGACACCCATGAGGTGCGGGACGACCCAGACGAGCGGGGCGAGGAACGCGCCGACCAGCCAGATGATGTTGCCCACGAAGTCTCCGAATCCCGGCGCGGGGTCGCGCGCGAGGGCTCGGTTTGTACCACGCCGGTAAGGTCTGTCCGATGACCTCCGAACGCAGCGGTGGGCTCCCTCTCATCCGTCGTCGGCTCGACGGCGAACGGGTCCGCGAGTTCGTGCATCCCACGGACGGAGCGCCGGCCGTCGAGCGTCCCGTGGGGGCGACCGGGGCGGAGGCCGGCGCGAGGGTCCCTCGGTCGGGGCAGCTCATCCCCAGGCGCGTGCGCCTGACCGACGCCCGGGCCCCGATCGTCGTGCCCCTGCTCCGGGCGTCGTGCGACGGCAGCGGCGCCTGCTGCGGCCTCTACCACCACGTGCCCGCCACGCGCGAAGACCGAGAGAAGGTGGTCGCCGCCCTCGGAGATTCGTGGGACGGGCCCCTGCCCCTGGACCAGGTGTTCCACCCCGCCTTCGACGGCCGGGACGACCCGCTCAACGTCGTCGCCGTGGACGGCAGCTGCGCCTTCCGCGGGGGCGACGGCCGCTGCCGGATCCACGCCGTCGCGGGGGCCGAAGCGAAGCCCCAGTCCTGCCTCTCGTACCCCGCCCACCTCGTCGCCTGCGGGACGGAGTGGCACGCCTCGCTGCGGACGGAGTGCGCCTGCGTGGCCCGATCCGCCGTCGAGGGCGAGCCGCTGAACGCGGATCCGAAGGTGTGGGTCGCGCTTCGGTCCACGCTCCACCGGGTGTGGGCCGTGCCCCGAGAGGTCGCCGTGGACGACCGAAGGATCCCCCGCGACGACTACGTGACGTGGCTCCGCGGGGTGATGGCCGGCCTGGGCACGACGTTCGACCCGATCGCGACGCTTGAAGCCGGGCGACGGTCCCTGGGGGCGCTCGTCGGAGAGGACCGCGACCCCCTGGGCCCGCCCGATCGCGCCTGGCTGGCGACCGTGGCCACGCACCTGAAGCGGGAGGCCGAGGACGCCGCGCGGACCTTCGATCCGGGCTCCCCGTACCGACGCTCGATCGCCTGGGGGGCGGCCGTGGCGGGCACCCTCGCCGACGCCGAGGCGCCCGTCGTGCCGACCTGGTCTCGGGGCCGCGCCGGCGACTGGGCCCGCCGCACCGCGTCCACCCTGTCCATGGCGCTCCACGGCCACGCGCTGCTCGAACGCCCCGCGCTCGGCCCCGCCCTCGACGACCTCATCCGCCTCGTCCACCTCGCCCGGGACGCCGCCGCGATCCTCCCGGCGTCGGACGCGGACCCCCGGCTCGAGTCGCTCACGACCTGGCTGTTTCTCCATCGCAACGTGTGGCTCTGATCGAGGAGCCCCGCACGGGCGGGCCTGCTACAAACCCGCCGATGGCCGCCAAGAAGCCCGACCGCAGACGCCCCGGATCCCGGAAGCCGAAGCCGAAGACCCCCCGCGATCGACGTCGCGCGCCCCTCTCTCACGTAGACGGCGAGGAGGTCCTGCTCGGCGATCCCGAGACCGCCGACCGCCTCGCGTGCCTCTTTCGGGTCCACGAGGAGGACCGCGATCTGCCCATCGCGGGGGTACACGGCATCCACCCCTACCCCGCGCGCATGCACCCGGCGTGGGTCCGGGCGATCCTGGGCGAGCTGCCCGAAGACGCGGTGGTCTACGACCCCTTCTGCGGATCCGGCACGGTCCTCGTGGAGGCCTCCGAGTCGGGGCGTCCGTCCTTCGGATCGGACCTGAACGGCATCGCGGTGCGCATCGCGAAGCACCGCACCCGACGGAGGCGAGGAGAGTTCCTCGAGCGCTTCGCCGCCGCCGCGGTGGACCTGCACGCGGGGGCGGCCCACCGCCGGGAGACGCCGTTCGGGGCGCTCGCCAAGCGCGAGAAGCACTTCCCGCCCCACGTCCTCGGCCAGCTCATCTCCCTGCGCGACGAGATCGACAAGGTGCAGGACCCCCAGGGCAAGGAGGCGGCCCTGATGACCTTCTCGGGGATCCTCCCGAAGTTCGCGGCCCGGCCGGGGCGGCCCGCGCCGGAGGTCAATCGACGGGCGGTGCGCGACCACTTCCTGCGCCGGGCCGAGCAGGCGACCCACGCCTGGGCCGACCACACCGAGGCCGTCGAGCGCGCCCACCCGGGCCTGCGCAGCCCCCGCGTCGAGCTGGCGGACGCCCGCAGCACGCGGTGGGAGGACGAGTCCGCCGACGCCGTCGTGAGCTCGCCGCCGTACCCCGGGGTCTACGACTACGCGGGGGAGCAGCGCCTGCGCGCGAAGTGGCTGCGCGACGACCGCTGGGCCCGGGAAGCGCGCCGCCACGAGATCGGGCGACGGGGCACGACGGAGGCCGCGGACTGGGGCCACGGGATGCTCGACGCCCTCCTCGAGACGGCCCGCGTGGCCAAGCCCGAGGCGCCGGTGTACCTCGTGATCGGCGACGGCGCGATCGACGGGCGGGCCGTGCGCGTCACCAAGCTCCTGCAGCGCATCCAGGAGGCGTCGGACGACGGTCGCCTGCCCCTGCGACCCATCGCCGCCGTGGGCCAGGTCCGCCCCAACTTCCACGGCGCGTCCGCCAGGGCCTTCCGCTACGAGCCCCGGCGGGAGTTCCTCGTGCTCCTGAGGCGCTCGTGAGCGACGACCTCCGCGCGCTGTCCCGCGCCGTCGCCGCCTTCATGGACGACCGCGACTGGGGGCGATACCACTCCCCCCGGCAGGTCGCCGCGGCCCTCGCCGTGGAGGCGGCCGAGCTCCAGCAGCTGTACCTGTGGCGGGAGGACGGCGACCCGATGGAGGACCGCGCGGACGCCATCGCCGACGAGGCCGCGGACGTGGCCATCTGCCTCCTCAACTTCTGCAACCGCGCGGGCGTCGACCTCGGCGCGGCGGTCGTGAAGAAGCTGGCGGCGGCCGAGCACAAGTACCCCCGCGAACGCGTGCGGGGCCGCAACGAGAAGTACGACGAGTACCCGGAGTGGGAAGGCGAATGAGTCGACGGGCGGGGCTCTTGCTCCATCCCACCAGCCTCCCGGGGCGCTGGGGACGCGGCGACGTCGGCCCCGCCGCGCGAGACTTCGTGCGACGCATCGGCGCGGCCGGCCAGCGGCTCTGGCAGATCCTCCCCCTGAGCCCCACGGACGGCACCGGCTCGCCCTACGCCGGCGGCTCGGCGTTCGCGTCGGACCCGCTCCTCATCTCGCTGGACGACCTCCTGGAGGACGGCCTGCTGACCGAGGATGAGCCCGACGTGGCCCGATTCCTCGCCTTCTGCGGAGGCGACATCGAGACGCAGGAGTTCCGGCGACGCAAGGGCGACCTGGTGCGCACCGCGGCCGCCCGGTTCCTCGCGGCGCAGGCGCTCCCCGACCCTCGGCCCGGGATGCAGGCCTGGGCCGAGTTCGTCGCCCGGCGCGCCGGGACGTCGGTGGAGGTGGAGCTCGCCGTGCAGGCGCTGTTCGACCGCCAGTGGGACGCGCTGCGCGCCGCGGCCGCCGACGCCGACGTGGGGATCGTCGGTGACCTCCCGATCTTCGTGGGCGCCGACAGCGCGGACGTGCGCGCCCACCCCGAGCTGTTCCTCCTGGACGGGGGCGGGGCCCCGAGCGTCGTGGCGGGCTGCCCCCCGGACGCCTTCAGCCCCCTCGGGCAGCGCTGGGGCAACCCGCACTACGACTGGGACGCCGCGCGGGCCGAGGGCTTCGCGTGGTGGCGAAGGCGGCTGCTCTCCCTGCTTGATCGCGTCGACGTCGTGCGGGTGGACCACTTCCGGGGGTTCGCCGCCGCCTGGGCGATCCCGGTGGACGCTCCCGACGCGCGGGAGGGGACCTGGAGCCCGGCCCCGGGGCTGGAGCTGTTCACCGCGCTGCGCGACGCCGTGGCGGACGCGGGGCGCCTGCGGGACGGGCGGCTGCCCCTGATCGCCGAGGACCTCGGGGTGATCACGCCGGACGTCGAGGAGCTGCGCGACCGCTTCGAGCTGCCGGGCATGAAGATCCTCCAGTTCGCCTTCGACGGAGACCCCGAGCACCCCTTCCTCCCGCCGAACCACCCCGAGCGCTGCGCCGCCTACACGGGGACCCACGACAACGAGACGACCCGCGGCTGGTACGCGGGCGCGGACGACATGACCCGTCACCACGCCCGCGTGCACCTGGGGTCCGACGGCACCGACATCGCCTGGGACTGCATCCGCGCCGTGTTCGCGTCGAAGGCGGAGACGGCGATCGTGCCCGTCCAGGACGTCCTCGACCTGGGCAACGAGGCGCGGTTGAATACCCCCGGGACCGCCTTCGGGAACTGGTCCTGGCGGATGGAGCCCGGCGCCCTCACGGACGCGCGGCTCGAGCGGCTGGCCCACCTCACGGCGGAGACAGGACGATGACCCCGGATCCCGCCCCTCATGCGCCGCCCGCTGCGACCCTGATCGCGCGACGCAAGGCCCTCGCCCAGGCGGTCGGGGCGCCGATCCTGCTCCTGGGCCACCTGCCGATCGCGCGCAACTTCCGCCTCAACGTCTACCGGTTCCGCCAAGACTCGACCTTCCTCTACTACCTCGGGCTGTCGACCCCGAACGCGGCCGCCGTCGTCGAGCCGAGCGGGCGCACGACGCTCTACCTTCCGCCCCTCGAGCCGGGCGACGCGCTCTGGCACGGCGCGCTGCCCGACATCGCCGACCAGGCGGCCCGGGTGGGAGCCGACGCCGTGCGCCCCCGCGGGGAGCTCGCGCCGGGCGACTACCGCACGATCGTCACGGCGGACCTTCAGGCGAACCTCGAGGGCGCGCGGCTCACGGGCCGGGCCCTGGACTCGCGGGACCCGAGCACCAGCGACGCGGGCCTCCTCGCGGCCGTCGTCGCCCAGCGCATGGTGCGGGACGCAGGCGAAGTGGACGCCATCCGTCGCGCGGCCGCGGTGACGGAGAAGGCGCACGTCGCGGGGATGCGGGCGACCCGCGTGGGCACCACCGAAGACGCGGTGCAGGCCGTCATCGACGGGATGTTCCAGCTCCACGGCATGACGTCGGCGTACCCGTCGATCGTGACGGCCCGGGGGGAGGTGCTGCACGGCCACGCCCAGGGGATCCGGCTCACGTCGGACCACCTGCTCCTGGTGGACGCGGGGGCGGAGGAGCCGGGCGGGTACGCCTCGGACGTCACGCGGACCTGGCCCGCCGATGGTCGCTTCGACGCGCGGCAGGCCGCCCTGTACGACCTCGTCCTCGCGTCCCAGGAGGCCGGGATCGACCGCGTGCGAGCCGGGGTGCGCTACCGGGATGTACACGTGGCGTCCGCGCGGGTGCTCGCGGACGGGCTGCGCGACGAGGGGCTGCTCATCGGCGACCTCGACGGCCTCGTGGAGCGCGGCGCGCACGCGGCGTTCTTCCCCCACGGCGTGGGCCACCTGCTCGGCCTCGACGTGCACGACCTCGAGCTGTACGGCGACATCGGATACCCCGCCGGCCGCACCCGGTCGGACCAGTTCGGCCTCGCGTACCTCCGGCTTGACTGCGACCTCCAGCCGGGGATGGTGGTGACCGTCGAGCCCGGCATTTATTTCGTGCCGGAGATCTTCGCCGACGATGCCCTGAGGGCGCGCTTGGGGGACTCCGTCGACTGGCGCGAGGCCGAGACGTGGATCGGTTTCGGGGGCATCCGGATTGAAGACGACGTGCTGACGACCGATAGTGATCCGGACGTTCTGACGGAAGGGATCCCGAAGTCGAGGGCCGCGGTGGCCGCGCTCGTGGGCACGGGTCCCTCGCCCGAGGAGCGCTTCGCCGGGTGACCGCCCTCGAAGCCGGGGCATGGGGAGACCGTTTGGGAGAAGAGGACCAAGGGAAGCCACGCCCGTCGTCGGACGGCTGGATGGACGAAGAGCGCGGCGCGAAGCCCGCGTTCATCGAGCACTCCGGACCGCGCGAGATGCCGCCTTCGGGGCCGGAGCCGCCGAAGGTCCCCGCCGCGGAGATTCACCCGCCCGGAGACCGGGACCCCGAGCTGGACGAGTCCATGTCCGCCCTCGCGAGCGGGGTCATGGACGTCGTGGGCGGCCGATCCCCCGAGGCGAAGGCGGTCTTCGACGCGTTCCACAGCAACCTCGCCCGCGCCAAGCCCCGCCTCCCCAACCTCGCGGCGGGCAAGGCGCCGCCTCCGATGCCCCGCCGGCCCAAGAAGGCGGGGCGCCCGGATCCGCGGTCCGCGCTGATCGCCGCCGCGCGGGGCGAGCCGACCCTCGCGCTCAAGCTCCTCCAGTCCCTCCGGCAGGGCCCCACCCGGATGGCCCGTCGCAGCCTCGACCTCGAGGAGATCGGCCGACGTCTGCCGATCCCCATGCTGCGCGACCTGGTCGCGGGCTCGGGAGGCCCGGCCCCTGCGAAGTCGCCCTGGGACACCCTGCTCGACAACCTGTGGCGTCACACGCTGGTCGCCGCCCGGACGGCGGAGATCGTCGCCCGGGACCAGCTGCGGCGGGAGCCCGGGGCCATCTACACCATCACGCTCCTGCACAACATCGGCGAGATCGCGATCGTCGACCTGTTCCGCGGCCTGGGGGAGACGCCCCCCGGGGACGGCGTGGCCCGCGACAAGCTGGCCGAGGAGATGGAGCGCTTCCACGAGACGATCGGCGGCGTGATCCTGCGGCGCTGGAAGCTGCCCTCGATCCTCTCGGCGGTGGCGTCCAAGCACCACGATCCGCTCGCCCATCCGCCGGGCACGCCGCCCGCCCGCTACGCCGCCCTGGTCTCCGGAGCGTCGGCCGCCGCGAGCCTCGCGGGCGTCGTCTACCGCGAAGGCCGGGATCGCCCGGAGGACGATCTCGAGTCGTCCGCCGACATGCTGGGGGTCGAGCCGGACTCGCTGGTCGAGGCCGCGAAGACGGCGCTGGGGGAGTGGTCACACCAGGAGCCGGCGGATCCTGCGAACTCGTGACGAAGCGCCGTTCGTCGCACCTCCGACACGTCGAATTCTGCAGCTGAAGCGCGCACTGCACCCCAAGTGGTCACCGCCGTGACCGGTGTGTGGGTGGATCCACGCCCATGGTGGTCACTCTACTGACCGGCGACGGCGTGCCCCACTCGACTGGACTCGCCGTAAACGCTGTGCGCCACGCCATCGGCAGCGACTCGTCGCAAGCCGGCACGGATGCTGCGAAAGGCAGATCCATGTCTGCACGTGTCTCGCTCGCTCTCGCCCCCCTCCTCCTCATCGGCTGCTACTCGGATCCCTTCGACTCCGAGACCAACGCCTCCGCGGCCGACCTCGACGCCCTCCGCTCGAGCGTCGCCGAGGACGTGTTCGACGCGGCCTCCGACGAGTACGGGGTGCCCGCCGACCTGCTCGCCGCGGTGGCCTGGCACACCTCGTCCTTCGCCCCGGGCGACCACGATCACGACGAGCACTCGCCCGCCCACGGGTGGATGGGCCTGCGCCCCGACCAGGTGGAGGCGGCCGCGGCGCTGACGGGTCTCCCGGCCGACGACGTCGCCGCCGACCGGGAGGCGAACATCTTCGGCGCGGCCGCGTTGATGGCCGAACTCTCCACGACCACGGGCACCTGGGCGTCGCGCACCGAGGCGGACCACACCTGGTGGGCGACGCTTGTGGCGTGGAACGACTACGAGTCCGAGTGGATGAACCACGAGTTCGCCATGGACGTCTTCCGCACGCTGCAGCGGGGCCTCCACGTGCCCACCGTCAACGGCGACGAGGTCGTGATCCCCGCGCGTGAGCTCCCCGGCCTCGCCTACGTCCGCTTCGTGCAGGGCCCGCGGGCCGAGAGCGGCCTGTTCCACGGCGGGACGATCGACTACCCCGGCGCGGCCCGGTTCGTGCCCGCCCACTCCAGCAACCAGTCTTCCCGCTCCGGCGGGACGTCGGCGATCCGCCGCGTGGTCATCCACACGGTCGAGGGGTCCTACAACGGCGCGATCTCGTGGTTCCAGAACCCGTCGGCGAACGTCTCGGCGCATTACGTGGTGCGCAAGTCCGACGGCGAGGTCACGCAGCAGGTCCGCGACTCCCGCAAGGCCTGGCACGCGTGCAACAACAACAACGACACCATCGGCATCGAGCACGAGGGCGCGGCGAGCAACGCGGGCACGTGGACGCCGGAGATCCTCGACAGCTCCGCCCGCCTCACGGCGTGGCTGGTGACGCAATACAACATCCCGATCGACCGCACCCACATCGTCGGCCACGGCGAGATCCAGGGCTCGGGGTGCGCCTACCGCTACGACCCCGGCCCGCACTTCCCGTGGACCCAGTACCTGCAGATGGTCACGAACTTCGCCAACGGCAGCGTCGACGGCTCCGCGCCGCCGGACGCCGAGGTGCCCGACACGCCGACCCTGCCCGAGGGCCCCGCGCCCGCCTCGGTCACGTTCCAGTCGCCGACGAACGGCTCGACGGTCGGCAACCCGGTCATCATGCGCGTGGCCAACACGGGCGTGGACCACATGGAGGTCTGGGCCGGCCCCTACCTGCTGGCCCACCACCTGACCGCGAACCCGGTCAACGTCGGCTACCGGTTCGACACGATCGGCACGCGCTCCATCACGGCGCGCGGCTACAGCAACGCGGGGGCGCTGCTGGCCGCGGACACGATCAGCATCACGGTCGAGAACGTGCCGGGCACGCTCACGCCGTCGGCCACGAAGGTCTCGGGCGCCACGTACCGCATGACGGCGACCACCCCGGGCGCGGCCTACATGAAGTACTGGGTCGACGGGTGGCCGCTGCGGGACGTCGACACGGGCAGCCGTCGGGCGCCGGCCCCGTCCTACGCCCTCGACTACACGTTCAACTGGCTCGGCCCCAACCGCCTCCTGCAGGTGCGCGCCTACGACGGCAACGACCAGCTCCTGGGCGAAGGCCTCGCCTACATCGACGTCGACGGCACGGCGGGCGGCGGCGGCCTCATCCAGATCGACGGGTACGAGGTCAGCGGCCAGGTCATCCGCCTCACCACGGAGGCGACGCCCGGCGTGGCCGAGGTCGAGTACGTGTGGAACGGCGCGGTGCTCGCCGACATGGCCACCGGCGCCACCCGCGGGGTCCCCGACGAGTTCGAGATCTACTACGACTTCCCGGTGTCGGGGGCGCAGCCCATCGTGGTGCGAGCCTTCAACGCCGCGGGCACGCTCGTCGACACCGAGACGGTCACGATCGTCGTGCCGGCGAGCGCGGTGGACGTCACCTGGACCCGCAGCGCGTGGCACCAGTACAAGTTCGACGGGGTCGCGCCTCCGGGCACCTACAAGCTCGTCATCGAGATCGACGGCTGGGCGCTGCGCGACCAGAACACGAACCATCAATACACGCTCGGCCCCGACTTCATCCTCGACTACCGCTTCAACTACGGCGGCACCCGCACCCTCGTCGCCACCGGCTACGACCCGGTCGGCAACGTCACCGGCACGTTCGAGACGACGATCGAGGTCTACTGACCTCGCGAAACTTCGCGGGCCTGCGCCCGTCGGCCCTCCCCACGCCCCGTATTCCGCGAAAGTTCGCGAAGGGCTGATCGCTGTACGCCTCGCCGGCGGGCCGCGTACGCCCGACCGCGGTCGCCTCGCGCGCGTGGTAAGTTGACTTCGACCCAATGGCGC
>CAZUHI010000067.1:0-37195 GCA_964620495.1 uncultured Rickettsiales bacterium | reverse complement strand
CGCCACCGACGACGACGACGCCACCGACGACGACGACGCCACCGACGACGACGACTCCGCGATCGGCGACGACGACGACTCCGCGGGCCCGGGCCCCGGGTTCAACCTCTGCGCGGGCGCGGGCCAGACGCCGACGGATCAAGGCTGGGCGATGTCGCAGATCGGCCTGGCCGGCCAATCGGGGCAGTTCGCCGACGGCGTCTCCACCTCCAACGGCACCGGCGGCTCCGCCGGCATCACCGACCCGTCGTGGGGCATCTGGTCCAACGTCGGCGGGACGGTGACGCAGACCCTGGACCTGACGACCACGCCGGGCGCGGGCGGCGCGCTGGCGTCGGGCGACGCGATCGAGCTCGAGTTCGACAACGGCGACCTGATCCTCTCGGGCACGGCGGTCGTCGCGATCGGCTCGGCGAACATCCCCACCGCGACGTTCCGGTTCACCGGCGGCGGCACCGAGTACGTCGTCGACGACATCGGCGGCGTCGGCCAGGCCACCGGGGTGCCCTTCACCGCGGACGGGATGACACTGAAGTTCACGGTCGTCTCCACCACCGCGTGGCAGCTCGAGAAGGACGGCGTGGTCATCCACACCGGCACGCTCCAGGGCGTCACCGGCATCACGCAGCTCTACGTCACGTCGGCCAACGCCGGCACCGGCCCCACGACCTGGGACCTCTTCTTCAACTGCGTGACGATCTATCGCTGATCGGGCTTGGCGCCGGGCACGGTCCGCTCGATCGTCCCCCACATGGCGGGCCCGAAGGCCGTCGCCGTGACCTCCAGGCGCCGGTCGCCGCGCCGCTCGCCGCGGGTGCCCTGGGCGTCCTTGATCGTGAAGCCCTTCACGGTGGTGAGGCGGATCGGGACGAACCCGTCGACGTCCGGGGGGACGTCGTAGAGCACGAACTCGTGGACTCCCGGCGGCAGCTCGACCTTCGTGCGCCCCTCGACGCGGACGGTGATCGCGCCGTCGAGCGCGACGGGCACCGCGTCGTCCCCCACGTAGCGCGGCCCGAAGCGCGAGAGCGGCAGGATCGTCCCGTCCACGGAGAGGCACGCGTGCACGACCTCGCGAGCGCCGATCCACGCGGACAGGGCGCGCAGCTCCGCACCCTCCAGCATCCCCGACGCGTCCCGATCCCAGTCGGACCAGTCCGCCGCCCCCACCTCCGAAGGCACCCGCGTGGCCCGGACGGACCCCCAGATGTGGTCGCGGCCCACCGACACCTGGATCGACCGCGGCACGGCGCGCAGCGCCTTCTCGCCGGGGCCCGCGTACGACGGCGACGCGACGAACAGGAGGGCCGGGAGCAGGACGACGAGCGCGAGGCGAGACGGCATGGGCGAAGCATACGCGGCCCGCGGACCAGTACAGTGCGGCCGTGTTCGACCTCACGATCCACGCGCGCAGCTCGGAGAACGCCGCCCGCAGCGCCACCCTGACGACCCCTCACGGCGACGTCCGCACCCCCGTGTTCATGCCCGTGGGCACCCGCGCGGCGATGCGGGCGATGACCCCCGATCAGACGCTCGCGACGGGGGCCCGGATCGTGCTCGCGAACACCTACCACCTCGCGCTGCAGCCCGGCGCGGACATCGTCGAGCGCCTCGGCGGCCTGCACTCCTTCATGAACATGCCCCTGCCCGTCCTCACGGACTCGGGCGGGTTCCAGGTGTTCAGCCTCCCCAAGGAGATCGACGAGGCGGGCGTGACCTTCAAGTGGAAGAAGGACGGCCGCCCGTTCACGATGACGCCGGAGACGTCCGTCGCGATCCAGGAGCAGCTGGGCGCCGACATCATCATGGCGTTCGACGAGTGCCTCCCCTTCCCGTGCGAGCGCGACTACGCCGAGCGGTCCGTCGAGCGCACGACCCGATGGGAGAGGCGCTGCCTCGAGGCCAAGACGCGGGACGACCAGGCGCTCTTCGGCATCGTCCAGGGGGGCTTCTGGGAGGACCTGCGCGTGGCCTCGGCGCGGTCGCTGATCCCCATGGACTTCCCGGGCTACGCGGTCGGCGGGCTCAGCGTGGGCGAAGGCCTCGAGATCATGGACCAGGTCCTCGGCTGGACCATGCCCGAGCTCCCCGAGCACAAGCCGCGGTACCTCATGGGCGTGGGGCTCCCCGAGGACCTGTGGTGCGGCGTGAGCCACGGCGTCGACATGTTCGACTGCGTCATCCCCACCCGCCACGCGCGGGGGGCCCTGCTGTACACCTTCCACGGCAAGCTCCGGGTGTCCAACAAGCGCTACCGGCGCGACCGGCTCCCGCCCGACACCACCTGCCCCTGCTACACGTGCCGCAACTTCAGCCGCGCCTACCTGCACCACCTCTTCGCGGCCGACGAGGTCACCGGCACGACGCTCGCCGCCATCCACAACATCACGTTCCTCCAGCAGCTCATGGACGTGATCCGCGCCTCGATCGAGGAAGACCGGTTCGTGCAGGCGAAGGCCGCCTTCTTCGCGAAGTACG
This sequence comes from uncultured Rickettsiales bacterium, assembly GCA_964620495.1. GTDB lineage: Bacteria > Myxococcota_A > UBA796 > UBA9615 > UBA9615 > CAZEKB01. The sequence goes on along the minus strand of CAZUHI010000067.1, from coordinate 34,717 downwards.
GGACGTCGTACAGCGACGGGGCCCAGACCGGCGTGGGCGCGGGCACGGGCAAGGCGAAGCACTCGCAACCCAAGGGCGGGCGAAAGCGGGACAAGCGCCGCAGGTAAGACCGGCGAAGGGTCCGACGATCCGCGCGGCGGAGTACGTTCCGATGGTCACCTCGGAGTCCCCATGCGCCTGCTCTCCCTCCTCCTCCTGGCCCTCCCCTTCGCGCTCGCCGGCTGCCCCGATCCCGACGACGACGACACCGAGGCGTCGGACGACGACGACGCAGTGGACGACGACGACGCGACAGACGACGACGACGCAGTGGACGACGACGACGCGACAGACGACGACGACGCAGTGCAGGTCGGCAGCTGCTCCTCCTCGGCGAGCACCGCCCAGGGGATGGACTTCGTCTGCATCGACGGCGGCACGTTCGACATGGGCTGCACCGCGGGGCAGATCCCCGACCGGTGTCGCCCGGACGAGTCGCCGGTGCACAACGTCACCCTCACCGACCCCGTCTGGTTCGCCACCACCGAGGTCACCGTCGGGGCCTGGAGCACCCTGATCGGCAACAGCCCGACCCAATTCCCGAAGTGCGGCGCCGACTGCCCGGCCATGACGCTGTCGTGGTGGGAGGCCGCCGGCTTCGCCAACGCCGTGTCCGCCGCCGAGGGTCTGGCCGCTTGCTACGACCTCACCGGCTGCACCGGCACGCTCGGCGCGGGGATGGTCTGCACCGCGGCGACGATCACGGCCGCGACGGGCAGCGTCTACGACTGCGAAGGCTACCGACTGCCCACCGAGGCCGAGTTCGAGTACGCGGCGCGCGGCGGGCAGGACCTGCCCTACCCGGGGTCGTCGGACGCCGACGCCGTCGCGTGGCACTCGTTGAACTCCGGAGGGAGCCCCCACGCGGTGGCGACGAAGGACCCCAACGCCTTCGGCCTGTACGACATGGCGGGCAACGCGTCCGAGTACATGAACGACTGGTACGGCGACACCTACTACGCCGCGAGCCCCGCGGTGAACCCCGAGGGCCTCGCGACCGGCACGCTGCGCTCCTTCCGCGGCGGCGGCTGGGGGATGCTCCCGTCGCAGTTCCGCTGCAGCGCGCGCCTCGGAGCGACGGGCGACAACACCACCTGGCAGGACACCGGCCTGCGGCTCGTGCGGACCGACCTCTAGTAATCAAGTAGTGCTAGGCGAGCGACTCCACGATCCGCCACGCGGCCATGCGGGCGACGGCCATCATCGTGTGCTGGGGGTTGACGCCCAGGTTCGCGGGGAACACCGAGGAGTCGACGACGTAGGTCCCGGGCAGCTCCCGCGCCTGGAAGTCCAGCCCCACGGGGTGAGACTCGTCCGGCCCCCGACGGGCGCCGCCGAACAGGTGCGTCGCCACGAAGTGGGCCTGGCGAGGGTCGCGAAAGACCTCGCCGATGCGGCCGACGTCGTCCGGTCCGATGCGCTCCGGGACGCCGTGGATCCCGGGGAAGACCGCCTCCGCGCCCGCCGCGAACATCATCCGCGCCCCGTGCTCGAGGCCCGCGGCGGCGACCGCGACGTCCTCGTCCGTGAGGTCGTAGCGGATGCGTCGCCCGAACCACCCCGAACGGACCGTCCCCGTGGCCCGAGCCCGCACCTGAACCCCCCAGGAGGCGACGTGGGGCAGGAGGTCGACCGCAGCCGCGCGTCCCTCCCCGAAGCCCGGCATGCGAGCCAGCAGCACGGACGCGGGCAGCGAGAGCGACTCGAACTTGATGCGAGAGTCGAGGTCGAAGTCGGTCTCCCACGCCTGGGTGGCGCCCGCGTCGGCGCGCACCGGGTCCCGGAAGAGACCCAGGAGGCCGAGCCCCGGGTGGGCCGTGAAGCCGTCCCCGACCCCGCGACGGGCGCGGGATCGGGCCAGGACCACGGGCGTCGCCGTCGCGGACGCGGCGAGCACCACGGCGCGCTCGGCGAGGGCGCGAAAGTGGCCCACGCGCCGCCCCTGGCGGTCGACCAGCACCCCGACCACGGCGCGCACGCCGCTCGTGTCGCGCTCCACCCGGTCGACGCGCGCCCCCGGCAGGATCGAGGCCCCCCGACTGCACGCCAGGGGAAGCAGCGACCGATCCATCGACGCCTTCGCCCCCTCGGGACAGCCCTGGGAGCAGCGCGCCGAACCGATGCACGTCGGCGTGTTTCGACGGATGACGTGCCCGGGCGTCCCGGTCCGCTCCGCGCCCCGGGCGAGCAGGCCGCCGTTGCCTCCCAGCAGGGCCTCCGGCACGGCCGTGATCCCCAGGCGATCGTCGAGCACGTCGTACTCGCGGTGCAGCTCGTCGAGGGGGAGCCCGTCGGCGAACCCGGCCTCGGCCCACTCGCCGTGCACCGCCTCCGGCAGCCGCCAGGTGATCCCGCCGTTGACCAGCGTGGTCCCCCCGACGGCCTTCGCCTGCACCAGCGGGAGCACCCCACGACCCCGCGCGGGCACGGCGCCGAACCCCCGGTAGAGCGTCGAGAGCGCGTCCCGGAACGGCCGCGTGAAGTCCCCGGCTCGGTGGACGTGGCCCTCGTCGAGGATGAGGACGCGCAGGCCGGCCTCGGTGAGCACGTCGGCCGCCGCCGCGCCCGCCGCCCCGGAGCCCACGATCACGACGTCCGCCGCCCCCTGGAATCGTCCCCGCCTCGGCTCGTGCAGGCGCAGGGCCGTCACTCGATCTCCTCGGGGGCGAAGGTCGTCGTCGGGGCCATCACCAGCCGCGACCGCCGCTCGGGGAGCACCACCGGGGCCCCCTCCCCCCACCCCACCGCGTCGGGGCCGCCGTCCGCCTCCCACACGAGGGCGGCGAGCAGCATGAGGGAGGTCACGACCTCACGGCGGATCCACGAGTCGGAGGTCCGCCAGCGCCTCAGCACGGCGGCCGCGGGGCCCGATCGGCACGTCAGCGCGACCCACCACACCAGGGCGCGGAGGCCCCACCGCCGGGACGCCGGCATCGCGTCGAGGAGGGCGGGCACCCCTTCCTCCAGGGCCGCCTCGAGCTCGGGGCGCGGCAGGACCGCGAGCAGCTGTTCGCCGAGCCATTCCCGCTCGATGGGCGCCCAGGGCAACGTCAGACGAACCGCGGCGCGGGGACGAGGCCGTCGTCCGTCGACCGGAGCGCGCGGTGGGCGCGGGTCGAGAAGAAGTACATCGTCGCCATCGTCACGCCGTCGAAGACCACCGCGAGGGCGAAGAACGGGTGGCCCGAGTCGAACACGAAGATCCACGCCGCCCCCACGACGCTCCCCCCCTTGAGGACGAGCAGGGGCAGGAGGATCACGAACCAGCGGCGCAGGTTCAGCTGCATCAAGGCACACATGAAGGCCAGCGCGAACACGTTGGAGAACCCCAGGAAGCGCCAGAACTCGCTGCCGCGTTCGGCGCCCGTCATCGCCTCCCAGCCGAGGATCGAGCACAGCCGGTCGAGCTCGGCGTAGGCCAGGTCGGGCGCGAAGATGTACACCGCCGACGGCACCAGGAAGTTGAGCGTCAGGATCGAGAAGACGACCTGGAAATCGCGGTACGCGGAGGTGGGCTGAGCGAGAAATGCGCCGATCATCGGGGGAGTCTAGGCCGGCCCTCGCGGGCCCCGTCCCCCGGGGGCGCTACTTCTTGTCGTCGTCGTCGCCGAGGTCCCAGCGCTTGCGCTCTTCCTCTTCGCCCACGGCCTCGGCCTGGCTCTCGTCGGCGGCCTTCTTCTGCTCCTTGAGGCGGGCGCGCTCGGCCTCCTCGTCGAGCCCGGCCTCCACGTCCTTGTCCTGCGTGAGCGGCTTGCCCGTCTCCGCGAGCGTGCGGCCCTCATCGGTGAGGACGGTCCCCAGGAACCAGCTCGTCATGAGGTTCTCGAGCTTCGGCTCCCGAGAGAGCATCTTCATGCCGTGGCCCACGCCGTAGTACGTCTCCACGTGCACGCCCCCGCGGGCCTCGCGCTCGAAGACCTCGGAGGACTTGCGGGAGTAGGTGTCCTCCATGGAGTACACGATCAGCAGGTTGCGTTTCCCGTACTCGGCGACCTTGCCCACCATGTTGACGCCGTCGTAACCGAGGCCCGGCGACAGCAGCGCCACGGAGCGCACGCCGGGGTCCGAGATGGCGTGCATGACGGCCAAGGAGCCACCGAGGTCGGAGCCCGCGATGTGGATGGCGTCGGGGTCGACCCCCGGCTGGGCGCGGAGCAGGCCCACGGCGGCGGCGACGTCGGTCACCATCCCGGTGAACTCTTCGGGGCCGAACAGCTCGCGGTCGAGCTCCTCGTCCCCCTGCATGATCGACTCGCCGTGGCCCCGGAGGTCGAAGGTCAGGCAGTAGTAGCCGTGCCCCGACATCTTCTCGGCCATGTAGGTCCAGTCGCGCGCGGTGCGCATGGGCTCGTGCACGAACACGATCGCCCCTTGGACCGCCTGCCCCTTCTTGGGCGGGAAGAGCAGCCCGTGCGTCACCACGCCGTCCTCGGTCGTCCACTCGACGGGATCGCCGACGGCCTGCACCACCGACTCCTGCGCCGCGAACGCGGAGACGGGGAGGGCGAGAGTCAACAGGGCCGTGAGAGCAGGGAGTCGGGCCAACGAGGATTCCGGTCAGGGTCGGACGATACGAAGACGATGGGGTCGGACGCTCGGAGCGGCCACATACCCGGTCATTTAGGAAGATAGCAGGGTCGATGTCGCCCTTGGTAGGACCGGCGGGGCGACGGAACGGGTCGCGAGGACTCCCCTCGCTAGTTTTCGACGAGTCGATTGAGGTCCGCGACGAGGGCGGCCACGTCCACGCCGTGGTCCGCGGCGCCGTCGGTCAGGGACTCGAACTCGGACACGGGGCACGCCAGGCACGACGGCAGGTGGTGGTCCGCGAACACGTCCTCGGCGTCGTCGTGGGCGCGGTGCGCGGACGCGATCGTCATGGCGGGGTGGAAGCGCGGGTCGGACGGCTCGGAGGCGACGGTCTGCAGGCCGCCCGTGGAGGGCCCGACCTCCGGGGGCGCGGGCGCCTCCGACGCGGCGGGGGCGGCCTCGTGCTTGATGTCGGCGACCTCGGCGCCGCCGAGGATCTGCAGCCGGCTCCGGCCCCGGCCCTTGCCCGGCTTGCCCTCGAGCTTGTCGATGCGGTCCGAGAGCTTGTCCAGCTCCTTGTCGATGCGGGCGTGGATGGTCGCGACCTCCTTCTTGAGGACGCGGATCTCGAAGGCGAGATCGTCGTACGTCCCCCCGAAGACGGACGCTTGCACGAAGGCCCCGATCGACTTGACTACGCTCACGTGTGCTCTCCCGACAGGCCGCGCCGGCGGGCGGGCTACGCGTCACGGTAGCCGATGTTAGGGTCCCGCCGCACCTCTCAGGAGCCCCCCTCGCCATGTCCCGAATCGTCGATGTCCGCTCCCGCTGGATCCTGGACTCCCGCGGCAACCCCACCGTCGAAGTAGACGTCCACCTCGAGTCCCGCGCCATGGGCCGCGCGGCCGTCCCGTCGGGCGCGTCCACGGGCGAGCACGAGGCCTGCGAGCTGCGCGACGGGGACAAGCGCCGCTGGATGGGCAAGGGCGTGGACACCGCCGTGGCGAACGTCGCGGGCGAGATCCGCGACGCGATGCTCGGCCGCGACGCCCTCGACCAGGGCGGCCTCGACCGCGCGCTGATCGCCCTCGACGGCACGCCCAACAAGAGCCGGCTCGGCGCCAACGCGATCCTGGGCGCGTCCCTCGCGACCGCCCGCGCGGCCGCCAACCTGCTCGACGTCCCCCTGTACCGCTACCTCGGCGGCGCCGCGGCCCGCACCCTGCCGGTCCCGATGATGAACATCGTCAACGGCGGCGCGCACGCGGACAACAACGTCGACATCCAGGAGTTCATGGTCGTGCCTACGGGCGCGAAGTCCTTCTCCGAGGCCCTGCGGATGGGCGCCGAGATCTTCCACACCCTCAAGAAGGTGCTGAAGGCCAAGGGGCTCGCGACGTCGGTGGGTGATGAGGGCGGCTTCGCGCCGATGCTGGGCAGCAACGAGGAGGCGCTCGAGGTGATCGTCGACGCGATCGCCCAGGCCGGCTACCAGGCGGGCGGGGACGTGTTCCTGGCCCTCGACGTGGCCGCGACGGAGCTCTACGAGGACAAGCGTTACCACCTCCCGGGCGAGGGCCGGAACGGCATGAAGGCCGACGAGCTCATCGCCTGGTACGCGGAGATGTGCGAGCGCTACCCGATCCTGTCCATCGAGGACGGGCTCGACGAGAACGACTGGCAGGGCTGGCGGCGGCTCCACCGCGCGCTCGGCGGCAAGGTGCAGCTTGTGGGCGACGACCTGTTCGTCACCAACCCCGAGCGGCTCGCGAAGGGCATCAAGACGGGCGCCGCCAACTCGATCCTCATCAAGGTCAACCAGATCGGGACCCTCACCGAGACGCTGGACGCGATGGCCATGGCCCGGCGCGCCGGGTTCACGTCCGTCGTGTCCCACCGATCGGGCGAGACCGAGGACACGACGATCTCGGACCTCGTGGTCGCCACCGGCGCCGGGCAGATCAAGACCGGGTCGCTCTGCCGCACGGACCGCGTGTGCAAGTACAACCAGCTGCTGCGCATCGAGGAAGACCTCGGCGACTCGGCGGAGTACCTGGGCCGCGACGCCTTCACGTCGATCGGCGCGGGCGGCGAGGCGGCGCCCCTGGACGACGGGCCCAAGGTCGCGACGCTGCCCCGCACCCGCAAGAGCAAGGCCAAGAAGGCCACGAAGCGGTAGCCGGTCAGGGCGCCGGCGGGTTCTCCAACCGCACGCCCGTGCGCAGCGCGTGACGCAGCCCGTCCTCGACGCACGCCTTCGCGTGGGCCACCGCCTCGGGGAGCGCCGCGCCCCGGGCCATCGCGCAGGCGATCGAGGTACTCAGCAGGCAGCCCGTCCCGTGGCTCGACGTGGCGTGGATCCGCGCGCCTTCGTAGCGCCGCACCCGGTCCGTCGCGAGCAGGTCGACCGGGGCAGAGGCGGCGTGTCCTCCCGTCAGCAGGGTCGGGACCTCCCGCCCCAGGGCGACGGCGGCGGCCTCGGGATCGGCGGCCACGAAGGCCGCGGATAGGCCGAGCAGGGCGGCGGCTTCGTCGTGGTTGGGGGTGATGAGCGTCGCGCGCGCGAAGAGGTGCTCCCGGTAGGCCCCGACGTCGCCTCGCAGAAGCGGGGCGCCGGAGCTGGAGACGAGCACCGGATCGACGATCACCGGGACGTCCGGCAGGCGGGCGAGCAGGCGGGCGACCGCGACGGCGACCGCGGAGGTGCCGAGCATCCCCAGCTTGATCGCCGCCGGCCTGAGGTCCTCCAGGAGCGCCGCGAGCTGGGCGGCCACGAGCTCCGCGTCCACCGGTTCGACCCGGAGCACCCCGTGTGTGTTCTGCACGGTGACGGCGGTGACGACGGCGCCCCCGTGCAGCCCGTGCAGGGCGATCGTGCGGAGGTCGGCCTGCACGCCGGCGCCGCCGGACGGGTCGCTGCCCGCGACGCTGAGGACGATCGGGACGTCGGTCACGGCCGCAGCGTAACCGCATCCGCAACTTGCTAGCCTCCACGTCGATGTCGCTCCGCCTTCGCACGCTGCCGCTGCTGCTCGCCGTCCTCGTCCTCCTCCCCGCCTGCCGCGCCTCGACCCAGCTGCGCATCGGCAGCGGGATGGACCACGACTTCTCCGAGGGCGACGACGACACCGGAGACGAGGGCGATCCCGGAGAAGCGGGAGACGTGGGCCCCGTCGCGGAGGCCGAGCCGGTCGTCGAGCCCGAACCCGCCGCCGAAGCCGAACCCGTCGCGGAGGCCGAGCCGGTCGTGGACGAGCCGGCGCCCGAGCACATGCCCGAGCCGCCGGACGAGCCCCCCGACCTCGCGGTGACGCTCGAGTCGGCCCCGACCTGGCTGCAGGGACGTCAGCTCACCACCGAGGGCCGCCAGGGGCTCCCCGCGTGGTCGGCGGACGGGGCGCAGGTCCTGTTCCAGGCGGCCCGCGCGGGCGGGTTCGTCGAGAACCCCTGGGAGCAGACGTGGCTCATGGACGCGGACGGCGCCAACCAGCGTCGGATCACGATGGGGGTGGGCCGCACCGAGCGGCCGACCTTCGTGCCGGGGAGCCCGGGCGTCGTCTCCTACGCGTCCACGCACCACACGGGCAGCACCCCCGCGGCCGACGAGGCGGGCGCCGAGGCCCGGCTGCGCGACGACCTCGACGTCTACGTGCAGGACCTGGCCAAGGGCTCCTTCGTGAACCTCACGGACAGCCCCGGCTACGACGGCGACGCGGCGTGGTGCTCGGACGGCAGCCGGGTCGCGTTCTCCAGCGCCCGATCGGGGGACGTGGAGCTGTACACGATGGCCGCCGACGGGACGGGCCTGGCCCGCCTGACCGACGCCCCGGGTCCCGACGCGGGCGCGGCGTGGTCCCCCGACTGCGCCATGTTGGCCTGGGTCGCGACCCGCGAGGGCACGTCCTCCTTGATGGTCGCGAACGCCGACGGCAGCGACGCGCGCGAGCTGCTGCGAGGCGGCGGGCGACACGAGGCCCCCGCGTGGATGCCCAACGGGGCCGTGCTGGTGTTCGCGTCCGACATGGCCCGCGGGGGCGGCACCACCGACCTCTTCGCCGTGACGGTCCGGGGCAGCCGGCTCAAGCGCCTCACCAAGGCGTCGGGCAGCGAGCGGAACCCCTCGGTCTCTCCGGACGGCAGCCGCCTGCTCTACACCAGCGACCGCACCGGCAAGGCGCAGCTCTTCGTGGCCGCGATCACCCCGGACGTGGGCGAGTCCTGGGAGCGCGACCCGTGAGCGCGGACGGCGAGCCCACCCGCACGCCGGCGCGGAGCCAGGTCGAGATGACCCAGATGGTGCTCCCCGGGCAGACGAACATGCACGGGACGGCCTTCGGCGGACAGATCCTCGCGTGGATCGACATCGCCGCCGCCGTCGCCGCCGAGCGGCACGCCTGCGGGCCCACGGTCACGGCCGCGTTCGACGAGGTGCAGTTCGTGCGCGGGGTGCGGCTCGGCCAGGTCCTCGTGCTGCGCGCCCGGGTGAACTGGGTGGGCGAGACGAGCATGGAGGTGGGCGTGAGGGTCACCGGCGAGCACCGCGGGACCACCTTCCACGCGACGTCGGCCTACACGACCTTCGTGGCCATCGACGAGCGCGGCAAGCCCAAGCCCGTCCCTCCCCTGACGCTCGAGACCGACGAGGACCGTCGCCGCTGGCGCGAGGGGGCGGCCCGCGCCGAGCAGCGGCAGGCCCGACGCAAGGGCTGACCGCCCCGGTTCGGCCTCACTGTCAATCCCGCAGATCGCGCGGCAGGTCTTCCTCCAACAGGCAGTCGCCCACGACCCCCTCCTCCTCGAGCGGCGCGTCGCGGGCGCCCACCCGGAAGTAGGTGCGGAGGCCGGCCTCGTCCCAACACTCGACGCTCGGGATGCGCGCCGGGACGTCGCCGCCCACCACGAACGCGTCGGCGCGGCCGCTGCGATCGGCCGACCACCGGGAGCGGAGGCGCCAGGTCTCCAGCGCGGAGTCCGCCTCCCCCACCACCTGGGCCGGGGTGCGGAACTCGAACAGGCCCCCGACGCCGCGGTGCCGTTCGAAGTAGTAGTCCCACTCCCGCGAGTCCCGGTCCGGGTCCTCCCAGTCGCGGAACTCGCTGTAGAGCTCCACGGACCCCTCGTCGGTGGCGTACTCGGACGACATCGTCCCGCCCACCGCCTCGCCGGTGAGGGCGGCCAGGGCCGAGGCGTCGTACGTGAAGCTCCCGGCGCCGTCGCGGAGGTCGCCCACGCGGTCGAACCGCCCCTCGAGCAGGACGAGCCAGGCGTTGTCGCGGACGGCGTCGGGGGGATCGCTCTGCCCCTCCAGCAGGTACAGGAACTGCCCCTCCCCCACCCGCTCGATGCGCAGCTGCACGGAGCGCTCGTCCGAGCTCAGGAGCGGGTACGGCCCCCAGCTTCGGACGTGCTCGTCGCGCGCCGTGATCGGCTCCTGGACGACCGCGTCCAGGACCGAGAGGAGCCACAGGTTGAGTCCGTTGACGCTGCGGGCCGTCGCGTCGGTGAAGGCGACCGCTCGGGAGGGGTCCCCCACGTCGCGGGTCGAGGCGTCCGGGGCGGGGGTGTCGCTGCGCAGCTCGTCCGCGTCGGGCACGGCGGACGTGAAGAGCGCGTCCTCCTCGAACCACCGGTTGTTGAACGGCGCGCCGCAGCCGACGAGCAGGAGCGCGAAGAGGGCCGGGATCGTGCGGGTCATGGTCACCTCGTTCATGGCTAGAGCGCGAACCGGAGCGACACCAGGGGCTCGACGTGCCCGAGGAGCTTCTGCTCGTTCTCGACGACGTAGGGCATCAGGCTCGCGCGGACCTCGAAGCCGACGGAGATGCGATCGGTGGGGGCGATCTCGAGGCCCGCGACGACGCCGGGAGTGGCGGTGCCGAGGTCCTGGGGTCGCTGATCCACGGGCGCGAACTCGCGGTGCAGGTAGAGGAGCCCGACCTTGAGCCCCACGTACGGCCGCAGGACGCGCGTCCCGGGCACGGGCGGGTTGAGGAACGCCCCGAAGCTCGCGTGCAGCTCGAAGAACTGGACGTCCTGGAGCCCCGCGCCCAGGTCCTGCTTGCCCCGCCACAAGCCGAACAGGACGTCCGCGCGGATCGACGTGAGCGCGCCCGGGAAGCCGCGCAGCGCGACCTCCGCCCCGTAGATCGGGAGGGGCGGGATGAGCGTGTCCCGGGTCACCTGGTCGAAGTACGCCTGGCCCCCGAACTTCGGCGCCACGACGACCCCCCGGCGCGCCCTCCAGCGTCGGTAGGCGTCGAGGTGGCCCTTGGTCACGTCGTCGGCGTACGGCACCGGGGTCATGTCGGCGACGGCCACGGCGTGCTCGTCGCCGGTCGCGAGGGTGACGACCTGCTCGTGCAGGGCCTCCGCCCCTCGGCGCTGGATGCGGTACCGCCCGGCCTCCACCATGAGCCGCGTGGGCCGACCGGGGAGCACCTGGACCTCGGCGAGGAAACGACGCGCCGCGTCGTCGAAGATGAGGAAACGACCGTCGTCGGCGGCGCCGAACGCCAGCGCCGCGCCCCGGGTGCCGAGGTCGGTGAGGACGACGTCCCCAGACCCGCTCAGGTCGTAGTCGAAGCCCGGGTGCTGGGTGCCCGCGCGCGTGCCCGTCGTGTGGGCGACGGTGCGGTGATAGACGTAGCGGTAGGCTTCATCGAGGGTCACGGCGCCGTCGCCCGACGTGTCCGCGTCGCCGCGCAGGCCGCTCACGAGGTAGTGCGTGAAGTAGGACCCGCCGACCTCGTCGGACTCCTGGCTCGCCTCGTCGGCGGCGCTCGACGTGATCAGGACCTCGCCCCGGGCGTCGGCGCCGGCCGTCGTCTCACGCAGGAACCCGGGGGCCCGGGACGCGCCCTTCGCGCGGGCCGCGCTTCCCGAGAAGCAGGAGTCCAGGAACAGCAGCCGCGCGTCCGCGCCCGTCTCCTCGAGGTCCCAGCGCAAGGCGTCGAACGACACCGTCTCGCGCCCGAACCGCAAGGCGTCGGGGTCGGCGTGGCCCGAGTAATAGAACAGCAGCGAGACGTGGGCCCCGGCCGCCTTGGCCTCGCCGATCCGCGCGGTGAGCCGCTGCACGGCCCGCTGGAGCGAGGCCGCCGTGGGCGCCCGGAGCTGGACGATCCGGTCCCTCGACACGCCCCCCAGCTGCACCAGCACCTCCGCGAGGCGGTCGGCGTCGGACTCGGAGAACAGCAGCTGGGCCGTGCCCGGGCCGCCGGTGTCGTGAGAGACCAGCAGGGCGAAGCGGACGTCGGCTCCCTCCACGGCGCCCGCCCGCGACGGGCCCACGAGGACCGCGACGGCGAGGCAAAGGGCGGGGAGGAGTCGACTCACTCGGTGCGCTTCTCCACGTGGAAGACGTCGACCTGCGGGGCCGACGCGAGCGCCTCCAGATCGGCCGTGAGCAGGGCGCGGGGGCCTCCCTGGTCCACCACGTCGTGCAGCGCCTGCTGGAGCGCGTCGAGGGCGAGCGGCTCGTCGGACAGGAACGCGACGAACACCTCGGGGCCCGGGGCCGCGTCGAGCACGAGGCTGTCCGGGAGCGGCCGGGCGACGCCGGGGGTCCAGGGCGCGGACAGCTCGCCCGCCACCGGGAAGTACCGAGACACGGTGCCGGTGCCGTCGACCCCGAGGAGCGCCAGCCGACCGTGCGTCGTGGTGACCTGCAGCTGGAGCCGGTCGCCCGCGCCCAGGGCCTCGCCGTCGCTCAGCGGCTGCGTGTGCCCCTCGACCAGGACGAAGCCGTGCAGCCCCTCGCCGGACTTGACGCGGTTGCCCGGCCCGGTCGTCGGCGCCTCGGGCGGGGGGAGGGAGAGGAAGACCACCACGGCCGTGGCGACGCCGATGAGGGCGGGCACGAGGCCACGCCACCACAGAACCTCGGCGCGCGCGCGGACGGGCCTGCCGCCCTCGAAGCCGCGCAGGATGCCCTCGGTGTCGACCTGGGGGAGCTCCACGGCCCGGGCCAGGACCTCGTCCCGCACCGACTCCCAGGGGTGGTCCGCGTCGAACGCCCGCTCCTTCGCGACGAGCGCGTCGTACCGAGCCTGGGCGGGCGGGTCCTCGGCGATTCGACGGCGCAGCTCCCCCACGATCGTCGGCTCCACCGCGCCCGCGACGAGCGACTGGATGGTGGCGGGCGTGACGGCGCCCTCGGCGAACTCGGGGCGGGCGAGCAGATCTTCGATGGACGGCATGGGCGCTTCCGGGGTGGGGTCGTCGGTCATGGTCAGGCCGCCGCGTGCGCGAGCGCGCCGAGGAGGAGGAGCTTGGTGGGGTCGGCCGCGATGGCGCGCAGGATGCTGCTCTCGAAGCCGACGCGGAGGCTGCGCCGGGCCTCGTGGATGAAGCGCCGCAGCCGCTTCCGCACCGTGGGCACCGAGAGGCCCACGGCCTCGGCGATCTCGGCCTGGGTCATCTCGTCGAACCAGTAGAGGATCGCGAGCCGCTGCAGGTCCTCGGGCATGTCGCGCATGACGGCGTGCACGATGTCGAGCTGCTCCAGGTCCGCCGCGCCCGCGGGCCCGGTGCCGACGGCGGGGAGCTCGGTCTTGCGCATGTCCAGCTTCTCCCGGCGGCCCTTGCTGTTGCGGATCCGGTTCAGGCAGTGGTTCGTGGCGATGCGGTTGAGCCAGTGGATGCGATCCGCGCTCCCGTCCCAGGTGTCCCAGTAGCGGAGGGCGCGGGCGAACACGTCCTGCGTCGCGTCGAGCGCCTCCTCCTCGTTGCGCAGGATGCGGCGGCAGCGCCGATGCACCATGGCGCCGTACTGCCGGTAGAGACGTTCGATCTGGGCGGTGGCGGGGTTCTGCATGCGCGCTCCGAACTGTTCGACACGTCACCACGTCCCGACAGAAAAAGAAAAGTGTAGAGGGGCACCGAGACCGACCCCCGCGCCCGGATAAACTCGACGGGTGACCGGTCCGTCCGCCTTTTCACCCTCTGCCGGCCGGATCGGCCCGTACGAGATCCTGGGCCTGCTCGGCCAGGGCGGCATGGCGGCGGTGTACGAGGCCAGGGACACGCGGTCCGGGCAGCTCGTGGCCGTCAAGGTGCTGTCGCGCCTGCGACCGTCCTGGGTCCGCCGCTTCGACCGCGAGTTCGACGCCGCGCGCCGGGTGGACCACCCCAACGTCGTGCGCGTGCTCGAGTCCGGAGAGCACGAGGGCGTCGCCTACTTCTCCATGGAGCGCGTGGGGGGCCGCGTCGCGTCGCGGTGGGTGCTCGACCTCGACGACGACGAGCCGCTGCCGCCGGCGCCCCCGAACTCGACGCGGATGGCGCCGCTGCCCATCGATCCGCAGATCCTCTCGCGGGTCGTCGACGTGGCGGTCCAGCTGTGCCGCGCGGTGGGCGCGATCCACAAGGTCGGGCTCGTCCACCGCGACCTCAAGCCCGGCAACGTGCTCGTCACCGCCGACGGCACGGTCAAGCTGGTGGACTTCGGCGTGGCGAAGTGGCTGGAGGAGCAGACCTCGTTCACCCAGGTGGGCCACGTCGTGGGCTCGTACTCCTACATGTCGCCCGAGCAGATCACGGGCTCGGAGGTCGACCACCGGGCGGACCTGTACGGCCTCGGGATCCTGCTCTACGAGCTGCTCTCCGGGGCGCCGCCCTTCCGCGCCCGTCGGCCCCAGGAGTTCCTGTGGCTGCACTGCACCGCCGCCCCCGAGCCGCTCTCTCGTCGCCTCGACGGCATCCCTCCGGAGCTCGACGCGCTGCTCCTCCGCCTGCTCGCCAAGGAGCCCGCGGATCGGCCCGAGAACATGCGCTCGGTGGAGCGGGAGCTGGTGGGGATACGCGCCCTCGTGGAGGGCGAGGCGGCGGGCGCCAGCCTCGAGTTCGTCCCCGCCGAGGAGAGCCACGAGGAGGCCACGCGGGTGGTCTTCGAGGAGGTCACGACGGGGCCGCTGGACGAGTCGATCGACGAGCCCACCGTGCGCTCCGGCGACAAGGACTTCCAGGCCCTGCGCGCCCGCCTGCGCAAGGAGCGGGACGCCCGGGACGCCGCGTCGAAGGGCCCGCCTTCCTCGGGGACGGTGCGGGCCGTGGGGGCCTCGAGCGTCGCCCTCGCCGCGCTCGTCACCCCCCGGCACGTGGGTCGCAAGACGGAGCTGGACGCGCTCATCGCGCACGTGAAGGGCGCGCGACGCCACGGGATCCGCGCGATCCTCATCGAGGGCGAGGAGGGGCTCGGCAAGACGCGACTCCTGCACACGTTCCGGGGCCTCGCTTGGGTCAAGGGCGCGCGCGTCGCGATCGGCCGCTGCCACCCGAGCTCGGGGGCCTTCTGCGCGCCCTTCCACGACATCCTCCTGCGGCTCGCGGGGCCGGGCCTCGCGCGCTCTCACGTCGATCGCGTGCTCGCCGGGGATCGCGAGCTGCTGACGCGGTTCTTCCCCGCGCTCGGCACGAAGGGGGCCCCTCCCGGCGTGGGGCCCGGCCTCGGCGCGGCGCTGGACGACCAGTCCGCGGTCTTCCGGGCGGTCGGCGAGATGCTCCGGCGCGTCGCGGCGGACGCGCCCCTGGTGGTCGGCATCGAGGACGCCCACTTCGCGGATCCGGGCACGCTGCGCCTGATCTCCACCCTCCTCACCCGGCTCGCGGCGCCCAACGCCGCCCAGGTGGTGCTCGCCCTCACCTTCCGGGGGGAGGAGCTCGGGCGGTCGGACGAGCCGAAGAAGGCCATGGCCCAGCTGAGGGCCCGGGACAACGTCCACGAGATGCGGCTCCGGCCCCTGTCATCGAGCGAGATCAGCGAGGTGATCCGGTCGGTCACGGTCGACGTCACCGTGGGGCCGGGCGTGGTGGCGAAGCTGGCGACGACGGCCCGGGGGAACCCCCAGTTCGCGGTGGAGGTCGCCCGCACGATCGTCGAGAACGGCGGCGCCGCGGACGGGGAGAACTGGGAGCTGCCCGCCTCGCTGCTGGCCGCCTACCGGCGACGCCTCGGCAACCTCGAGAAGCCCGCGCGCGACGTCGCCCGGATCGTCGCGGTGCTCGGGGAGGCGCCCCCGCTCTCCATCGTCCAGGCGGCGTCCGGGCTCGGCGAGGGCGAGTTCAACACGGCGCTCGACGACCTCGACCGTCGCCGCGTGGTCCAGCTCGACACCCGCACCCCCGACGAGCCCGTCACCCTGTACTCGGAGGCGCTCCGGGCGGCGGTGCTGGACGACCTGTCCCGGGCCCAGGCGCGCTCCCTGCACCGTCGCGCGGCGACGACCTGGCTGAAGCTCGGGAACGAGGCCCCGGGGGCGGCCGCCCAGGCCGCGCGGCACCTCTACGCCGCGGGCGAGGACCGAGCCGCGTTCCCCCACGCGCTCGAGGCCGCCTTCACCGCCGCGCGCGCCTTGGACTACGCCTCGGCCACCCGCTGGATGAGCCGACTGGGATCGGCCTCCGAGCGGCTGGCGGAGGTCTCCCCGGAGGCGGTGTTCCGCTACCAGGTCGTGGGGTTCCTGCTCGCCTTCGGGCGGGGCGATCTGCGGGCCGCGGAGACGGCGATCGCGAAGGCCGGGGAGGTGGCGCCGAACCCGCGCGCCCGCCTCGACACGGCCATCTTCTGCGCCCGGCTGCACACGCGCACGGGCAACTACCTGGCCGCGGTGCAGCTCTGTCGGCGGGGGATGAAGGAGGCCCGCAGCGCCGGGTTCGCGGACCTGAGCGTCCTCTTCGCCACCCACGGCGCGCGCGCGGCGCGGCGGTCCGGCGACTACCGCAGCGCCCTCGCCTGGCTCGACGAGGCGGACCGTCGCCTCGCCCTGCATCCGGAGCTCGAGGCGCTGGGGGTGCGCGTCGCGTGGAGCCGGTCGGCCGTGCTGCTCGAGCTGCAGCGCGCGGACGAGGCCGAGCCCGCCATCCACGGCGCGATCGAGCTGGCGCGCCGCCACGGCGAGGAGCGGGCCGAGGCCGGGCTGCGGGTCAACCTGTCGGTCCTCTACTGGCGTCGGGGGGACGTGCGGGCCGCCACCGACGAGGTGGAGAACGCGATCCGCATCTTCGAGGGCCTCGAGGAGAGCGACCAGGTGGGCATCTCCCAGGCGAACCTCGCGGAGCTGCGCCTGCTGCAGGGCCGCGTGGACGAGGCCCACGAGCTGGCCGAGCGCGCCTGGAAGACGTTCCGCACGCTGCGCGATCGCACCGGCCTGCTCGTGAGCGGCGCCGTGATGCTCGCCGTCGCGGCGGCGCGCGGCGACGGGGTGGAGGGGGAGGCCGTCATCGCGACGCTGGGGGACGGGCCCCGAGACGGCACCCCCATGGAGGCGCACTGGCTGCACCTGTGGATGCAGCGCGCCCGGTGGCACCGCGCGGCCGACCAGCCCGACGCCGCGCGCTTCTGCGTGAGCCGGGCCGATCGGGCCCTCGGGGCGACGCCGCCGGACTTCCGTCGTCGGGAGGTCGACCTCCTCAAGGCGGAGCTGAGGCTCGACGCCGGCGACGGCGCCGGAGCGGCCGCGATCCTCGAGGCCGTCGAGGCGGGCGCCGAGGCGGAGGGGCACCTGCCCGTCCTGTGGTGGGCCCGGGCCGCGCTCACGGCCGCCCAGGGGCCCGGAGACCCCGAGGAGAACGCGCCGCGCATGCCTCCCGAGCTGCTCATCGGCGAGCACGTCCCGCTCGCCTTGGCGACCTACTGGTACCACGCCCGCGCGCACCAGGCCGCGGGCCGCGCCGTCACCGCCAAGCTGGGCGCGCGCGAGGGGCTCGCGCTCGCGAAGGAGCACGGGTTCGCCCAGTGGGTCCGACGCTTCGAGGCGCTCCCCGGCTAGGAGCTCAGGGAGGCGCCGGCCCGGGGGGTGGGCAGAATTTCCCAGTAGGGGGGCGCCGGCCTGTCCGGCGGGCCCCACGTGGGAATTTCTCGCGAGTCGCCGAGGGGGAGAGGCTCGGAGTCCCAGCCGGCGGCGGGAGCGACACAATCGTGTCACTCAGTACCCCTGGGGCGTCCCCACCGGGGCGATGTGACACTTTCGTGGGCGTTCGCTGCCGAGCTCCAGCTGCCGCGATGCATGTCTGGGCGACCGCCACCGCACTTCGCGACCTCCTGGGTGGGCTTGACCGAGGATATCGATGGGCGCCGCACGCGAGACACCGGGGTCGTCAACGGGGAGCAGGGCGAGACGATCGACGCCTAAGAGCTCGTCTTCGCGACGTACCTCTCGCTGGAGCAGGTCCGCGAACACGTGGAGACCCGGTAGCCGCCGCTCCGAGGCGAGTCCTTCGCCGAGCCGCCGCTACATCCAGAGGTCGACGAACCAGTCCACCAGGCGGGCCTGCACCACGTCGTCGCTCTGCAGCAGGGCCGCCCCGTGCGCGGACCCCGGGCGGAGCAGGATCTCGTTCGTGCCCGTGCTGAACAGGTTCTCGTCGTACATCTCCTGGTTCTGCGTCGCCTGGGGCTCCTCGTCCTCGGCGGCGATGAACAGGGTGTTCACGACGGTGAGGGACACGTCGCCCTGGGGATCGAAGTCCGAGGCCCGGTCGCGACGGGCGGAGATGGAGACGAAGCCGCGCCCGCCCCAGTCGCCCGCGGCCTCGTCGGCGTAGCTGCGGTTCGCGGCGGTGAGCGTGAGGTTCGCGCCCACCGAGACCCCGGCCACGCCGACCTTGTCCCGACCGACGATCAGGGGGCGGTCCCGCAGCCAGTCGAGCCCGGCGCGCACGTCCAAGGGCAGGTGATCCCGGTCGCTGAGCAGCTCGCAGGTGGAGCGGATGTCGGACGTGTCCGACTCCCCGTGATCCCGGAAGTCGAGGGCCAGCACGGAGATCCCGGAGGACACGAAGTCGGAGACCACGCCGTCGAAGTCGGAGCGGTCGTGACGCTCGGAGGAGCACCCCGGGTCGTCGTTGGGCCCGAACTGGTGCAGCAGCAGCACCCCCGGGTTTCGGGACGCCTGCGCGGCCCGGCTCCAGGTCCCGCGGAGGATGAAGCGGTCGTCCGTCTCGATCTCCACCTCTTCGGGGGCGGGGGGCAGCGTGTCGTCGGGCGTGGGCGGCTCGTCTCCGATGAGACCTCCGCCCGGGCAGCCGACGAGACAGACGACGAGGAGCATCCAGCGCATGGCGTGAGCATAGCGCCGCGGATCCTCTACCCTCCGCGCCGATGCGCGCCCCCCTCCTCGTCGCGGCCCTCGCGGCCTTCGTCGGCCTCCCCGGGTGCGGAGCCGCGGAGCCCGAGCCGGCGACTCCCGACCTCGCGCTCACCGTCCCGCTGTTCGTCGACGACGACGCCGGCGGCGTCATCCGCCTCCCCCAAGGTCCCGGCCCCTGGCCGCTGGTCGACCATCTCCCCCCCGGGACCCCCGCCTACGACTCCTGGACGCGGCTCACCGTGGAGGGCGCCTCGGGCCGCGTGTTCACCCGCCGCTCCCCCGCCCAGGCCGACGCCGCCGAGGAGGCGCGCTTCTTCCGCCGACCCGACGGCGTGGCCTTCGCCGTCTTCCTGGTCGCGGGGCCCGACGCCCCCAAGACCCTCCAGCTCCGGGCCGACCGCCCCGCCCTGACCGTGCCCTCCCCCACCGCGGTCCGGATCCGCACGGTCGATCCCGCGCCCGAGGTGCGCCGCGGCCCCCTCCGCATCACCCGCGACGGGGCCGGGCCGAGGAAGCTGACGGACGCGGAGTTCGACGCCCTCGAGCGCGTCGCCGAGCCCGGCAAACCGAACCGCGTCGAGGCCATCCGCCTCGCGGACGTCGTCGCCCTGCGCGCGCCCCGGGGCGCGGTGAGAGGGGTCACGATCCGAGCCTCCGCCGAGGTCGTGGAGGTCGCCCCCCCGGACCTCGACGAGGCGCTCCTGAAGCCGACGCGGAAGGGCGCGTGGGTGTTCAAGCAGTTCGACGGCGCGGAGCGGCGGCAGACCCTCCGCGACGTGGTCGAGATCGACGTGCGCACCGCCGACTGATCGCACGACGTCCCTGTATGATGGGCCGTCGCCCGCGGGCGACGGAGGACACTCGCCGATGCGCATCGCCCGCCTGGGACTCGCCCTCTCGCTCCTGCTCGTCGCCCCGGCGTGCCCCGAGACCGACGACGACGACTCGGCCGGCGGGGGCGAGGACCCGACCCCCGACGCGGCCCCCGGAGCCCTCACCAACTTCACCGTGGGCGTGAGCGGCGACGTCTTCGAGCTCTCCTGGACGAACCCCGCGGACGTCGACCTCGCGGGCGCCATGATCGTCATCCGCCCGACTCAGGCCGTGGCCTTCTCCCCCACGGACGGCGTGGCCCACGCGGTGGGCGAGGATCTGGGCGACGACACCACGGTCGTGCACCTGGACGTCGGGGCCGGCGCGTCCGTGCCGGTCCCCGCCTTGGGCGCCCCCTTCCACTTCGCGGGCTGGGCCGTCGATCTGGCCGGCCAGTACTCCGCCCCCGCCGTCGTCGACGTCGATCCCGGCCCCGGCCCGCCCCAGGACCTGGCCGTCACGGTCGGGACGGACGCGACGCTCACCTGGACCCCCGCCGCGGACGCCGACCTCGCCGGCACCCTCATCGTCATGCGGCTGGGCGAGGCCGTCGGGTTCGCGCCGGCCCCGGACACCACCTACGCCCTCGACGAAGACCTGGGCGACGACATGGTGGTCGTGCACGCGGGCGACGGCGCCGAGGCGACCGTCACGCTGCCCCCCGTGGGCGTGCCCCTCCACTTCGCGGGGTGGTCCTGGGACGAGGCCGGCCAGTGGAGCGGCATGTCGACCCCCGTGGACGCGACGCGCATCGATCTGGGCGAGCAGACCGCCGTCCTCGAGTACGACGTGGACGACCAGACGGTCACCGTCGTCACCCAGCCGCGCGATCTGACCCTGTCGGCCGTCTGGCGCGACGATCCCGCCCGCGGAACGGAGTTCCAGACCCCGTCGATCGACCTCACGGTCCAGAACGACACGGGCCGCCTGTTGTTCAACCTGAAGGGGGTGAACGACGGGCAGTCCGACGGCACCCAGGACGTCGACGCGCACATCAACAACGGCGCCCCCGGCAACTCGGGCCCGGCCCCGGACGTCTCCTACACGTCGACGCTGTGGTTCGACGAGGACAAGCCCTTCACCTACTACGGCCCCGAGTCGATCCTCCCGGGCGGCGCCGTCACCCGCACCCTGGACTTCATCCACGAGGTGGCATTCACCGGCGTCGTGACGGTGAACCTGCACTTCATCGACGCCCCCGCCATCTACGGCGGCAACTACGGCGGCGACTTCGTGGTCCTCGACTCGTCGAGCAGTGGCATGGCGCACCACATGAGCTTCCGGCCCCCCGAGGGGGCGCGCGGCGGCAACCCCAGCGGCGCGGCGGGGCAGAACCTCCGCCAGGGCGTCACGAGCGCCGACGGCCGCCTGCTCTACGCGGCGGAGAAGCAGACCCCGTTCGTGAACGTGTTCGATACGGCGCTGCTCGAGTGGACCGGCGGCAAGGATCTGTCCACGGACGGCGGCGGCAGCGTCGGCGGCGTGGTCCTGTCCCCCGACAAGACGGTCCTGTACGTCCTGTTCAACGACGGCAGCCACTTCCACGGGTGGGGACCGCTCACCGAGGAGCCCTCGACGCCGTCGGTGCACGTGCTGGCCCTGAACGCGTCGGACCTCTCGGAGATCGCCCGCGCCACGCTGTACACCGAGGACGCCGAAGCCCGCTCGGGCCGGCACCTGGCCATTCGCCCCGACGGGGGTCGCTTGGCCGTCGCCGTGGCCACCCGGGAGGGCGACATGAACGAGCTCTGGGTCCTGGACCTGCCCGGGCTCGGGCTCGTGGACGCCGACGCCGAGACCGAGGGCGCGCAGCCCCTCTCTCTCCCGCAGCCGGACGGAGGGCGCTTGGAGTACCTCGCCTACTCGGACACGGGCGACAAGGTCGCGGCGATGTACAACGACCACCACGCGGCCTCCGAGACCGAGACGGTGAACGTCGACCTCGTGGACGTGGCCACTTGGGCGGTCACCTCCGTGACCCCGGAGATCGAGGGGAACACCGCGAGCGTGTCGGCGGTGCGCGACGGGCAGCTCTATTACACCGCGCGCCGGGACAACAACCGGCCGCTCACGCGGATCTCCTTCGCCGACGGCGCCCAGCAGACCCCCGACCTGTGGATGAGCCTCGAGCGCGGCGACCCCCGGACCGCGGACGCCACGGGCGTGGTGTTCGTGCCCCGCAGCGACAACTACTGGGTGATCGCGCGGAACCTCGCCTACCCCGTCGTGCTGGCCACAGACGAGCTGGCCGACAGCGGGCAGGACGAGATCAACGGCTACTTCCCGGTGGTGATGGGCGACTCGATGCGCGCCCACTTCTTCTCGGTCTCGCCGTACTAGAGAGCTGTTCCGCTCGTCCGCGGCGGCGGCTCAGCCGCCCAGCGCGCCCCCGTCCCGCAGCGCAGCGATCTCGTCCGCCCCCATGCCGAGGGCCTCGGCGAGCACCCCGTCCGTGTCGGCGCCCAGCAGCGGCGCGGGGGCGTACTCGGTCACGGTCGTGCGATCCAGCCGGTAGGGCGTGGCGACGGTCTCGTAGGTCCCCACCGTCGGGTGATCGATGGCCACGACCATGTCCGTCGCCTCCGTCTGCTCGCAGCGGAGGGCTTCGTCCGGGCGCTGGATGGGCCCCGCGGGCACCCGGATCGCCTTGAGGCGCGCGATCCACTCGTCCCGCGGGCGGGTCGCGAAGATCGGCGCCAAGGCCTCGATCATCGCCGCGCGATCGAGCACCCGGGCGTTGTTCGTGGCCCACTCCGTGCGGGGCCGCAGGGCCGCGAACTCGGGCAGCTCCAGCAGCCGCTCCCACTGCCCGTCGTTCCCCACCGCGAGCAGCAGCCAGCCGTCCGACGACGGCACCGGCTCGTAGGGCGCGACGTTGGGGTGCGCGTTGCCCAGCCGGGGGGACGGCTCGCCGGACATGAGGGCGTTGCCGGCCACGTTCGCGAGCCAGGAGAGGTGGGTGTTGAAGAGGCTGATGTCGACGCGCTGACCCACCCCGTCGCGCTCGGCGGCGCGCAGGGCCAGGAGCGTCCCGAGGGCGGCGTTCATGCCGGTGGTGAGGTCCACGATCGGCACCCCGACGCGGTAGGGCGGGCCCTCGACCGGCCCGGTGAGCGCCATGATCCCGCCGTAGCCCTGGGCCACCAGGTCGTAGCCGGGCTCGCCCGACAGCGGCCCCTCCTGGCCGAAGGCCGTGATCGACGTCATCACGAGCCTCGGGTTGTCCGCCCGCAGCACGTCGAAGCCGAGCCCGAGGGCGTCGAGCTTGCCGGGAGGGAAGTTCTCCACGACCACGTCGGCCTTCGCCGCCAGCCTGCGGATCACGGCCTTGCCGTCGGCCGCCTTGAGATCCACGGCGATGGACCGCTTGTTGCGGTTCACGCTGAGGAAGTAGGCCGTCTGCCCGTTCTTGCCGTGCGGTCCCCACGCGCGCGTGTCGTCCCCCGAGCCGGGGCGCTCGACCTTCCACACGGTGGCGCCCATGTCGCCGAGGATCTGGGTCGAGTACGGGCCCGCGAGGATGCGGGTCAGATCCAGGACGACGACGCCGTCCAGCGGCAAGCGGGGGTCGGACATGGCCGGGGGTCTACTACACTCCGGCCGATGCCCGCCGCCGCTTCGCCCTGGCCCTCGCCGGGGTCCTCATCGCCCCGTCGGCGGCCTCCGCCCAGGGCTTCGCGGCGACCCGTCTACCGGTTCGACATCCACGCCGCCGCGGGGGGCCGGGATCTGCGGTGGGTCTTCGACGGGGACGCCCTGCTCCTCGCGTCGGGGGACGTGGCCGTGGCCCAGGGGGCCGGGCTTCGTCGCGGACGAGGACGCCCTGGCCGACCACGAGGCCCTGCCGGCCGCGAACGCCGCGGCGGGGCGGACGCGCCTCGGTGGCTGGGGGGCGACGGGATCGCGGGCGACGAGGAGGCGGACGGGGGGGGGCGCCGCGCCTTCACGGGGCCCGATCCGCTGTCCGAGGCCGTCGCGTTCGCCGTCGGGGCCGCGGCCGACGCCGAGCCCTCGGCGGGTCCCTGCCCCCGGCAGGCGGCCTGCTCGACCTGGGCACGGCGGGCTGGATGGTCCTGGACCCGACCCTCGCGCCGCCCCACGCCTTCTTCGACGTCGACGGCGGCCAGGTGATTGCGCGACCGCACCCCCGGCCTCGGCGGGCCCGAGCGCTGGGAGGTCTACCCGGTGGAGGACGAGGCCGACGCCCTGCGCCTCGCCCGTCGCCTCGTCCACGCCCCGGACCTGTTCGTCCCCGGCCCCGAGCGCCCCGAGCCCGAGGTCCCCGGCATCTGCGACTGCGACACGGCGGGGTCGCCTTCGGGCGCGTACCTGGTGCCGCTGCTGCTGCTGTTCAGGAGGCGAAGATCCGCGACGGATCCCGGAACGCCTTGAACTCCAGCGCGTTGCCGGCGGGGTCCCGCACGAAGAAGGTCCCCTGCTCGCCCACCTCGCCCCGGAACCGCACCCGCGGCGCGATGAGGAACACGACGCCCGCGGCCGTGAGCCGCTCGCCCAAGGCCTCCCAGTCCCCGTAGTCGAGGATCGCCCCGAAGTGCCGCACGGGCACTGCGTCGCCGTCGACCGCGTTGCGCTGCGCGTCGGTCTCGCGCGGCGCGAGGTGCACCGTCAGCTGGTGCCCGAAGAAGTCGAAGTCCACCCACTTCGGGTCCACGCGGCCCTCCGCGCAGCCCAGCAGGCCGCCGTAGAAGCCGCGCGCGGCGGCGAGATCCTCCACGGGGATGGCGAGGTGGAAAGGAGGCACGGCGGCTCCGGTCAGCGCGCGAAGGCGAGGGCGACCCAGCCCGCGATGAAGCAGACGCCGCCGATGGGGGTGATGGCGCCCAGGACGCCGACCCCGGTCAGCGCCAGGGCGTAGAGGGAGCCCGAGAAGATCACGATCCCGGCCACGAGGAGCCTCGGGGCCCACACCGGCCGCCCCGGGTGCAGGGCCGCGCCGAACAGCACCGCCGAGTGGACCAGGTGGTACAGCGACGCCGTGCGCCAGATCCGCATGCGGGCGGGGTCGTCGGTGACGGACGACAGGGCGTGGGCGCCGAACGCGCCGAGCACGACGGCGAGCGCGCCCAGGAGCGCGGCGATCATCCACAGGCGACGGTTCGGTGCGGTCATTCGGGGGCTCCCAGGCGACGCAGGAACGCGTGCAGCTCGGCGGCGTGCAGGCGGGTGGCCGCGGGCGGCGTGGCGTTGTGGTCCGCGCCCGCCAGGGAGACGAAGGTCGCGTCTCCGCCGGCCGCCTGCACCGCGGCCGCGAGGGCCTCGCCATGGGCGTGAGGGATGAGGTCGTCGCGGTCGCCGTGGAACATGAGGATCGGCGCGCGGATCGTGCCCACGACGCCGATGGAGTCGAAGCGGTAGGCCACGAGGTGGGCCCCCAGGGGGATGCCGGAGCGCGCCGCCATGGAGGGGAGATCGGTGAACGTCGACTCCGTCCAGAGCCCGGCCAGGGTGCCCGCGGGGGCCGACGCGGCGGTCTGAATCGCCACCGCTCCACCGAGGGAGCGTCCCCCCAACACGAGCCGGTCGCCCCGCGCCGTCGCCCGCCGGACCGCCTCGGCGTAGGCGGCGCGACCGTCGGCCAGGAGCCCGTCCTCCGACGGCGAGCCCTCGGAGTCGCCGTAGCCTCGGTACTCGGCCGCCAACACCGAGACCCCCGCCTCCCGCAGGTCCAGGTACATCGGCAGGCGATCGGCGATGGTCCCGGCGTTGCCGTGGAAGTGCAGGACCGTGACCCCGAGCCCGCTCCCGTCCGCGGGGATCCACCAGGCCTGGGTCTTCACCCCGTCCTCGCCCTCGACGCGCAGGTCCTCGAAGGCGATCCCGAAGTCCGCGGGCGTGTGCGACTGGCCGCGCTCGGGGTGGAAGAGCATCGAGTCCGTGACGGCCCGGAGCAGGGTCCCGAACATCAGGACCCCCGCGGCGACGACGAGGCCGGCGATGAGCGCACGACGCCTCAGGGGGCTCAGAGCCGGTCCCGCACGAGCTGCTGGAGCACGCGCGACGCCGGCGTCAGCTCGGGGACGAACAGGTCGAGGACGGCTTCGCGCTCCTCCTCCTTCAGGCGCTCGAGCCGCTTCGCGGCCGCGAACACCGCGTCCGACAGCTGCCCCGAGCGGCCCGAGAGGGTCAGCGTGATCATCGCGTTGATGGCGTCCACGTCCCGACGGGCCTCCGCCGCGTCCGCCATGGCGGCCTCCGACTCCGCGGGATCCGCCTTGCGCAGCCGCAGCACCTTGGTCTCGGCGTCCCCCCAGTCCGTGAGGGCGTCCTCGTACTCGAGGAAGAGCTCGTCGCCGGCCGCCGACCGGAGGATCTCGTCCACCAAGGCCACCGACGCGAGCGCCCTCTTCGTGCGGCCGCGCTTCTTCAGTCGGACCCGCGCGTCCGTCGCGGCGGCCTCGGTCGCGGTCCGCTTCCCGGCCGCCTCCAGGCCTCGGGTCACCTTCTCGCAGGCCCACCCGAGATCGCGGCGACGCAGGGCGATCTCGGCGGCACCCGCGAGGGTCTCGGGCAACCCGGGCAGCGGCCCGAGGAGGTCGTCTTCGAGGTCCCGCACCCGAGGCTGGAGGCGCTCGAGCGCCGGTCGCACGCGGAGGCACCGGGCGGACAGGGCGGTGAGGGCCTCCACGTCCGCGGTCGTGCGCCCGCGGGGGATGGGGAAGTCGAGGGCCGCGGCGGCGTCGGCGAGCTCCACGGCCTCGGAGACCACCGGCTCGGTCTCGGCGCGGTGGCTCTCCAGCCACGTCGCGCGCCAGGTCGCGAGGCCCTCGGAGTGAGCTTCGGCGACGGCGACGCGCAGGGCGACGGCCGCCGGATCGTCCCCCAGATCGACCGTCGCGCGGCCGCGCTGCGTGGTGCCCCGCAGCTCGATCTCCAGCGACGAAAGCGGCGGCGGATCCCGGGGCGGGGGCGTGGTGATCAGGTCGTGGGGGTCCGGCAGGCTCAGGCGCGCCGTCTCGGACCGCACGGGCGCGGACGTGGCGGCGTCGGCGGGCCAGAGCGCCACGACGTGACCCGCGAGGGCGTCGCTCGACTCCAGGCGCAGCACCAACCGACGCTCGTCGGGCGACTCGGCGGCGGCCGTGAAGCTCACCTCCACCGCCTCGGGGCTCGCGGTGGGCACCTCACCCGGCGTGCGGCAGGCCGCGAGCAGGACTACGAAGACGAGCAGTCGAGCGTTCACGCGCGGAGGGTACCCGAACGGTGCGCCCGCCCCTCGCGCGCGTCTGTAAAGTGGAGCGGTGCGACGCCTCGCCCGCCTCCTGATCGCCGCGATCACGCTCCTCGCCGCCATGACCGGCGCCGCGGCGGCCCAGGAGACGAACTGCACCGACAACGTCGACAACGACCTGGACCTGCTCACCGACTGCTTCGACGACGACTGCGTCGGGGACGCGTCCTGCGCCGCCTTCGACTGGGACGGCGACGGCGTGCCCAACGGCACCGACACCAACCCCACCAGCGCCTTCGCCTGCGGCGACACCGACAACGACACCTGCGACGACTGCCTCGCCGCGGGCGGCACCTACGACCCCGCCAACGACGGCCTCGACACCGACGGCGACGGGCTGTGCGACGCGGGGGATCCCGACGACGACGACGACGGGTTCACGGACGTGGACGAGCTCACGTGCGGATCGTCCACCACCGACCCCGCCCAGACGCCCCTCACGGTGGACGCCGACCTCGACGGCATCTGCGACGCCCTGGACACCTGCAGCGACTTCGACGTGGACGGCGTGGGGCAGATCCTCTTCGACCAGTCCGGCTGCTCCATCCAGGGCGTCGACGACTCCGACGACACCGATCCGAACGTCTGCACCGACTCCGATCTGGACACCTGCGACGACTGCGTGAACGGGTTCTTCAACCCCTTCAACGACGGCACGGACGTGGACCTGGACGGCTACTGCGCCGCCGCCGACAGCGACGACAACGACAACTTCGTGTGCGCCGACACGGACAACGACACCTGCGACGACTGCGTGTCCGGCGTCTTCGGCCCCCTCGTGGACGGCCTCGACAGCGACGTGGACGGCATCTGCGACGCGGGCGACCTCGACATCGACGGCGACGGCTGGAGCAACGCGGACGAGACCGCCTGCGGCAGCAACCCGAACCTCGCGAGCTCGGTCCCCCCGGACGCGGACGGCGACGGCATCTGCGACGCCCTGGACACGTGCCCCGCGGACTCCGACGGCGACGGCATCTGCGACGACACGGACACCTGCAACGACGTCGACGGCGACGGCCTCGGGGACGGCACCCTGGGCGGCAACGCGGGCTGCCTCGCCCCCGACGTGGACACCGACGACTCCAACGCGAACGTGTGCGGCGACACCGACTCGGACACCTGCGAGGACTGCGACTCCGGCGCCTTCGACCCCGCCAACGACGGCCCCGACTTCGAGGGCGACGGCATCTGCGACGCGGGCGACTCGGACCTGGACGGCGACGGCATCCCCAACGCGATCGAGGGCACCGGCGACCCCGACGGCGACGGCCTCGTGAACCAGCTGGACGACGACAGCGACGGCGACCACATCCTCGACTCCGTGGAGGGCGCCCGCGACCCGGACGGCGACGGCACCCTCAACTTCCTGGACCTGGACAGCGACGCCGACACCCTGCTCGACGACTTCGAGACGGCCGACGACCCCGACGGCGACGGCGTGGGCAACTACGAGGACCTGGACAGCGACGGCGAGAACCAGTCCGACAACCTGGACGGCACCGGCGACCTGGACGGCGACGGCATCCCCGACTGCTACGACACCAACGACTTCGACGGCCCCACCCAGGACACCGACAACGACGGCATCCTCAACATCGACGAGATCGCCTACGGCACCGACCCGTTCGACCCGGACTCCGACGGCGACGGCATCCCCGACGGCATCGAGTGGGGCCCGAACGTCTTCCCCCAGGACAGCGACGGCACCGGCCAGCCGGACGTGCTCGACCCGGACGACGACGACGACGGCATCCCCACCCTGCTCGAGGGCGACGGCGACCAGGACGGCGACGGCATCCCCAACTACCTGGACGACGACTCCGACGGCGACGGCATCCTCGACGAGGACGAGGGCGGCGGAGACAACGACGGCGACGGCATCCCGAACTTCCTGGACACCGACAGCGACGGCGACGGCGTGCTGGACGAGGACACGGACCCGACGCTCGACAGCGACAACGACGGCGTGCCCGACTACCTGGACCCCGACGACACGGACGGCCCCACCGCGGATCCCGACGGCGACGGCATCTCCACCGGGGACGAGGTCGCCGCGGGCACCGACCCGTTCGACGACGACTCCGACGACGACGGCATCCCCGACGGCACCGAGGGCCTGGGCGACACGGACGGCGACGGCATCCCCGACGCGCTGGACGAGGACAGCGACGGCGACGGCATCCCCGACGCGATCGAGGGCGAGGGCGACCCGGACAACGACGGCGTCCCCAACTACCTCGACGACGACAGCGACGGCGACGGCATCACGGACCTCGTGGAGGGGATCGGCGACCCGGACGACGACGGCATCCCCAACTTCCTCGACGACGACAGCGACGGCGACGGCATGACGGACGCGGACGAGGGCGACGGCGACAACGACGGCGACGGCATCCCGAACTTCCTGGACGTCGACTCGGACAACGACGGCGTGCCCGACTCCGAGGGCGATCCGACGGCCGACGCGGACGGCGACGGCGTGCCCGACTACCTCGATCCCGACGACACGGACGGCGCGAACGCCGACTACGACGGCGACGGGCTGTCGAACCTCGACGAGGTACTCGCGGGCACCGACCCCTTCGACAGCGACACGGACGGCGACGGCATCCCCGACGGCGTCGAGGGCATCGGCGACGTGGACAACGACGGGATCATCAACGCGCTCGACCTCGACAGCGACGGCGACGGGGCGCTCGACGAGGACGAGGGCACCGGCGACTCCGACGGCGACGGCACCCCGAACTTCCTCGACCCCACCGAAGACGAGCCTCCGGATCCGGACACCGACCCCGATCTCGACGGCATCTTCACGGAGGTCGAGCTGGCGGGCGGGACCGACCCGCTCAACCCCGACTCGGACTTCGACGGCCTGTGGGACGGCGAGGAGTGGGACCCGACCGTGGACGCCCTCCCGGTGGACAGCGACGCCGACGGGTTCGTCGACCCCCTCGACCCGGACGACGACGGCGACTCCATCCTCACCGGGTTCGAGATCCTGTGGGGCGACGTGGACGAGGACGGCGACCCGAACCACCTGGACCTCGACAGCGACCAGGACGGCATCCTCGACTCCCTCGAGGGGCCGTCGGACTTCGACCACGACGGGCTCCCGAACTTCCTCGACGCCGACAGCGACGGCGACGGCATCCCGGACGGCACCGAAGGCGACGGGGACGTCGACGGCGACGGCGCGATCAACCGCCTGGATCCCGACGACTCGGACGGGCCCCTGGGCGACTCCGACGGCGACGGCCTGAGCAACCAGGACGAGGCCCGCTGGCACACCGATCCCGACGTGGTGGACACGGACGGCGACGGGGTCTCGGACGGCGACGAGGTGGCGGCGGGCACGGACCCGCGATCGGCGTGCAGCTGCTCCACGGCGGACGGCGGACCGGGGCGCGTGCCCTCGGCGGCGTGGCTGCTGATCGGGGTGCTGGGGGCGGCCGGCGCGGGCCGGCGGAGGCGACGGAGCCTCTAGCGGCGGGACGGCTTCCTGTCGGTCGCGCAGCCCGAGGCCTGAATCTCGAGCGCGAGCAGGATCTTCTCTTCGAGGTGGATCTTCTCGGCCTCGTCGACCTGCTTGTACCAGTCGAGGCGGCGGGCGGAGACGTAGCCGTCGACCATGCGGTCGAGCCGACGCTTCATGGCGCCCGCCTCTTCGTACGACGCGGCGGCCGCGGCCTCGGCCTCTTCGACCTTCGACTTGTATCCCATCTTCGCCGGGCCGGTGAGCGCGTTCATCTCGGCGCGGTAGATGTTCGTCTTCAGGGTCTCGGACTTCGCGCGGCGCTTGGCGTCGCAGCGCAGCTCCTGGATCGCGCCGATCTTCGCGAGGGTGACCGTCTCGGACGGCTCGCCCTGCGGCGCGCGGTTCTGGGCCTCGGCGCTGCCCGCGAAGGAGGCGGAGAGGAGGAGGGCGGCGGCGGCGAAGAGGAGGCGAGAAGACATGGAGACGTTCTACCAGAGCCACCCCGGCCTTACACTCCCCGCCGATGTCCGGCACCACCCCGCCCGAACGCCCGCCGCAGACCCGACTCCTCTGGATCATGGGGGCCGCCTTCGTGGTCGTGATGGGCGTCCTGTATTCGTCGTTGGTCGCCGAGTCGGAGGCCCCCACGCCGGCGGCGCAGGCGGTGAGGATCGCGCCCACGCCCGCGCCCGTCGAGGCCGACCCGACGCCCACCCCGCGGCCCCCTCCGCGGGCGGCCGCGAAGGCCCCCGCCCCCGCCGCCCCCACGCCCGCCCCGCCCGTCGATGAGGGCGAGACGGCCGTCGTCCGCGGGCACGTTCGGGACGACTCCGGCAACCCCCGGCGGCGGGGGGTCGTGTTCCTGATCGCCAACGGGCGACGGACGAAGCTCCAAGCGGACGAGGACGGGTACTTCGAGCGCGAGGTGGCGGCGGGCACGCTGCACGCCTACGCCCTGCGGCGTGACGGCGCCCTGAGTCGACGGTCGAACGAGGTCGCGCTCCAGACGGTGGACGGCGGCGAGTACGACGTGGAGTTCGTCCTCCCCACCGAGATCACCGGCGGGCTCGGCATGGCCGTCGCCACCGGCCCCAACGGCGCGCGCATCCTCTCGATGGTGCCCGGCGGTCAGGCCGAGTACATCGGCCTCCGCAAGGGCGACTTCCTCGTGGAGGTGGACGGGACCGACCTCCCCGGGCTGAGCCGGATCGAGATCACGTCGTTGCTTCGTGGACCCGAGGGCTCCACCGGGACCCTCGTGGTGAAGCGGGCCGGCACCGGCACCGAAGAGGAGCTCACGTTCGAGCGTGAGTTCGTGGACAAGGAGTGACCATGCGAGCCGTCGTCCTGATGCGAAACGGGGGGCCCGAGGTCCTCGAGGTCCGCGAACATCCGTCGCCCACGCCCGGCCCCGGAGAGGTGCGCGTCGCCGTGAAGGCGGCGGGCCTCAACTTCGCCGAGGTCGCGGCGCGCCAGGGGCTCTACCCGGACGCCCCGCCCAAGCCGTGCGTCGTGGGCTACGAGGTCGCGGGGGTGGTGAGCGCGCTGGGCGAGGGCGTCACCGACCACGCCGAGGGCGACCGAGTCCTCGCCCTCACTCGATTCGGGGGCCACGCGGAGGAAGTGGTGCTGCCCCAGGGTCAGGCTCTGCGGATGCCCGACCGGATGTCGTTCACCGAGGGCGCCGCGATCCCCGTGAACTACCTGACCGCCCACCACATGCTCTTCCACATCGGGCGCGTCCACCCGGACAGCACGGTCCTCCTGCACATGGCCGCGGGCGGCGTCGGCACCGCGGTCCTCCAGCTGCTCTCGACCGTGGAGGGCGTGTCGATCTTCGGGACGGCCTCGGCGCCGAAGCACGACTACCTGCGCGAGCTGGGCTGCGACCACCCGATCGACTACCGCACCGAGGACTACGCCGAGGTCGTGACCCGCGTCACCGAGGGCCGCGGGGTGGACATCGTCCTCGACCCCCTCGGCGGCATGGACTGGCGCAAGGGCCTGCGCCTCCTCGCTCCCGCGGGCCGGCTCGTGGCGTTCGGGTTCGCGAACATGATCCAGGGCGAGCGCCGGAGCCTGTGGCGGGCCCTCACGCAGCTGCTCCGCGTGCCGCGCTTCACGCCGATCGCCGCCATGGAGCACAACCGCGGCCTGCAGGGCGTGAACATGGGCCACCTGTGGGACGAGTCCGCGATGCTCCTTCAGCAGCTCGAGCGCCTGATGGAGCTGTACGAGGAGGGCGTGGTGCGACCCAACGTGCACGCGGAGGTGCCGTTCGACCGCGCCGGGGAGGCGCACACCATGCTCGAGTCGGGGGCGAACCGCGGCAAGGTGGTGCTCGTGCCATGAGCGACGGACGCGACCGCAGCCGCCTCCTCGCCGCCGCAGGCGTCGTCTTCGCCCTGCTCATGGCGGGGCTCTACGTCGCGATGCTCCAGGAGGACGACGCGCCGCCCCCGGCCGTCGTGACGAAGGCGGCGCCCGTGGAGGCGCCCCCGCCGCGTCCGGAGCCCACCCACCTCATCGAGGACCCGACGCCCGCGGCCGAGGACGCGCCCCGCGAGGCCGAGACCGAGCCGACCCCCGTGGAGGTCGTGCTGGAGCCGGAGACCCCGACGCAGGAGCTGGCGAGCCTCGCGGGCACCGTCGTGGACACGAAAGGCACTCCCGTCCCCCGGGCGCGGGTGATCATCGAGGCGGGGCCTCGAAAGATGCGGGTCCGGTCGGACGACGACGGCGACTGGACGGCCCCGTTCGTCCCGGCGGGCACGACCGTCGTCTACGCCGAGCGGCGCGACGGGGCGCTGTCGGTGATGTCCGACAGGGAGGTCCTGGAGACCCAGGATGGGCGCGACTACGAGATCGAGCTGGTGCTCCCCGCGGAGAAGACGGGAGGCCTCGGGATCAACCTCCGGCCCCACCGCGAGGGCGCCAAGATCGGCAGCCTGATCCCCGACGGCCAAGGCGAGTACATCGGGCTTCAGACGGGCGACGTCATCCTCGAGGTCGACGATGAGAGCATCTACGGGATGTCCCTGGCGGACATCGCGAAGCTGATCAAGGGCCCCGAGGGTTCCACCGGCACGCTCAAGGTGCGGCGCGCCCGCACGGAGGTCGAGGAGGTCGTGGCCTTCGAGCGCGAGTTCGTGGACAAGGTCCGCAGGCGACCCCGCTAGCGATCACGGCCCCCTGGCGGTCAGCGGGCCCGCGCCCACCCCGCGGACTCGCAGTGCGCGAGGGCCCGGAAGAAGCGATCCCGCCACGCCGCCTCGTTGTGCGGCGCCCCCGGCTCGTGCCAGTGGGCGAGGTCGACGTCGAACTCGTACCCCGCGGCCGCGAGCGTGTCCCGCAGCTGGACGGTCGTGCAGTAGTTGTCCGTGTCCGCCGAGTCCTCGGTGACGCCGTCGCCGTCCGTGTCGACGCAGCTGCCGTCCACGCCGCCCCCGCTGTCGAGATACACCGCGACCGACAGGCGCGCCGTCCACTGGTTGGCGAGGGCCTGGGTCCCGTCGGCGGCGAACGCGCCCCACCCGAGGGTCGGCGAGAGCGCGCCCACGCACCCCTGCAGATCCGGCGCCGTGAGGGCCCCGTAGAGGGCCACGAGGCCCCCGAGCGAGCTGCCCGCCACCATCAGCGAGTCCCCCTCCGCGGCCACCCCGTAGCGCGATCGGAAGAACGGGAGCGCCTCGGTGGTGACGAGCGCCATGAGGTCGTCGGCGCGGCCCCCGGTGAGGCCGCTGCCGAAGTCGTCCGGCACGTGCGTGTACGCGTCGAAGCGGTCCGGGGCGTTGTCCACGGCCAGGAGGACGACGTCGTCGTACCCGCCGGCGTCCAGCGTCGCGTCCACCGCCCAGCCCCCCCAGATGGCGTCGGGGTCGGCGACGTTCTGGCCGTCGTGCATGAGGAGCGTGCGGGCGTCCGCGGCGGCCGCGGAGCCCGGCAGGAACCCCGCGGGCAGGCGCGATCGGATCGCGCGCGGCGTCTCCAAGTGGGCGGAGCTCCACGGGAACTGCTCGAACCAGGCGACGTCCGCCGGGGGCGACACCCAGCCGTGGCGGCCGTTCTCGTCCCAGCCGTAGGCCGTCGCGTCGGGCGGGGCCCGGTACACGTCCGCGGAGAACCACTTGTACTTCGAGGTCCCGGGGGCCGCGATCGCGGCGGGCGTCGCCCAGTACCACCCGCCCGCGACCGGGCCCGCGGCGGGCGAGGCGGCCGTGTCCCAGCCGTTGAAGTCTCCGACGAGGGACACGGAGCCCGGGGCGTCGGGCCACCACGTCGCGAACAGGAAGCGATCGCCCGGCAGGGGCATCCCCGCGAGCGCCGCCTCTGCGAACGCCGCGTCGATCGCCTCCGCGTCGCCGGCCTCCAGGGCGTCGAGCAGCGCCTCCCGGACGCCCGAGCCCACGTCGTCGTCGTCGGTGGCGTCGTCGTCGTCGGTGGCGTCGTCGTCGTCGGTGG
>CAZUHI010000066.1:0-37226 GCA_964620495.1 uncultured Rickettsiales bacterium | reverse complement strand
TGGAGACGGTCGCCGCCCACGTGATCGCTGGACCCAATCCCCAACAGCCTCCTAGAGTTGGCGGCCGAGGGTGGCGACCGAGCATCGCCTCGCGGTCCTGCTCGTCGCGGGCCTGTCCGTCGGCTGCACCCCCGCCCCCGGAGCGTTGCCTTCGGCCACGCCGCCCGAGCCCCCTCCGCGCGGCGCCGCGGCCGACGACGACGACGACCCCCTGAACGAGCTCTGCGCGCTCCGTCTGCAGTGCTCCGAGCCGCTCGTCTACAACGAGAAGCAGACATGCGAGTTCGCCGTCGAGCGGGAGGACGGGACGGTCGAGTACGAGGGGCCCACCACGGCGTGGGGCCGCGGGCGGTCGTCCAGCCGTGTGTCGAAGACGCAGTACGGGCTCGAGCTCCAGACCGAGTCCGGGGAGGAGGCGGCGGCCAACCTCCTGGGGATGGGCCGCGAGAGCGACTGGGTCCTCAACGGCAACTGGTACGACCGCTCCCTCGTGCGGAACAAGACGGGCTACGACCTGTTCCGCGCCCTGGGTGACTCGCGATACGCGCCCCAGTCGGCCCTCTGCGAGCTCGAGCTCGACGGCGAATACCGGGGCGTCTACTCGCTCATCGAGCGCATCAAGCGAGACGACGACCGGGTGGACATCGACGACGTGGACGACGGGAGCGCGTTCGTGGTCAAGAAGCTCGACCACGAGTGTTTCTATCGGCTGACCACGGCCCGGCACTGCTGGAAGCTGATCTCGCCCAACGACGCCGCCCTGCCCGACGGCACCGCGGAGGCGCTGACCTCCTGGTTCGTCGCGTGGGAGGCGGCGCTGCTCGGCCCGCCCGCCTCGTCGGCGGACGACGGGGCCTTCGAGTACGTCGATCTCGACAGCGCCGTCGACGTCGTGCTGCTCGAGGAGTTCATGAAGAACGAGGACGCCTGGACCCACAGCATGCACGCGTGGAAGGACGTCGGCGGGAAGATGCACTTCGCCCCCTGGGACCTGGACATGACCTGGGGGAACCTCTGGTACCACGACACCTACGGCAGCCCCGAGACGTGGGTGAACCATCGCCCCGAGATGGTCACGGGCATGTCCGACACGGAACCGTTCCGCGAGCGCATGGTGGAGCGCTGGGCCGAGCTCCGGGCGGGCCCGATGGCCACGGAGGCGGTGCTGGAGCGCATCTCGGCGAACCAGGCGATCCTCGGGGACGCGGTCGACCGGAACTTCGACCGCTGGCCCATCGAAGACGTCGACTACGGCAACTGGTTCTACAAGGTCTACAGCTACGCCGAGGAGGACGCTTGGATCCGCTCGTGGATCGAGACGCGGCTGGCCTGGATGGACGCGAACGTAGGGGACTACTGAGCTCCCGATCGGGTGCTCAGGACCGCATCAAAGCGCGCCTCTCGCTGCGGTTCGACTCCACGCCGCCGATACGAAGAAGCGGACGAGAGCCCCCTCCGGGGAACATCCCTCGGATCCGGAGCACCCCATGACTCGCACCCTGTCCCTCGCGTCGGCCCTCCTCATCCTCTTCGTCAGTGCGGCGTGCGAGGCGCCGGGAGACCCCGAAGGCCTGACCGAGTCCCACGCCCCCGAGCGCTTGGACGGCATCGAGCCCTTCCCCACCTCGGATGCCCCGGACGAC
The DNA here is from genome assembly GCA_964620495.1 of uncultured Rickettsiales bacterium. Classification (GTDB taxonomy): domain Bacteria; phylum Myxococcota_A; class UBA796; order UBA9615; family UBA9615; genus CAZEKB01. The sequence goes on along the minus strand of CAZUHI010000066.1, from coordinate 35,583 downwards.
GACGACGCTCCCGGCGACGACGACGACGCTCCTCCGGGCGACGACGACGACGGCGGAGAGGACGACGGCTGGGACGCGGCCCCCCCGGAGTGGGTCACCGACGGCGACGAGCTGCACGTGGAGCTCGTGTGCGGTCTCCTGGACGGCCCCCACCGCAAGGTCTTCGAGAAGGACGGCGACCGCTGGTTCGAGGTGGACGGCGACGGCGACGGCCCGTTCGTGGACCTCGAGCCCTGCTTCGGCCGCACCGGCGACAAGTTCCTGACGTGGGACGACACGCCCGACATGTACATCTTCGCGGGCGGCCTTCACCACGACCTCACGCCGACGGCGACCGAGGGCACCTGGCTCGGCGACGTGTACCCCGACCACGAGTCCTCCCGCGCCTGCCTCGACGCCCTCGCTGCGCGAGGCCTCACATGGCCGGTGCAGATGCAGATGGTCGTGACGGAGGTCCGGCGGGCGCAGCCCTGAGCGCCGTCAACTGTCGAGCGCCTCGGCGCGGGTTGGTAGCGTACCTCGTGGCCGGGATCGGGACCCTCAACGAGAACCCCCTGCACGCGGGTCTCAAGGACTGGTTTCGGCGGCCCGGTGACGCGGTGGAGGCGCCGGTCGCCGGGTTCGTGGCGGACCTGCTGCGCGGCGACGAGCTGATCGAGATCCAGACCGCGGGCTTCTCGTCCCTCGCGCGGAAGCTCGACCACCTGCTCGATCACCACCGCATCCGCGTCGTCCACCCCATCGCCGCCGAGAAGTGGATCCTCGAGATCGACGACGCGGGCGCGCGGATCTCGCGACGCAAGTCCCCGCTCCGCGGCATCGCGGCCGACGTGTGCGCCGAGCTGGTGTCCTTTCCGTCGCTGCTGAGCCACCCGAACTTCGTGCTCGTGGTGGCCCTCGTACAGGAAGAAGAGGTGCGGCAGGCCGATCCGTCCGTGCGACGACGGCGCGGCTGGGCGGTGCGGGAGCGGCGCCTGCTGAAGGTCGTGGAGACCCTCGAGTTGGGCAGCCCCGAGTCTCTGCACCAGCTGCTCCCCCCGGGGCTCCCCGACCCCTTCCGAACCTCGGACCTGGCGGACGCGCTGGGGCGACCGCGGCACCTCGCCCGACAGGTGGCCTACTGCCTGCGGGAGGCCGAGGCGTTGGAGGTCGACGGACGCGACCGCGACGGGATCGTCTACCGCCGCCCGCGCAGCATCCAGACGAGCGCCGTCCCCCGCAGCAGCCCGTAGCCGGCCCCCAGCCCGTTCCAGCCCAGTTCCTCGCCCAGGGGGATCCCCACCAGCCAGGCGACGGTCGTGACGACGACCCACCACCCCGCGCGGGGCACGCGACCGGCGAGCACGCGCCACTGAAGCACGCCCGCGGCGAGGCCGAAGCAGGCGGTGCCGGCGAGCCATCCGACGTCGGGGTCGGAGGGGGTGAAGGCCAGGACGACGGCCACGGAGACGGCCCCCGCCGCGACGGAGGCGGGCGCCCAGAGGAAGGCCCGCTCCACGTGGCGACGGAGGAGGAGCCACTCGAGGAGGCCCACGACGGCGACGCCGAGCAGGAACGCGGCGCAGCCGTACCCCAGCTCGGGGGGCGCGGAGAGCAGGGTCTCGATGCCGCGGGGCCGCCCGAAGCGTGTGTACATGCCGAGGCCCAGGCCCCAGGCGGTCGCCATCAGCCACAGGAACCAGAGCCGCCGGACGCGGGACGCGGCCTCCGTTTCGGACGCGCTCCTCCAGCGCTTGGTGGATCAGGGCGGCGACGATCCCGTACTCGATGAGGTGGGTGCGCTCCTCGGGGCTCCCCATGCGCAGGAGCGTCCCCCAGTACGCCAGCGCGACGCCGACGCCGACCCCGATCTCGGCCATGCTCGGGCGCCTCCTGAGCCACCGGACGGCGACCACCACCACCAGCGCCGACACGGCGACCCCGAAGGAGACCTGGAGCAGGTTGCGGGCGCGCAGGGCGTCCGCGATGGCCCGCGCGGGGCCGAGCGTCGCGTAGATGGCCACGAGCGTCGCCGCCGTCCAGAGCCAGAGGCGGCGCTCGCGATCGGAGGTGAACGTCGTCACGAGCGCTCTCCGCCCCTGCCCGGGGGAGGCGGGTCGACCGTCATGAGGAGCGGGGCGGACATGCCTCAGGATGCCTCGACCAGGCGACGGTTCGCCCGTCAGAGCGCGGCGTGACCCTTCCGGGCGCGGACGAGGAGCACGACGAGCGCCACCAGGGAGAGCAGCGAGGCTCCCCAAAGAACGGCGAAGACCGGGCCCGTGTCGCCCGCGCCGGCGTCGTAGAGCCGAGGCACGAGGAGCTCCTGCACCACGGCGCCGATCGAGCCCGTCCCGTTGATGATCCCCGCGGCGGCGACCGCCACCCGGGGAGACCCGATCTCCACGGCTCCCGCCCCGGAGAGCAGCGAGTCGGGGCCGAAGAGCATGAAGCCGATCAGGCCGAGGGATGCCGCGAAGAGGAACAGGCTCGAACCGCCCACCAGCGCCAGCAGCCCGCAGCCGACCATCATCCCGATCAGCATCAGGAGCGCAGGGACGGTTCGCCGGCCCCGGAACAGCTTGTCGGAGGCGATCCCGGCGACGATCACGCCCGCGAAGCCCGCGAGGTCGAAGACGGTGGAGAGGTAGCCGGCGTCGTCCACGGCGAGCCCGAAGTTCGTCTCCAGGAGGAACGGCGTCCAGCTCCACAGCGCGTACCGAATGAACTTGATGCCGAAGTAGACGGCTCCGACCAAGGCGAGGTTCGTGATCAGCTGCCGCGTCCACGGGGACACGCCCTCGTCGTCGCTCTCCTCCGCCTCCGGCTCGAGCGCAGCCAGGCCGACGTCCTCGGGCCGGTTCCGCTGCCAAAGAGCCACCACGATCCAGCACGCGAACAGCACCGCCGACGCCATGACGAACGCCCCACGCACCCCGAGCCGCGCCAACCAGAACGCGGCCCACATGGAGGCGGCCACCCCTCCGAGCTGGTAGCAGGTCCCCCACAGCCCCATGACCGTCCCGCGCTCCTCGCGTCGGGTCCAGCGTCCGAGCGTGCCCACCACCGCGGGCCAGCCCGTGGCCTGCGCGAGGCCGTTGAGCGTCATGAACGTGAACAGCGTCCAGTAGTTGTTGGCGAATCCGAAGACCAAGTTGCAGACGATGGAGGCGCCGATGCCGGTGAGCAGCATCACCCGGGCGCCGCGCCGCTGACCGAGCCCCGCGGCGACGAACTGCCCGATGGCGTAGGCGACCAGGTACGCGCTGCCGATCTCCCCGAGCTCGGCGACGCTCAAGTCCAGATCACGGCCGAGGGTCCCCTTCGCGACGTAGAACGGCTTGCGACAGAAGTAGAGGCCCGCGTAGGCGAGCCAGGTGCTGATGAGGATCTTGCGACGCCACTCTCGCAGCGCATCGGGGTCGTGGGAGATCGGGAGCCGTCCTTTCCGGGGGCCGGGCGAATCGACGTACAGTCGCGCTTTCGAGCCGACCCCGGCCGGGAGGAGAGGACCTTGACGCTACGAATCTTCGTCTGGACGGTACCTCGATCCGTCTCGACCGCGTTCGAGCGCGCGCTGATCGAGCACCCCGACACGTCCGTGCACCACGAGCCGTTCACGCTCCCCTGGTACTTCGGGCCCGACCGTCGCAGCGACCGCTACCTCGACCGTCCTCCACGGGCCGACGCAACTTGGGAGGCCGCCGTCGACCGACTGATGAACGACCAAGCCCCGGTGGTCGTCGCCAAGGTGATGGCGTACTGCGCGACGCCGTGCCTGGACTCGATCCCGCTGGAGCGGTTTCGCCACACCGCGCTGATCCGTCACCCGGCGTCGACGGTCCCGTCCCTGTGGCGGGGCGCGCACGACACCGAGCGGACGGGGTGGAGCGGCTTCGACGAGCGCGAGGTCGGCTTCGATGCTCTCGAGACTGCCCTCGAGGCCACGGGGGACGCCGTCGTCATGGACGCCGACGACCTCCTCGCCGACCCCCCGCAGATGCTCCGCGCATGGTGCGAGGCCGTCGGCCTGTCCTGCGATCCGACGATGCTCACCTGGCAGCCCGGGCCGGTGCCGGGGTGGGACCTGTGGCCGGGATGGCACGACGCGGCGGAGCGCAGCGCGGGCCTCGTCCGTCGCGATCGTCGTCCCCCACCCGCCGTGGACGAGCACCTCCGACCGGTCGTCGGGCGGGCGCTCGGACCCTACGCTCGCCTCCACGCCCGGCGGCTTCGCGTCAACGGGTCCTGATCGAAGCGAAGAAGCCCGTCGGGAGCGCGCGGTAGTCGGGGATGAACACGTCCGCCTCCGCTCCGCTCTCACGGATGCGCGACCCCACGGCGACGACGCGCATCCCGGCGTTTCTCGCGGCCTGCACCCCGGCGGTGCTGTCCTCGAACACCAGGCACGAGGCCGGCTCCACCCCGAGCCGACGGGCCGCGAGAAGGAAGCACTCCGGATCCGGCTTCGAGCGGGTGTAGTCCTCGGACGCGACCACGACGTCGACGTGCTGTGCGACCTCCGTCCGCGCGAACAGATCGTCGACGGAGGCCCGATGACTCGAGGTGGCGATGGCCGTTCGGTGCGAGGCCGACGCCGACGCGACCGCCTCGAAGGCGCCCGGCAGCGGAGGAGGAGGACGTTCCTGCCCGAGCCGTCGGAAGCGAGCGTCGAGCGCCGCCGGTTCGCATCGCCCCGCGATCGCTGGATGACGACGCGTCAGCTCGGCGGAGATGGCCTCCCAAGTCACTCCGAAGTACCAACTCTCCTGCGCGACGGACGCCTCGATGCCCTCACTCGCCAACAACTCGGCGATCGCGAGGCCCGTGAGCGGCTCGGAGTCGATGAGGGTGCCGTCCATGTCGAAGACGACCGCCTGGATGTTGGTGATCGTGGGTTTCCCGGCGCGCGTCACGTGGGAATCATCGCCCGCCGGGGGCTCGCCCGTCCGGCCGGCGGTAATCTCCTGGGAATGTCTGCCCGCTTCTCCCCGACCCTCCTCGCCGTGATCGCGCTCGCCGCCCTCGGATGCTCCAAATCCCCGACGGTGACCCTGTCCGCCGCCGACCACCCGAAGTACCCGCAGCCGGAGCCGCTGGCCGCGGCGATGTCGGGGACGCTGCACAAGGCGATCCTCACCTGCTACCGCGACGCGGGCACCGAGACGACCGGCACCGCCGTCGTCAACGTCCAGGGCTCCCACGGGCTGCTCGACCTCACGGTCCTCACGAGCTCGGGCGACACGACGCTGGACGGCTGCGTGACCGGCTCCATCTCGAACGGCCGCATGTCCCGGGAGATCGGAGACACCGACCACCACATCGGGTTCGTGCTGACGACGACCTACGCCTACGAGTAGCGATGTCCCCCCCACCTCGCGGGGAGGACTCGCAGTGAACTTGTACCGGATCAGGACGGCCGCGGACGGGGTGAGGCGATTGGCGAGCCTGTCCGCCGAAGACAAGCAGGCGTGCATCGACGCCTACAAGTTCTTCCAGCGCATGCAGGACGGCGAAGAGACCGAGACGGCCGAGGAGACCAAGGCCGTCGCGGCCTACTACAAGGTCCTCAACAACATGCTGTCGATCTTCGACCTGGAGAAGCTCTACATCCCACCGCAGCTCGACGACAAGCAGGGGCTCTACGGCAACCAGCTCCTCATCGAACAGGCGGTCCTGAAGGAGCTCGCGCTCGCCGATCCGACGAACTCGCACCTGCTCGACATGGGCTGCGGGCGGGGACGCATCTCGCACTACTTCGCGACCCTCACCGGGGGCCGGGTGTCCGGGTACAACATCGACCCCGACCAGATCGAGAACGCGGTCGGCTGGGCCGCCGAGTGCGACATGAGCGACCGGCTGCACTTCCGGGTGGGCAACCACCACGACCCGCTCGCGTACGACGACGAGACGTTCGACGGGTGTTTCTCGTTCCAGGCCGTCTGGCCCTTCTTCAAGAAGGAGGAGCTCGACGACCACGCCGCGGAGATGTTCCGGGTGCTGAAGCCCGGCGCGCGCTACGCCTGCTCGGAGTACCTGCTCACGCCGCACTTCGACTGGAGCAATGCGGAGCACGTGGCCCTGCACAAGTCCTTCCTGCCCACCCTCGCGGCCACCCACTCGATGTATCCGGCGGACGTGTGCGCGGCCCTGGCGCGGGCAGGCTTCGAGATCCTGCTGTCCGCCCCGTCCAAGAGCGCGGCGTGGCCCATCGCCGAACAGAAGCGGGACCTGATCCTGTGGGGGCGGAAGTTCGTGCGCGTCCTCGAGGCGGCGCGGATCATGCCGCCGTGGGTCGAGGAGTCGCTCGAGCTGCTGCAGAGCGGGGGCGAGGCCTGGACGTCGGCGGAGAAGGCGAAGATCGCCGACCTGAACTGGCGGATCGTGGCCGAGAAGCCGCCTGCGTGAACCCGAGGAGCTCTCGGGCGGCTCGGCCCTGAAGATGGAGGACTTCGTGCGCTTGGGCGCGCCGACGGTGGGTCCCGGCGGAGACGTCGCGGCGATCGTGGCCGTGGTCGAGGCCGCGCAGATGAAGCTCCGTTACTGCTGGCAGCGCGGCGCGAACCGCGTCGAGGGCCCGTTCCAAGGCGACGTCGTCCTGAGATTCGTGATCGGCACCGACGGGGCCGTGTCGGAGCACGCGGTGGCCGAGTCGACCCTCCCCGCGGAGGTCGCGACGTGCGCCTCCGTCCTGCTCGCGAAGTTCACGTTCCCGGCCGCGGACGCCCCGGTGGAGGTGCGCTACCCCATGGCGCTCGGCCCCGGACCACACTGAGCGACCGGCGGCCGTACGCCCCGGCCGGCACACTGCACGGGAACCCGCTCGGAGGCACCATGGGCGACCACGAACACCCACCCCACGTGCATGGTCCGGACTGCAACCACGACCACCACCACCCGAAGCAGGAGCCGATCCGAAAGGTCGAGGCGCCGGGGCGGAACGAGCCGTGCTGGTGCGGCTCCGGGCGCAAGTACAAGACGTGCCATCTGAAGGAGGACCGCGCCTCGCGCTGAACTCGGCGGGGGCTCGGGGGGGCGGGCGACGACGAGCTCCGGACAGAACCCGGGGTGGATCGCCGATCCTGGTCGAGTTCCGGCCGCCATTCGGACAGAACCCGGGGTGGATCGCCGATCCTGGTCGAGTTCCGGCCGTCATTCGGACAGAACCCGGGGTGGATCGCCGATCCTGGTCGAGTTCCGGCCGCCATTCGGACAGAACCCGGGGTGGATCGCCGATCCTGGTCGAGTTCCGGCCGTCATTCGGACAGAACCCGGGGTGGATCGCCGATCCTGGTCGAGTTCCGGCCGGGCATCATCTCCCCGATGATCCCGAGCACGCGCACGTTCCCGGCCCTCGCCCTCCTCGTCCTCGCGGCCTGCATCGTGGCCGGCCCGCTGGACGACCCCACCCCGGGCGACGATCCCACACCCGAGCCCACCCCCGTCCCGTGCGACCCGGTCCCGGATGCCCCCGACGCGGAGTTCCGGTTCGGGGTCGCGACCTTCGAGGTGTCGGCCGACGCCGCCACCGCCTGGACCCACGCAGGGGCCGTCGCCGACCTCCACCTGCGCTGGGGCACGGAGCCCGACGACCTCCCCTGGTGCATGCCCGTGACCGCCGGGGACGACACCATCGCCACCGGTCGCATCGACGGCTTGGTAGCCGGCGAGCAGTACTGGTTCCGGTTCGAGGTCGGCGAGACTCGCTCGGCCGTGGGTCGGTTCCGCACCGCCCCGCCCGCGGGCTCCCCGGTGCGGTTCGTGATGTCCGGGGACGTGCACGCCGGGAATCCCCAGCACTGGACCCTGTTCGACGACATGGCGGCGCACGACGCCGACTTCTATCTGTCCCTCGGAGACTGGCCCTACGCCGACTCCGCGGAGACCGAGGCCGAGTATCACCTCCTCCACCAGGCCGCCCACGACGACGACCGCATCCGCAACTTCCTGGGATCGCTGGGCCTCTACGCCGTCTTCGACGACCACGAGGTGTCCAACGACTGGGACGCTGAGTTCCGCGCCGCCCACCCCGACGAGGTGGAGGCCGGACTGGCCGTCTGGGCCCGCTGGTTCGGACTGGACCGGGCGAGCGACACCTACCACCGCTCCTTCCGCCGAGGCGACCTCGAGTTCTTCGCCCTGGACACCCGCAGCCGTCGCGACGCGCGGACCGACCCGGACGACCTCGACGGCGCCGGCCTGCCCTCCAAGACCATGCTCGGGGCGGAGCAGCGCGACTGGCTGCTCGCGGGCCTGCGCGCCTCCGACGCCCGCTTCAAGGTCGTGCTCAGCAGCGTCCCCCTCGACTTCGGCACCACCGGCTCGGACCACTGGCCGGGCTACGCGCGGGAGCGCGACCTGATCCTCGACACCGTCGTGAACGAGGGCCTGCGCGGCGTGGTCTTCGTCACCGCCGACCAGCACTGGTTCACGGCCAACCACCACAACGCGGGCATCAAGGAGTTCCAGGTCGGCCCGATCAGCGCCGGCCTCCGCACGCCCTACCGGGGTCCGAACAGCCGCGGCGTCGACGAGGTCCGGAACTACGGGCTGATCGACTACGACCCCGACGAGGGGACGCTGACCTTCTCGGCCAGGACCCACGGAGGGGTCGAGTTCTACCGCGAGGTGGTCCACCCCGGGCGCGGCCGGATCGAGGTGCGGCCCGGGGCCCCGGCGTCGTTCAGCCTCTGCCCCGTCGACGACGCGGACGGCAGCGCGCACACCTTCACCGGGGTGGGCGACACGGACTTCGAGCTGGCCATGCCGGGCACCTACCGCGCCGAGTGGGCGGCGGCGCTGCCGGGCTGGGAGGCCTCCGGCGAAGGGCAGGAGCTGGTCCTCGAGGACGGCGGCGAGATCGTCTTCGAGGGCGCCTACGACCGGGTGCCCATCGCGCTCCCGTTCAGCGATCCGTTCGACGAGGACCGCGGCTGGATGATCCTGGACGAGGGCACCACCGACGCGCCGTCCGACTGGCGGCTCGAGGGCGGCACGTTCGTCGAGGCGTCCAACATCTACGACGTGTTCAGCGGGGACCCCGGGCCCATCGAGAAGCTCGGCACCGTGGCCCTGCACGGCGATCCCGACTGGGGCGACGTACGCTTCTCGGCGCGGGTACGGACCCCCGACGACGACGGGCTCGGCCTCATCTTCCGGGCCGCGTCGCCCACCTCGTACCATCGCTGCTCCTTCGACGCGCAGCGCGGCTTCGCCCGCCTCGTCCGACGCGACGGAGACGAGTTCACGCTCCTGGACGAGGTCGTCGGCATCGCGCCCTACACCCGGGACGCCTGGACCGAACTCGAGGCCGTGGCCGTGGGCGACTCCCTCGCCTGTTTCGTGGACGGGAGTCGGCTCCTGGAGGCGACCGACGGCACCTTCGCGACCGGCGGCGTCGGGCTCTACAGCTGGGGCTCCGCGGGCCTCGCCTTCGACGACGTCTCCGTCGTCGCACCCTGACCTCCCGGAGAGCACGCATGGACCGACCCGACTTCATCGGCAACTACCGCGATCACACCCAGCCGGACGACTCCCACTACCCCGGCAGCGAGGAGCTCTTGAGCGTCGGCAGCCCCATCGGACGCAAGCTCGGGCTCGTGAAGATCGGGCTGCACGTCGAGACGCTCGAGCCGGGGCGCCGTACGTCCTGGCCCCACGCCGAGAGCGAGGAGGAGGAGTTCGTGTTCGTGCTCGAGGGGCGCCCGCAGGCGTGGGTCGACGGCCACGTGCACGACCTGGCGCCCGGCGACCTCGTCGCCTTCCCCGCGGGCACCGGCATCGCGCACTCGATCCTGAACAACACCGACGACGTCGTGCGCCTGCTCGTGGGCGGGGAGGCGAGTCGGGACTCCAACCGCATCGTCTATCCGATGCACCCGCGCAGGAACGAGCAGTGCAAGGAGAAGGGCTGGTTCTGGGAGGGTCACCCGGTGCGGGAGCTCGGCCCGCACGACGGCCTGACCGACCGGCTGCGCGCGAACCCGGTGGACCCGCCGGGCTGAGGGCGCAGGGCCCCGTACCTCAGGCGGCGTCGGTGATCGGACCGTCGGGCACGGGCCGGGAGCGGCGCTTGCGGTCCACGGCCTCGGGGAACGCGGGGGGCTGATACCCCTCGAACTCGGCGTCGAAGCGATCGCTCGCGCTCATGCCCTCGCCCCGCGACTTCATCTTCATGTCGTGGCGCAACGCGAGCAGCGAGGTCAGGACGCTCCGCCCCATCCAGTTGCACCAGCGCGTCCACGTGCGCGGACGCAGCAGCCCCCGCCATCCCCACGCCCGGTACTGGAACTTCAGCAGCCAGCGCGCGCTGTAGCGCAGCGTCATCGTGAGGGCGCGGTAGATGTTGAGGTGCCCGGGCGCGTAGGCAGCGTCCGCGAGGAAGTCGACGTGGTCCTTCTTCGGCGGCGCGTACCCGGTCGAGAAGAGGTCGTGCCGGTACGGGTCCGCGAACCCCGCGTGCACGCCCGCTTCCACCATCTCGGTGAGGTCCTCGTAGATCGACTGCACCATGGGCAGCTGCGCCGTGGGCTGGATCATCGCGAGGAACTTCGGGTCGAGGTGCCAGCGCCCGATGAACATCGGCACCCAGAGACCGAACCACCAGATGTACTCGAAGTAGATCCGCCAGCTCATGGCCGAGGCGTTGCTCAGGTGCTTGTAGTGGTCGCGCACGACGTGGATGACGACGTTCGCCCAGCCGCGGTTGAACGCGTCGAAGTGCTGCCGGTTCTCGTCCGCGTCGGGCTCGCCCGCGAGCTTGCTGCGGATCACCTCGGTGATGCTCGTGGCCGTGATCGCGATGCTGCTCGTCCCCATCGAGTAGAAGGGGTCGCCGAAGTAGGCGGCGTCGCCCGCCACGTACCAGTTGTCGGCGCCGAGCATCTCGGTGGTCGTGAACGCCGGTCGCACCGTGAGACGGAAGTCCTCCACCTCGCCGCTCCGGGCGATGTCGTGGATGACCTTGTGGTGCTTCTCGAGGAACGCGAACAGCTTCTCCTGGGTGTTGAAGTCGCGGAGCGGGATGCGCTGCTTGTGGGCCACGATCCCGATGGAGAGGATGTCGCTGTTGCCGTCGATGGGGATCGTCCACACCCAGTGGCCGTCGCCGAACCAGTGGTTGGTGGCGAAGTAGCCCGAGACGGACGAGCGCCGGTTGTGGCTGGCGGCCTTGATGATCGACGGATCGACACCCTTGACGCGGATCCAAGCGGAGGCCGTGTCGAGGCCCCACAGGTCCGCCGGCGAGCGCCGCACGGTCCCCCGCTTCTTGCCGATCAGGAACACGCGACCGCCGCAGTCCACCAGGTGGCGGCCCCGCAGGGTGCGCCGCTCACCGTCGGCGTCCACCGTCTCGATGACGTGGGCGGCGCCGTCCTCGCCGATCTCGAAGTCGTCGACCCTCGCGCGCACGAACTCCACGCCCAGGGCGCGCACCATCTTGGTGACGTCCTTCTCGAAGCGCCCGCGGTGCAGCTGATAGCTAGGGATCGTGGGGCCCTGCGGCACCCAGGAGCTGAAGTAGTCGTCCACCTGGTCGGTGGACTCCAGGTTCTTCGGCCAGTGGAAGTTCAGTCCGTACTTCGGGGGGCAGGTCCCGGCCAGGTAGTCCGCGAGGCCGAGGTCACGGACCATGAAGTTCGCGGCGATCTCGACGGTCGACTCGCCCACCTTGCAGATCTCGGCGATCTCCTCGTCCGTGCGCGGCTCGATGATCGCGATGTCGATCCCGGGGATGGTGCGATGCAGGTGCAGCGCCTGAACCAGCCCTGCATACCCGCCGCCCATGATGACGACGTCATGCACTTCGTCGGCTGGATTCGGTGGGGCCATGGGGGGAATCCTTTCGGGATCGGGAACGCGGAGTCGCGGGAGGATAATGGAAGCAGCCGTGAGCGCGAGCACTACCGGTGCTGAAGGAGTCGATCGCGCCGACGATCCGGAAGACATAGTGTCCGACATGACGAAGAAGAGAGGCATCAGCCGACGTGGGTTGCTGAGGGACGGGACCCTGATGGGGGCGGGCCTCGCGGTCGCTCCGGAGGTGGCGGCGGCGTCGAAGCCGGACGAGGTCGAAGAGATCCCGCAGGTGCCCCGGCGCACCCTCGGCAGGACGGGCAAGAAGATCCCGATCCTCCTGTTCGGGGGCGCGATCGACCTGCTCGCCAAGCGCGACCCCCGCATGAAAGAGGCCTTCGCTCACGGGGTGAACTACCTCGACGCGGCCGCGCTGTACGGCGATCGCCAGGGTTCGTGCGAGCGCGCGATCGGGCAGTTCGCGAGGGAGGTCGGCGATCGCGAGAAGGTCTGGATCACGTCCAAGAGCGACCTGCACGACCTGCCCGGCTTCCAGCACCGGCTGGGCACCGCGCTCGAGCGTCTGGGGACCGACTACATCGACCTCTACTTCCTGCACGGGCTCGAAGACGCCGCGTTCCTCACCCCCCAGCTCGAGGAGTACGTCGCCGCGCAGAAGGCGGCGGGCCGGATCCGGCACTTCGGATTCTCGTGCCACAGCGCGAACGTCGTGGAGCTGCTGCACGCGGCGGCCGAGCGCCCCTGGGTCGAGGCCGTGATGTTCAGATACAACTTCCAGCGCTACGGCGACGAGGAGCTCAACCAGGCGATCGACGCCGCCCACGACGCGGGGGTCGGCCTCATCGCCATGAAGACCCAGGCCTCGTCGGTCTCGTTCAAGGAGGCGTGGGAGCCCCTCACGGGCATCGGGAAGTGGAGTCGCTTCCAGGCCGTGCTCAAGGCCGTCTGGGCGGACCCCCGGATCACGGCCGCGGTCTCTCACATGGACAGCCTCCCCAAGGTCCGGGAGAACATCGCCGCCGCCCTCGATCGCGGGTCGCTGGGCGCCACGGAGTGGGACGCCCTCGAGCGGTACGCGAGCGCATCGCGTCACCTCTCGTGCGACGGCTGCGACCACCTCTGCAACCCCGCCGTGGACGCCCCCGTCCGCATCGGCGACACGCTGCGTTACCTGACCTACCACGAGTCCTACGCCGAGCCGGAGAAGGCCCGCCGCCTGTTCGCGCTGTTGCCGGAGGGCGCGCGTCGAGGCGCGGCCGTGGCGGACTTCGCCGCCGCCGACCGAGCCTGCCCCCACGGCGTCGAGATCTCCCACAACATGCGCAGGGCGGCCGAGCTCCTGGCCTGAGCGGGGTGCCCCGCCTCCCGGCGCCCCTCGCGGCGTGTACCTGTGGGGCCGCACCGCCGCGCAGCACCCCGCCGCCTGGAACCGACGTCTGCACGACGCCGGGATGGAGTCGCTGGGGGGCGAGAAGGACTGCCGGGGACGCGAGGTGGCGTGGCGGACCGCGCCGAACGCGCAGAAGCAGCGCTGGGTGGAGGGGCTCGCGGTCACCTTGGCGGACCTCCGGGGCTTCCTGGACGCCGAGGGCGCCGCGGACGTCCCCGTCCACGTGGACATCCCCCTGTGGCTGGACGAGCTGCACGACCCGAAGAACGTCGAGCAGGGCTTCTACTGGACTCCGACGCCGTCCTGGAGGACGTGGACGTCTCGGACGCGAGCCGGGAGTGGATCGCCTCGGTCCTCACGTCGGTGGCGGACATCGACCTGTCCGGCATCCGCGTCCACGGCGACGGCGTCCCCGGGTTCCTGGTCTCGAACTTCGCCGGGGCCGACCCCCCGAGGCCGACAACGCCCTGCCCCCTCGCGAGGTCACCCTCGGCGGCTTCTTCGTCTCCGTGCTGCCCGTGACCATGCGCGACTACTGCGAGTTCATCAACGACCTCGCCGCCCACGACGCCGACGGGGCCCGGGGGGTCGACGGCCGCGCCTTCCCGTGGGGCGACGGCTTCGACCCCACGCTCTGCAAGATGCGCGAGAGCCGCGAGGGGCGGCCGCAACCGGAGCCGGTGGGGGCGTTCGCGCGAGACCTCTCGATCTACGGGGTTCGCGACATGGCCGGCGGCATGCGCGACTGGTGCGGGGACGACGGCTACGACGGCGACACCAAGCGACGCACCCTGCGCGGGGGTCGTGGCTGTCGGACGCGGACCGGTGCCGAACCGCGTGCCGCATCGGCCACGGGCCCTGGCACGTCATCTCGTACTTCGGCTTCCGAGTGGCCCGGGCCTGCCCGAGCGGCTGAGGAACGCCGAGCTCAGTCGGCGCGGTGGAGCCGCAGCTGCGGGAGGGCGATCTCCCAGTTCTCGGCGTTGCACGCGTCCACGGACGCCTTCTGCACGAGCTCCAGCAGCTCCTCCCAGCGCTCGGCCGCCGCGCCCGCGAAGTCGGCCTCGATCTCCACGTCGAGCGACGACGCGCCCGCCGCCTCGAAGTCGACGCCCAGCCCCGTCAGGTGCTCCCCGAACTCGTGAGCCCGGATCGCCTCCTCGACGTACCGCGCCAGGGTCTTCGGCATGGCGTCGGTGACCTCCTTCTGGTGGGCGTAGTCGAAGGTCACCGTGACGCGATGACGGAACCCCGTGGAGATGTTGACCGGAGCGGCCGCGACGAAGTCGGGGGTGGGGATCAGGACCTCACTGGCGTCGCGGATGAGCAGCACGGACTCGGGCGACTGGTGCTTCACCTGGGCCTGGGCGTCGTCCCACACGACCCAGTCACCGACGTCGGTCGGGAACCACCGCTCCCCGGCGCTCGTGGGGCGGGAGTAGCCGTCGATGATCGCGCCGAGAGGCAGGCGCAGGACGGCCCCCGGGAACGCCGGGTTGTCCAGCACCGTGATGAGGTGGAGCGTGACGATGCGCCAGGGCAGCCCGTCGAACACGATGCGCTCGTTCTGCCGGATGGAGCCCACGTTGAGCAGGACCTGGATCTCCCGCCAGAACCTGGGGAGCCCGTTGCGGGTGCTCCACAGGACCGCCAGGAAGGCGATGATCGCCAGGGTGAGGAGCACCCAGTCGCCGGACGTATAGAGGACACCGACCATGGCGCCGACGCCGGCGATCACGCCGCCGAGCAGGACGATCAGCTCGACCAGACGGAGGGCGAGGGCGGCGCGCCCCTCCCGACGCGCGGCGGCGCGGCCGATGGACTGCTGGAGCAGGCGCGCGAGGAAGACGACCAGGAGCAGCGCCGCCAAGGCGGTCAGCGCGTTCTTGCCGCGGTTCTTGAAGAAGTGCTCCACGACCGCGCGACCCGACTCGAGCAGCGGCGCGCGCTCCCCCTCCAGCTGCACGAGCTCGGCCTCGAGGAGCTGAAGCTCCTGCTCGATCTCCTGCTTCTTGGCGATGTAGAGCGTCTTGACCGTGGACAGCTCGGCCGCGCCGGCCGGTGACTCCGCGGCGCCGGCCGCGTCCGACGTCTTCACGATCGCGTCGATCACCTGGGGCAGACGCAGCTCGAGCGCGGTCTTGCGGGCGCGCAGCTGCTCGATCCGACGGGGTCGGACCGTCACGCGGCGGAGCTGACTGACGACGGGCGCGAGCAGCTCGCGGGCCTCCTCTTCCCAGGCGATCGTCTCTTCCGGCTCGCTGTCCATGGCGCTCGGATCGAGGCCCGTGATCAGGCGCGCGAGCTGGCCTCGGGCCGTCTCGAGCTGCTCCTCGAGGTCGGCGATCTCCTCGAGCTTCGCGGCGCCGTCCTCGGGCGACTCGACCTTCCGGGAGGCGGCCTCGGCCAGCGCCTCCTCGAAGCCCGCGATTTGCTGAACCACCGTCCTCATGGTGGCGGCGATCTCGACCGGGATCACCGGCTCCGTCTCTTCCTCGTCGGGCGCTGCGGAGTCCCCGTCCGGATCCGCGGCCTCCGCCTCCGAGTCCGCTCCTGCGGCCTCGGCCGCTTCCTCCCCCTCCTGGGCCGAAGCAGGACTCGCCGGCGCGCCGAAGCACAGGACGAACACGGCGAAGACGCGCAAAAAGACGGACATGTGGCCTCCCTCCCCGGAGATTACCGGTCGGCGCGCGCGCCCGGGTGGAGGCGGCCCGATCGGGCCGCCGGCAAGGGCCGTCGACGGGATGCCCTAAGGTGCGCCCTCGCCGCAGGAGATACTCATGGTCCGCTTTCTCGCCTGGGTGGAGCGCACCGGCAACAAGCTGCCGGATCCGGTCTTCATCTTCTTTTATCTCGTGATCCTCCTGATGGGTCTGTCGGTGGTGTTCGCCGCCGTGGGGCTCAGCGCGCCCCACCCCACGAAGCTCGACGCGGCGGGGGAGCCGCTCATCCTCGAGGCGCTGAGCCTCTTCTCGGCGGACAACCTGCAGAAGCTGTGGGTCGACATGCCGAAGACGTTCACTCACTTCCACCCGCTGGGGTACGTGCTGGTCGTGATGCTCGGGGCCGGGGTGGCCGAGCGTTCGGGCCTCTTCGACAGCGCCATGCGCCTGGTCGTGCGCCGATCGCCGACGTCGCTGCTCACGCCCGTCGTCGCGCTCGTGGCGATGCTCGGCAACCACGCCGCGGACGCCGCCTATGTCGTGCTCATCCCGCTCGCAGGCGTCCTGTACGCCGCCGCCGGTCGCCACCCGCTCGCGGGCATCGCGGCGTCGTTCGCGGGGGTCAGCGGAGGCTTCAGCGCCAACGTCGCCCCGGGCCAGCTGGACGCGCTGCTCTTCGGCATCACGGAGCAGGCCGCCGAGGCGCTGGTGCCCGGCTACGACGCGAACATCGCGGGCAACTGGTACTTCATCGCGGTGCTGACGTTCCTGTTCCTGCCGGTCATCTGGTACGTGACGGACAAGGTCGTGGAGCCGCGACTCGGGCCCTGGGTGCCCGAGTCGGGCAGCGGAGCCGAAGGCGGCGCCGACGAAGACCTCAGCGACGCCCAGCGCAAGGGCCTGTGGTGGGCCGCGGGCGCGACCGTCGCGACGGTGATCGCCTGGACGATCTTCACCGTCGGGCCGGGCACCCCGCTGATCAACGAGGCGGCCTGCTCCGACGTCGATCTGGCAGCGGGCGCCTGCTCGATCCACGCGCGCCTGTCGCCGCTCTACAAGAGCCTCGTCGCCGCGTTCCTGGTGCTGTTCCTGGCGGCGGGGTGGGCGTACGGCGCGGCCGCGGGCACCGTGAAGAGTCACCGCGACATCGTGGAGATGATGACCGAGTCGATGAAGGCGCTCGGCTACTACCTCGTGCTGGCCTTCGCGGCGGCTCACTTCGTGGCGATGTTCAACTGGTCGAACCTGGGCCTCATCAGCGCGGTGCACGGGGCGAACGCCATCGAGAGTTCGGGGCTGCCGCTCCCGATCCTGCTGGGGCTGATCGTCGTCTTCTCGGCCGGGATCAACCTGGTCGTCGGCTCGGCGAGCGCCAAGTGGGCGCTGCTCGCCCCCGTCCTCGTGCCCATGCTGATGCTCCTCGGGGTCAGCCCCGAGGGCGCGACGGCCGCCTACCGCGTGGGCGACAGCGCCACGAACATCATCACCCCGCTGATGGTGTATTTCCCGCTCATCCTGGTCTTCTGCCAGCGCTGGAAGAAGGACTTCGGCCTCGGCAGCCTCATGGCGACGATGATCCCGTACAGCATCTGGCTGTTCATCTCCGGGCTGATCCTGACCGTCCTGTGGGTCTTCGCGGGCATCGATCTGGGGCCGGGCGCGCCGGTGGGGTACCAGCTGCCGGGCTGAACGGACGGGAGGGCCGCTTCAGGCCCCCATGGCCGCTTCAGGCCCCCATGGCCGCTTCAGGCCCCCATGGGAGGGACCTCTCAACGACCGGGGAAGCGAAGGCCGCTTCGCTCCACATCGAGAGGTTCTTCTCGCCTCTGCGCCGAGCGAAGCCCTGCGCGAGGTCCGCCTGGATCGAAGACTTCGCCCCCTGGCAGGTCCGCACGATCGGGGCCCTCGAGGTCCTCGCCGCCCTCGGGATGACCCTCCCCTACTTCGTGCCCAAGCTCCCGAAGGTGCTGGTCTCCGCCGCCGCCGGGGGGCTCGCGATCACGATGATCGGCGCCATCATCACGCACGTGACGCGCCAGGATCCGGCGGTCGCGATCGTCATCAACTGCATCCTCCTCGCCATGGCGGTGACGGTCGCAGTGAAGCGATTCGGCGAGCGCGCCGAGGCGTAGCCGACGACGGACCAGCTCAGCGCATCAGCGGCTGGAACCCGCCCGCCGTCCACGCCGCGACGGCGATCAGGATCGGCACGGCCGCGAAGAGCCACCCCGCCTTTGGCCCCAGGCGGTAGGGCAGCGCGGCGAGGCCGCCCACGAGCAGCCAGATGCCGAGCTTGATCCAGATCCACGACGCGAAGCCGTGCTCGGACGAGATCGCGCCGGTGCGGGTGCCGGCCCCCATGCCGCCGAGCAGGACCAGGAACAGGAAGACGCCGTGGGCCGCGAGCAACCGCTTGCGGGCGGACCCCGCGGATGCCTTCTCCCCGCCGAAGACGGCGTGTCCGGCGAGGCCGGCGATGGTCATGCATCCGCCGACGATTCCGGCGAAGTGGATCATCATGTACAGCTTGTAGGACGGCACGGCTCCTCCGGGATCGGCCCCCATGGTGACAGATCGTCCACGCGCTGCCCGCCCGGGGGGACGGCGCCGGCCTCTATGCTGGGGCCATGCCTCGCTGGGTCGTCGTTCTCGCGCTCTTCGCCGTCGCCGGCTTCTCTGCGTGGCGCGCCGTCGCCGCTTCGAAGGCCGTCCCCGAGGGCGAGCGCGGCCCGCTCGTCGGCCAGGCCGTCGTCATGCAGCTGGTGCTGCTCACCAACGCCATGGCGTTCGTCGACTGGGTCGGGATCGAGTGGTGGTCCGGCCGGCACCTCGGCCCGGCGGCCTCTTCTCCCTGGACGCTCGCCATGAACCAGGCGGCCTTGCTGATCGGCACCTTCGGCTTGATGGAGCTCGTGGTGCAGGCGGTCGACGACCCCCGGTCCCGGCCGGACGGTGCGCCCGTCCCCGAGCTGATCCTCGTGGCCGTGGAGAAGCTGCTCCCTCGGTTCTGGCTCGCCGCGCTGGGCCTCGCGACCATCTTCGGCGTCACGGCCCGCGGGGTGGCGCTGCTCCTCGCGGTGGAGCTGACCCTCATGTGGATCGCGGGGCGCGGCCTCCGGGCGTGGGGGCGCGGCAGGCCGCCCCCGTGAGCCTCACCGCGCGAGGACCCTGCGCAGGGTGGCGCGGGCCTCCTCGACCCTCTGCACCATCGCGGGATCCCGCTCCGCCTGGTCCCAAGCCGCCGTCGCCTCGTCGGGCCGATTCGCGGCCGCCAGCATGATGCCCAGCTTCCACCAGACGGCGCCCGCGTCCGGATCGTCTTCCAAGTGTCGGCGGTAGGCCTCCATCGACTCCAGCTCACGCTTCTCGGCCGCCAGCGTGCGGCCCCACCGGAGCGTCGCGAGGCGGTACTGATGCCGAATGAGGAACACCGAGGGCATCGCTCGGAAGGCGGCCGCCATCCGGTCTCGCGTCCCCTCGATGTCCCCACGCGCGAGCCGGAGCTCGGCCGACAGTAGGGCCCGCGCGGCCTCCCCTTCGCCCACCGCGGAGTCGACCCGTCCTCGCCAACCCTCGGGAAAGCCGACGTGAGCGACGATCTCCTCGAGGTTCGTGGCCAACAGCGGCTCGAGCATCACGCGGGGCGACTCGAACTCGATGAACGGCCGGTCGTCGGAGAGCGGCGACGTCGTGCCCGCGAGCTCCCGTACGCCCGCCGCGTCGAGCACGAGCGAGGACAGCACGCTCTCCACCCCGACGTACCCCACGCTGCGGAGCCCCTCGGCGATCCCCGCCTCGGCCGCGCGTCGCTCCATCACCGCGAGGTCGGGCGGCTCGAGCGCCCCCACGATCCACAGCTCTCGGTGGTCGAAGAACACGTAGACCTCGGGGAACACCTCGGCGACCGCGGCCAGGGCAGCCCGAGTCGCCTCCGGCGTGATGTCGAAGATGGGGAGCCACTGCGCCATCACCCCCCCGTCGTCGAGCGCGCGCAGGGCCTCCCGATAGAACTCGACCGTGTAGAGGTTCACGGTCCCGACCGACCACGGCTGCAGCGGCTCCATCAGGATCACGTCGAACCGCTCCTTCGTCCGCGTGAGGAACTCTCGACCGTCCGCGAGGTGCAGCTCCACGTTCGGCCGGTTCAAGAGGTTCGAGTTCACGTCGGCGAAGTACGTGCCGCCCAGCTCCACGACGCCGGGGTCGATGTCGACGACGTCGATGGAGTCCGGCTCGTACAGCAGCGTCGTCCCGAAGGACTGTCCGGTCCCGAACGCGATGCCCAGGACTCGCTCGGGCGCGCGCGCGAAGAGCATCGAGTAGTGCCCCAGCATCCGGTGGGAGCCGCCCGTGCCCGCGACCCAGCAGCTGTTGATCCAGACGCGGCGGACTCCGGCCACCCCCTGCACCGAGACCATGGCCGTCGACACGCTCGTCTCGCGCATGTCGACGATGCGACCGTCGGGGGGCAGCCGGGCCTGGAAGAGGTGCTCGAGGTGGGCCCCGCGGCTGGTGTCGACCGCGAGGAGCGTGAGGACGATCGCGACGAGGTCCACGGGGCGACGCAGCAGGGGCGCCTCGCTCCTGGGCCTCAGCGCCCAGAGCCCCAGCGCCGCGTTGCACAGCGCGAGCAGGAGCACCGCTCCGAGGACGCCTGCGTACGGGATCAACAGGAAGCCCCCGACGGCCGCGCCCACGATCCCCCCGATCGTGTTCGTGGAGTACATGCGGGCCACGCTGCGACCGACGTCGGTCCGACCGTCCGCCACCAAACGGGCGAGGACCGGATACGTCGCGCCCATGCAGAAGGCGGGGACGCCGGCCAGCGCGAGGACCAGCACGGGGAGCGCGGAAAGCTCGGTCGTCAGGTACTCGAGACGCCGAGGATCGGCGGCTGCGAAGGCCAAGAGCGGGAAGGCCCCGAAGCACGCGATGGCCTGGACCAGCTCGATTCGCCCGAACAGGAGGCCCGGATCCGCGGCGCGGTCCGCCCTCCGCGCGACGGCGAGGCTCCCCGCCGCGAGCCCGGCGATGACCACCGCCAGAACGCAGGTGAACGCATAGGTCGTCGTCAGGACGAGCTGAGAGAGCAGCCGCACCCACACGACCTCCCAGGCCAGAGAGAGCGCG
Organism: uncultured Rickettsiales bacterium; assembly: GCA_964620495.1. Taxonomy (GTDB): domain Bacteria; phylum Myxococcota_A; class UBA796; order UBA9615; family UBA9615; genus CAZEKB01. The sequence continues at coordinate 14,604 of CAZUHI010000066.1, read as the reverse complement.
CCGCAGGCACCCGCGACGACCAGGACGGTCTGCTGCGACCACCACCGGGGGGGCCGGATCACGGTCTCCTCCGCCGGGGCGGGCGACGGAGAGTCGGCGCGGTCCAGGAGGAGAGCGCCGATCGCCACGACGAGGTTCCCGAACGCCGCGACCCGGTTGGTCGCGCTCAGGCCGAGGGCCTCGATCGCGTACATCCCGGTGAGGGTGCAGCCCAGCGCCGCGCCGCCGGCGTTCAGGGCATAGAGCAGGCCCAGGTCGCGGCCCCGTCGGTCGGCGTCGCGACTGATCCAGGCCGAGAGGAGCGGCAAGGTCGCGCCCATCAACGTCGTCGGCACGAGCAGGACCACGGAGACCTCTGCCGCCTGCGCCGCGAGGCGAGCCATCGGTCCGAGGTCGTGGGGGAGGAAGCCGACGTGGAAGGCGCGCGCCGCGTCGATGCCCCACGGCACGGCGAGGGCCGCGGCGCCGAGGGCCAGCTCGATGTACGCGTACGTCCGCAGCGGGCGTCGCACCGCATCCGCCCGGCGACCCACGAGGAAGCTGCCGAGCGCGAGCCCCGCCATGAACGTGCTGAGCACCACGGACATCGCGGCGGTGGTGACCCCGAACACGTGGGACAGCGACCGAATCCACAGGACCTGGTAGGCCAACGCGCACGCGCCGGAGACCGTGAAGATGGCCGCCAACAACGTGCGTGTGCGGCGCGACTCGGTCCCGGCTGCCATCCGGTTGGACTCTATCCGAGGGGGCGCGAGACCACGAGCGGGCGGCCCGGGAGTGTCGGAGGGGCCGTCCCGTCAGCCTTCGGGCAGGTCCTCGTCGCCTACGGCCTTCAGCCCGGTGCCCGTCACCTCCTCCGTCGCTTCCACGGCGTCGCCCAAGGCGGAGAGGGTCTGAGCGAGGGTCGACAGGAGCTGGAACCCGGCGAACAGCAGCAGCCCGTGGTGGGCACGCAGCTTGTTGCCGGCCATGTCGGACTCGAGCGTGGAGAAGGTCTCCGCCACGGCGGCGACCAACAGGACGAGGTTGATGGCCATCACCATCCACGGGTGGGACGTCAGGGTGTGGGCCATGCGGAAGAAGCGTCGCATCGAGATCCTCCTCTTGGATGGGAAGCCTAGCGGTCCATCCCGGCAGAGTCGGTCAGGTGAGGCCCGCGAGCGGCGCGGTGCCGTCCTCTCCGAACTCCGTCACGGGCACGTCCACGCCTTGGAGCATGGCGATGAAGAGGTCGGCGATGGGGGTCTCGGGGTAGCGGATGTGCCGCCCCGGACGCAGCGCGCCGCCCGCCCGACCGGCGAGGAGCACCGGCAGGTTCACGTGCGAGTGGGTGTCTCCGTCGGACATCTCGCTGCTGAAGAAGACCATCGAGTCGTCGAGCAGGGTCCCTCCGTCCGGCTCCTCGACGGCCTTCATCCGGTCCAGGAGGTAGGCGAACTCCCCCACGTTCCACGCGTCGACCCGCTTGAGCTTCTCGATGCTCTCCGGCGCGCCCTGGTGGTGCGAGAGTCCGTGGTGAGCGCCCGACGCGTCCAGGAACTCGTAGGAGCGCCCGCTCGCGGCGTTGGCCTGCATGAACGTGACGATGCCGGTCGCGTCGCAGGTGAGGGCCAGGACCATGAGGTCGGTCATGAGCCGCAGGTGCGACGGGAAGATCCGAAAGTGCGCGCCCGGCGGCTCCCCCGGATCGCACACCGGCGCCTCGTCGGCCGTGACGACGCGCACCTCGAGCTCGCGCAGCCCCGTGAGGTACTGGTCCAGCTTCGCCCGGTCCGCGGCGCCGAGGCGCGAGGAGAGCGCGCCCGCCTCGGCGGTCACGTGGTCGAGGACCGAGAGCCGCCGGGCCTTGCGTCGCGCGGCCGCCTCGGCCGTCGCGGTGGGATCGAACCCCGCGAAGAGCCGGTCGAAGGCGAGCCGGACGTTGGTGATCTTCGGCAGCGGGGTCGACGCGTTCGCCCACGAGATGTTCCGCGAGTACGCGCAGCTGTAGCCGGAGTCGCAGCTCCCCGCGCTGTCTCCCGCCTCCAGCCCGAGCTGCAGCGACGGCAGTCGGCGCCCCGCGGCCAGGGCGCGCGCGGCGACCTGGTCCACCGACACCCCGGCGCGGATGTTCAGGCCGTCGGTCTTGTGGGGCTCCCGGCAGGTGAGGAACCCGGCCGTCCCCTGCGCGTGGGCGCCCAGCACTCCCGGGGGATGCGGAGGGTGGTTGGCGAGGCCGGTGAGGACCAGCAGGTCGTCCTTGACGCCGGCGAGCGACGCCAAGGTGGGGGACAGCTCGTAGTCGGAGCCCTCGGTCCGGGGCGTCCAGTCGTCCATCCACATGCCGTTGGGCACGTAGTAGAAGAGCATCCGCGGGCTCGACGCGATCGCCGCGCGGGCCCGCCCTCCCCCGGGGAGCATGGCCTCGAAGAGCGGCAGGCCCACGGCGGCGGCGGCTCCTCCGAGCACGGAGCGCCGCGACATGGGTCGTCTCGAAGGCACCGCGCCGGACGATACCCGTCCGGTCACAGCAGCAGCGGGACGAGCGCCTTCCGCTCCGGCGGGCAGTCGGGGAACGCCCGACGGCTGCCGGCACACCTGGCACAAGAACGGGCAGAAGGCGAGCAAGGAGGGTTGGACCGCGGGGGAGAAGTCCGGCAAGTGGCTCGAGTGGGACGCCCACGGCGTGAAGCGCAAGAGCATCTTCGGGGGCAAGGCCGGCCGTCGAGCTCGGGAGGGGCTCCGTCAGTAGTTCGACGCGATCTCTTCGGCCACCAGCGCCTGCAGCTGCGGGAGACCGAACCCCGGCAGCGGACGCCCGTTGACGAAGAACGTGGGCGTCTTGCGCACGTCGAGGGCGGCGCCCGCGTCGATGTCGGCCTGCACGAGCGAGCCGATGGCCATCCCGCCTGCGTCCGTGCGAAGCCGCTCCATGTCGAGGTCCAGACCGGCCTCGGGCAGCAGCGTCCACAGAAGCTCCGGCTGCGGGTGGTGGTGGCTCGCCCAGCGGCCCTGGGTGGCGTACATGACGTCGAGCACCTCCCAGTAACGGTCCTGGAGTCGGGCGGCCTCGAGCATCTTCACGACGTCCTCGGACCCGTGATGGAACGGCGCGTACCGCACGACGAGGCGCACCCGGTCGCCGTGAGAGGCGACGAGCTCCTTCACCGGCGCGTGGAACTGCGCGCAGGTCTCGCATGCCGGGTCGAAGAACTCGACCACCGTGACCCGGGCGTCCGCCGGTCCGGAGCTCATGGACTCCTTCGGCGCCAGCGACGCCCCCGCCGACTTCGCCGCGGTCTCGACCCGCTGCGCCTCCTCCCCCTGATACAGGCCCTTCGCCAGGCCGAAGCCCACGGCCAACACCACGACGGCACCGATCACCAACACCTGCTTCCTCACGGCTTCAGCCTCCTCCTCAGTACGAGCAGCGCGCCCACCACGGCGGTGAACGCGACCAGCGACAGCGCCGGGATCGACAGAAACCCCAGCAGCTCGATGTACTCCTCTTTGCACGACACGCCCTTGGTGCAGGGCGACAGCGTCTCCGGGATCACGCCCTCGTACAGGAGCGTGTGGTACGCGGCGGTGAGCCACCCCCCGACGGCCAAGGGCAGGCCGTAGCGCACGGAGTTGCGGTCGACGGGGAAGAGCCCGATGCCGAGCACGATCACGAGCGGGTACATGAAGATCCGCTGGTACCAGCACAGCGAGCAGGGCGCGAACTCCATGACCTCGCTGAAGAACAGGCTCCCGGCCGACGCGCACGCCGTGAGGAGCCAGGCTCCGAACAGGAGGAGCCAGTCGCGATCGAGTTTCTCGTCGGGCGCGTCCACGGCGGGTGCATACCCCGCGGAGCGCGTTGCGTGCATGCTCTCGGTGTCACGATGCCCTTCCGCAAGCAACTGACGCTCTTCGACGACTACCGCGACATGCTTGAGGACCGCGTCCGCATGGACGCCTACGAGCGGGCCATCGCGACGACCGTGCGTCCCGGCGACCGGGTCCTCGACCTCGGGGCGGGGCTCGGCATCCTCGGCTTCCTCGCGCTGAGGGCGGGGGCGTCCCGGGTGTACGCGATCGAGCAGAGCGACTCCATCGAGCTGGCCCGCAGGGTCGCGCAGCACAACGGCCTCGCGGACCGGGTGGAGTTCCTCGCCGCCAACTCGCTCGACTGCACCCTCGACCCGGTCGACGTCCTGGTGTCCGAGACGCTCGGGAGCTTCGGGGTCGAAGAGAACACGCTGCCGTTCACGATCGACGCGCGCCGACGGCTGCTGAAGCCGGACGGGGCGATGCTGCCGCGACGACTGCGGGTCTTCCTCGCGCCCATCGAGGCCCCGCAGAGCTGGGAGCGCCTGGGGTTCTGGCTGGACGTGGCGGGCATCGACTACGCGCCCGCCGTCGACGAGATCCTGAGCCGCATGTCCCTGGCGGACGTGACCCCCGACCAGCTGCTCGCGGCGCCCCGGGTGTACGCGGACCTCGACCTCCGCACCCTCGAGTCGCCGTCGCTGGACTCGACCGTCCTGTTCCCGATCCGCAGGCGCGGCGCCGTGCACGGGCTGGCGGGGTGGTTCGAGGCCGAGCTGGCCGACGGCGTCGCGATCCGCACCGGCCCGGACGACCCGTCGACGCACTGGCGGCAGGCGTTCTTCCCCGTCCGCGACCCCGTCCCGCTCCGCGAGGGCGACTTCATGGAGGTGACCCTGTCCGTCGAGCCGAAGGGCCCGCGCTCGGACGACACGGTCGTCTGCTACGACTACCGCTGCACCCAGATCGGGGGCCGCATCCTCGCCCCGGAGGTCCCTTGACCCGCAGCCGCCTCGCGCGATCCGTCGTCCTCTTCGTCGTGGTCGTGGCCGCGCTCGGCCTCCTCGTGTTCGTGTTCTTCGATCACATCGGGCGCGCCCTCGTCCCCATCCTCACGCCGGAGTGGCAGCCCGAGCTGACGGGCTCCGCCGATGCGCCCCGGTTCTCCGACGCGGACGCGAGCCTCGAGCGCGGGTCCGTCCAGTTGCAGAAGCTGTCGGAGGGGTGGACGCAGGTGACCGACGTCGTCTTCCCGCCCGGCCGGTCGGACACGGCGGTGGTCCTCCAGCGGACCGGCGACGCGCTGCATTGGACCCCGGAGACCGACGCGCGCGGCCCGCTGCTGCACGTCGACGTCGCGTCGGTCACGGAGCAGGGCCTCCTCGGGGTCGCGTTCCACCCGCGGTATGCCGAGAACGGCCGCGTCTTCCTGAACACGGTCGAGGCGGGCGACGACGGCGACGAGTCCCGGGTGACCGAGTGGCGCTTCGACCCGCCGCTTCCGCTCGGCGAGGCGCGCGCGACCCGCGGGGAGGTCCTGCTTCAGGTCCCGCAGCCGTTCCAGAACCACAACGCGGGGCAGCTCGTGTTCGGCCCCGACGGGATGCTCTACGTGGGGTACGGCGACGGGGGCCTGGCCGACGACCCGCACCGCAACGGGCAGAACCCCGAGACGTTCCTGGGGAGCATCCTGCGCGTCGACGTGGACCGTCGGGATCCGGGGCTCGGCTACGCGGTGCCGCAGGACAACCCGTTCGTGGGACGCGGCGGCTTCGCGCCGGAGACCTGGGCCTACGGGCTGAGGAACCCCTGGCGGTACAGCTTCGATCGCCGGGGCCGCCTGTGGGTCGCCGACGTGGGGCAGGACGCCGTCGAGGAGGTGAACATCGTGCAGCGCGGGGACAACCTCGGCTGGGACCTGCGCGAGGGGTTCGACTGCACCTCGCGCGACTCCGACTGCGAGACGGAGGGCCTGCGGGAGCCGATCTGGGTCTACCGACACGCGCTCGGCGCGAGCATCACCGGCGGATACGTGTACGAGGGGGCCGCGGTGCCGGCCCTGCGAGGCCACTACGTGTGCGCGGACTTCCTCTCCGGGCGGCTGTTCGCGGTCCCCGACCCCTCCCGGGGCGAGCCGGTGAAGGCCTTGAGCCTCGGGCAGTGGCCGCTGCTCCCGTCCACGTTCGGGCGAGACGCGGAGGGCGAGCTCTACGTCGCCGACTTCGCAGGCGGGATCCTGTACGGGCTGAGGGAGGGAGACCCGGCCCTCGCTTCCGCGGTGGAGGTCTCCGACGAGGCGTCCCCGAGCACCCCCGAGACCTCGGAGGCCACCCCCGGACCGATGCCCAGGGGCGACGCCGCCGCGGGCGAGGCCGTCTACCAAGGCAGCTGCATCGCCTGCCACCAGGCCGACGGCGCCGGCATGGGCGGGGTCCTCGCCGCGGACTTCACAAAGGACGCGAGCCGCCTCGCCAAGTCGGACGAAGAGCTCTACAAGTCGGTCACCGAGGGGGTCCCCGGGACGACCATGGTGGCGTGGACCGCGTTGAGCGACCAGCAGCGGGCCGACGCCGTCGCCTACATCCGCGCCACGTTCGGCGACTGACAGACCTACCCCTCGTTCTTCGCCGTCCGCAGCCGGGACGCGACCTGGATCGCCGCGACGAGGACCACACACGCCACGGTGCTGGGCACGAGGTGCTCCTTCAGGAACCCGAGGAGGGGCACCGTGAAGGCCCGCAGCTGCTCGCCGAAGAAGTACCCCACGGCGATGTACAGCGTCTGGCCCGCGAACATGGCGGGGAAGAACCAGCGCGGGCGAACGCGGGCGATCCCGGCGAGGGCGCCGAAGGTGTAGGCGGGGGCGACGACGAGGATGAGCGCGCCCCGGCGGGCCAGGAGCCGTTCGCACCAGGCCAGAACGCCGCCGAGTCGCGGCGCCTTCTCCTCGAGCATGCCCAGCATCGTCGGCCCGTAGTGGAGGCCGAGGCCGTACATCGTCGCCAGCCCGAGGGCGCGCCGAGGCACCCCGAGCGCGAGCACCGGCCCGAAGTCCGTGTTCGCGGCCACGAGGACGAGGTGCCGCATGTCCGCCGACAGGGCGATGAGGACGAGCGGCATCTCCACGAGCAGGTACGGCGAGAACCCCGTCCCCACCGTCCCCGCGACCGTCAGCAACGCGGTGATCGCAAGGCAGACGTCCCGAAGCCGGTCTTCGCGTTCGAACACGGGCGGCTTCTACCTCAGTCGCGTCGACCCGAAGGTCTGTTCGACCCGGGAGCGCCCGTGGGTCTACCGTGGGGGCCTCCCGTGCGAGCCCTTCTGCGACCCCTTCTCGATCGTGCTGCTGCCCCACACGCAGTACTACACCTCGAAGCTCGCGAACGACGCGAACAACACCTACTCCAAGCAGACCCAGTGGATCGTGGCCGAGCAGACCGCGCGGAACATCCAGTTCGTGGTCCACCTCGGCGACATCACCCACAACAACACCGACGCCCGGTGGCAGATCGCGGACACGGCCCACGCGGTCCTGGACGCCGCGAACGACCCACGGCGGCGGCTACGCCGGGAACTGCCCCAACTCGAACCACCTCGTCACCGGGTCCGGCGGCCAGACGATCTGGGACGAGCTGGCTTCGCGCCACGGGAACATGTTCGCGGTGGTGGCGGGGCACATCGGCGACTCCGAGCATCGGGTCAAGGCCGGCAACACCGGCAACGAGGTGCACGAGCTCCTGGTGGACTACCAGTTCGAGGGGCGGTGCACCGACGCGAACCCGTCCACCTGCGACGCGGCCTGCTGGGCGAGCACCTACACCGGCAACGGGTGGCTCCGGGTCATGACCTTCGATCCGGCGACGGACGAGGTGCTCAACGAGACCATCACCGTCGAGGACGGCAACGCGTCGATCTTCCCGGGCGGGACCCCCGTCCTGTTCTGCAGCGACCTGTTCGGCGGGGGCGGCAACGGGGGCGACTGGTACGACCAGGACCCGACCGCCGCCGACCACCTGTTCACGTTCTCCCACGACCTGAACACGCCCGTGACCTACGGGTACGACGACCTCGGCGCCCGCGGCTTCCACGACCGCACCGTCAACTCCGCGGCGTCGGGGGACCAGCTCGCGCCGGCGCTGGCGTTCGACGGCGCCGGGGGGGTCGTCGCGGCGTGGGAGGACGACTCGTCTTCCGCGGACGGCGGGGGCAACCACGACATCCACGTGCGCGGCTTCTCGGCGGGCTGCTGCGAGGCCTTCTCGGACGTCGTCGCGAACCCGGACACGGCGGGCGCGCAGGAGGCCCCGACCGTGGGGGTGGCCGCCAACGGGGAGTTCGTGGTCGCGTGGCAGGACGACGCCGACGGCAACGGCGTCTTCCAGATCCACGCCCGGGGCTTCCACCCCGACGGGACGCAGCGGTTCGCGCGCATCACGGTCAACTCCACGGCCGCCGGGCAGCAGCACCAACCCGCGCTCGCGATGGCCCCGGACGGGCGCTTCGTCGTGGCCTGGGAGGACGACCAGGAGAACGACGGGGACCATCGCATCCTCGCTCGACGGTCCGACGCCGCGGGCACGCCCGTCGCCGAGTGGACGGTGACGCCGGGCGGGGGCACGCACCTCGCCCCCACCGCGTCGATGAACGCGGGGGGAGCCTTCGCCCTCGCCTGGGAGGACGACGGGGACGGCAACGGCACCTTCCAGATCCGCGGGGCCACGTGGATGGCGGACGGGAGCCCGTGGATCCCGGAGCAGACCCTCAACTTCGTCGCCCCGGGCCAGCAGCTCGGGCCCGCGGTGGGCAGCCCATCAAGCGGTTCCACCAGATCCGATAGGCCGCGCTCCGGTCAGTCCCGCGACGCGTCCGAGTCCAGGGTCGAGGCCACGATCTCCTGCAAGGCCTGCGCGGTCCACGGCTTCTGGAGGAAGCCCGCGAGCCCCTTGCCCGCGAACCGCGCCGTCGTGTCCTGCTCGTTGTAGCCGCTCGTGAGGATCACGGGGACGTCGGGCCTGGCGCGTCGGATCCGACGGAAGGCCTCCTCGCCGTCCATGATCGGCATCGTCAGGTCCAACAGGACGAGGTCGATCTCGTCCTTGCCCTGCTCGAACAGCTCCACGCCGCGGCGCCCGTCGGCCGCCGACACGGTGCGGCAGCCCACGCGCTCGAGCACCTGGCAGGCGATCGTGCGCACCGTCTCCTCGTCATCGACCACCAGCACCAGCGCCCCCTCCACCGGACGAGCCGGGCCCAGCTCGGGGTGGTCGCCCGAGAGAGAGGGGCCCTCGGAGGTGGGCAGCAGGACCTTGATCGTCGTGCCCGCCCCGGGCTCGCTGTAGACCTTGATCGCGCCCTTGTGTCCTCGGACGATCCCGATCACCGCGGCCATCCCGAGGCCCCGACCGGTGGCCTTCGTCGTGAAGAACGGGTCGAACAGCCGAGACTGGACCTCCGGCGTCATCCCCTTGCCCGTGTCCGACACCTCCAAGAAGGCGTAGTCGCCGGGGCCCACGCCGTCCGCCAACCAGTAGCTCGCCAGGTAGCGCTCGTCCGCGCGCACGGCGCCCGTGCGCACCGTGATCGATCCGCTGGTGCCTTGCACCGCGTCCGAGGCGTTGGTCACCAGGTTCATGACCACCTGTCGAATCTGCGAGGGGTCGACCTCCACCGCGGGGAGGTCGCTCGCGATGTCGAATCGAACGACCGCCCGACTCGTCAGCGAGACCTCCAGCAGGCGGGTCATCTCCTCCACCAGCTCCGACAGGTCGACGCGCTCGATGACGAACCGACCCCGGCCCGAGTACGCGAGCATCTGGCGCGTCAGCTCCGACGCGACCTGGGCCGTCTTCTCCACCCGCTGCAGCAGCGGCCGGGCGGGCGACGTACGGGGCAGCTCCAGCAGGGCGAGGCTGGTATTGCCCATGATCCCGGCGAGCAGGTTGTTGAAGTCGTGGGCGATGCCTCCCGCGAGGATTCCGAGGCTCTCCAGCTTCTGGGCGTGCTGGAGCTGCATCACCATCTCCTGATGCTCGCGCTCCGCCGCCCGCCGCTCGGTCACGTCGAAGAACCCCACCCCCACCACGCCGTCGTCCAGCCGGCAGCCGCGAGCGAGGTACACATGAACCCCGTCCGGAGAGCTGAACTCGCCGAGGTCCCGAGCCTCGGTCGCGTCGCGCAGCGTCTCCAGGCGTCCCCGAAGCGCGGAGTCCACGAACGGCGGCGGGGCGAGCGACCCGACGGACGGACGGAACAGAGCGGCGGCGGCCCCGTTGGACGCGATCAGGTCGCAGCGGTCGGTGTCGTCGGGGAGGCTCCAGACCGCCACGGGGGCCCTCAGCCCGTCGAACAGCCGGACGAAGACCTCCAGATCCGCGGCGGCGTCCTCCGCCAGTCGAAGTTCGTCGCGGAGCCGACGGACCTCGTCGCTCACTACCCTGCCCGGGAGACGCCGGCAGGCACGAGCGAGTGGAGCCAGTCGACCGCCGCCTCTTCCTCCGTGAACAGGCGGGTGGGGTAGGCGGGTCGATTCAGCCTCATGAAGAGGTTGCCCATCATGCGGGTCAGCGTGGAGCCCACGATCACGGCGGCCCCCCGGTGCAACGCCGTCGCCTCGGCGGTGGTCGCCAGGGCGCGCGACTCGGGGGTCGACGAGCGCATGCGTCGGATGTCGCTCAGAATCATGAGCGGCCCCTCACCGCCGACCGACCGGTACGCCGCGAACAGCTCGCGGGTGTTCTCCTCATCCAAGTCGGCGCCGTCCCGAATCACCACGTGAAGGACTCCGTCGTCGCGCAATCGAACCGAGGCGCAGCTCGTCAGGTGGGGTTCGTCCGACACATGCGGAGTATCGCACGGTCTCCGTATGGGGGGCCCACGAACGGGTTGCGGCCCCCCGGGTGCGGTGGGAGACTGGCCGGGTCCCGGATCGGATCCTGGAGAAGATCATCATGCGCCTCTCGACCCTCGCCCTCGCCCTCGCCGTCCTGCTCGGTTGGGGCCTGTCCCCTGCGACCGCGGGCAACAAGGTGGATGTCTGCCACGTCGACGGCAGCGGCGGTTTCCAGATGATCAACGTCTCCGTGAACGCGGCGAACGCCCACCTGGGGCACGGCGACTTCCTCCCCGCCGACGACAACTGCGACCCGGACGACGACGGCCCGCCCGAGGCCGAGTTCCCGGGCAAGTAGCCGAACCGGCTGCGCCGAAACCGACGTCCCCGGCCGCGCGCTCGAGATCCCGTCGGATGCTCCGAGGAGCCTCGTCCTGACCCGACGCCACCCCCTCTCGACAGCCCTCTGCGGGGCCGCCGCGCTGTGGATCGGAGCGGCGGGCTGCCGCGCGCAGGTCGAGCCGGGAGACGACGACGACGCGGCACAGGACGACGACGACGCGGGGGTCGACGACGACGACGCCACGGGCACCTGCCTGGAAGGCGACCGCGTGTACCAGGGCGAGCTCGCCTTCGGTCCCCTGAGCACCCGCGAGGACTTCTCGGCCTTCTGCGAGGCCTACGACGCCATCGACGGCGACCTGGAGATCCAGGAGATCGCTCTGGTGACCCTCGACGGGCTCGACTGTCTCTGCGGGATCAGCGGGTCTGCCCGGCTCTCGGAGAACGTGGCGCTGGTCACGGTGGGGGGCCTGCGGAGCCTCGCGTACATCGGCGGGGCGCTGCGGATCGAGCGGAACCCTGCCCTGGCCAACATCTCGGACCTGGGGGGCCTGGAGGCGATCGGCGGGGACCTGCAGATCGAGGGGAACCGCATCCTCGTCAACCTCACCGGCCTCAACAACCTCGACGAGGTCGCGGGCTCGGTGGTCGTCCGCGACAACAGGCAGCTGGCCGACACGTCCGGCCTGGGCGGGATCTCGGTCATCGGCGGCGACCTGATCGTCGACGGCAACGAGCTGCTCGGCAACTTCGCGGGGTCCAGCAGCCTGCAGAGCCTGGGCGGGGTCCTGGAGATCACGGACAACTCGGCCTTGAGGGCGGTCGCGGGGTTCAACAACCTCGTGGAGCTCGGCGTGAACGTCCCCCCGGACGACGGGGGCCGTCAGGTCCGCGTCGCGGCCAACCCGCGCCTCGGATCGGTCGAGGGCTTCCCGCAGCTCGGGACGCTGCCCGTCGGGCTGATCGTGGAAGGTGGGCCGTCGCTCCGTCTCGGCGCCTTCGCGGGCGTCTCGGTCATCGAAGGCCAGCTGGAGTTGCGCGGCTTCGGCGCCGAGAGCGACCTCTCCGGCCTCGCGGGGCTGTCCTCCGTGGGGGCCGACGTGGTCGTCGAGGGCTTCGGCGGCGCGACGCTCCCCCTGGGCGCCCTCGCCGGCGTAGGGGGCAGCTTCCGCGTCTTGGAGAGCCACGAGCTCCCCGATCTCGACGGCGTGTCCGCGATCCGGAGCATCGGCGCGGACCTCGTGATCGACGACAACGACGGCCTGACCAGCCTGCTGGGCCTGCACGGCCTCGTCTCCGTCGGCCGGGACTTCCAGATCACGAACAACCGCCGGATCGAGGACGAGCAGGCGGAGGGACTCCGCGATGCCATCGGCGAGGAGAACATCGGCGGGGTGGTCACCATCTCCAACTAGACGTGATCCCGCCGAGGCGTCCGCGAGAACCGCCGCCCGGACCGCCAGGACGGACGGTGTAGGCTGGTTCGGGGGAGATGAGTTCGGAGGGACACGCATGAGCCGCAGCTTGTGGAGCGTCGCGGCGCTGAGCCTGCTCTTCCTCTCGGCGGGCTGCGAGGCCGAGGACCTCCGAGACGCCGGCGACGACGACGACGCCACCACCACCGACGACGACGACGGCCCCTGCTCCGCGGCGGTGGCCTGCGCCGGGGACTACACCATCGTCGACGCGGACGACCTGGACGAGCTGGGCACCTGCCACAGCGTCTCGGGCTCCGTGGAGCTCGACGGACTCGACTGGCTCACCGACATCGACCTGCCGTGCCTCGCGTCGATCGACGGGGGGATCTCCATCCGGCGGAACCCCGCCTTGGTGGAGCTCCCGGGGCTCAACGGCCTCACGGCCGTGGGGACCGACCTGATCATCGACAACAACCACGGCCTGCTCGAGGTCTCCGGATTCTCGAACCTGACGACCGTGGGGGGGAGCCTCGGCATCTTCGAGAACAACTCCCTGGCGTCCCTCTCCGGCATCGGCCTCCTCGAGTCGGTGGCGCAGGTCCTCACGCTCATGGACAACGGCGCCCTGGTCAGCATCGAGGGCCTGTCGAGTCTCACGTCGGTCGGGGTCCTGATCATGCGCCGGAGCCCCTCCCTGACGGCGATGCCCGCCCTGCCCAGCCTCGAGACGGTGGAGGGCGACCTGATCATCGACAACATCGACGCCGCGACGGAGTTCGACGGCTTCGGGGCCCTGACGTCGATCGGCGGGTCCCTCAACATCGGGACGAACAGCCACTCGCTCCACGACATCTCCGGGATGGCCGCCCTCCGGTCGGTGGGCGCGGTCGTGACGATCTTCAGCAACCCCGCGCTGGAAGACATCTCGGGCCTGACGAGCCTGGAGTCGGTGGGGTGGGGCTTCCAGGTGTTCAGCAACGAGACGCTGGCGCGCATCAGCGGCGTCACCAGCCTCCGCGCGATCGACGGCCCCGTGAGCATCTACGACAACCCGGGGCTGTGTCAGAGCTACGTCGACGACTTCGTCGAGCGCTGCGCCTGCGGGACGGGGGTGGACAGCTGGGGGAACGACGACGGCTGCTGACGACGCCGGTCGAGCCCCTGCGCCACCGGGAGCAGGGCTACACTCCGCCGATGCCCTGGACCCAATCCGTCGGAATCCTCCTCGCCCTCGTGGGCGTGGCCATGGCCGCGTTTCCCGGCTGGTTCGGCCCGCTCACGGGCAGCCCCGAGCCCGCCGACCTCTTCGCCACCATCGAGCGCCGGATCCGTGGCGGGATGCTGCTGGGCGTCGGCCTGTTCTTCGTCGCCCGCACCGAGCTTCGCCCGTGGCTCGACACCCTCGCCTCGGGGGTCTTCTACTTCATGCTCGGCGCCCTGCTCGCGCGCGTGCTCGGCCTCGTGCTCGACGGGAACGACGGGCGCCAGTGGATGTTGGTCGGCGTGGAGAGCGTGTTCATGACGCTCGCGGCCGCGTGGCTCTGGCGCTCGAGCTCCGGCGGCTGACCGACCGAGTCGGAGTAGTGGTCACCCGACCAGAATGCGTCGGTCGAGCAGCCACGACACCGGGCAGGGTCCCGAGGTGAGGTGCCGACCCTTCAGTCGGTGACGCGGATCAGCTCCGCGCAGATCGCCGGCAGCCCGTCGCCTCGGTACTTGCAGGTGGCGAGGTGGGGAATCCCACGAGGCTCCGCATACGCGATCAGCGCCACCCGCACGACTCCGTCGGGGAGGGTCTGGCGAAGCTCGCGACAGGTTCCGGGCGTGCCGCCGAGGGTGCACCCGACGGACGTCGACCGGAAGTGCGGATCCGGGTCGGGGCCGGTGAGGGCCGCCGCGAACTGCTCGAGCACGCCGTCCAGATCGCCCCCGGGGGGATACTCGGACAGCTGAACCCAATCGAGAAGGCCGGACTCGCACGCGATGTGACTCCGAAAGGGCTCGGAGTCTTCCTCGCACCCCTCCGGGACGGGGATCCGACGGCCCATGAAGACTCCGCCGGAAGTCGCTGCGGACTCCTTCGGGACATCGGGGACCCCGTTGGCGACCAGGTCCGCGAGCACCGCGTCGCAGCGGGCAGGACCCCGGGGATCCCTGGTGTTGAAGCCGCAGCCGCTCACGATGACTCTGCCCACGGCGTTCGAGTCCCACACCACCCGCGTG
>CAZUHI010000065.1:0-38688 GCA_964620495.1 uncultured Rickettsiales bacterium | reverse complement strand
AGCGACAGACCTGGACTCTCGGGGCGACGGAACCAACGGGCAGCGATCACACCCAATCGCGCCTTGGAGGGGGGAGTACTTGATATAGACGGCTCCGTATCCATCCAGTTGGACGCTGTGCGAGACGATGGCCAGTTCGGGAAGGCCATCATCGTTTCGATCTGGAACGGTCGCGAGCGCCGCACCCCCGAGAGCTCCGAATTGGCCGTCGTAAAGCACGCTTTCCGCCCCCGCGGACTCAAGGGTAGTCTCGAGGGGCCCGAGGTGAACGGCAACCATCCCGCCGCCTGCTGGACCCGCGAGGATGTTCGCCACCGCCAGGTCGGGCACGCCGTCCCCGTTGAAGTCTGAGGCCAGGGTGGGTCCGTCAAGGTCAGGCAGCGCGATGTCGCAGTCGGTCGACGGTCCTCTGCGACCTTCGATGGGGCCGAAGTAGACACAGTTCCCGACTCGAATGTCGTCTCTTTCGTCTCCGTTGAGGTCCCCAGTCGTCCCGAGCGCATACCCGAGCCAGTTGCCCCCAATCTCAATGCTTGGAGTCGCGCCATTGACTCCCCGTGATCCCCTGCAGAACGGGCCGCTGAGCACGTAGGCCAACGGCGGATCGAACTGTGGCGCGGCCCCTCCGAATGACTCGATCGCAACGTCCTGATGCCCGTCTCCATCCAGATCGCCAGGAAGGAGCACACTTCGACCGGCTCTTGGAACCGGGGGGCCGTCACTTCGGATAGTCGTCCAGGCGGCCTCGATCCCGACGAGCCCGACTGGAGCTGGGTCGTCCGATGTCGCGGGGCCGATGGCGCCGGCGTTCGTGTCGTCGCAGTCCTCGCAGGCCAGGAGAAGGTCGCCGTCCCGATCCTGCTCGTTCGGCGTCTCCCCGTCGCAGTCGTTGTCGACGCCGTCGCAAATCTCCTCCAGACCGGGGGCGCGGCCGGGATGGGCGTCGTCGCAGTCCTCGCAGGCGAGGCTGCCGTCCAGGTCATTGTCGACTTCTTCCTCCCCGGCGGCTCCGTCGCAGTCGTTGTCCTTTCCATCGCACGCCTCGAGGTTTTCGGGCGCCCGGCTCGAGTCGTCGTCGTCGCAGTCCCGACACGCGAGCGCCCCATCCTGATCGCGGTCGACCTCGTCGCTCGGAACCTCACCGTCGCAGTCATTGTCCACCCCGTCGCACGACTCGGTCGCTCCGGGAGTCCGATTCGCGTCGGTGTCGTCGCAGTCCTCGCTTAGCGGGGACCCGTCCCCGTCCGCGTCCACATCCTCGGGGGCGTCGGGTCCCTCCAGCGGCCCCAGACATCCGGTATGACTCCAAACGCCGAGGAGCATGGCGGGCAACACCCCCCACGCAGCCCTCTTCACGGCAGGAGGTCCAGCTTGAAGATCATTCCATCGATGTGGCCGAACGGGATCGTCCAGGGCAGCGCGACCGGCGCATCGACGCCCGCCATCGGCTCTGAAATCGTCGCGGAAGTGAGCGACGAAGTCGCATCGAGGAGACGGACTTGCGAGCCGGGGTATGCCTGTAGAGCATCGAATCGCGACTGGACATTGCCTGCATTTCCAGCCCGGCTCCCGGAGTTCGTCACAACGATCCAGACAGCGCTTCCACTTCGCCAAGCCGTCCAATTCAGTGCGAATAGAGGCTGGGTGGTTCCGTATGCCCACGCCGGGCTGATCCCGCTCGAATACTCATACCCGGGCCCTGTGCTACTCGGAAAGTCAAGGACAAACGCCCCCACCCCGTTGATGACAGCGATTGACAGCCACTCGACCGAGATGGCGGCAAATTCCACGATCCCCCGATCGATGCGCTCTCCGTTGGCCAGCGCCTCCCGGAACCCGGCCCAGAGACCGAACCCGGCTCGGTTGACGATCACCCGCAGGGCGTGCTCGAAGCCACGCCACCCCTCCGTCGAACCCGCGCCGTCCCCTCGAAGGCGGTTGACTAGTGGGTAGTTGAGTAGGAACTCGAGCCGCTCGAGGCGGAACTGCGTTCCCCCGTTCACTTGAACGGCCGGTGAACCGGCGATGCCGAAGAGTGTTGCGTGGAGGAGAGTCCGGCCGGAGTCGGGCCCGGCGCCGCGGAGCACTCGGAGCGTGTTGTCGTTGTAGGAGGGAAGGAGCAGGGTGCCGAGCCATAGGCTCTCGTCGAACTCGAGGCTCACCACGATCTCGTCGTACCCTGTCGCGTTGAACTCCGCAAGGATTGCGGCCACCAGCCCGGGACCGGGCGTGGTCAGCGACACCGCCAGCGAGGTCACGGGACCACTCGCTTGCCTCGGCCGGGGAGTCCGGTCCCGGCTTCCGTCGTCGGCCCGCGGCAAGCAGTTCCGAGCAAGAGCACTGCGCGGGCTCGACCGGGCCCCCGGCGTCGCGGACGTGCCAAGATGGCCAGTGCTTGCTCTCGGTCTACGGAGCGGCCGCCACAATGTGGGCCGGTGTCTGCAGTCTCCGTCCGCGCCTCGACGCAGGGGCACGGAGGAGTTTGCAAACGATCAACGAAGAGCACCGCCGTCGATCACCAACCGCGGGGCTCCTCCCCAGCAAATCAAACCCAAGGAGGAGCCGACCCGCCTGGAGGGTCGTCAAGCGCGGCGTCAGGGAGAGAGCGGAGCGAACGGAGCCGCAGCGGGACGAACCCTCCAGGTTCGAGGGGCGGCGTTGTTCCGCAACCAAGTGAGCTACTCGATGCACCCCAGCATCTTCGCCTCGACGGTGAGGGTGCCCTCGATGGTCGCGGAGGCGTCGAGCCCCAGGTCCGTGGTCGCGGCGCTCGGGGTGTCCCGGCGGAGCCACACGTGGGTGGACGCCGTGGCGGAGCCCGAGTCGTCCTCGTCGGAGATCGCGACGGAGACGTCCCCCGCCTGGCCCACGGCCTGGTCCACGTGGACGCGGGCGTCGAGGGTGCCGGTGCCGCTGCCGGTGAACTCGTAGTCGACGTCCAGCGCGAGATAGAGGAATCGGCAGCCCACGACGTTCCAGGGCGTCGTCTGGGTGACGTCCGGGGCGGCGTCCGTGACGGTGAGGGTGACGGTCGCGCTCCCCTCGGGGTCGTTGTCGATGTCGACGTCGGTGGCGAGCATGTAGCCCGCCGCGCTCGCCACGGGGTCGGTCTCCGTGGTCAGGTACCCCGCCGCCGACGCCACCGGATCCGTCTCCGTCGTCAGGTACCCCGCGGCCGACGCCACCGGATCCGTCTCCTCGGTCAGGTACCCCGCCGCCGACGCCACCGGATCCGTCTCCGTCGTCAGGTACCCCGCCGCCGACGCCACCGGGTCCGACTCCTGGGTCAGGAACCCTGCCCCCTCGAGATCCTCCAGCCGGCTCTTGATCGTCCGGGGGCCGGGGAACGGCGTGCCGATCGCGGCCTCGGCGGCGGCGAGGCGGGCCTCCACGTCGGCGGCCGCCGCGGTGTTCGCGTCCAGCTCGGTGCGCAGGGCGGCGACCTCCTCCTGGAGCGCGGCGATCGACGGGCCGTCGCCCTCGTGCTCGTGGTCGAGGATCTCCGCGGTGGCGGCGGCGGTGGTCTCGTCGAAGGCGCACCCCGACAGGGCGACCCCCAAGCCGAGCAGGGCGACCCCGGCCGACGTGCGAACACGCTGCATGGTTCCTCCGGTCATCGATCGTCTCCGTCTGTGGGGGGTCCGTCCGAGGGCGACGGCGCCTGGGTCGTCCAGGGATCCCACGCGTCGGTCGGGGCCTGCACGGGCGGGCCTCGGCGTCCGAGGGCGATGGACACCCCCACGAACCCGATGCCGACCCCGACCGCCACGGCCGAGCCCATCGCCAGGCCGTTCTGCAGGGACTCCGCGCGCACGCGCCCGAGGCAGGTGTCTCGCCGCGTGTCGTTGTCCGCCTGCGCGTAGGCGGGCGAGTCGAGCACCTCGCAGTGCAGCGCGAGCCGCGCCCGATCCTCGCTCTGAAGGTACGAGCCGACCGCCAGCGCGCCGCCGCCGACCATCATCAGCACGGCCCCGATCGCGGGCCCCGCGGGCTCCCCGATCGGCTGGGAGCGGGCGGCGTCGTAGCGGGCCTTCCAAGCCCTCCACGCGGCGGTGATCCCGGGCACCCCGGGGATGGAGCCGACGTCCACCGCCAGCTCCAGCGCGCCCCCGGGCTCGAGCGCGGTCTCCTCCACCCAAGCGCCCAGGCGGGGGTGCTCGACGGAGACGGTCATCGCCCCCCCGATGAGGCCCTCGAACCGCTGGGGGACCCCCAGGCGGAGGCCGGTGGTGGTGTCGATCTCGCCGACCTGGGGCGGCACCTCGGCCGCCCGCTCCACCACGACGTCCTCGTGTCCGGTCACCCGCACGCGCACGAACGCGCCCGCGGGGACGCGGGAGAGGGTCAGCGACCCGGGGCGCAGGGGCGTGGGATCGATGGGGACGGTCGTGTCGACGCCCACGAAGCGATCCACGCGGGTCCGTGCGCCATCCCTCTCCACGATCACGAAGACCGTCCCGGCGGTCACGCGCTGGGTCGCGCCCGGGGCGAGGGGGATCGTCTCCCCTCCGCTCTCCACCGAGAGGGCGCCCACGTCCTCGGCGTCGTAGTCGGCGGCCACCACCGACCCGAAGCCCGCGTACTCCGGCGTGACCTCCACGATGCGCAGCTCTCCCGGCCGGAGCGAGTGGATGATGCGGGTGACCGGCTTCAGCCGCTGCGCCGCGATCTCCAGCCGGAGGGAGGTGCCGAGGGGGAGATCCGCGAACGTCGCGCTCGCGGGGTCGTGCGACGAGGGGGCGGCGGGCTCGTCGCCCACGAACAGACGGCAGAGGGACGGCGCCTCGGCCGACGCCCCGAAGACCCGGACCTCGACGACGGCGAGCCCACCCGCGAGCTCGTCCATGGCGGCGAGTCGATCGGCGTCGTCCCCCCCGCGCGCGGCCCAGCCACGGTAGGCGAGGACGGCGTCGCGCTTGCGGCCGGAGCAGACCAGCGCGTCCCCCAGCAACCCCCAACCGACGGCCGCGTCGGGATCCAGGCGTCGGAGCTCCTCGGCGGCCCCCCGCGCCGACGCGCAACGGCCCGCGGCCAGCGCCTCCGTCACCCGCGCCTGGAGGGGGGCGGGGTCCGACCGGAGGGTGATGGGGTCCGCGCTCGCGTGGGGCGCGTGAGTGCGGCTCGCCATGTAGCGAACCCGCTGGGAGGCGGCGTCCAGGCGCGCGAGCTCGGCGGCCGCGGCGGCCACCACGTCGGCGCTCCCGCCCTCCAGGGCCGCTTCGAGGAACAGGGCGGCCTGGTCTCGCTCGCCCGCACACTCGTAGGCGTCGGCCTTGAGGAGCAGCGCCTGAGAGAACTCGGGGACCGCCACGAGGGCCGCCTCCGCTGCCCGCAGCGCCCCCTCGCAGTCGCCCTCGGCCAGCGCGCCCCGAGCGTTCTCCGCCTGGCGCGCGGCCACGCGGTCTTCGGCTTCCCCAGCCGTCGCCGACGGCGCCCAGAGGGCGGCCAGCACGACGACGATCAGGACCCGAGCGGTGCACATGCGTTCGGCCACGCTACCGAAACGCAGCGCGCCCCGCCGGCGAACCGACGGGGCGCGAAGATCTGTGGGTCGGGGCGGCCCTAGCCGAGGACGTTCTGGAGCTTCAGGGCGAGGCCCATGTCGCCCTTGACCTGGAGCTTGCCGGTCATGAACGCCATCTGCGGGTTCAGCGTGCCCTTGATGAGGCCCATGAAGTCCTCGGCGGACATCGCGATGGTGCAGGCCGCGTCCTCGGAGCCCTCGCGGACCTCCTGGCAGGCCTCGGTCAGCTCGATCACCCAGTCGCCGCCGCCCTCGCCGGAGAGCGAGAACTGGTAGGTGGAGTTGATGGAAGCGAGCTTGTCGCCGTTCTCCTTGAGCTGCTCGTTCTTCTTGGCGAAAAAGTCCGCGGGCGTGGCCATGATCGGGGCTCCGTACATCGTTCCCGCGGCGCGGGATGGTTGATTGACTGCTCAGTCAACGCTGAGGCGCGCGGAGCGTAGCAACGGCCCCGAAGGGGGGCAAGAGGGTTCAAGGCGCGCCTCACGGCGCTTCGTACATCCCCTCGATCAGGGGGCGATAGCGGTCCTCGACGGCGCGGCGTCGGACCTTGAACGTGGGGGTCAGCGTCCCCCCCTCGATCGACAGGCCCCGGGGCAGGATCTTGTAGGCGCGGACCTGCTCGAACCGCGCGAGGCGCTGGTTGCAGCGCTCGATCTCGCCCGCCATGAGCTCCTCGATCCGCGGGGCGCGCACGACCTTCGACCACGACGACGTGTCGAGATCGATCGTGGCGGCGAAGCGCTGGACCTCGCCGGGGTCGAGCGTGAGGAGGGCCACCAGGTGGGGCCGACGGTCGCCGAACACCATCGCGTCGGCCACGTAGGGGCTCGCCCGCAGCGTCGTCTCCACGTGCTGGGGGGCGATGTTCTTGGCCCCGCTGAGGATGATCAGGTCCTTCTTGCGGTCCGAGATGACGAGGTACCCGGCCTCGTCGAATCGACCGACGTCGCCCGTATGCAGCCAGCCGTCCTCCGTGAGGACCTCGGCCGTCTCCTCGGGGCGTCGGTGGTACCCGTCGAACACGACCGGCCCCTGGATCAACACCTCCCCGTCCGCGGCGATGCGCACGCGCACCCCCGGCAGCGGGCGTCCCACGGTGCCGATGCGGTTGTCGTCCAGGGGGTTGATCGTGCCCGCGGCGCACGTCTCCGTGAGGCCGTACCCCTCCAGGATCTCGATGCCCGCCAGGCGGAAGAAGCGGGCGATGTCCGGGTTCAGGGGCGCGCCGCCGGACACGCAGAAGCGGACACGCCCCCCCAAGGCATCGCGCACCGGCTCGAAGATCGCCTTGTCGGCGAGGCGGCCCTGGAACCGCGCCGCCAGCCGACCGCTGAGGCGCCCCTTTCGCTGCGGCTCCCGGGCCTCGATCCCGAACTCCCGCTCGTGGTCCGCCTGGAGGCGACGGCTCGCGGCCATGCCCTGCCGGAAGGCCGCCTGGAGCAGCGGCGGCAGCTCGCGGTACCGGGACACGACGCCTTGGTAGATGCGCTCGAAGATCCGGGGCACCGCGAAGAAGAACGTGGGGCGGACCTCCCTCAGCACCTCGTCGAGCCGGTCGACCCGGCGCGCGTAGGCGAGGCAGAACCCCTTCGTCAGCGCCGAGAACTGGCCCAGCCGCGCGTAGATGTGGGAGAGCGGGAGACACAGGACGGTCGTGTCGTCCGAGGTCACGTTCATCACGGAGTCGAGCGCGCGCGCCCCCGCGAGGATCGCGCCGTGAGACAGGCGCACGCCCTTGGACGTGCCGGTCGTGCCCGACGTGTAGACGAGCGTGGCCAGGGACTCCTCGTCCACCGCCGCGAGCGCGTACTCGAACCGCTCGGGGTCCTCGCGCAGCAGCCGGCTCCCCTCGCGCGCGACCTCCTCGAGCAGGGAGGCTCCGGGGTGGTCGCGCAGGTCCATGACGTCGATGACGACGACCGCGCGCAGGTGCTCGAGCTCGCCGAGGCGGGGCTGCACCCGCTCCAGCTGAGTCCGGTCCTCCACGACGAGCACCGTCGCCTCGCTGTCCTTGAGGATGCTCGCGATCCCGGCGGGCGTGGCCGAGTGGTACAGCGGCACGGACACGGCCCCGATCGAGAGGATCGCGTAGTCGATGAGGCTCCACTCCAGCCGCGTCCGCGACAGGAGCGCGACGCGGTCGCCGTGGGTCACGCCCAGCTGCAGCAGGCCCGCCCCCAGGTCCCGCACCTTGCTGCCCAGCTCGGTCCAGGTGACCACGCTCCACTGCATCGGCTGGCGACGGCGACGGAGCGCCACCGACGACCCGTACTTCTCCACCGCTTGCTGCAGGAGGGCGCCCACCGACTCCGCCGCGGGGACGAAGACCGTCGTCGTGTTTCCTGCGGGGGCGCCGCGCGTGCGGCTGGGTTCGTTGGTCGTGCTCACGCTTCTCTCGGATCCGGGGGCCGTGTTATAGCTCAGCCGCTATGAGCGAGGCCATCGAGCAGGGGAGCGACGACGTCGGGGGGACCGGCGAGAAGATCGCGCAGCCCCGACCCATCTTCATCGTGTCGGACAGCACGGGGGACACGGCCGAGGCCGTCGTTCGGGCGGGGCTCGCCCAGTTCGACAACTACCTGGTGAACGTGAAGACGTACGCCCACGTGGCCGACGGCCGACGCATCGACGCCGTCATCCGACTCGCCGTCCGCGAGCAGGGGATGATCGTGCACACGCTCGTCGACTCGACCATCCGCGGTCGCCTCATCGAGGCCGCGGAGGAGCGCGAAGTGGAGTGCGTGGACCTGATCGGGGCGCTCCTGGGGCGCCTCGGCTCTCACCTCGGCGGCCTCGCCCCACGCGAGATCCCGGGCCGCAAGACCGGCCTGGGCGACGAGTACTTCCGCCGCATCGAGGCCGTCGAGTTCACGGTGAAGCACGACGACGGAGCCGAGCCCCGACACCTGCACAAGGCCGACCTCGTGCTGGTCGGCGTCTCCCGGACGAGCAAGACGCCCCTGTCGACGTACCTGGCCCAGAAGGGCTGGAAGGTCGCCAACGTCCCCATCGTGATGGGCATCGACCTCCCCCCCGAGCTGTTCCAGGTGGACCAGGACAAGATCTTCGGCCTCACGATCGAGCCCGAGGTCCTGCTCGCCATCCGCATGGCGCGCATCCGAAACCTCGGCCTCAACGCCAACTCGAGCTACGGCAACCTCGAGCACATCTACATGGAGCTCGAAGGCGCCCACGAGATCTTCCGTGGGAACCCCTCCTGGCCGGTCATCGACGTGACCCACCGCGCCGTCGAAGAGAGCGCGGGCGTGATCCTCAAGACGCTCCACGAGCGCCGCGCCGCGCGGATCCGGGAACAGACCATCCGCGGATGAGGTCTAGACTCGCCCCGTGATCGTTCCTGGGAGCAAGCTGGAGAAGTACGAGGTCCTCGAGAAGGTCGGCGAGGGCGGCATGGCCACGGTGTACCGCGGCCGCCACACGACCCTGAACCGCGAAGTCGCCATCAAGGTCATGCACCCGCACCTCGCGGGGTCCGAGCGCAACCGCACGCGCTTCGCGCGCGAGGCGAAGGCCATCGAGACGCTCCGCCACCCGAACATCCTGCGGATCTTCGACTACTCCGGCGGCGCCGCCGATCACTGCTTCATCATCACCGAGTTCATCGAGGGCCCCACCCTGCGCGAGCTCCTCGACGACGTCGGCGCGATGATGCCGGAGCCCGCCGCGATCGTGACCTGGGAGCTCTGCAAGGCCCTCGAGGTGGCCCACAGCCGCGGCATCGTGCACCGCGACGTGAAGCCCGAGAACGTGATGCTCACCGGCACCGGCGGCATCAAGCTCATGGACTTCGGCATCGCGCGGATGCTGGACGACGCCCAGGTCACGATGACCGGCGCGCTCGTGGGCAGCCCCGCGTACATGTCCCCCGAACAGGCGACGGACGGCGAGGTCGGCCAGGCCTCGGATCTCTTCGCCGTGGGCACGATGCTCTACCGCATGGTCACGGGGACCCTCCCCTTCCGCGGGAGCAACCCGTCGATCGTCATCAAGGCCATCATCGACGGGATCTACGAGGACCCGTCGAACCGCGCCCCCTCCCTCAGCCCGGCCCTCGCGGACATCATCCGGCGCTGCCTGAACCGAGACCTGGAGGTCCGGTACGCCGACGCGGGTCAGCTGAAGGCGGATCTCGGACGCTGCCTGCAGGAAGTGGGCATCGACCCCGAGGCCCCCGGACCCTGGTCCGTGTCCTCCTACCTCGAGGACTCCGAGGGCTACGAAGAGGCGCTGCGGGCCCACCTGCTCAGCACGCTCGTCACCCGGGGCCGCCGAGAGGCCGAAGCGGGGCGCACCGCGGAGGCGCTGCGCACCTTCAACCGGGTGCTCGCGCTCGACGAGGACAACGAAGAGGTCGTCGCGATCATCGGGGGCATGCGCACGCCGATCGAGGCGGAGGGCAGGTCGTCCGGAATGATCTGGGCGGCGGTCGCCGCGCTCGTCGCGACCGTCGCGGGCGGCCTCGCCTGGCAGCTGAACGACGGCACGGCGCAGGTCGCGGCCCTCGAGGCCGCCGTGCTGCTCCCGACCCTCCCCTTCCCCATGCCCGACGCCGAGCCCGCGCCGCCGGAGCCCGCGACGCCGGTGCCCGCGGACGAGGAGGCAGGCGCGACGGCCGTGGCCATGGACGCCGCCGAGCAGGCCCGTCGCCTCGGCGTGGACGTGGAGGTGCCGACCCCCTCCGCCCCGACGCCCGAGGACCCCGTCGCCGTCGGGGAGCCGGTCGTGGAGGAGCCCGAGGTGTGCGAGGGGCCGGGCACGGTCACGATCGTGTCGCGCAAGCACTGGACGCGAGTGGCCATCGACGGAGTCCCGTACCTCGAGCAAGGGCCCGTCGTACAGGGACGGCCGGCCACGGTGGAGCTGAAGGCCGGCCCGCACACGTTCTCGTTCGACAACAAGTACCGTGAGTCTCTGGAGGAGACCGTTCAGGTCTGCGGCAACCGGGACCCACTCACGATCGTCGTCGATCAGCCCTGGAAGCCGCACACCGTGCGCTTCGTCGACTTCCCCGAGGGGGCGACCGTCATCGTGGACGGGACGGACCACGGCCCCGCGACCAAGCCGGTGACGCTGCGCTACGGAGCAGGCGCCTACATCCGGGTGATGCACGACGGCGAGGAGCTGGCGAGCAAGACGCTCCGGGTGAGCGAGGCGACGGGGGACGCCGAGCCCGGGGGCGACACGCTGATCCGTCCCGGCAGCTGACCCCCGCGGTGGCGAAACGCCGGAGCGGGGCGCCTCACGCCCGGGTCCCCGCGCACCCGACCTTGGTAGTCTCGAAGCGCCTCATCGGGACGTCGCCATCGGCCGCATTCGAACCACCTCTGCATGGACCTGCGCGGCCGCGCTGATCGCGGTCGTGGGGCTGTCCGGATGCCTGTGGCTGCCGCTGCCCGGGTTCCCCGAGGATCGCGAGCAGCCCACGCCCGAGGGGGAGGCCGACACCCGCACGCTGAGCCACTGCACCCCCCACCACTCGCGCCAGCGGCCCGTCCTCCTGGGCACGCAGACCGGGGAGCGGGAGTTCCGCTGCCGCGCGCGCACCCCCCACACCGTGACCTGGACGATCGAGTTCGACGACACGGCGATCGAGAGCTACCAGCTCGCCGCGGGGGTGCCGTCCCTGAAGCTCGGCCGGGCGGACCTCCCGTACCACCCGCTGCCGTACGAGGCCGTGCTGCGCATCGAGGCCCGCGGCGAGGGCGAGTCCACCGCGCTCGAGTGGACCCTGGTGATCCTCCCGGACGCCGAAGCCCTCCTCCCGCCCGAGGCGATCCAATGAGGGGCGTCGCGGCCGCGCTGCTGGTCGTCGCGTCGTCCGTCCTCGTGGGCGCCGACTGCGAGGGGGTCGTGATCGAGGACCCGCGGCGCTTCCGCGTGTCGTTCGTCGACACCGGCCCCAACACGGAGACGATCTGGAGGAGCCAGGACTCGCCGGAGGAGCACGACTGGGACGGCACGACGGGCCTCGACTACGTCCAGCTGGTCGCGTCGCCGCTGGTCACGTCGCGCGTGCTGCCTCCTGCCGGCCAGTCGCTGCCCCAGCGCACGGTCGTCTTCCTCGACGCCCCCGCCCAAGCGGCGGACATCTCCGGCCTCGTGGAGAGCACCAACTCCTTCGGGCAGCGCCTCGTGCCCGGCATCTACGACGTGGTGGTGGCGCCGGGCGCGTTCCTCACGGGGCAGGCCGCGGCGCGGTTCGTGGACGTGACGCTGAGCGACGAGACCCCTGACTGGGTGTGGCAGCTGCCGAGCTCGACGGCCGTGGTCGGCGACGTGGAGATGGCCGGCGTGGGCTTGGAGGGCCCCTGGGTCGTGCCCTATCCCCGGGACTTCGCGGACCTCCCCCTGGGCACCTGGGGCGAGGCCTTGGAGGGATCGGACCTGGAGGACGCCGGCGCATTCGCGGTGCCGGTCCCCGAGGGGGTGTACGACGTCGTCGTCGCGCCGCCCCTCCGCGTGCAGCCGAACGGCGTGCTGCAACCCGATCCCGTGGCGCCGGTGTACCTCGAGGGGCGGCGCTGGCCCATCGAACCGGTGCTCGACCCCCCCCTGCGCGAGACCGTCGCCATCCCCGCCCTGCCGGTGACCTCGATCGTCGGTCGGGTCCGGGCCGCGGGGGAGGACGTGACGGCCGTCAGCCGCGTGCGCGTGGAGGGCCGACTGGCCGCCGACACGGTGGGCGGGGTCTCCTACGACGGGGGGCGGTGGATCGCCGAGGTGCGCACCGACGGCGAGGGGGTGTTCCGGCTGGACGTCCCCCGCGGCGAGTACACCGTCACCGCCATCCCGCCGTTCTCGGCCCGGGACCGCGACGCGGGGGTCACGACCTTCACGGCCTCGGGCGGGGAGAGCCTGGAGATCGAGGTCGGGCTCCAGCTGGCGCCCCTCGCCACGATCTCGGTGGTGGACGAGTCGGGGGACCCGGTGCCGGACGCGACCCTCTTCATCCGAAACACCGGCCCCCCGAGGTACGCCTACGGGGAGCGCACCCAGGGCTCGGGCGAGGGCAACCCCGGGTTCTTCTTCGGGACGCTCATGCGCGGCACCTACGAGGTGGAGGTGGTGCCCCCGGTGGATCCCGAGACCGGCACCAAGCGCTGGGCCCGCGCCCACGGGATCCTCGAGGTGGGCCTGGGCGGCGGCGGCACCCTGATCCAGCTGCGTCGGTCGGCGTTCATGAACGGCCTCGTGTTCAGCCGGGACCAGCGCCCGGTGCCCGACATCCTCGTGGTCGTGCGCGACCCCGACACGGGCCTGGTGGTCGACGAGGCGGTGACCAACCGCAACAACGAGGTGGGCTTCTTCCGGGCGATCCTGCCCGAGACCGACTAGATCGCGGAGCCCGTGGGCAAGATTTCCCGAGCCGTGGGCAAGATTTCCCACGAGGAGAGCGCCGGGGCGGCCGGCGAGCGCGTAGTGGGAAATTCTCGCCGCCCGACGGTGGGCCCGATCAGGGAGCCGAGGGCTCGACGGGCTCCGGCGGCCAAGGCGGGGCCGGCGGGGGCAACATCCCGCTCCCCGGCCTGGTCGGGTTCCGACGGTCGAGGGACCACTCCCACCACGAGCCGCTGTAGTTCCTGACGGCGGGGTAGCCGAGCGACTCGAGGACGTACCAGGTGTGGGCGGAGCGCACGCCGCCGGTGCAGTACGTGATGATCTCCGCGTCGGGGCGGACCCCGCGCCCGATCAGGATCGGCTCCAGACGCTCCGCGGACAGCACGGTCCCGTCCTCGTCGAGGAGATCCCGCCACGGCAGGTTCACGGCGCCCGGGATGTGTCCGCCCCGGGGCGCGCCGTAGGAGGGCGCGCCTGGCAGGTCGGCGTACTCGTCGAGCGTGCGGCTGTCCACGATCACGCGGTTCCAGGTGCGGCCCTCGTCGACCCACGCCCGCACGTCCTTCATGGACGCCCGCACGGAGGGACGGACCCTCGCCTCGTACGTCGCGGCCGGGCGCTTCACCCGCCCCTTCTGGACGGGGGCGGCGGCCGCCTCCCAAGCGGTCCAGCCCCCGTCGACGACCGAGACCTTGGCGTGCCCCAGGAACTCGAGCACCCAGGCGATGCGCCCCTCCTCCCCCCACAGCTGCAGCGGGTCGCCCACGACGATGGCCCAGTCGTCGGACGACAGCCCCAGCTCCCCGAGACCCTCGGCGATGTGGGCGACGTCCGGGTCGAGCCTGCCCGTGGGGCGGAACGCGCCGCGCTCGCTGAACGTCGTCCAGTCGAGCTGCACCGCGCCCGGGACGTGGCCCTTTCGGTAGACGCGGCCGGGGCGCGCGTCGATGAAGAAGACCCCCTGGTGGCCCACGAAGATCGCCGCCTCCTCGGCGAAGAGGAACGCCGGGGGATCCGCCGGGATCGCCTGTTCGGGGTGCAGCGCCTCGGGGTACGGCGCGTCGCAGCCGACCGCGACGAGGGCGGCCGAAAAGAGGCCCGCCGCGGCCCCGATGGCCCGCCCGGGCCGCCGGTATGATGGCCGCGCATGATGCACTCGGACGCCTCCCGGGCCGCCCGCCGGGCCCTTCTCGCCGCCACGCTCCTGGCGTTCCTGATCGTGCCCTCGCTCGCCGCCGCGCAGGCTCCGGCCCAGGCGCCCCCGGAGGAGTCCACCGAGACGGACGACGCCGAAGACACCCTCGTAGCGGCCGTCCTCGCCTTCGAGCGCGGAGAGCTGGGCGCCGCCGCGGACGGGTTCAACGAGGTCCTGAGCTTCCCGGTGAAGCCCCTGGAGCGTCGCTTGCTGCACGAAGGGTTCCTGCACTGGGCCTACACGCTCTTCCTGCAAGACTCGAAGAAACAGGCCGAGGAGAAGCTCGCTACCGCGCTCCGGCTGAGCCCCGAGTACGAACCGAGCCGAGTGGTCCTGCGCCCCGACCTGTACGCGTTCTACCAAGAGGGGCGCACCCGCTTCCTGGCGCCCTTCGGCGGAGAGGTGCCGGCCACGCGCGAGGCCGTCGACGTCATCTTCCCGGAGCTGCAGACCCGGGCCGGGGCCATGGGTCCCGGCGGGTTCATCCTCCCCATCGCGGGGGTCGGCCTCGAGCGGCTGGGGCACGTCGAGGAGGCGCGCCTGCTGCGGGTCGTGGAGGTGACGGCGCTGGCGGTGAACCTCACCAGCGTCGGCATCCGGCTCGCGGTCTTCTCGGAGCTCACGCCCGCGGGGGACCTCTGGCACGACATCTCGGTGGGAATGAACGCGGTCAGCTTCTTCGTGTTCTGGCCGGTGTTCATCGTGGACATCGTCGCCACCCTCACCCTGCAAGCGAAGTACACGAAGCACCCGGAGCTCCGCCCGCGGGCCTCCGCCGACGCCGGGCGAATCCGGGCCCGTCCCCCGGTTCTCGGGGTCGGCACGAAGGGTCTGACCCTCTCCTTCTGGTAGCCTCCCGCGCGTGCCGTACCTGACTTATCGAGACGCTTCCGGGGTCCAGCGAGTGGAGGTCACGCGCAAGCTGACCGGCGTCGGCAGGGCCGGCGACAACCGCATCGTCATCGACGACCCCGCCATCCTCGCCTACCACGCACAGATCCTCCGCGACGGGAAGAACTGGGTCCTCAGCTCCCTGGATCGCGGCGCCATCCTGGTCGTCAACGGCAAGGACCGTCGCAACTACAGCCTGCAGGACGGAGACCTCCTGATCCTCGGGGGGACCGAGCTCACCTGGTCCATCGAGGCGCCCAGCGAGAGCGGTCGCTATCGGGCCCCGGGGCCCGCGTCCACCAAGAAGACGCAGCTCCCCGCCGGCGGCGCCCAGCAGGACGCGCGGCTGAAGAAGCTCACGTCCTTCACCGAGAAGCTGCTCCTGGGGATGGCCGTCCCCGACATCTTCAAGACCCTGCTCGACTCCGTCATCGAGCTCACGGGCGCCTCCAAGGGCTTCCTGATCCACCTCGACGGCCAGACGCTCCGCATCCCGGCGGCGCGCAACATCGACCGCGTGGACCTCGAGAAGGACCCGCGACAGGTGAGCGACTCGGTGATCGGCCGGGTCCTCAAGGAGCGGCGCCCGCTCATCATCAGCGACGCGATGAACGACACGATCCTCGGCCGCAGTCGCTCGATCGTGGACCTCAAGCTGTCGTCCGTGATGTGCGTCCCGCTGCTCGCCAAGGACACGCTCATCGGCGTGCTCTACCTGGGAAGCGACGGGGCGGCCGCGCTGTTCGGCGCCCAGGACCTCGAGGTCCTCAAGCTCTTCGCGGGCCACGCCTCGCTCATCCTCCACAACGCGCTCCTCCTGGACGAGCTGCGGGAGGACAACGAGGAGCTGGCCCGCGAGGTGGCCGCCGGCAAGGGCCTCGGCGGCGCCATGCTCGGCGCCCACCCCAAGATGGTCGACGTGTTCCGCACGATCGACAAGGTCGCGCGCACCGACATCTCGGTGCTGGTGACCGGCGAGACCGGCACCGGCAAGGAGCTGGTGGCCCGGGAGATCCACCGCCGCAGCAACCGCGAGGGCGGCCCCTTCGTCAGCATCAACTGCGGCGCCATCCCCGAGAACCTGCTCGAGAGCGAGCTGTTCGGGCACAAGAAGGGCGCCTTCACGGGCGCGCTCGCGGACAAGCAGGGCAAGTTCGAGGACGCCAACGGCGGCACGCTGTTCCTCGACGAGATCGGCGAGATGCCGATGAACCTGCAGGTGAAGCTGCTCCGCGTGCTCCAGGAGCGGGAGATCGAGCGGGTCGGCGAGGGCAAGCCCCGGTCGGTCGACATCCGCGTGGTGTCCGCCACGAACAAGGACCTCGAGGAGGAGATCAACGAGGGGCGGTTCCGCCAGGACCTCTTCTATCGGCTCAACGAGATCCGCGTGCTGCTGCCCCCCCTGCGGGACCGCGGAGACGACATCGCCCTGATCGCCCAGCACCTCTTCAAGCGCTTCTCGAAGCTGTACGGGGGCCGCGCCCGCGGGTTCTCGCCCGACGCGCTCGCGGCCATGACGGACTACGTCTGGCCCGGGAACATCCGGCAGATGGAGAACCGCATCAAGAAGGGCCTGGTGCTCGCCGAAGGCCCGATGCTCACCGCCACGGACGTGGGGCTCGCGGACGTGAAGCGCCCCGCCCGCAAGTGGGAGCCCCTGGCGGACGCGCGGGAGAACTTCCAGACCGACTACATCAAGGAGTGCCTGGAGGCGCACGAGTGGAACAAGGCGGCCACGGCGCGCACGCTCGACGTCGATCCACGCACCGTGTTCCGGTACATCGAGAAGTTCCGCGACGAGTGAACGTCTGGGGCCTCACGGGCAACATCGCCTGCGGAAAGTCCGCCGTGGAGCGCATGCTCGAAGGGCGAGGCGTCCCCGTGATCGACGCGGACGTGGTGGCCCGCGAGGTGGTCGCGGCGGGGAGCCCCGGAGCGGCCGCCGTCCGCGACGCGTTCGGAGACTCGGTGTTCGCCCCGGACGGCGCGCTCGACCGCAAGGCCCTGGGGGCCGTCGTCTTCGCGGATCCGGCGGCCCGCGAGCGCCTCGAGGGCATCACCCACCCCCTCATCTTCGCCCGCATGGGGGAGCGGCTGGCGGAGCTCGCGGCGGCGGGCAGCGAGACCGCGGTCGTCTCCGCGGCCCTGATGGTGGAGTCCGGGTCCTACCGAAACTACGCCGGGTTGGCCGTCGTCACGTGCCCCCCCGAGATCCAACGCGCGCGCCTCCTCGCTCGGGACGGATCGACGCCGGAGGCCGCGCAGGCCCGCATCGACTCCCAGCTGCCCCAGTCCGAGAAGGCGGCGAAGGCCACGGTCGTCCTCGACAACTCCGGGGATCTCGCCGGGTTGCAGCGACAGGTGGACGCGTGGATCGACGCCGATCTGGTAGCGTCCTGAAGGCATGATGGCGGCCGATCTAGATGGCCTGAGACCCGAGGATCTCGTGGAAGACACAGGCAACACCAGCGACCCGCTGGTGGGCCGGGTACTCCAAGGCAGATACGAAGTCCGCGCGCTGGTGGCGCGCGGGGGCATGGGCAAGATCTATCGCGCGGAGCAGGTCCCGCTGGGGCGTCCCGTGGCGCTGAAGGTGCTCGACCTCGGGTACTCCCAGGACCACGACCCGGAGTTCCGCAAGCGCTTCTTCCTCGAGGCCGCGACGTCCGCCCGGCTCGCCCACCCCAACACGATCCGCATCTTCGACTACGGCCACGAGGGCGACGTCTTCTTCATCGCCATGGAGTTCATCGAGGGCCGCACGCTGCTCCGCATCATCAAGGAGGAGGCGCCCCTCGCGCCCCAGCGCGTGATCCACATCGGCCGCCAGATGTGCGGCTCGCTGCACGAGGCCCACGGCTTGGGCGTGATCCACCGCGATCTGAAGCCGAGCAACGTGCTGATCACGCGACACGGGGACCTCGTCGACTACGTCAAGGTGCTCGACTTCGGCCTGGTGAAGCTGCTCAAGGACGACGAGGAGATGACCAAGTCCGGGTTGTTCCTGGGCTCGCCCAACTACATGTCGCCCGAACAGATCCGAGCGAAGGGCGTGGACCAACGCAGCGACATCTACTCCCTGGGCGTGATCCTCTACCGCGCCCTCACGGCCACGATCCCGTTCCGGCGCGACAGCTCCATGAGCACGCTGGTCGCCCAGCTCGAGGACGACCCGCCGTCGTTCGCGCACGCCGCGCCCGAGGTCGCGATCCCCGCCGTGATGGAGACGATCGTGATGCGGTGCCTGGACAAGGAGCCCGGGCGGCGGTTCGGCAGCGTCCAGGAGCTCGACCGGGCCCTCGCGGAGGCGAGCGGGGTGCTCCAAGGAGCGCCGGTGGCGGCCGAGCCGTCTCTGGTCCCCGGGCGCGCCCGGCCCAAGGGGGCGGATCCCAGCACGGCCGACACCCACGAGATGCCCCAGACCGAGGAGCCCGCGTCGGTCGCGCCGCCCCGACGGCGGAGGAAGCGCGCCCGTCGAGAGCCCACGGGACCGGTCGACGCGGCGCTGTCGTCGCCTCGCCTGCCCCTGGTGGCGGGAGCCGCCGTAGCCGCTTTGGCCGCCGTCCTCGTGCTCCTCATCGTCATCCGCAGCCAGGGCGACGAGCCCCCTCCCCCCGAGCCCGTGCAGGCCCACGTGGTGGCCCCCGTCGCCCTGACCAGCGCTCCGGACGGGGCCGTGGTGCTGCGCGGGGAGGAGTACCTCGGGACCACGCCCGTGCGCATCGAGGTGCCCGCCGGCGAGGAGTGGCAGGTCACGCTCCAGAAGCTCGGGCACGTGCCGGAGACGGTCCTGATCAAGGCGGGGGACCGACGCTCCGTCGAGCTCCTGGCCCTCGAGGCCGCGACGCCCGTCACGGCGAACCCGGCGCCCGCCCCCGCCCGCGCCGCGCCCCCCGCCCGAAGGGCCCCGCGCGCCCAAGCTACCCCGGAGCCCACCCCCGAGCGGCGACGCTCCTCCGACCTGAGGGATCCGTGGTCCGACTGACGCACTGGGTGATGATCGTCGCCCTCGGGGCCCTGCTGCTCCCGGCCCCCGCCGCGGCCCAAGGAGGAGCGCCGCGGGACGCCGACGACGAGCGGGCGCGCGTGCTCTACGAGAACGGCGCCATCCTGTACGAGGAGGGGCGGTACGAGGACGCCATCGAGGCCTGGAAGCAGGCGTACGACCTCAGCGATCGGCCGCTGTTCCTCTTCAACATCGCCAACGCCCTCGAGCGCATCGGCGAGTGGGGGGAGGCGCTGAGCTACCTCAACCGCTATCGCGCCTTCGCGCCCGCCGAAGAGCGCACGGTCCTCGAGCGTCGCATGCGCAACATCGAGCGGCGCCTGGACGCCGCGAAGGAGCGGCGCGCCGGCGAGGCCGAAGCCCGGCAGGAAGAGGAGGCCGCGCGGGAGGCGGCCGCGAAGGAGGCCGAGCCCGAGCCCGAGCCCGAGCCCGAGCCCGAGCCCGCCGCGGCCGAGGGACCGCCGAAGGGTCCCCTGATCCCCGGGATCGTCCTCATGGGCGCGGGCGTCGGCCTGATCGCAGCGGGCGGGGGCCTCGCGGGCTCCGCCGTGTCGGCTCGGGAGTCGGCGGCGCTGCTGTGCAAGGAGGCCGGCGACCTGCTGCTGTGCCCCACGTCGGCCACCGAGGCGTTGGAGCGCGACGCCTCGCTGAGCCTGGCGTCGGACGTCGTCATCGCGGCGGGGGCGGCCGCGGCGGCCACGGGACTCGTCCTGGTCATCGTGCACCTGACCGGAGGGCCCGAGGCGACGGCGCAGGGCGTACGACTCACGCCCACCGCAGGCCCGACCGGCCTCGGCTTCGGGCTGCACGGGAGCTTCCGATGAGGGCGTGCATCGCGGTCTTGGCGGCGGGCCTCATGGGGTGCACCGCCAACGTGCTCCAGCCGGACCCGTGCGTCGACAACTCCTCGTGTCGGGCGGCCTTCGGTCGGGGGTGGACCTGCGCGGTCGACGGGCGCTGCGAGGAGCCCGTGCCGGAGCCTCGGTGTACGTCGGTGCCCGAGGGGATCGTCCAGGACCCGGCCGCGTTCGAGGACCGGTTCCTGCTGGGGATGATCTTCCCCCCCGGAGGTGTGTTCCAGCCGATGATCCACGGGGGCCGGCTCGCCGTGCTCAACGTCAACGACCACGGGCTCGACGGCCGCCTGTTCGGCATCGTGGAGTGCAGCAACGACGCGAACGTGGGACTCGACGGGCTCGACGAGAACGCGGCCACGGCCTACGTCGCCAACTACCTCGCCGACGTGCTGGGCGTGCACGCGGTCGTTGGGCCTGCGACGTCCACGCGGACCGAGATCGCCTTCGACACGCTGTCGCCGTTCGACGTGGTCCTGGCGTCGCCCTCGGCCACCTCCCCCGGCCTCACGCCGCTCGACGGCACCACCCCGTCGGACGCCGAGCCCGGCCTCCTGTGGCGCACCGCCCCGCCGGACGACCTCCAGGGTCGGGCCATCGCGGCGGAGATGATCCAGAACCTCGAGGCCGAGTCCGCGGCCGTCGTCCACCAGACGGGCGCGTACGGCGCGGGCCTCGCCGCGGTGTTCGTGGAGCAGTTCACCGAGGGGGGCACCCGCACCGCCACGCAGCACCCGTTCACCTCGACGGCGGACCTCGCAACCGCCCTCACGGAGGTGTCGGTCGCGGCCGCCGCGGGCCTGGACCAGGTCCTGATCATCTCGTCGAACCCCGCGGACGTGATCTCGTTCCTGGACGTGGCCGCCACGGACTCGAACTACGACGACGTCGGCATCTTCCTGCCCGACGGCGGGCGCACCGCCGAGCTGTTCCGGCCCACCGGGCAGCCGCGAGAGATCTTCTTCCAGCAGGACCGCATCCGCGGGACCGTGCCCAAGACCCCCGTCGGCCGACAGGTCTACGAGACGTTCGCCGCGAACTACAACCTCGTCTTCCCGGACAACCCGGACGACTTCGGCTTCACCGCCCACGCGTACGACGCGGCCTGGATCCTGCTGTACGGCACCGCCTGGGCCTACTACCAGGAGGAGGCCATCACCGGCACCGCCATCGCGCGCGGGCTGCGCCGCCTGAGCGCGGGCCAGGAGGTGCGGGTGGGCCCGGCGGAGTGGAACCTCGTGAAGGGGCAGTTCGAGGCGGGGCAGTCCGTGAACATCGACGGCGCCTCGGGAGCGCTGGACTTCGACCCCGGGACCGAAGAGACCGCGGCCCCCGTCGACGTGTGGCGCATCGTCCCCTCCGTGGGCGACGACCCCTGGGAGTTCGAGAACACCCACTGCTGGGACCTCTCGGACGACCCCGGCGAGTGCGACGGCGAACCCCCCGAAGAGGACCCACCCGGCGACGATGACGATTCCGCCGATTGAGTCTCGAGGGCGCTAACCAAACGCCCGCTGGAGGATCGCTGCGGTGAAGGATCGCCGCAGGTAGAAGCCGCGGGGGTTCACCTCGATCCACTCGCCGTCTTCGTTCAGCGCCGGCGTCAGGTCCCGACTCGACGCGGCCTTGGGCCGGAGGTGGAGGGCGTCCCCGAGCTTGCCGCTCAGCAGGTCCCACCGCCCCGTCGCGATCAGCTCGGCCAGCTCTTCGTAGTCGCGGCGGAGCGTGGCCTCCTCGTCCGGCGAAGGGGACCACAGGACGGGGCCGCCCACGACCTTGGCGTCGGGCTCGGCGCCCCGGGCCCCGACGATGGGGATCCACAGCACCCGCCGCAGCTTCCGGCGCGCCCAGGACACGTCCCACGACGTCTCGAGGCTGCCGTCCACCGGCGCCGTGCACACCCAAGTGGTCTCCAAGGGCTTCGCGCTCGCGTCCACCGGGATCGTCTTGAGCTCGATGCCCAGCCCCGAGAAGTCGGGCTCGGCGCGGGTCGACGCGTCGGCCCCCAAGGCCGCCTCCAGCAAGGCCCCCGTGCGGCCTTTGCGGCCCGCGCGCTCGAGGGCCCGCTGCTCGTCGTCGAACGTCTCGGCCACCCACGCCACGGTGCGACCCGCGAGCGTGCGCGCCCGATGGACCAGCTCCGCCTCGTCCGCGGGCGGCGGCTCCGGCGGCCGACGGCGCGCCAACGCTACTTTCCGAGTTGGACGAGGCTCGCCGGGGCCGTGAACCGGGCGAAGAAGTCGTTGCCCTCATCGTCCACGACGACGAAGGCCGGGAAGTCCTCCACCTCGATCTTGTAGACGGCCTCCATGCCCAGCTCGGCGTAGTCCAGGACCTCGACCTTCTTGATGCAGTCGCGACCCAGCCGCGCCGCGGGCCCGCCGACGGACCCCAGGTAGAAGCCTCCGTGCCGCTTGCAGGACTCGGCCACGGACGCGTCGCGGTTGCCCTTCGCGAGCATCACGAGCGACGCCCCGACCGCTTGGAACGGGCCCACGTACGAGTCCATGCGCTGGGCGGTGGTGGGCCCGAACGAGCCCGACGCGTGCCCCTCCGGCGTCTTCGCGGGGCCCGCGTAGTACACCGGGTGGTCCTTGAAGTAGGACGGCAGATCGCCCGTCTCCTCGAGGACCCGCAGCAGCTTCGCGTGGGCGATGTCGCGACCCACGACGATGGTGCCGTTGAGCAGGAGCACGTCGCCGACCTTCCGCTGCGTCAGCTGCGCGCGGATGCCGTCCATCGACTGGTTCAGGTCGATGCGGTGGGCCTCCTCATCCGGTCCGCCCTCGAGCAGGAGCCGGGCGGGGTCCGTCTCGAGCTGCTCGACCCACAGACCGTCCCGGTCGATGCGGCCGAGGATGTTTCGGTCCGCGCTGCAGGACACGCCGAGGCCCACGGGGCAGGACGCGCCGTGCCGCGGGAGGCGGATCACGCGGACGTCGTGGCAGAAGTACTTCCCGCCGAACTGCGCGCCGATCCCGGTCTTCCGGCTCAGCTCGAGCACCGTCGCCTCGAGCTCGAGGTCTCGGAACGCGCGACCGTACTGGTTGCCGGTGGTCGGCAGGTCGTCGAGGTACCCCGTGGACGCGAGCTTGACCGTCTTCATGGTCATCTCGGCCGACAGCCCGCCGATCACCAACGCCAGGTGGTAGGGCGGGCAGGCCGCGGTGCCGATGTCGTGCAGCTTCTTCCAGATGAACTCCTCCATCCGATCGGGCCGCAGCAGCGCCTTCGTCTCCTGGAAGAGCTTGAACTTGTTGGCCGAGCCGCCGCCCTTCGCCACGAACAGGAAGTCGTAGGACGCGCCCTTCGTGGCGAAGATGTCGATCTGGGCGGGCAGGTTCGTCTTCGTGTTCTTCTCCTCGTACATCGACAGCGGCGCGACCTGCGAGTAGCGCAGGTTCGTATCCCGATAGCGCTGGAAGATGCCCGCGGTCAGGGCCTCGGCGTCGTCCCCGTCCACGAGGACGCGATCGCCCCGCTTGCCGGTGATGGCCGCGGTGCCCGTGTCCTGGCAGGACGGGAAGACCCGCTCGGCGGCGATGATCGCGTTGTTCATCAGCTCGCGCGCCACGAACCGGTCGTTGTCGGTCGCCTCGGGGTCCTGGAGGATCGACGCGAGCTTCTCGAGGTGGGCGGTGCGCAGCAGGTGGCTGACGTCCCCCAGGGCCTCGCTCGCGAGGCGGCTGAGCGCGTCGGCGGAGACCCTCAGGAACTCGGCGCCGCCCAGGTCGACGACCTCGACGCCCTCGCTTCCCAGGTGCCGAAAGAGGGGCTCCCGGTCGTGAGCGGGCTGGAAGAGGGGCTCGTAGTGGAAGTCGGTCATGCGCCGTGCCTTCGGGGGTTCAGCGGTAGATGCGGACGCCGCCGGAGTTGAAGCCCTGGTCCTGGAGATCGATCCAGAAGACCATGTCGTTCCCGCTGTTGGGGACCGCCCCGATCTCGCGCTGCCGGAGCTGCCACCAGCGGCCGGAGCGGTCGTCGTACAGCTCGGTGTAGACGACGGGATCCCCGGGCAGCTCTCCCAGGAGGATGGGCGTGACGCCGTCGTTCACGGGGAAGCGCCAGAAGTCGCCCTGGGTGGTGGGCAGCGTGCCCGGCTGGATGAGGAAGGAGATCTCGCCGCCGTCGCTGACGTACCGGTCGCCTTCGTAGGCGCGGTTCTCCTGCACGCCGGAGAAGGACCCCTCGACCTCGTAGGACTGCTCGACCTCGTCGAAGCGCGCGATCCAGGTCTCGGATCGGGTGACGCCGCCGCACCGGCTGGTGGTCACCCAGCCCGCGTCGAAGACGTTGATCTCGGTGCTCTCGGAGCCCGCCTGGTACGGATCGACGACCAGCTGCGGGTCGCTGGTGAAGCCGCCGTCGTTGAACAGGCTCTGGGGGTCGTTGAAGCCGGAGTCGATGTACGCGCCGACCCAGTTCGCGAACACCTGGCAGCCCGTCGCCGCGTCGATCCAGTACAGCTCACCCGCGAAGGTGGACGCGAAGACCCCGTACGCGGGGATGCGGATGTTCTCGTCGGACAGGTCCCAGGTCTCGATCGGGCGGGCGCTGGACGCGATGCCCGAGATCAGGCTGCGCACGTGCGTCGGGTCCAGCTCGGGGGTCACGGGGTTCACGTCGATGGGCGCGTAGGTGCTGCCGTCCAGCATCCACACCGCGTCCGAGAAGGCGGCGGCGACGAACAGCCGGTCGGCGTCCGGGTCTCGGCCCGGGTCCACGTCGATGGCGGGCTCGGGGACCGGCACGGCGGTGACCGCGAGGGTGTCCAGGTCGCCGGGCACCCAGTCGAGGCGGAGGACCCGACCGCCCGCCCCGACGGCGGCGGAGTCCGCGATCCACGCGCGGCCGTCGAAGCGCCCGGCCGTCATGCGCTCGGGCGCGGCGCCTCGGGGGAGCTCCAGGCGGTCCAGCTCGACGAAGGCGAGCGCGTCCCACACGGCCACGTAGGCCGGCGCGTCGTCCGGGAGCACGACCGCGAAGACCCAGGCGCCGTCGTCGGACACGCGCAGGTCCTGGACCAGGCCGCCCGCGTCCGCCGACTCGATCCCGAAGAGCACGGACACCTGCACGGTCGTCCCGAACGCGGGCTCCTGCCCGTTCAGGGCCGGCGTGAAGGAGAGCTCGCCCTGGTCGGTCGTGTACGGCGCCCCCGGCAGGGCGTCCTTCGCCTGGGGGCCGGCCACCGAGCCGGAGACGGCGAACGCCTCGCCCTTCCAGACGAGGCTCCAGACCTCCGACGTGGCCCGGGTCTCGTGCAGGCGCAGCGTGCGGAGGGTCGGCAGCAGGTCGCCCGCGAGGGGCGCGCCGTCCGCGTCCGTGACCGTGACCTCGCCCAGGGTCGGCCTCACCCATCGGGGGGTGCCGTCGTCGTTCAGGCCCGCGATGTGAGGCGCGCGCAGGAGCTCGTCCGAGCTGTCGTCCGACACCCACACGTCCACCCGATCGAGGTCCACGGCGAGGGCGATCTGCGACAGCGCGCGGCCGGAGCCGAAGGCGATCTCGGGGCCGGGCATCCACGGGGCGGGGCCGTCCTCCACCAGGTGGCCGCCGCGCTTCATGTCCAGCTTGCTCACGCGGCCCGAGCGCAGGTTCGTGGTGAACCCGACCGGCACCTCGTAGAAGCCCTCGGTGTCCGAGAGCACCGCCAGGTCCCAGGGACCGTCGAGGCGGGGGACCGAGATCGTGGTCTCGTCGCAGGCGACGAGCAGCAGCGCGGTCGAGATCAGCGCGAGGACGCCGCCGCGGAGGATCGAGCGGCTCATGGGATCACCGCCTGGGTGCAGCCCGCGTCTTCCCGGGACCCGACGTTGGTGAGCGTGGTCAGCACCGTGCCGAAGGTCGGGCTGGCCTCGTCGATGTCGATGACCTGCAGCGTGGTGCTCGCGGCCGCGCCGTGCAGGCGACCGAAGGAGTTGGACACGTACGCGAGGGTGCCGTCGGGCGACAGCGCCACCTCCGAGGGCCGCTCGTCCAGCGAGTCGACGATGGCCAGCACGGCGCCGCGGGCCCCGGCCTCCAGGTCCAGGACCCAGAAGCTGTTGTCGTTGAAGTTCGCGAAGTAGGCCCGGGTGCCGTCGGCCGACAGCTGCAGGCCGATGGGACCGACGCTCACGTCGTCCGCGTACCCCTCGGGCTCCTCGGCGCCGCGGGCGGCGGGCATGAAGGCGGTGATGATCCCCTCCCGGACCGCGTGGGCCGCGGGGGCGTCCTCGAACTGCGACCAGTCGAGGCGCAGGAGCCCTTCGGGGCCGCGACGGTTCCCCTCGTCCCCGGAGCCGGGGTTCACGAGCGGACCGAGCAGGGCGTACAGGTCGTCCCCGTCGGGGCTGAACATCAGCTCACGCACCCCGATCATGCGGTTGCTGATCTGGGGGATGGCGAGGATGGCCTCGATGTCGTGGACGTTGGCGTCCACGTAGTCGTCGGTGCTGTCGTCGTGCAGGTCGACGACGATGATGTACGGCGCCCGCTTGTTCGCTACGAGCCCGAACTTGCCGTCGGGGGACAGGATGAGGTCCGCGGCCCCGGCCCCGTGGACCAGGATGCCGTCGACGAAGGGCGACGCCTCCACGTTGCTGTCGCCCAGGTAGATGCCCGAGCTCGCGTCCGAGTCGCCCTTCCGAGTGTCGATCTCGAAGCGGTCCCCGGCGGTGGTGGGGTTCGTGATCTCGATGAAGTCGACGCCGTCCGGGGAGCGCGCCCGCCCGATCCGCCGCACGCCGCCTTGCTCGCCCTCGAACCACAGGACGAAGCCGATGGGGACGACCTCGGCCGCGAGGCGCGTGACGCCGTCCCCGGCGAAGGCCAGGACAGTGGGGTCGTAGACGGGCTCGGGGCCGCCCGCGGAGCCGCGGTGACGCGTCCAGCCGGTGCCGTCGGTGCTCGTGGCGTGGCCCACTCGGGGGGTCTCCCCGTCGCTGCCGACGTACCAGAGGTGCAGGGTGCCGGCGTCGTCCACCACGACGGTGGGCGAGCGCAGCGAGGCGTCGTCCCAGGTGCCCGCCGAGCCGCGGTCCAGCGAGAGGACGTGGGGAGCGCCCGCGAGGGCGTCGCACGTGGCCGCTTGGACGAGCCCGATGCGCTGGTTGGTGCCGTCGTCCGCCTCGTAGAAGAGGCGGCAGGCGTCGTCCGTGACGACGAGCGCGGGCACGGAGACCCCGCCGTCGTCGAACTCGCCGGCCTCGGACGGCTCCAGCACGGGCGCTCCGCCGTTGGCCGCCGCGAGGGTGCCGGTGGTGAGGTCGCCCGACGCGAGGTACACGGCGCCCGCGACCTCGATGGCCGCCCAGGTCACGCCGCCGTGGGTCCGCAGATCGATGGACAGCGGCACCGCCGACGGCTCCGAACCGTTCAGCGAAGCGGCCGCGCCGGTGAAGCCCTCGAAGTCGAGCGTGCCCTCCCGGGTGAGCGCGGCCGCGCCGTCCCGAGCGAGCGCCACGCGCCGCCGACCGCCGTCGTGCCCGAGGTACGCGACCAGGTCGTCGACCCCGGTGGGCGCGGGCGAGCCGACCCCGGTGGCGTCGAACGCGTCGGACTCGCCTTGGCCCAGGGCCTGCCCGCCCACGATGCGGAACTTCACGGGGCTGCTCGAGCCCTCGAAGATCGGCCCCTCCTCGGCGAAGTCGGAGAGGATCCCGGACACGTCGCCCTCGAGGAAGTAGTACCCGCCGGTCGCGGCGTTGGAGACGAACGCGCGGCGGGGCAGGCCGTCCGCGTCGACGATCCCGTCGAACACGGGGTTCCGCGGGTCCTTGGTCCAGGTGAGCCCGTCCGTGGAGTGCGCGAGGCCGGTGGACCACGTGTCCCCGTCGAAGCCCTGGTACCAGAGGTGGTACCGACCGTTGCGGAACAGGACCGACGGCTGGGCGACGGCCGCGTCGTCCCAGGCCCCCGGCTCCCCGCGCGCGAGCACCACGGAGGTGCCGGCGGCGCCGAAGGTCGTGCGGACGAAGGTCGAGGGATCGAGCGAGGTGGCGACGCCGATGGCGAGCCCGGGCGGCAGGCCCTCGGGGGTGTCCGGCCCCTCGGCGTAGCCCGTGTAGTAGAGGAGCCACTCGCCGGTGGAGCCGTTGCGCAGGACCGACGGCCCGAAGACGCCGCCGGAGTCCCAGCCGTCGAAGTCCGCGGCGAGCACCATGCCCGGCGTGTCGTAGTCCCGGAGGTCGGGGTCCCCGTCGCGCTCGAGGTCCGAGAGGCTCACGCCGGACGCGTGCCCGATGGCCTCCCCGAGGCCCGCCCCGCCGGTCCAGAAGACGTCGAAGACGCCCTCCTGAGCCCAGAACTCGGGATCGAACACGCCCGAGCCGTCCCAGCCCAGGGGCAGGGGCGTGATCTCGGGCTCGGCGAACGCCGCCCAGTCCAGGGCGTCGTCGTCGGCTTGGAGGCGCCCGATGGAGCGCACGCCGTCCGCCGACGTACCCGCCGCGAGGCCCTCGAGGCGCCCGGAGACGCGACCGAGGGAGAAGCCTCCGAAGCCGGCGCCGGCCCAGCCGTCCGCAGGAGCCGTCGAGTCCGCGCCGCCCGCCGCCTCGACGAACGTGGCGCCGGCGTCCCCGGAGTCGGCACGGAAGAGAGAACCCCGCCCGTCGGGGCCCGGCGCCGGGTAGTACATGCGCACCGTGCCGCCCGCGAGCTCGACGACCAGCGTCTCGTTCTCGAGCAGGTCCGAGTCCACCGCGAGGAGCTCGAAGTCCGGGTCGGATCCCGAGCCGTCCGCGTCCACGAAGCGCGCCTTGCTCACGGAGCGCTCGCCCACGAGATCGACGTACGTGACGGGGTCGGTGATCAGGTCCAGGGCGAACACCTCGTGCGTCGTGAGCCCGAGCCCGTAGGCGCGGCGCGTGGCCGGGTTGATGACCACCGACCACGGGTCCGCCGGCACCTGGACGTACCGGTAGGGGCCCCAGCTGCGGGGGGCCTGGTCGTGGTAGGCGAGGGCCCGGGGGTCCGCGACGTCGAGGAGGTAGATGGGGTCGGTGAGGTCCCCGTCCAGGCCGCCCGCCTGGCGGCTGCTGACCAGGGCGAGGTCCGATGCCCCGTCGAACGCGAGCCGGCCCGCGAACTCCTGCATGCGCAGCGCGCTGGTCCGCACCTCGTGCATGCCGTTCACGGGGCAGGTCAGGTCGATGGACGACGCGTCGATCGAGAGGACGCTCGACCCCTCGAAGTTCGAGGCGGCGTTGCTGTTCACCGCGAAGATGAAGTGGTTGTCCGGGTCTTCCGGATCCGGGCGGACCTGAAGATCCGCGGGGGCCGCGAGGCAGGTGCCGATCCCGATCTGCCCGTACTCGTACGCGTCCAGGGTGACGCCGGCGTCGTCCGTGGGGAGGACGCTGCAGGGCCCGAGATCGGGCAACTGGAACGGTGTGCAGCTCGCGACCCCGACCAGCAGGGTCGAGGCGCCGAGGAAGACCGGCAGGCGTCGGGGCGCGCCGAGGGGGGTCATTTGCCGGTTTTTCCTAGTTGAATCAAGCACATGGCCTGTTTGACGGGGCGGCGGACCGTACCATACGATGTTCGGGGTGTCCACGGTCCCCGAAACCCCGTCCAACGGGCGCGACGTCCGTCGATTTCGGGCCCTCGGAGCGGCCGGTTTCGCGGCCCTCGCGGTGCTCACCGCAACCCTGCTCCGCCCGGTGGAGGCGACGGGCGACGGCGCGGCCTACGTCCTCCAGGCGGCGACGGGCTCTCCCTGGGACCGAAGCGTGCACGTGGGGGTCCTCGCGCCGTTGTGGGTGTGGGTGAGGGCGGGCGTCGCCCTCGGGAGCGACCCGGCGGCGGCAGCGAACCTCTTCAGCGCCGCCTGGACGGTCGTCGGCCTGGGCGCGGCGACGGCGCTGGCGAGAGAACTCCTCACCGACCTCGATCCTTCCCGACGCGCGACGCCCGCGCTGCTCCTCGCGCCCGCCACCCTGGCCGCCTCCGCCACGGTGTGGGACGCGGCCCTCTTCTGCGAGGTCTACGGCCCCCTCGCGGCCGCCACCACCGGCGTCGCGTGGGCGCTCCGTCGGGGCCGCGATCGCCTCGCCGTCGCGGGCATGGTCCTCGCCGTCCTCATGCACCCCGGCGCCCTCGCCCTCGCCCCCGGCCTGCTCGTGCTGGGGGGCGTCGACCTGCGCTCGGCCCGGGCCCGTCGCGGCGTCGGGGCGGTCCTCGCGATCGTGGCGGTCGCTGTGGGGTTGCTCGGCCCGGACTGGTGGACGGGCGGCCGGGGCGTCTTGAACGCAGCCCCCATGGACCGGACGATCCCCGCCGCCGTCCGCGACGGGGCCCGGCTGTTCACCCGGGACCTCGGCCTCGCGTCGGCCGCGATCCTCCTCGGCGCCGCCGCCTCGTCGGCCC
The DNA here is from genome assembly GCA_964620495.1 of uncultured Rickettsiales bacterium. GTDB lineage: Bacteria > Myxococcota_A > UBA796 > UBA9615 > UBA9615 > CAZEKB01. Next base: position 8,512 of record CAZUHI010000065.1, on the reverse strand, counting down.
GGGCCCGCGGTCCGCTCGTCGGCTTGGGGCTGCTGTTCGTCGGCGGCTGCCTGGCCCTCGATCGCTGGTCGGACAACCCGGGGCAGCTGCCCACGCTGTTCGCGGCCGCGGCGTTCGCGCCCCTCGCGCTGCGCGTCCCGTTCGGGCCGAGCGACGTGGGTCGGATGGTCACGCGCTGGTGGGCCCCGCTCCTGGTGGGCGTCGCGCTCCTGGGCGTGGCGGACGCGACCAGCCGCGCCGACGAGAGGGCGCGGGGTGCCGCCGCCGAGTGGGAGGCCCTGGCCGCGGACTGCGACGGGAGCGACGAAGACGCCTGGGCCCGGGGCATGCGCCGTCGCCTCGCCTGCGCCGGCGGCCCCTGACCGACCCGTCGGCAGGCCTGCTAGGTTCCGCCGCCCGCCGCGTCCTGCGGCGCCGAACCGGAGCCCCCCATGCGCCTCTCTTCCGCCCTGCTGTCCCTCGTCTTCTTCGCGTTCGCCTGCTCGGGCGACGCCCCGGAGCCCGCCCCCGAGCCCGCCGCCGGCGCGACGACCGAGGCCGCGTCCGAGCGCGCCCCCGAGGCCGCGCCGACCCCCGAGCCCACGCCCGCGCCGCCCGCGTACCTGGCCGCGGCCCACATCCTGGTGCAGTGGTCCGGCTCGATGCGCGCCACGCCCGCCATCACGCGCACGAAGGAGGAGGCGCTCGCCCGCGCGAAGGAGGTGCTCCAGAAGCTGACCGACGGGGCGGACTTCGCGGCCCTCGCCAAGGAGTACAGCGACGGCCCGTCGGGGCCGAAGGGCGGCGATCTGGGGAGCTTCCCGCCCCACAAGATGATCCCCGAGTTCAGCGCCGCGCTGCTGAAGGGCGAGGTCGGCGAGGTCATCGCCGAGCCGGTCGAGACGGCGTTCGGCTACCACGTGATCCTGCGCAACGAGGCGGTCACGTTCCGCGCCTCGCACATCCTCATCCAGTACAAGGGCGCCATGCGCGCGAAGCCGACGGTCACCCGCACCAAGGAAGAGGCCGCGGCCTTCGCCGCCGAGCTGCTCGCCGAGGCGGCAGACGGCGGCGACTTCGGCGCCCTGGCCAAGGAGCACAGCGACGGCCCGAGCGCCCCCAAGGGCGGCGACCTCGGCGTGTTCCCGTCGGGCGTCATGCACCCCGACTTCGAGAAGGGCGTGACCTCCGTGGAGCCGAACAACCTGGTGGCGAGCGCGGTGGAGACGCCCTTCGGCTACCACCTCATCTACCGCTTCGAGTAGCCCCCGGGCTCAGCCCGCCGCCTCGAGGACGGCGGTGGCGGCGGCGAGGCGCGCGATGGGCACCCGGTAGGGAGAGCAGCTGACGTAGTCGAGGCCCACGCCGTCGACGAACGCGATGGACGCGGGATCGCCGCCGTGCTCGCCGCAGATGCCGACCTTGAGCTTCGACTTCACCGACCGGCCCCGGGCCACGCCCATGGCCACCAGCGCGCCCACGCCCTCGGCGTCGATCGAGACGAAGGGGTCCTGAGGGAGGACGGCGATGTCCGGGTCCTGGTAGGGCGCCAGGAACCGCGCGTCGTCGCGGGAGTAGCCGAACGTCGTCTGCGTGAGATCGTTGGTGCCGAACGAGAAGAAGTCGGCGTGCTCCGCGATGCGATCGGCGGTGAGGCAGGCGCGCGGGAGCTCGATCATGGTGCCCACGAGGTACTCCACGGTCGCCTCGCGTCGCGCGAACACGGCGTCCGCCTCGGAGATCACGACGCCCCGGAGCAGCTCCAGCTCCCGGGCCACGCCCACGAGCGGGATCATGATCTCGGGCCGCACGTCGATCCCCTCAAGGGCCGCGTCCAGGGCGGCCTCGATGATGGCTCGGGCCTGCATCCGATAGATCTCGGGGTTCGTCACGCCGAGGCGGCACCCGCGGTGGCCCATCATCGGGTTGAACTCGTGCAGGTCCTCCACGCGACGGTCGATCGCGGCGAGGGACACGCCCATCGTCTCCGCGAGCTGGGCCCGCTCGTCGGCCTTGTGGGGCAGGAACTCGTGCAGCGGCGGATCGAGCAGCCGGATCGTGACGGGGCAGCCGTCCATGGCGCGGAAGATCCCCAGGAAGTCGGCCCGCTGCATCGGGAAGAGCTTGTCCAGGGCGCGCGCCCGGGAGGCGTCGTCGTCGCTCAGGATCATCTCGCGCACGGCCCCGATGCGCTCGGCGTCGAAGAACATGTGCTCGGTGCGGCACAGGCCGATGCCCACGGCGCCGAACCCCCGCGCCACGGCGGCGTCCTCGGGCGTGTCCGCGTTGGCCCGCACGCCCAGCCGCGCGAGCAGGTCGGCCCACTCCAGCAGGGTCGACAGCCCCGAGCCCTCGAGGTCGGGCTTGCTGCGCTCCACGTCGCCCAGCATCACCTCCCCCGACGACCCGTCGAGCGTGATGAGATCGCCTTCGCGTACGCGGATCTCGCGGCCCTCGATGAGGCGCTCGCGGATGCTGAAGCTGCCGTCCCGGTGCAGCGCGAGCTCCGAGCAGCCCACCACGCAGCAGCGCCCCATGCCGCGGGCGACCACGGCCGCGTGCGACGTCTGCCCGCCCCGCTGGGTGAGGATCCCCTGGGCGACGGACATGCCCTGGATGTCCTCCGGGCTCGTCTCCTCGCGGACCAGGATGACGTCCTCGCCCCGATCCGCGCGCTTGACGGCCTCCTCGGCGGTGAAGACCACCCGGCCCGTGGCGGCGCCGGGGGACGCGGGCAGGCCCTTCGCGATCACGGTGCGCGCGGCGCCGGGCGCGACCGTGGGATGCAGCAGCTGGTCGAGGCGGCCGGGATCGACGCGCCGGATCGCCTCCTCCTTGCTGATCAGGCCCTCCTCCACCATGTCCACGGCGATGCGGACGGCGGCCGCGATCGTGCGCTTGCCGCGGCGGGTCTGGAGCATCCACAGGCGGCCGTTCTCGATGGTGAACTCGATGTCCTGCATGTCCCGGTAGTGCGCCTCGAGGCGTCGATGGACCGTGTGCAGCTCCCGGTAGGCCTCGGGCATCAGGTCCTGCAGGGTGGGCAGCGTGGAGTCGGGATCGGCCTCGCGGTTGATGGGCTGAGGCGTGCGCAACCCGGCCACCACGTCCTCCCCCTGGGCGTTCACCAGGAACTCGCCGAAGAAGAGCCGACGACCGTCCTTCGGGTCGCGCGTGAAGGCGACGCCGGTGGCGCAGTCGGCGCCCATGTTCCCGAACACCATCGCCTGCACGTTCACGGCGGTGCCGAGGTCGTCCGCGATGTTGTTCTGACGTCGGTAGAAGCGCGCGCGCGACGTGTTCCAGGACGCGAACACCGCCCGGACGGCGCCCATGAGCTGGTCGCGCGGCTCCTCGGGGAAGGTGAACCCCAGGCTGCTCTCGATGCGCGCCTTCATGGCCGCGACGAGGTGCTTCCAGTCGGCCGCTTCGAGGTCCGTGTCGTGCTCGACGCCCTTGGACGCCCGGTGCTCCGAGACGATCCGGTCCAGCTGGGCGCGGTGGAGCCCGAGCACGACGTCCGCGTACATCTGGACGAAGCGGCGGTAGGAGTCCCAGGCGAAGCGCTCGTCGCCGGACTTGGCCGCCAGGCCCGCGACGGTCGCGTCGTTCAGGCCCAGGTTGAGGACGGTGTCCATCATCCCCGGCATCGAGATGGCGGCGCCCGAGCGCACGGAGACCAGCAGGGGGTCCGAGGCGTCGCCGAAGCCCTTGCCGAGCTCGGCCTCGAGGGCGGTCATGGCCGCGTCGATCTGCGCGGGCAGCCCCTCCGGAAGGGGGGTCGGCTCGACGGGCGTGCCCGGCGGCACCCAGCGCCCGCGTGTGCCCTTGGCCTTCTCCGCCTCCGCTTCGAGGTACTCGAGGCAGACGCCGGTGGTGATCGTGAAGCCCGGGGGGACCGGGAGCCCGAGGGAGCACATCTCGGCGAGGTTGGCCCCCTTGCCGCCGAGGAGGGCCTTGTCGTCGGCAGACCCCTCCGCCTTGCCGCCACCGAAGGAGTAGATGCGCTTCATGGGTCGGTTTCCGTCGAGGGGGTTTGGCGTCGAGAACGCCGATCGTTGCGGAGACGCCGGGGGCTTAGCAGCGAGCCTTCGAGACCGTCAAGGCGGGTTCCGAAACGGCCCTGACCGGGGGCGCGAGGGGGCGCGAGGCGAGCGTCCGGGCGACCTCGGCGGCGAGCGCGCGGGCCAGCGGAGGGGGCACGGCGTTGCCGATCTGACGGGCGATCTGCGTCTTCGTGCCGCGGAAGGCGAAGTCGTCGGGGAACCCCTGCAGCCGGGCGGCCTCGCGGTGGGTGATCGGCCGGTGCTGCTCGGGGTGCAGGTAGCGCCCCTTCTCGGGCTTGAAGAACTCGGTCCGGATGGTGACCGAGGGGCGATCCCACCACAGCCGCCCGAACAGGTCGGTCCCCCCGGATGTCTTGCGGATCCAGCACTGCGGCGTGATGTCGGGGCGGCTGCGCTGGAGGTCGAACCGGTTCCCTCCGGGGGGGACGGCTCGGTAACGCTCGCGGGACATCGGCGTGGGGTTGCGACCGAAGTGGAGGTCGAGGGGCGCGGCGGCGTCCCGGATCCGCGTGCCCACCACGGGCGCGTCGTCCAGGTCCCCGATCGCGTCGCGGACCGTGCGCCAGGGGGCGGGAGCGCCGTCCTTGGCGTGGGTCGGCTCGGGCCAGTCCACGGGACCCACGCGCGACGCGAGCACGATCGCCCGGTGCCGCACCGTGGGGGCCCCGTGATCCGCCGCGCAGAGCTTGCGGCCCTCGACGTGGCGGAACCCCAGCTCGCGCGCCATGCGCACGAGATCCCCGAGCTCGTGGGAGCGCAGCAGCTGGGGCACGTTCTCCATCACGAACACGGAGGCCCGGGACCGTCGCACCACCTCGAGGAACGGGCGCCAGAGGTCCCGCCGCTCGTCGCCGACGCGCTTCTTGTTCAGCAGGCTGAAGCCCTGGCAGGGGGGACCGCCCACGACCACGTCCGCCGCGGGGACGACGAACGACGGGTCCGCGAGCAGGCCCGGGAGGTCCCCCAGCACCGAGTGGGCGCCGTCGGGATCGAAGTTGGCGCGGTACGTGTCGATCGCGGCGGGGGCGTGGTCGTTGGCCAGCACCGGCCGGAACCCCGCGTCCGCGAAGCCTCGCGAGAAGCCTCCGGCCCCGCAGAACAGATCGATGACGCGCACGGGGGGTCTTCTAGCAGTCAGCGGGTCCAGCCCGCGGACATCTCCCGCAGCAGGTGGAAGGCGCGCACGTACCAGACGAGGTGCAGGAGGATCAGGACGCCGGTCGCCCCTCCCACGACGCGGCGAGCCCACCCGTCGGTGTGCGTCCACGCCGCGTGCAGCGCCGCCAGGGCGCACATGGCCAGGAGCGGGTCGATGAGCTCGAAGTAGTGGTGGGAGGCCCGCATGGGCCCGCCGATGGCCATGTTGTGGGCCATCAGCCCCCACGTGATGAGGGTGTAGACGACGACCGCCGCGGAGGCCGCCACCCACGGCGCGCGCCCCCGACGGAGGGTGGGGACGAGCCACAGCAGCAGGGGCAGGAAGAGGCGTACGTCGGTCCACTCGAGGGTGACGTGGGACCACCGGACCGAGCCGTCGCCGAGCCTCCCCTCCCCCGGCCCCTCGCCCAGGACGCGGAACAGGCCGGGGTAGGTCGACAGGCCGAAGAGGACCAGCCACGTCGCGATGCCCCGCACGTGAGCCTTCGTGCGCTCCGTCGCGCGTCCGTCGGCCGCCGCCAGGAAGAACCACGCCGGGCCGAGGACGAACCAGGACGACAGGTGCAGCTCCACCGCGGTCCAGAGGACGGCGAGGGTGCCGAGGGTGCGGGCGCGGCTCGCGTCCGGGGTCCGATGGAGGACGAAGAGCATCCACACGCCGCCGAAGATGAGCGTCCGCGCGGGCGGGTAGTTCTCGAAGGGGCGCAGGTTCGAGGCCGCGAAGACGAGCAGGAGCGCCGCGGCGACGTCCCAGCCCGGGCCGAACTCGCGCCGCGCCCAGAGCGCTCCGAGCACGCCGAGCACCCCCGCGAAGACGCCGCCCGACCAGAACGCGACCAGCTCCTCGCCCACCCAGAAGCGGTCGGAGATCGCCTCCAAGAGGCGCATGTACTCGCCGTAGACCGGGGGGTGGATCCAGGGCTGCCACCGCCAGAAGCCGGGGGCCGGATGCGCGTAGGACTCGCCCGCGAAGGTGCCCAGGACGTACATCCACCCCAAGCGGACGCCGAACACGACGGCGAAGGTCGCCAAGCCGACGACCAGAACCGCCCGAACCCAGGAAGCGCGCGACATCGGTTCGCACGCTACCTGGGTCCGGGGTCCCCGCTCGTGGACCTCGAACGGCCTCACGGAGATCGGGGCGCCGGGAGGGCGAGGGCCCGGGCGGCCCACTCGATCGCCACCACGCCCTGGCTCCTCTGGAAGTCGCGGACGGCCGGCGGCGGATCGCCCGGGCGTCCGGTGGGCAGCGACGCGTGGAAGCAGAAGAAGCCCGCGACCGCGGCGGCCAGATCCGGGCGACCGGGGCGCACCTCCCAAGGCCGCGGCCCGTCCTCCAGGGCCAGGTGCGGCAGCCAGAAGGCGGCGTCGAGCTCGGGGTTGCCGCGGCACGCCCAGTTCCAGTCGAAGAGCACCGCGCCGCCGGGCCGGATGGCGAGGTTGTCGCTGCGGACGTCGAGGTGCACCAGCGAGTCGCCGTCCAGGCGCAGGTCGGCCTCGGCGGCGACCAGCCTCGGGAGCGCGTCCCGCAGCCAGGCTTCGGTGCACAGGCCCAGCCCGAGGAACGGCGCGGGGGCGCGGGACACGCGCGACCACCCGCGAAACGACTCCGCGTAGCCCTCCGAGCCCGGGAGACCCGCGGGGAGCGGGGCCGCGTGGACCCGGCCCAAGAGCGCGAGCACCGCGTCCACGTCCGCCGCCGTCCACGGAGGAGGGCGACGGCACGCGCTCAAGTCCTCCAGGACGATGAGGGGCTCCTCCCGGTCGGCCGCCAGGAGGCGAGGGGCGATGTTCGCGGCCTGGAGCCCGGGGTCGTCGTAGATCCGCAGCTCGGCTCGCAGCCAACGCGCGGTGTCCGCGTCCACCGCGGCCTTCACGAACGCGCTCCGGCCGTCCTCGAGGTCGATCACGAGCCGCGCGGCCGACGAGAACCCGCCCACGACGCCCCGGGTGCCCGTGATCCGCGCCCCCAAGAGGGCCTCGGCGCGCCGCACGACCTGCTCCTTCATGGCCGTCGCGCGCCGAGCGGCACGAGCAAGGCCAGCGCCGCGGCGGGCCCGGCGGGACACCCGTCGGACGGCGGGGGGACGTCGGAGGGCGCGGGGGTCGGGTCGGGGGGAGGCTGCAGCCGGGCGGCGAGGTCGTCCCAGAGCGGCCCGCATCGCACCGTCGCGGTGGCGTCCTCGGCACACGCGGGGGGCCCCGTGACCGTGGAGAAGTCGAGGAACGTCTCGGCGGGCAGGGTCGTCATGACGTGGCCGCCGACGTCCCCGTGCACGAGGTGGAGCACGTCGCCCTCCACCGAGAGGCCCCGCACCGGCTCGCCCGTGCCCGGCCAGGCCGACGGAGATCCGCGACCCTCCGGGAAGACGAGCACCCCGTCCGAGCCGGCGACGAACAGGTCGCCCCGGTACCAAGCGGCGTCGTGCACGAGGCCGTCGGCGCCCGGCAGATGGACCAGCTCCTCGAGGGTCGCGCCCCCGGCGGTCGCCAGGTACAGCCGGTCGCCCTGCTCCCCGGCCTGCCGGATCCAGGCCGCCTCGGGGTCGTCGGGGTGCGGGAGGAGGACGTCCAGCACCGTCCAGCGTTCGCCCGCGAGCACGAAGTCGTGGGCCGACTCCTGCCAGGTCTCCCCGCCGTCCACCGACCGGTGGATCCATGCCCCCGGGGGCGTGTAGCGGATCGACGTGGCCCAGGAGGTCGCGCCGTCGGGGGACGTGGCCACCGTGCGGAAGGTCCTCGGGTCGCGGTCGACGTCCGACGGGCCCCAGGACCCGCCCCCGTCGTCGGTCACGAAGATGGTGTTGCCCGGGAACTCGGGGTCTCCGGGGGGGCGCCCCGTGACCGCCAGGCCCGCGTCCCCGGGGCCGAGCGCGAGATCGACGACCACGCGGTCGGTCAGGCCCTCGGGCGCCGCCCACGTGCAGCCGCCGTCCTCCGATCGGTAGACGCTCTGGCGGGGGTCGGTGCCGACGTCGAGCAGACCCAGCGCCGTCATCAGCACGCCGTCGGGCGATCGGGCATACCGAGGCGTGAGGAAGAAGTCCGACTGGACGACGGCTTCGTGACACACCCACCGGTGGACGTCGCCGTCGGGGACGAGCAGACCGACGGACGTCTCGACCACCGGCGCCCCGGGACCGAGCGCGTCGATCCCCGCGGGCACCTCCCCCACGTGGGCCGCGGCGGGCGTACCCGAGGCGAGCACGGCGCCGAGCACCGACCAGGCGAGTAGAGTGCCTCGCATGTCTCGGAATCTACCTCTGTTCTTCTGTCTCCCTCTCAGCCTCGCCCTCACCGGCTGCCCC
>CAZUHI010000064.1:0-39151 GCA_964620495.1 uncultured Rickettsiales bacterium | reverse complement strand
TGATTCGCTGTGGAAAGCATCGATGTGTAGAGAGCCGGTGTTCCCTTCGGGGGGCACCGGCTCTTGTCTTTCCGGACTTCCGAAAGATCGGCACCGTGACCCCGACGGGGACGTTGCGCGCCGGTATTGTTTCGGCCATGTCGGCGGAAGTCTCAGGGGCCGGGCTGGTCATCGGCATTCCGCACGCGGGGATCGCGATCCCTGCGGAGCTTCGCGACGCCCTCCTCCCGCACGTCGACGACGCCTTCCTCCGAGCCCAGTCCGACGCCTTTACCGACCGCATCTACGCGGTGCCGGGGGCCCGCTGCGTGGTGTATCCGTGGTCGCGCTACGTCGCGGACCCGAACCGGGCCGAGGATCAGCGGACCGAGGGCGGGGTGCTCCCGACGACCGACTTCAGCGAACGCTCCATCTACAAAGAAGGGCGTCGGCCGGGGATCCACGAGCACCACGTGCGGGTCCTCGAGTACCACCGGCCGTATCACGAGCAGGTGGCGACCCAGGCCCGCGACCCGCGCACGACCTTCTACATGGACGCCCACTCCATGATGGAGACCGCGCCCGTCCGCTCGCCGGACCACGGGCGCCCGCGGCCCGACGCCGTCCTCGGCAATCGCCCGTCGAGCAAGCTCATCGAGTTCGGGATCGGCGACCGGCTGTCCTGTCCGGTGGGGCTGTCCGAGTTCGCCCGGGGTCGGCTCGCCGCGCTCCTGCTGGACACGCCCGCGCCGCCCGGGCCCCCCGGCTCCGAGCCCGCCGGGTCCGTGACGATGAACGACCCCTTCTCGGGCGGCTACGGCGTCGCCACCCACGCGAACCCCGCCGCGGGCGTGCCCGGCCTGCAGGTCGAGCTGAATCAGCGGCTGTGGATCGTGGAGGAGACCTTCGAGGCGATCCCCGGACGCATCGAGTGGATGGCCGACGTGGTGGCGCGGTGGGCGCGCGAGGTGCTGCGGGCGCGGGCAACGATTCCCATCTGAGGCCCGCCGGGCGGCCCGGCGCCGACGTAGTGGGAAATTTTGCCCACGCGCCGTTGCCCACGCGCCGCGGCCCGGCGCCGACGCGCGGCCGGGCAGGGCCCCCCCACCTCCCCTAGCTGCCGTCGATGATCTCCGCCATGCGCTCGAGGACCCAGTCCATGCTCTGCGAGCCGGGGTCGTCCAGGCGGTCGTGCTCTTCGTTGGTCTCGCCCACGATGATGCCGAGGTCGGTGCCGTCGAAGCGGTGGTTGGGGTCCTGGTCGCGGAGCGTGAAGGAGTCCCCGTGCACCTCGAGGTTCCAGGCCACGTGGCCCGGCACGATGTCCTCGATGTCCTGCAGCTCGTCCAGGCCGGACACCTGCCATGCGTCCGTCGCCTGCTCGATGGGGTAGTCCCAGATCACGCCCTCGGCTTCGGTGTACTGCTCGATGATCGGGCCCCAGCCGTCGCCGGTGACGAACTCGTCGCCCTCGTCCGCCCAGCCGTGGGAGTCGCCGTCCAGGTCGATGAGGAAGTCGATGGGGACGTCCGACCGCAGGGTCGCCAGGGTGTGGGTCCAGACGACGCCGTGGGAGTGCCCCAGCAGCACGATCCCGGTGGGGTTCTGGAACTCGCCGATCCACAGATCCCGGATGTCCTGGAGATCCGCCAGCATCTGCAGGAACCCGAACTGCACGGGCGCCTCTTCGCTGTACGGGAGGACCGCCTGGCCGTTGGCGAGGTGGTTGTAGAAGGCGTCGGCGTACTGGAAGATCGCCACGCTCCACCCGTACGAGTTGAGCAGATCGCCGATGCGCTCGGCGGTGCCTTGGCTCACCAGGTTCTCGCGCGGGAACGCGGGACAGTTCGTGAGGCAGTGCCCCGAGGCGGCGAGGATGACGAAGTCCGGGGACTCCTCGGGTCGAGGCCCGTCGGTGCCGGGCTCCCACTCGACATCCTCGGAGACACACCCGGCGAGCAGGATCGCCGACAGCAGCAGATGACGCATCGGCCGCATCCTGCCGACGCGGGCGACGGAACGCCGGCAGAATCCCCGCTTCATGCCGCACCTCCGCATCCTTGCCCTACTCCTCGTCGTCTTCGTCGTGGGCTGCTCCTGCAAGACGACCCGGCCCGGCCCCGAGCCGAGCCCCACCCCCGAGGCGCCCTCGGTCGACGCGGCCACCGCCGAACAGCTCGACGAGGCCCGGGAACGGAAGGGGTGGGGAGTGATCGAACTCAACGGCGTCCCCACCACCGTCCGCTGGTCCGACGGCGACTCCTTCAAGTTCAAGTCGGGCGAGTACAAGGGGGACGGCGTGCGGTTGCAGCGCTACAACACCCTCGAGTCCTACGGCCCCGTCCATCGCTGGGGCACCTGGACCGGCGACGAGCTCTACGCCATCGCCAAGAGCTCCCGGTTCGTGGCCTCCGAGGCGGACTGGATCTGCACGACGGACGGCAGCCGCGACGGCTACGGGCGGGTCCTCGTGGACTGCCCCGACGTGGCCGAGCACATGGTCCGCAAGGGCCACGCCCACGTGTTCGCCATCGACACGGCGGCCGATCCCGCGCTCCTGAAGGTCCAGAAGGAGGCGCAGGAGAACCGCGTGGGCATGTGGGAGAAGGGCGTGCCGACGATGATCATCACGTCGCTGCACTCGTACGCCGAGGACTACGCCAAGGAGAAGGGGGTCGCCTACAACCGCACGGTCAGCGCCGCGACGGGCGACTCACTCCTCGTCGAGCACCACGAGGTGTACGCCACCTGCCAGGAGATCTGCGACGGACCGAAGGACGACCCCGTCTGCATGACGTACGTCCCCTTCGAGATCCGCTACCGCAACAAGCCCGACTGCCTGTGGCCGAAGAAGAAGCAGAAGTACGGCGTCGCCGGCAAGGCCGTCCCCGCGCAAGACGCGACGCCCGAGAAGGAAGAGCCGACCCCGGCGGCCGAATGATCAGGCCGGGTCGAGCCGGACCACCGTCTTCTTGAAGTTGGTCTGCGCGGTGTACGGGCACCGCCCGACGTGGGAAGTGACCGTGTTGACGTAGCGCTGCTCGTCCAGGTCGGCCTTGGACTTGTGGAAGCTCACGTAGGTCCCGCGCCCCTTCACTCGGTCCGTGACCACGACCGTCAGCTCGATCCACTTGCCCGTCTCCACGTTGGTGACCCGCACCTTCCCCCCGTCCTCGAGGCCCCGCTCCCGGGCGAGCGCAGGGGCGACGTGCAGCGGATTCTCGGACGGGAGACCCGTCGCGGGGGTGTGCTTGCCCGAGTTGAATGTGTCGATCGCGAACTTGGTGCGCTTCGGGTCGTCCGAGAGCCCCGACCGACCCGAGTTGAGGATCGTGCCCTCGGGGATGGCGATGTCGCCCGTCGTGGGCACGAAGAACTCGAACCGCCGCGGCCGCTGGAAGATGTCCCGGAAGGGCACCTGCCCCGGGTCGTCGTAGTCGAGCAGGTACCGGCGCGTGCCCACCCCGCCATACACGAGGTGACCCGCCTCGAGCAGATCGTCCCAGGTGATCGGGCTGCCGTCGTCGTGTTCGGGGCGGCAGTACATCACTCCGCTGCGGCCGGGCCCGTCCTCCATGTAGTCGAGGATGCGCTGCCACAGGAACGGCCGCGAGACCTCCCCGCCGACCCGCGGCAGCCCGCCCCCGACCTCGGGCGGCTCGTACCGCTCCGCCAGGTAGCCCGACATGAGGTGCGTCGCGAGGTCCGGGTTCACCATGCGGACCATGGCGTCCTCGCGGACCCGTCGCGTGATCTCGGCCATGACGTCGTAGACGATGGTCGCGTCGGTGCGCGTCTCCGGCGCGGCCTCCTTGCGGGGCGTCGACAGCGACAGCCGCCACTCCCCGTTCTGATAGACCTTCGCGGCCGCGGCGTGGGGGGGCGACGGGATGATCAGTCGCGCGTGCTCCACGGCGAACGGGTCCGGCACGGGGTCGATGACGACGATCTGGGTGTCGTGCGCCGTCAGCTTCTCGATCCACCGGTCGCGCCCCATCATGTTCGCGGAGAAGTGCGTCCCGAACGTGATGATCAGCTCGCGGTCGACGCGCGCCGAGGGGTCGCTGTAGTCCAGGACCACGCGGTCGTCGTCGCGCATCATCAGGTGGTAGGCGTCGGTCGGCAGACCCATGCGCGCGGCGGCCTCGGCGGTGCCGGCGGTGTCCACGCGGATGCGCCCGAAGAAGAACTGCGAGCTCAGCCCCTGGACCTCGGACTCGGCGTTGATCTGCCCCGGGATCCGCAGCGTGCCGCCCGCCGTCTCGCCGCCCGGCCGCAGCCCGTACTTGCCGACGGCCGCCATCGCGTTGCCCCACAGGCAGTGGGCGACCGAGCCGCTCGTCTGCGACAAGCCCACGGAGGGGATGTTGATGGGCACCACGTCGGCGTCGGCGAGCTTCGCCGCGATGTCCCGCAGGCCCCGCTCCAATCGCTCGACGTAGCGCTCTTCGGGGGCGGCGCGACGGGCCACGGCGGCCACGTCGAACTCGTCCGAGAGGGCCATGTCGCGGAAGGACTCCCAGGACTCCTTGCCGCCGTAGAAGTTGAGGAAGCGCCGGTCGATGGCGCCTTCGTGGACCGTGAGGAGCTCGTGGGCCACGGCCAGGGCCAGCTGGGGGTCGGAGTTGGCCTTGACGTAGAGGACGCGGTCGTCGCCCAGCCGTCCGGCGACGTCCCGGGCGGTCTCGGACTCGAGCACCTCGATGAGGTAGCCGTCGAAGTCCTTTCGCTGCACGAGCGCCCAGTAGGCGCCGGGGTGCGTCACCAGGCCGTTCCAGCCGTTGAGGATGTAGAAGCGTCCGGGCCCTTGGAAGGCGTTCTCGAAGGTGAGGAACGGTCCCTCCTGGCCCGTCAGGAATTCGTTGTGTACGGCGCCCGCGTTGAGGCAGTGCTCGGCGTTCCCGGCCAGGTTGCGCGCGCCCAGGAGTCGGAACACTTCCTGGAACGCGAAGATCGTGAAGTAGTCGATCTGTCCACACCCGTACACCAGGATCTGGGTGTCGGGAGAGCGATGATCGAGGATCAGGTCCGCGAATCGTGAGATCGCCCGCTCGTAGGTCGTCGGGTTGCGCGCCGAGTCGTAGCGTTCCTTGATCGAGGGGACGAGGTGGATCGGGAAGAGCGTGCCCTCGTGGCCGGTGGACGACTGCAGCTTCGCGCAGCCCTTGGTCGGCGCGCGCTTGCCCACGCGCCCGCCCGTCGAACGCTTCGTCGCGGCGCCCGCCTTCTGGTGCATCTTCACCCCGCCCTCCGCGCCCTCGACCGCCGCCTGGGGCGCGCCGCGGACGAGGCCCGAGTCGCCGACGCCGCAGTAGGCGCAGGACAGGCGACCGGCGTGCGGCGGATGGCCGGCGGGGAGCATGTAGGCCGGGGTGCCCGTCAGGTCGGCGAGCTCGGCGGTGGAGGTGATGGTGCGGATCGACTCGGGGATCGGGCCCTCGTCCTCGCGGTTCCAGCGATCCCGTCGGCGGATGCTCGGCGCCGCCGCGTCCCGGGTGGGGGGCGGCACCTCACGGCGGTCCGCGCCGTCCAGCCCGATCGCCATCGTCTGCCCGGCGCGGTCGTGCACGTCGCGGTCGACGGTCTTGATCTCGTAGCGGTCACGCCACCCGCTCGTGCCCTTGGTGTCGTGGGACGAGTCCTTGCGCAGCCGGCCGAGCAGCCCCCCGCCGCGCCCCTCGATCGACTCGCTGAGGCGCTTCTTCACCCGGCCCTTGAGCTTCCCGAACATGCGGCCCGCGATGCTCGGGTCCTCGCCTTGGGCGTCCTCGCCGTCGTAGGACGGCTTCCAGTCGAGCCGGCCGGGGTTCAGGAACTTGTCGTCGTCGTCGCGTCGCGCCATCGGGCCTCAAGATAGCCGTGGGATCGGGCGCCGCTACCAGCGCAGGGGCATGAGGGACGCCGGGCGCTCCACCGTCGACCGATGCAGGGGGCGTCGGGCGGCGGAGTCCCACCCCCCGAGGATGCGCGCGTGGATCGACGCGTCCGGGGCGAATCGTCGCAGCTCCGCGCGGGGCATGCCGCCGTCCCGCAGGCCCTCCCCCAACGCCCGCCAACCCGCCGGGGACAGCGCGGGGAAGACCGAGACCGCGGCCCGAACCTCCGGGCTCGGGACCCGACCGGCCTCCGCGGCGCAGAGCCCCATCCCGTAGAGCAGGTACTCCTGGTCGGCGACGGCGGGGACCCACGACTCGACGAGCGTCGCCGGTACCTCCTGGAGGGCCGTCGCGCCGCACCCGACGCCGATGAGCAGCGCGGTCCGCTCCCGCGTCCCCCAGCGACGCACGATCGCCTCCCACTCGTGCACGATCTGCAGCCCGTCCCGGGCGTTGCTGGCCGCGTCCCCCCCCAGCGCCATGCCGTAGCCCTCCACCAGCGGGGCGCGGTCCTTCGCGGTCACGTGGGCCGACAGCGCCAGGAAGGTGTCGTGCCGGTCGTGGCCCACCCGCGGACCCATGCGGTGGGCGCCCGCGGCGGCGAGGGCGTCGGCGCGGGCCGGAGGCGGGGCGTTGATCGAGCGCTCGATGTTCATGAGCGGCGACAGGAGGAACAGGGCGACGGACCAGGCCCCGATGTCGGCCAGGGTCCCGATCTTCTGCGTGCCGACCCACCGCCCGGCCTCGGCGCCCAGGAGGATCGCGCAGAGCGCCAGCGGCAGCAGCCAGTAGCGGTAGGCGAGGGGATAGAACCAGCGGTCCTCGGGGAGCAGCGAGAGCGGGACGATCCAGGACAGGGCCACGGCCGCGAGGATGGCGGCGTCGTCGAGCTCCTCGAACATCCAGCTGAGGATGATCCGGGCGAACGCGGTGAAGGCGAGCGCGAACCCGGCGACCAGGAGCATCACGCCGCGCCACTGGAGCTCCGGGTTGTGGGCGCCGCCCTCCAGGGCGCGACCGATCAGCACCACGATCGCGACCGGCCCCGGCCCCGCCGCCCCCGTGCTGCCCGAGGACAGGGAGAAGTCCGTGAACGTGGTCCGGACGAACTCCGCGAGCCCCGCCGGCCCCTCGGGCAGGAGGAGCGCCGAGACCACGATCCCCACGAAGACCCCGCCGAGGATGGTGAGGCAGAGGCCGGCGCGCTCGACGTGGGAGTAGGTCCCGTCGCGTCGCCGGGCCGTCGCCATGACGACCACGCAGAGGCTGAAGACCGTCCACCCCGCCACCGGGCTGAGCAGCAGGGAGACCCCCAGGCAGACCCCCGCCGCCGCGGCCCCTCCGACGCCCCCGCCGCGTCGGAGGTCGAGGACCAGGAACGTCGCCATCAGCTGGGGGAGGAGGGCCTCGGGGGTGCGCCCGTTGATGCCCGCGAGCTCGAAGTGGAGGCCCGGCCAGGCCGTGGCGAGCGCGGCCGCGGTGATGAGGCCCGCCGCCCACGCCCCGCCCGCCGCCTTGGTGGTGCCCTCGTCGACCTCGAAGTCGTGCGCCGCCAACACCGCCGCCCAGGCCGCGGCGAGGCCCGCGACCGCCGCCCCGAAGCCCGTCGCCACCAGCTTGCCCGCCAGCACCGGGTCGACGCCGAGCGCGATCGGGACGGCGGCGAGGAGCGCGACCAGGTAGGTGCCGATGTCGCCGCCCTGGACCGACCCGATGAGGGCGGGCGGGGGCGCGCCCCCGGCCACGGCTTGGGAGGTGAGGAGGAGATCCCACTCGCCCAGGACCGAGAACGGCCAGCCTCGGGGGCGGTGCATGGCGAGGTGGGCGGCGACCCACATGAGCATCGAGATCACGGCGCACGGCACCGCGACCTTGATCATCGACTCCTTGGGGAGGGAGGGACCGGCTTCCACGCCTCGTCAGCCTACCGCCCCGTCGGCTTGTTCGCCTTCGGAGAGACTTCTGGATCCCCGTCCCCGCGCGCGGTACCCTGACCCGCTGACCATCCCTGAAATCGGCCCCCTCACGGAGAAGACCGTGCCCGCCGAGCCCGCAAGAAACCGGAAGCCGTCTCCGCGCGAACAACGCCACTCCCCCGAGGAGCAGGCGCGGCTCCTGTACAGGGAACAGCAGAAGCAGTCGATGAAGGTCTTCAAGACCGTCCAGGGCAAGGGCGGCAAGAAGATCGTCGAGGACCTGGTCGGCGGCAAGGCCTCCGGCAACCAGGGCGACCCCTCCCGGGGCCCCGCGGGCAGCAAGCTGGGCCCGGGCGGCGGCGAGGCGAACAAGACCGACCCCGAGAAGGCGAAGAAGGCGGCCGAGTTCGCCCAGAAGCTCGCCAAGAAGACCCTCAAGAAGCCCCCGAAGCCTCGCCTCGAGGTCGCCCCCGAGATCCCGCCCGAGGTCGAGAAGGCGGCGAAGGAGTCCGGGAACGCCACGGACGGCGGCAAGGGCGCCGAGGGCGGCGACGCTCCCCCTGCTCCGCCCCCGGCGGCGAGCGGATCCGGCGGCGGCGGGGGCGGCGCGGCGGCTCCCACGCCCCCCAAGGGTGGCGGCGGCGCGCCCGCAGCGGCCGACACGAAGGCCCTGGGCAAGGACCTGGTGAACACCACGCCCACCGAGTTCGCGCAGGACATCAAGGTCCGCGGCGGCGAGCTCGAGAAGGCGGGCAAGAAGGACGAGCAGGACGCCCAGAAGAAGCTGCCCGAGTTCAAGGCGCAGATGCCCGGCGAGCAGAAGGCCGAGGGCGAGAAGACGCTCGCGAAGCCGACCACCAAGCAGGGCGTGGAGGAGGGCGGCGAAGGCGCGGACGCGAAGCCCCTGAAGCTCGACCCGCAGCTCGCCGTCAAGGGCGACAAGCTGAACCTGCGCAAGGACTTCAACAAGCTCCAAAAGGAGACGCCCGTCGAGGCGAAGATCCAGATGTTCGAGGCCAAGGCCGCGAAGATCTCGACCAAGTCGACGGTCAATACGAGCCCCGGGCCCGCCCCCAAGGTGCAGCTGAGCGGGAGCTCCGACCCCGGCCGCGCGGGCTCACAGGCGTCCGACGCCGACACGAAGATCGCCGAGGCCGAGGCGCAGCACCGCCAGGCCATCGACGACGGTCCCGGCCCCGAGCAGGTCCAGCGGCAGGAGCTCGAGGAGAAGTTCGACGCGAAGGTCGCGGAGATGCCCGCCGTCGCGGAGGTGCCCGAAGACCCGAAGATGGCCGAGTACCTGGCCAAGGGGCACGACAAGGCCGTCTACGACCAGGCCGACAACATCATGAAGCCCGAGTTCGACGCCCACCTGAAGAAGGCGGACGCCGAGCTTCAGAAGGCCGTCGACGACCGCGAGAAGGACCGCGAGGCCGCCGTCGCCGACACGCAGAAGACCATCGACGACGAGAACAAGAAGGCCCAGGAGGCCCAAGAGGCCGAGATCACCCGGGCCCGCGGCGAGATCGAGAAGGGCCGCAAGGACACCAAGAAGAAGCAGGCCGAAGAGCTCAAGAAGGCCAAGAAGAAGTCGAGCTCCGAGAAGAAGAAGGCCGAGAAGAAGATCTCGGACCGCAAGAAGAGCGACGACACCAAGATCAAGAAGAAGTTCGCGGACGCCAAGAAGCAGGCCGCGGGCAAGAAGGAGCAGGCCGAGCGCAAGGCCGCGCGGGCCAAGAAGCGCGCCGAGGAGAAGAAGAAGAACCAGTCCTGGTGGGAGCGCGCGGCCAGCGCCGTCAGCGGGTTCCTGGACCGGATCTGCAGCCTGGTCGGCCAGATCTTCGACACGCTCAGCACCGTCGTCAGCGGGATCCTCAACGCCGTCAAGGACGCGGCGTGCGCCATCGTCGACGCGGCCGTCGCCTTCGCGAGCAAGGCCCTCGACCTCCTGGGCGACCTGCTCAAGAAGATGGTCAGCGGCTTGCTGGGCAACATCTTCCCCGGCCTCGCCAAGGCGCTGAACGAGCTGATCGACAAGGCCGTCGACATGGCCAAGGCGGCCGTGAAGAAGTTCGGCGAGGGCCTCAAGAAGATGGTCACGGCGGCCATCGACGCGCTGAACAAGGCCGTCACCGCCGTCATCAACGCCTACAAGACGGCCATCCAGACCGCCCTGACCATCGCCTCGGCGGTCGTGTCGGGCGACTGGGAGAAGGCGCTCAAGGCGCTGCTCGAAGGCGCGCTCAAGCTCGCCGGGATCGCCCCCGAGGCCTTCTACGCGCTGGTGGGCAAGGGCATGGACACGATCAAGAAGATCGTGGACGACCCCGGCGCCTTCGTCGGCAACCTGATCAAGGCCGTGAGCACCGGCTTCAGCCAGTTCGCGGGCAACTTCCTCACCCACCTCAAGAACGGAATCGTCGGCTGGCTCACCGGTCAGATGTCCGAGACCGGCCTGAAGCTCCCGAAGGAGTGGAACGCGAAGGGGATCTTCGATCTCGTCCTTCAGATCCTTGGCATCACCAAGGCCTCGATGAAGAAGAAGATCGAGAAGAAGATCGGCAAGAAGAACATGAAGCTGCTGGAGACGGTCTGGGGATACGTCGAAGCGGCGATCACCGGCGGTCTCGAGGGGCTCTGGGAGCACGCCAAGGACCACCTCGGCAAGCTCTGGCAGACGGTGCTGGACGGCGTGTCCAAGTTCCTGATGGAGAAGATCGTGATGGCGGCGGTCACGAAGATCGCCTCCATGTTCAACCCGGTCGGGGCCATCGTGCAGGCCATCCTCACGGCCTGGAACGTCTACAAGTTCATCAAGGAGCAGGCGTCCAAGATCATGGCCCTGGTGACGAAGGTCGTGGACTCCATGGCCGACATCGTCGCGGGCAAGATCGGCGGCGCCGCGAACAAGGTGGAGTCGGTGCTCGCGAAGGGCATCCCCATCGCCATCTCCTTCCTCGCGAACCTGCTCGGCCTCGGGGGCATCGCCAAGAAGGTCAAGGAGATCATCGGCGCCCTCCAGAAGAAGGTCTCGGACGCGATCGACAAGGTGATCGACAAGCTCTGGGAGCTGGGGAAGAAGGCCGTCGAGGCGATCACGGGCAAGGGCGGCGACAAGAAGGAAGAGACGAAGGCCGACTCGGAGAAGAAGCACAAGGAGTACATCGCCGAGGCCAAGAAGGCGCTCGAGGTGCCCGCGCCGAAGGACAAGCCCTACAAGGAGGTCCGCAAGGAGACCGAGGCCATCGCGCGGGCCCAGGAGGCGAAGTACAACAAGCTGCTCGAGAAGCCGATCGTGATGACGATCACGTTCAGCGACCCCGAGAAGGACCTCGAAGACCAGGACATCGACTTCAAGATCAAGGTCGCGCCCAACGACAGCCACGGGGCGGGCGATCGCGACACCGGCGGCAACGCCTACAAGGCCAAGAAGGTCAACGGGGTCATCACCGGCAGCTTCGGCGACTGGCCCTGGGGCGCGTCCCCCACGTACCCGACCGCGGGCACCCCGCACCCCGCGAACGAGGAGTACAACAGCAACAACGGGACCGTCCCGAAGCCCAGCGGCACGTACAAGATCGGCGGCGGCACCGACTGCAACATGCACACGAACCAGTGGCGCGCGAAGATCACGGCCGAGCTCGCGACCCATCGCACGCGGGCCCAGGCGGCGGATCCCACGCTGCGAGGCGCCGCCCTCGAGAACCTGGCCAAGAAGGCCGTCGAGGACGACTACGACGGGATGGCGTACCAGGACATCTACCTGGTCGGCTGGTCGGAGCACCACATCCACCCGTGCAACTGGGGCGGGCCGCACGCCGCGTCGAACCTCATCTACTTGCGGAACGCGGACCACGACAAATACTCCGGCTTCTTCACCAGCCACAAGGCGAAGATCACGAAGCTCGTCGAGACCTAGGCCTCGAGGCAGCAGGGGGACCACGTGTCCGGCTTGGATGAACTGATCGCAGCGGCCGCGGGGCCCGACCCGACGGCGCGAATGGACGCGTTCCGGGCGCTGATCCCTCGCGGGGAGGAGGCGTTCGATCCGGTCCTCGCCGCCCTCGACGACGCCCGTGGATCGAAGGCGCGTCGGCTGGGGCAGCTCCTCCTGCGCCTCGAGGGCGGGGACCAGGTCCCGAAGCTGATCCCCCTGATGAACCACGCCAGCGTGCCGCTCTCGGTGGGGGTCCCCTGGCGGCTGGCCCACTTCCGCGACGCCCGCGCCGTGCCCGCCCTGCTCCAGGCGTTGGCCGCCCTGCCCCACGCCGGGATCGTGTTCGCCCTCGGCGAGATCGGCGACGAGGCGGCGATCGGGCCGCTGCGGGAGCACGTCGAGACGACCGCGGCGAACACCGTCCCGGACGCGATCGTGGCGCTCGCGAAGCTGGGAGATCACGACCTCGCCTCGAAGCTCGCCGTCCTGGCGACCCGGCCCCACTCGGACGAGCTCCGGGCGGCCGCGACCGGTGCCATGGCGTCGGTTGCGTTCGAGGGCCAGTGGGAGGCGGTCGAGGCCGCCGCCGCGGACCCGTCGGACGACGTGCGCCGGGCCGCCGTGGACGCCCTGTACGCCCTGGGCACGGCCCGCGCGGCGAAGATCCTGGCGGAGCTCGCGGCCGCCGAAGGCCCCTACTCGGACTACGCGACGGAGCGGCTGCGCGGGATCACGGGCGGGGTCCCCGGCGACCTCCCCGAGGGCGTCGTGCTGCGCTACGGCGGCCCCATCACGGTGCAGTGGCTCATCGGGCAGCTCGCCATCCCCCGCCGAGGCGTGGACGCGCTGGACGAGTTCGTGCGCGTGACCGGGCTCCGGATCGGGTCCCGCGAGCAGGAGTACGACGCCGAGCGATGGCCCGCCACCGCGCGGGTCGCCGTGGAAGCGGCCGGCTTCCACTTCGATCCGGGGGCGCTGGTGCTGTACGGCCGCCCCCGGCCCTTGCCGACGACCTGACGGTCCCGTGTCGCGCGACTCCGAGGAGCTCGAACGGCTCCAGCGAGCCTTCGACGGCCTCCGCCTCGGCGACCTGCGGGTGGGGGAGCAGGCCGACGAGGGCCTGGCCCGGCTCGCCGCCGGTCCGGCCGTCCGCTACGGCCTCGACCGCCGCGCTCCGGGACCCGACGTGTGGCGGGTCGACGCCTCGGGTTGGACCCACCAGGCGCCCTCGCCGCGGGCCTTCTTCGCCCAGCTGATCGCCCTCGACCTGGCCGCGGGGGAGGACGTCACGGCCGCCCTGCGCAGGTTCCGGTGGGCCACCGAGGGGGCCTCGCCTTTCCCCGCCTTCGAGGACGCTCGACCGCGCGGCGGGGAGTCCCAGTCGGCCTGGTTCGTCCGCCTCGGGATCGCGGGCGGGGACCACGCCATGGGGGCGGCGCTCGAGTCGGGCGAGCCCTTCGACGGCGCCCGCGAGCGCGACCACCTCCGGCGGTTCCCGGGGCACGTCCCGGCCCTCGCCCACCGCCTCCAGCGGCTGCTCGACGCGGGGGACCGGGAGGGGGCCAGGGCGGTGGCGACGACGCTTCGCTCGCTGCCTCCCCACCGGCTGGCCGGGCAGGCGGGCCTGCTCGCCGCGATCACTCGGCTGAACCCCTGAGCCCCCCGTCGCCCCCGGCGACGGGCCCCGCCGAGTACGATCTCCGCGTGCCGTTCGCGACCTTCGGACTGCCCTTCTTCGCGCCCCGTCGCTGGGAGCTGCCGGCGCTGGCGGTGGTGCTCGTGGTGGTCGCCCTCGGCCGGGCCTTCACCGGCGCGCCCCCGGACCTCATGCTCAAGATCGCGGGCCTCGTCCCCGGCGTGCTCGTGGGCGCGACGATGGCCACCCGGGCCGCCGGGTCGCCCGCCACGTGGGGCGGCCTCACCGTCGGCGTCCTCGCCTCGGGGCTGCTGCCGGGCACCACGTGGGCGGTCGACGCGGTCACGGCAGGCGCGCTCTTCGCGGCGCTGGGCATGGGCTCGGTCGCGTGGCTCCGGACCCGGGAAGAGCTGACCTACGCGCGCCGCCTGGACATCCTCTGCGGGCTCGCGACGGTCGCGTTGGTGGTGCTCGCGGTGGGGCTCTCGGCGTGGCTGGGGCGCCTTTCGTGGCCCAACGCGGCGGCGTTCGTGGGCGGCGCCCTGGTGCTCTCGGTCGCCCCGCGCAGCTGGGAGCCCCCGGCGGCCGTCACGCCGGAAACAGGTTCCCTGGCGCCAGGATCCCGGTCGGATCGAATCGATCTTTGATCGCGCGCATCGCGGCCTGCGTGAGCGGGTCGAACCGGTGGTGGGCGTGGTGCAGCTTGACCTTCCCCATGCCGTGCTCGGCGGTGATGGTGCCGCCGAGGCGACAGGCCTCCTCGCACATCCAGGCGATGACGGCGTCGGCCCGACGGCGCTCGTCCCCGTCACGCACCAGCAGGTTGTAGTGGGGGTGCCCGTTCCCCACGTGGCCGTAGCGGAACACGCGCTCGATGCCCGCGGCCTCGAGGCGACCGTCGGACTCCGTCATGAACGCGCCCAGGGCCTCGAAGGGGACGGCCCAGTCGGTCGAGATCTTCCGGCCCCCGGCCGCTTCGTAGCCGCGACCCTCCTCGTTGAGCGTCGCGGGGACGGCGTGGCGTAGGCGTCGGAGCTCGTCCTGCCGGGCCGGGTCGTCGGCCACCACGGTGTCGTCCGGCAGGCTCCCGGGGGACCGCTCCAGCAGCGCCCACCAGGCCTCCATCGTCGCCATGGCGCCGACCTCCGTCGCCGCGTGCTCCTCCTCGAAGAAGATGGCCGCGTCCGCCTCGGCGGGGGGCGTGATGGCGGTGTCCTGCACGCGGAGGATGTCCAGGCAGCCGCCGTCGAGCAGCTCGAGGCATCGCGGACGCACCCCCGTCCCGGCGCGATCCTCGATCCGCGCGGCGCCCACGAAGGCGACGGCGTCGGCGCGGGTGCGGAAGAACGCGAGCCCCGACGAGAACGCCTCGGGGCGGTCGATGAGATCGACCTCCACCTCGGTGATGAAGCCGAGCGTGCCCTCGGAGCCGCACACCAGGTCGACGAGGTTGCGGAGGGCCGCGAATCCGGCCGCGTCCTTGTCCACCGCCGGGCGGCGAAATCGATGGACGGAGCCGTCGACGAGCGCGACCTCGAGGGAGCGGATCCAGCGGTGCGTGGCCCCGTAGCGGTAGGTGCGCGCCCCGCTCGCGTCGCAAGCGACCGTCCCGCCCACGGCGCACTCACGCTCGGACGTGGGATCCGGGGGATAGAAGAGACCCGCCGCCTCGACCTCGTCCTTGAACTCGCGCAGGACCATCCCCGGCCGGACGCGCGCGGTGCGGCCCGGGACGTCGATGTCCACCACGCCGCGCATGCGCTCGCAGGACATCGTCCAGCCGTGGGGCGCGAGGCCCGCGCCGGTCGTGGACGTGCGCAGCCCGCAGGCCGTGACGGCCATCCCCCGCGCCGCCGCTTCGCGCAGCCAACCCGCCGCCTCGCCCGCATCGGCCGGCCGCAGAAGCCCCTCCGGGGAGCCGATCACCGGCGAAGCGTCGCGCCGGTAGCCCTCGAGCACGTCGGGGTCGGTCACGAGCGCGCCGGCGTCGACCTCCGCGGCGCCGCCCGACTGGACAGGTTGCTTGCTTTCCTTGACCATAGTCCCCTTGCCGTCGCCTTCGGGCGCGAGTATCCGCGCCCCCCTTTCCCGAGTCCAGCGTGCCCTTCCGTCCCCTCTATCGCGCGTCCGATACGCCGACCGACTCCCTGCCGCTGCCCACGCTCCGGCCGGGCGTGGTCCTGATCGGGGAGGGCGAGGACGCCGAGCTTCGGGACCTGCGCCTCGGCCAGGTGGTGCGCCTGGGCGCCGTCGCCGCGGTGGTGGTGCAGCTGCTCGACGGCAGCCGCGACACCGAGGCGCTCCTCTCGGATGCGGCCCGAATCCTGGGCGAGCAGCTGAACCCGATGGGCTTGGTGGAGCTGCTCCAGGCCCTCGATCGTCGGGCCCTGCTCGACACCCCGCGGGCCCGCATGATCGTGGCCCAGGGCGTCGTGCGGGCGGACATCGCCGCCCTGTCCCGTCTCACGCGGCGCAAGCGCGGGTCCCGCCCCTACGTCTTCCGCGGCGAAGACGAGGTGAAGCTCCCGATCATGGCCCCGGGCAGCAAGTTCGACTGCAAGTCGTGCGCGCGGTGCTGCACCGAACAGCACCTGCTGGGCCCCGTCACCCGCGCCGAGCGCGACGCCATCGTCACGGGCTTCACCAAGCTCGGGGACGAGGCGGGCGCCGACCCCTCGAACTTCGTGCCCCTGCCGTCTCACGGCGGCCCGCCCACGTTCCTGCTGCGCGCCCGCGGCGGTCGCTGCTCGTTCCTCAGCGAGGACAACCGCTGCCGCGTCCACTCCGAGCTCGGCGAAGAGGTGAAGCCCGGCGCGTGTCGCCTCTTCCCCTTCCGCGCCGTGAAGACCCCCATGGGTTGGGACGTGGGGCTGGCGCTGTCCTGCCCCACGGTCGCGCGCGGCGAAGGCGCGGACCCGCGGGACGAGGCCAGGCGCACGGTCGAGGCCCTGCGGGTGCTCCGGGTGGACGGCCTGCGCGAGCTGCCCGCGACGGTCTCGCTGACGGACCGCCGCACGGTGGAGTTCACGACCTACCGCCAGTGGGAGTCGGACGCGCTCAAGCACCTCGCGAACGAGGACGTGGACCCGTCGGAGGCGTGGAGCGAGGCGATCCGAGACCTCGTGGTCCTCGTGCACAGCGACGTGGGCCGCACGCTCGAGGACACGCTGGAAGAGATGGGGCCGGCGGCCGAGGGCGGGTTCACGGAGAGTCCCACGATGGTCTCGCCCACGAGCGACACCGGCGAGGTCGACCCCGTCGAGCCGGACTCCGGCGTAGGCGACGCCTCCGAGGACCCCCGCACCGCCGCGGACATCCTCCTGCGGGACATGGCCCTGTGGTGCGAGCTGCTCGTCGGGCTCGAAGCGGCCGACCCGATGGCCATCCGACGCATGCGGGTCGCGTTCCTCCGGCTGCGCGCGGACCTGGGTCATTCGCCGGACGCGGCCCCCGTGCTCGCCGAGAACGCCCGCATCCTGGCCCGTCGGCTGGCGTCCGCGCAGACCCACCCGGGCGTGCTGCCCGCCATCGAGGACTCCCAGCTCGTGGCGGAGCCGATGCCCCTCGGCGGGGACCCGGCCGTCCAGCGTCGGTTCCTGTCCCAGGCCCTGGTGGAGAAGCGGCTCTTCGAGTTCTCGTCGCTCGATCGCGGCCTGGTCGCGCTCACGCTGCTGCTCGGCGCGCTCCGCCTCCCGCCCGCGCCCGGCGACGAGCTGGCGATCTCGATCTCGGACGTCGCCTACCTGGCGCACCACCCGCAGCTGACGGACATCGTCGACTCTCGGGCGGTGGTGCACGGCATGGCCCTCGACGGCCGCATGCACCGCGCCGTCCTCGGCCTCGACTAGCGCCCTCCAGCGCTCTCTAAACGGACGGTCGTCGGAATGAGGCCCCCGAGCGGCGAGGCCCGGGTTCGGATCGCAAGGCGCGAGGAGGGAGCAGGGCGAGCCCTGTGACCGACGAGGAACGCAGCGAGGCGGAGGCGGGGCCGGCGCGAAGGTCCTCAGGACGGTGACCGGCCGTTTAGCCCTTCGGACCCTGCTTCCGGCCGCCCCCGCGGCGTCGGGAGCGGCCCTTGCGTGCCCCGTCCCTCGGCTTCGAAGGTCGCGATGGACCTTGGGATCCGGCCGATCGACGCTGGTCGTCTTCCCGCTCCATGCGCTCCCGCTTGCGGATGATCGAGTAGGGGATGTAGCGGGCCTTCTTGTCCTTCTGAGGCGCCTCGCTCACCTCGACCGTGACGTCGTCGAACACCTGGAGTTGGCAGCTCAGCCGCTCGCGGGTGATGAAGAATGCGTTGCCGAGGTGCCCCTCCTCCTCCCACCGCATCGGAGACACGGCGGGCTCCTGGGTGACCACGCAGACGCGGCAGAGCGCGCAGGCGCACTTGCCTCCGCACTGGCTCGGGATCGCGACCTCCGCGCGCGCCGCGGCGTGGAAGACGGTAGTGCCCGGCTTCACGTCGATCGTCACGCCCGAGGGCAGGAAGGTGATGGTCGGCACGAGCGCAGCGTATCAGTCGACGGGCGCGCGGCCCGGCGGGGAGGCGAGCCGCCCGCGCGCGTCCAGGGGCAGCCGCGGTTCGGCCGGCGCGAGCCCCCAGCGGGCCTCCAGGACCGGCCCCGGTGACGGCAGGAACGGCATCCCGTCGAACCCCGGGGGAGGGTCCACGCGGTCGAAGAGGAGGCTGCGCCCCGCGGCGGCCGTGCATGCCTCGCCGTAGCTGCGGTGCAGACGACCCTGGGTGTCGATGGACACCAACCGGCCCCGGCGGTCGAGGTGGATGGCGACCCCGAGGTCCGTCTCCACGCGCCACAGCTCCGGCGCCACGGGCGGCTCGAGCCGGCCCGAGAGGACGCCCGCGGAGGTGGGGAGCAGGCGCCGGAGACCCAGCAGGACCGCCTCGTCGTCGCGCAGCCCGGCGGCGATGCCCGGGGCCCCCGTGGACTCGTCCGACAGCCGATCGAGGGCGCCCGCGCGGCCCGCGGAGGGGGCGTTGGAGAGCGGCTCGACGAAGGGGCGCACCCCCGGGACGACGTCCTCGGTGCCCGGGGGAAGGCGACCCACGGCCGCGGTGAGATCGAACGACGGAGCCCGATCCAGCGCGGCCCGGCGCCCCAGGGCCACGCCGTTGCCGTCGGGCGCGAACCCCACCACGGCGTCGTCCCGCGCCCACGCGGGCTCGGCCGCGTCGACGCGGCGGCGAGCCAGGTCGCCGAGGATCTCCGCGCCCACGATCTCGACCTGCCAGGCGTCGGGGGCCACCGGCAGGAAGCGGCGCTGCTCCTGCGCCTCCGGGTGCAGCTCTCCGCTCAATACGAGGGCCTCCACGACGCCCACGCGGCGCGCGACGCTCGCCTCGGGGACCACCCGCCGCGCGCCGGGCACGGGGGGGACGAACACGCCCACGCCGGTGGGAGCGTCGACGGCGGGGCGGCCCGCGCTGCGCGCGAGTCGGGCGCGGCGGGGAGAGACCCAGGCGTCGGCGTCGCCCGCGATCCCCGCGGGGAGGCGGGCGCGGTCCCCGGCGGCGGTCTCGAGGCCGGACCACCAGTGAGTCACGGGCGCGGCGTCTCCGGCCCGGGTCGCGGGGACCTCCGCCGCCGGGGCGTCCGTGGGTTCGGGCGGACCCTCGCCGAGCTCGGCGTCGACCCAGCGCCGGGTGGCCCCGTGGGCGCTGATGCGGAGCCCGCCGTCCGCCCGCAGCGCGGGGCCGCCGTCCACCGGGGAGGGCAGGACAGGGGCGCCGTCGCCGTCGAGGAGGGGGACGCCCGCCCACCAGAGCGCCGCTGCGGGCGCGGACAGGGCCTCGCCCAGGGGGTCGTCGGTCGCGAGCAGCTCGGCGATGGGGTCGTCCGGAAGCGCGGGCCCGTGCATCTCCCCCTCGGTCGCGGGCGCCTCGACGACGGGTCGGCCGCTCCGCTCCCACGCCTCCTCGACGGTGAACCACACGTCGGCGTCCGGTACGGACACCGTGAGCACGCGCGCCCGGGGCCGATGCGACAGCTCCCCGGCGAGGCCGAGCCCGCCGTCGACCTCGAGACCCCAGGACGCGAGCCGACCCAGGGCGTCCCGCCGGAGCGCCCAGCCCGGGGCGTCCGGGGGTCCGGCGGCGACGACGCGACCACTCGAGTCTCGGCGCAGGACCCAGCTCGCGGTGGACGCGCCGGTCACGGCGAGCTCCCGCACGTCGCCCACGCTCTCGCGCCGGATGGCGACCGAGGCCGAGGGGGTGGTGAGGGTGCGGATCAGCCCCGCCGCGTCCCGCTCCCAGGTCCACGTCGCGGCGCCCCGAGCGAGGGAGGTCGGGCCGCCGCGTCCCCACTCCGCGAGCCACTCCCCGGCGCGGATCGGTCGGTGGCCGTCGTACTCGAGGCGGAGGCCCGGGGGTGGGTTCCGTCGGTCCGCGGAGAGGACCGCCACCTCTTGGACGCGGCCCGCGCCGTCCCGGCGATACGCCCAGCCCGCGTCGGGCTCGCCCCAGGACAGGAGACGACCGTCCGCCGACCACCGCAGCGGCGTGCCCCCCACGGAGGACGGCCCCGCGGTCGAGTACACGATCCGCACCTCTCCCAGGGCATCCGAGGCGACGCCCGCCACCCGGCCGCGCGTGTCCCAGTCGATCTCCGCCCGGGCTCGGGTGGGCGTGAGGAACGCCGACACGAGGCCGGTGGGGCGTCGCAGCACCGACCACGCACCCGTCTGGCCCACGGCCTCGCGGAGGCGGCCGCCGTCGTCGTGCAGGAAGGACCACCGCACGTCGTGGGGGAGGACCAGCCGGTCGACCCGCCCCGCGGCGTCCCGCGCCAGCTCGGCGATGCCCCCCGAAGCGTCCGTGATCGACGTCGGCAGGCCGGTCCGGTCGCGCGCGATCCGCCACCGCCCCACGCCCCGGCCCACGCCGCTCACGCGCCCCGCGCGGTCGCGGCCCAGCTCAAGTCGACCGACCCCCGCGGTGTCGACGCGCGTCGGCCTGCCGTCGCTCCCCCACTCGAACGCGACCTCGCCTCCGCCCGCGCGACCGACCCGGGACGGGAGCCCGTCGTCCCAGCCGATCTCCAGGGTCGGGTCGGAGCCTCGCGTCCACCGGGTGGGCACCCCGCGGGCGTCGCGCTGCAGGTCCCAGGAGGCGTCGCCGTCCACGCTCACGGCCCGCCCGCTCGGGTCCCGGGAGATGCGCACGTCCCCCGCGCCGCTCCAGCCCGTGAGTCGCCCCGCGTCGTCGCGCTGCAGAGCGACCGACGACGGTCCGTCCGAGATCGAGACGATCGCCCCGTCGCGCCTCCGCTCCAGCTCGACCCCCGCCCCCGACGGCCCCTCGAACCGGGTGAGCCGGCCCGCGTCGTCGAAGCGCAGCGACGCGGTCCCGAGGAACGGCAGGTCGGCCGACCAGAGGAGCCCCCGGGCGTCTCGCCGGAGCATCACGTCCGGGTCGCCCGCCCGCTCCATGCCGAGCAGGGAGCCCCCGGACGACCGCTTGATCCCCTCGTCTCCTTCGCCCGCGCTGCGCACGAGCCGCAGGGCGCCGCGTTGGTCGTACTGGAGCGCGGTGCGCCGGCCGGCCGGATCCGTCCACGCGTTCGGTCGGCCCTCGCTGTCCGAGCCGACCACGACCCGCTCCCCGGACGGCTCCACGATGGCCGTGAGCGCTCCCGAATCGTCTCGGAGCCAGCGTGTGGAGCGACCGTCGCGCTCGGTGCTCGCGATGCGTCCCGCGGCGTCCCACGCCAGGGTGGTGGTGCGCCCCCCGTCCTCGACGGTGACGGGCAGGGGCCGGGAGGGCTCGAAGACCACCCGCCGCGTCGCGTCGCCGGACGCCGTCTCGAGCGTGCGCGTGCGGCCGTCCCAGGAGCAGTCGACGGGATCGCCGTCCGGAGTGCGCACCCGCAGCGACACTCGCTCGCCCTCCACCGCGACCCCCCCGATGTCGGCGCCCCCGCCCGGCCCCGCCGCCCGTCGGACGCGCCCCGTGACGGGGTCGTACTCGGCGGCGAGGAGCCCCTCGGGGGCCCGGACCACGAGGAGTCGGCCCGCGTCGTCGTACTGGAACGAGACCCGGCCCCGCGGGAGCTGGATCCGGTGCAGGCGAGGGCCGGCGTACATGAACTCGGCGGCCCGGCCCGCGGCGTCCTCGACGCGCTCGAGCCGCCCCTGGGAGTCCAGGTCGATTCGGTACATCCGCGCGCCCGCGACGTCCACTCCCACCAAGCGGCCGTTCTCGCGCACGACCTGCACCGTCGGGTACCCGCGCGCGTCCACCGTCCGGAGCTCGCCGCCGCCCCCGTAGCTCTCGGTCCCGCCGTCCGCGCGGTGCAGCACGACCTCTTCGCCTCGGGTCTCCATCCAGCGTTCGCCTCGCCGCGACGACCGATACGGGGCGTCTCCGTCCGAGGGCTCGGGTGCGCCCAGGTAGCGCAGCCGCATCTCCCCGAACACGAGGGGGTCGGACGTGAGCAGCGAACGCAGGGCCCTCGCCCCGCCCGCCCGAGTCCGCGCGGCGGGAGGGGTGGTGCGCCGCCAGGCCGAGATCACGTCGTCGACCATCTCCTCCAGCTCCTCGCCCGAGGGAGGATCCGAGGCGAAGAAGGAGTCCCGGAAGCCGTCGCCGTCCACGAGGATGCGGTCGCCCCAGGGTCCGGGCGTCCAGCTGCGGCCCAGGTCCCAGGACCAGCCCGGCGCGAGCTCCTGCGCGCCGTCGGGATCGCGGGTGTTGTAGGTGAGGGCCATCCTCGCGCCGGGGACGGCGTCGCCCCGCGGGAAGGGATCGAGGTTCACCACCAGGTTGCCCGCGAAGGCGGAGACCGCGGCGCCGAGCCCGACGTCGACGAACAGGTCCTCGGCCGTGCCCCAGCCCAGGTGGTCCAGGGGCCCGCGATCGAGGTCGATGGCGGTGTCGAGCGCGCGCTCCTCGGTGCGGCTCTCGATGGCGTCCTGCGCCGCCGTGGGGGAGGCGGCGAGGACGACCAGGATCAGGGACAACCGGCGCACGGCCGGGAGTAGACCACCGAACGTGGGGTCACGCGGTGGGGGGATCGTCGTCCGAGGACCGGTCACGACGGAACCACGACCGAGCCCCCGACGCGGCGGTGGAGGCCGCCTCCGAGACCGACGACGCGGCCGTGGAGAGGCCCGCTCCGATGTCGCGCACCAGGCGGAAGAGGGGGTCCGGCGACCCCTCGGCGTCCTCCTTGTAGGAGGCGCCCGACTTCAGGATCTCGTCGTAGACGGAGATGCCGTCGTCGTCGGTGCGGGTCTCGAACTCGCCCGCCATGATCTGCTCGTACTCGCCGCTGTCGATCCACTTCTTGAGCTCCGCGAGGCGCAGCACGGGGAAGGGGTGGGTGCGTGCGAGCAGCCGGAAGAGCTTGAGGACCGAGTCCACGACCGTCCCGCCCGCCCGGTACTCCTCGGCCTGGAGCAGGAACTCGTCCACGTTCATCTGGTCGGTCTTGCCGCCGCCCGCGAGCTTCATGTCCACGCGCATGGCCACGTCGGGGTCCTGGCACACCAGCAGCCCCGCGCGGTCCGCCGACAGCTCGCTCTTGCGGTCCCACTCCAGGAGCGCGGTGGTGATGGCGTACAGGGCCATGCCGCCCACCGGGATCGAGAACGCGACGATCGAGAGCCGCAGCAGCAGCCGCAGCATCGTCTTGTAGAGCACGTGGTCGGACTGGACGTGCCCCAGCTCGTGGCCCAGCACGCACTGCAGCTCGGCCTCGTCGAGCAGCAGCAGCATCCCCGAGTTGAGGACGATGAACGGCTCGTCGACCCCGATGGCCCCCGCGTTCACGAACGGCGTCTGCGCCACGAACAGCGGCGGAGGCGGGTGAACGTCGAGGATGTCGCATGCCTCCAGGTAGGACCGCCAGATGTCCGGAAACTGGCGCTCCGAGACGCGGACGGACGAGGCGAGGAAGGCCAGGCGCAGGGACCGCTCGCCGATCGTCCCGATCATCTTGCGCAGGACGAAGTCGAAGCCGGGCACCTTGCGCATGGCGGTGAGCGCGGCGCGATCGGCGGGGTGTTGGTAGGCGCGGGCGGAGATGCCGGGGAACCGGCGCTTGTCAGTCATGCCCCAAGGTACGCCGGCGACGGGCGGTCTATTCCCGTTTCGTCCGACTCACCAGGACTTGGGCTCCCACCGGCGGGGGTACTTCGCGGTGCCGAGCTCCTTCATGCGGAAGGGTCGCGGGCCGCGGCGGGGGACCTCGGTGGAGTAGCCGCGGATGACGCGATCGCGGTCGTCGAACTCGATGAAGAGGTACTGGTCGCCCGGCAGGTGGCCCTGGTAGTCGCTGAGGATCTTGTGGAAGCCCTGCAGGAACAGGCCGTCGAGCCCCGCCTGGCCCGGGTAGAGCCACGTGGAGTAGGCCATGACCTTGGTGGGCGAGCGCGCGTCCATGACCTTGTAGAAGTCGCGGAAGACCTCCTCGAGGTTCTGGCGGAAGACCTGCGTGCCCCGCCGCCGGCCGCGACGGCCCCACTCCACCTCGGCGGTGAGGACGAGCTTCCGGTAGGGCGCGTGGGGGAAGGTCAGGCCGTCGATCCCGGCGCCCTTGGGCGGGGCGCGGCGCGGGACCTTGTCCTCGATGCACCAGGCGACGTCCCAGAGGTACGCGCCCGACTTGCGGCGGTCGTCGTTGGCGAAGGAGACGTAGCCGCGACGCTTCGCGAGCCGCTGGAGGCGGGTCTTCACCGCGGCCGACCAGTCGCTCAGGCGCTCCTCGGTCGTCAGGTCCTTGGCTCGGACCATGCTGGCGGCGAACTCATCGAAGAGCAGCTTCAAGTCCACGGGCGGTCTCCTCCTGACCTGCGGCGACCTCCCCCGGGTCGGCGCGAAGGGTCGAAGAGGGTACCGTGACCACGAGGTGTCCCGAAAGGTGCATGACCGGCTTCCCCGATCCTTTGTGAGCGCGCTGCTGATCGCGTGCGTCGCGTGGCTGTCGCCGGACGCGTCGCAGGGGGACACGCGGGTGCTCCAGCCCGGGCAGACGGTCGTCGACGAGTCCGAGCCGGGCGTCGTGCGGGGGACGGTCCTGGACGAGGACGAGCGTCCGGTGGGCGGGCTGGTGGTCGTGCTCCATCGCCCGAGCGCCACGGCCTCGCGCACCTTCCCGGAGCCCTGGATCGCGGACGTGAGCGCCGAGGGCGTGGCCGTGCAGTCCGTGGCGACGGATCCCCGGGGGCGCTTCTCCTTCGAGGGCCTCGCGCCGTCGCGGTACACCGTGAAGCCGCGACGCTCGAGCATCGGCGGGGGCACGGCGCACCTCGTGGTCACGCGCGAGCAGCCGACGGCCACCACCACCCTGCGGATCTCCCTGGGCGGGGTCGTGGCGGGGGTCGTGGTGGGGCCCGACGGCGCCCCGTTGAAGCGCGCCTCGGTCTTCCTCGCGGGCCTCGACCTGGGGGACGGCCTCAATCGCCTGGGAGAGCCCCGGCCCGAGCGCGTGCGCACCGGCGAAGACGGCCGCTTCGTCCTCCTCGGGGTCCCCCGCGGGATCGTCCACGTCCAGACCGCGCGGTGGGAGTGGGGCTGGGCTCCGCCGCAGGTGCTGGACATGCGCTCCGAGCGGGTCCACACGGACGTGCGGCTGGTGCTCGAGCGGGAGACCGACGGCCTCGCCTTCAACGGCCCGGCGGGCGTTGGGATCGGCCTCGACTTCACCCCCGCGGGGCCGGTGGTGGAGCGCGTGTACGAGGGCTCGCCGGCGGAGGCCGAGGGGGTCCGGTCGCTCGATCTGATCCGCGCCGTGGACGGTCGACCCACGCGATTCATGACGCCCGAGGAGTTCCGGTCGCGCTGCCGCGGGGCCGCCGACACGAAGGTCGTGCTGTCGATCGTGCGGCCCGACGGCAGTCGGCACGAGATCGAGATCGTCCGGGCCGTGGACCCCTGGGGCGAACGGGAGTGATGCTCGGCCGGTCGAAGAAGCGGGTGGTGGTGTGGGGTCTGTCGCAGCCCGCCCGGCTGCGGGTGGACGGAGGGGTCGCGATCGACGAGGCGGCGC
Organism: uncultured Rickettsiales bacterium; assembly: GCA_964620495.1. Taxonomy (GTDB): domain Bacteria; phylum Myxococcota_A; class UBA796; order UBA9615; family UBA9615; genus CAZEKB01. Next base: position 13,799 of record CAZUHI010000064.1, on the reverse strand, counting down.
CCGAGGACGAGGCGTTCGTGCGGGGCTTCGCGGCGGGCCTGCTCGACATGCAGGGCCTCGACTTCGCCCGTCGGCTCTGGAGCGGCCGCCTCTCCGAGTTCCTGGGGCCCCTGCCCCTCGACGGGACGGACGCATATCGCCTCGACGTGGCCCTTCGGGGGCTGGGGTTTCGTCGTCGCGCCGAGCGGCTCTTCCGCACCCTGTCGGCGCGCGAGACGAAGCGGGCGGAGTCCTGGGCCGTCGGCGTGAACGCCTGGATCGATCAACGCGAGCTTGCCCAGTCGGCCACGTATCGGCGGTTGGAGACGCGGCCTCGGCTCGTGGGCGCGGCCGACGCGTTGCTTCTGCGGACGGCCCCCCGGGAGGTCGCGAACACCGCGGCGGGTGCCGCCCCCGAGGTCGCGCACCTGTTCGCCCTGCTCGATTCGGCGCGGCTGCGCGGGCCGGGGTCGGTGGGGGCCCACGACCCCCGCTTCCTCCCCGAGTTCGACGTCGAGCATCCCCGGTTCGCCGCCCCCGTGGTGACGGCGCGCACCGTCCTCGATCGGGACGACCGCCACCTCTACGTCGATCCCGCGCGTCCCGACCAGGCGCCGCGGCGGCTGTACGTCGACCGCCCCAACGTGGCGGTGAAGGGCGGCGAGGTCCGACGCCCGTGGGTCCGTCGCACCCCCGAGGGCTGGCTCATCTCCGACGCCCTGCAGGACGCGGAGGGCCCCGAGCCGCCCGCGGGTCCGGCGCAGGTGGTCGAGTGGCCGGTCGCCGCAGACGTGGAACCGCCGACCCCGACGACGCACCGCGACGAGCTCGACCCCGACGATCCGTGGCGGGTCCACCAGCGCGAGCCGCCGCGCCGGCTCACCCTGGACCTCGTCCCCAAGCGGGGGTAGGCGGGGCGGCAGGCACCCCCTCCCCCCGGCTATGATGCCGGACGGCCCGACGCCGCTCCCCCCGCCTTTGATGCGATTCACGCCCCTCCACGCCGGCCTCCTCCTCCTCGGCGCGACCGCCGCCGTGCTCGGCCTGCACGCCGCCGACGGGGACCGCGCCACCCGCGACTTCATCTCCACCCTGGAGTGGGCCCGCCTCCTGATCGGGCTGCCCGTGGTGCTCTTCGTGCCCGGGTACTTCCTGGTCCCGTTCCTGTTCGCGCGCGACGCCCGCCCCGAGCCCGACGGCAAGCAGCGGTGGATCGGAGCCCGCGACGCGGCCCCCAGCCTCGACGTCGTGTGGACGCTGTTCGGGGCCCTGGGCCTCAACGTCTTCGCTCACGCGGTGCACTTCAACGCGCTGCGCGTGGCCGGGCTGCCCATCGAGTGGGGCCCCCTGCTCGGCCTCGCCTTGGTCGAGGCGGCCGTCGGCTGCGTCCTGCTCCGGAAGAAGCTGCCTGACCTGACGTTCGCGCCGTCGTCGCCCGCGCTTCGGGTGGGCCTCACCGTGGGCGCGGCCGCCCTCCTCGCGTTCTTCGCGACCCGGGGACCGGACCTGACGGCCGACTCGTCCTGGTACTTCTATTCGCCCGCCCTCGAGGAGCCCTGGCAGCCGCCGGACCAGAACGTCCCCTTCCGCATCGAGCGCACGGACGGCGAGGAGCGCAAGGCGGACCGCATGTTCCGCCCCCGCGAGCGCATCGTCCCCTACCGGGTGATCAACGAGGGCGACGCCGAGGCGAAGGTGCCGCTGTTCTTCCTCGTGCACGGGCGCATGGGCCTGCAGGGCGAGCTGTCCGTCGAGGGCGCGGCCGTGGACGGCGAGGGGCTGGGGCAGCTGGTGAAGGGCGACTGGTCCGACGCCCCGGTGGAGCGGTACTGGGAGTGGGGGACCATGGCCCTCACGTCGTTCGTCGAGATCCCGCCCGGGGGCGACGTCCTCGTGGAGCTGCGGGTCCTGCCCTTCGAGCCGGGCACCCAGGGGCTCTCGGACGTCGCGATCATCGACTGGAGCGGCCTCGGCAGCGACGAGCTGAGGGAGCTGATGAAGGCGCGGGGGATCCACCACATCCACCCGTTCCAGCTCCTGAACGTCACCGAGAACGTGCGCTGGGCGGCGGAGGTCGCGTCCACGCAGGTGTTCGCGGGCCGCTCGCCGGACGGGAGCTCGCACCTGCACCAGCCGCCCGCGTGGACCTACCTCTACGCGCCCGCCCGCCAGATGCTCACGCCGCAGCTGGTCGCGGGCTCGTTCCTCTTCTGCTTCATCATCCTGACGATGGTGGCCGTGGTGATGAAGTCCGCGGAGGCGGAGCTGCTGCGGAAGGGGGCGGCGACGGGCGGAGCGGCCATGGCCGTCGCGGCTGCGATCGGCCTCGCGGCGGCCACGAACGGGATGCAGCACGGGGCGCTGATCACCTCCGACGCGTCCATGAACTTCCCGGACACGATGTACGCGCTCGCCCTCATCGGGGCCGTGGCGCTGCTGGTCGCCGGACGCCTGCGCATGTTCCTGCTGTGGGGCGCGCTGGCGGCGCTGCTCCGATACCCCGGCGCCGTGGTGGTTGCGCTCGCGGCCCTGACCTACATGGTCGCGGACAAGGAGCGTCGCGCCTTGGTGACGGACGCCATCGTGAAGTTCGTGCTCGGCATCAGCGTGTTCTGCGGGGCGATGCTCATCGCGGCGGTGATGTCCGAGTCGCTCGAAGCCTGGCTCTTCGCCCTCTACTTCGAGACGGTCCCCGAGCACTTCAACAACAACCCCGACGCGCTGCCGCTCCTGGACCGGCCGCTCGAGTTCTTCAAGTACTGGGGTCGCGTGGGCGGGATCGCGATGCTGTTCGCGCTGCCGCTACGGGGTCCGATGGCGCGCGTCGCGTTCGGGACGGCGCTCCTCTACGCCCCGTTCCTGATGTTCATCGACCACTTCAGCAGCCACTACTTCCTGCCGCTCATCGGCCTCGGGTCCCTGGCCGCGGCGGCGAACGTCGCGCGCGTGGAGAGTCCGAAGGTGCGTCTGGGCTCGGCCGTCGCCCTCGCGGCGGCCTGCACGATCTCGATCGTCGTCGCGCTGCGTTGACTCAGTAGTGGAGCTTCACGCCCAGGTGGAACGACCAGCCTGAGAAGTCCAGGCCGCTGGTGTCCCACGCGCCGTCCTGCAGCTGGGACTTGACCCAGGAGCGGCGGCCTTCGATCACGAAGTACGTGTCGTTCACCCCCGCCTTGGCGTCGAGGCGGCCCGCGCGCTTGGGCTCGAAGCGGTCCAGCAGGAACGCGCCGCCGAAGAAGGCGTTGACGCCGAAGCGATCGCCGCGCCCGATGACCTCGGTGCCGAGGGCGCCGGGCCCGAAGCCGTCCGGGTCGCGCTCCTTCTCGTTCCAGGGCGTCCACGCGATGCCGACGCCGCCGTAGGGGACGACCGGCTGCTCGTCGATGATGTCGAGGCCGAGCAGGAGGTCGAGCGTCAGCGGGAAGACCGACAGGCCGATGGAGTCGGCCGACTCCGCGCCCGTGGACACCACCCGCTGGGAGCCCTCGAGGATGCCGAACGCCAGGGTCGCGCGGATCTCGATGTGGACGAACCGGCTCCACGGGATCAGCCCGAACTCGAGGCGCGGCAGGAAGGCCGGGGCGTCCGTGTAGCTGGAGACGATGTCTTCGTCCGTGATGGAGAAGCCGCCGAACGTGAAGCCCGTGGAGAGGAACTTGGGGCTCTCCTCGTGCTCGCCGATCGTGGGCTTCGGCGGCGGGTCACCGATCTCCGCCACGGCGGTGGCGGGCAGGAGGAGGGCGACTGCGATCAGGAAGGTCTTCATCAGCTTCTCAGGTACGTCCGGCGGCGGAATCGGCCGAGCCCGAGGAGCGCGATGAGCGCCGCGAGCCCGACGGGGGATGTCGCCCCGGCATCGGCATTCTGACAGGTGCATCCGTAGGTATCACCCGCGAGGGCCGCGGCCCCCCCGGTGATGCCCGGGCGCGCTTCCACGATCGTGGAGCGGGGCCCCTCGTTGCCGTCCTCATCGACGGCCGAGACGGCGAAGTAGTAGACCTGATCGTTGACCAGATCGGTGATGGTCGAGGTGTAGGACGAGGCGCTGTCGTCGCGCGCCTCGGAGTCGGCGGAGTCGTCGTCGTCGGTCGCGTCGTCGTCGTCGCCCGTGGAGACCGTGCCCGAGCCCGCGTCGATCTCGATGGGCGAGGACAGGGTGCTCGTCGAGTTGCTGCCCGCGGCCGTGCCCGTGGCCCCGAAGTTCCAAGTGTCGAAGTGGATCAGGTAGTGGTCGACGTCGTCGTCGATGCCCTCGAAGCTCACCACGACCTGCTCGCTGCCCGGCAGGGCGGTGATCTCGGGCGCGTCCAGGGACCCCTTGTAGTAGGGGAAGGACGCGCGGCCGAACACGCCGTCGTCGTCCCCGCAGAGCACGAACAGACGCCCGGAGCCGTCCTCGAGATCGAGGGCAGGGATCGACACCTCGGTGGGCGTGTCCGTGGGCGCGACTCCGCTGCCGTCCTCCAGGACCGTGCCGGTGCCCGTGAAGTCGCCGTCCTGGTGAGTCGTGAAGGAGCACGACTGCAGCGTCTCCAGCCGCGCGGTGATCGTGAAGGTGAGAGTGTCGGCGTTGCCCCCGAGGTTGGTGTCCGGGGTGTCGAGCTCGACCCAGGGCCCGGGCGAGACGACGGCGAGCAGGCCGGTGCCGGGCTCGGCGATGTACAGGTAGCCGTCGAAGGCCGAGGAGGCGGCCACGTCGCCGGAGGTGCCCGTGAGCGTGATGGCCGGCGTCTCCAGCTCGTAGGTGCTCGACTCGCCGACGTCCACGCGCGACACGGATCTGCCGCCGCCGACGTAGACGTGCTCGACGTCCTCCAGATCCTCGTCCGTGCCCGCCGCGTAGGCGAGGCTCGACGCGCTCGCGGGCAGCTCGCAGTTCCGGGTGGAGAAGACGAACCCGCCCGCCACGCCGTCGACGATCGCGCACCCCCGCGGGTTCGACCGACCGGTGTCGCCCAGCTCGAACTCCACGAGCAGGCGGTAGTCCTCGTTGGTGGCGATGAGCCACCCGACGCCCGCGCCGTCGCCCACGACGGCCTCGAGGGAGGTGTCCACGAGGCCGGTGAGATCGACGTCGGTGACCTCGCCGGGGCCCCCCGTGCCGTCGAGCGCGATGCTCGCCATGCGAGGGCCGTCGTCGTCCTCGCCGATCACGACGAGCCGCTCGGAGTCGAGGAGGGAGAGCCCGGTGGGGGTGAAGTCGAGGTCGACGACCGTGCCCGCGGACTCGTCCGCGATGTCGAAGGAGTGCAGCCGCGGCACCACGTCGTCCACGGCGTAGACCGTGTCGTGGTCCGAGCTCCAGACCGCGGCCGCCAGCGAGCCCTCTTCGTCCCCGTCCAGGGCGAGCACGGCCTTGGAGGATGAGACCGCGGGCACGCTCGTGGTGTCGAAGGCCAGCAGCTCCAGGGAGCTGCCCGCGACCACGAGCACGGGCTCCGTGTCCGAACCCGCCGCGGCGAGGGCGCGGGGGGCGATCGTGGACGACAGGAGCGCGGGCTCCTCGGTGTAGTCGGCGGCGTCTCGCCAGGCGATCGACCGGGTCTCGCCCACGAGGGCGGCGACCACGCGGTCCCCGGGGAGCACGGTGGTGGCGACGGGGTCGTCCCCCACGTCGAGCTCGGCGCCCAGGCGTTCGGGGGTGGCGGCCCAGGCGGGGGCCGCGACGCAGACGGCGAGCAGAGCGGAGAGGAGGCGGGTCATCCTGCAGACCGGGAGCAAGAACCCTGCCGGCGGCGGTCCGCCCGCCTCGACCTGCGACGCAGTGTGCGTTTCCGAGGGTCTCGGCCCGTCGTGGGCTCGCCGCGAGGGCCCCGTCGATCGTCGAGACCCCGACAATTTGTCATCGGCCGGAGCCGGCCGAGTCGGGGGGTGACAATCTGTCAACGCCCCGGGGGTCTACCGGTCGAGGACGTCGAAGAGGGCACGCGCGAAGGCGTCCACGTCCTCGGCGTCGATGGCCCCGGCGCCGCGCAGGCCGGTGTAGGAGAAGTCGTCGCTGAAGCTGGCGAACGTGTGGGACACGAGGTCCCAGCGGTCCTCGTCGCCTGCCGGGAGCACGACCCAGGCCTTGGTGAAGCCCGTGTGGGTGCGCTCCACCAGCCCGGCCGCGCTGCCTCGGGCGTGTACGCGGGCGGCGACCGCCTTCCCGTGCGCGCCCCGGGCCACGTCGCCGCGACCCACGACCCACACCGCGGGCCCCGTCCGGGACCCGTGCTTGGGGGGCAGCCGCTGGAGGACCTGTCGGCTCCGCTTGATGAGCCACTCGCCCTCCCGAGCCACGTCCCGCAAGGAGCCGAGCCGGGCCCACTCGCCGGGCTCGGTGTCCGCCAGCTCCCGCACCAGGCCGGGGCCCCGTCGCTCCTGGTTGCGCACCTTCACCGAGGCGGCGTGGAGGAGGTTGAGCAGGTGCAGCTCGCGGCGGTTCGGGACGGCCCCCGAGAAGCGACCGAGGAGGAGGCCGAGGCGCTCGAACTCGCTGTCGCCGGGTTGGCGACCGTCGCCGAGGACCCGCAGCGCGAGGGGCACCAGCGAGCCTCCGGGCATGCCCTCGAAGCGGACCCCCGGCATGTTTCCGGCGGCCACGACCAGGCGCCCCGACGTGGTGGAGAGCCAGTGGAAGGGGCGCAGCGTCGTGTGGCTCTCGATGGCCGACGGGAGCAGGGGGTGGCCCGTGCCCGCGTAGCCGAGGCACCAGATCTCCTTCGCGGCGTCCACGAGGGGACGCTCCAGGACGACGGGCAGGCGGTGTTCGCGCGCCAACATGACCCACGTGGGCCAGGGCATGCGCCGCACGAGGAGCGACGCGGCGACGATCGAGTCGGCGCCGCCCGGGATGAAGATGTGAGCGGCCCCCACCGCCGGATGGTCGATCTCGACCGGTGCCTTCCGCCGCTTCGGGGAGCCGGGACCGCCGTGGTCGTACGGGGCCATCAGCCTCCCGCCAGGACCTTCTGCATGGCGGCGATCGTCTTGCCGATGCCCTTCTTGACGCCGGACTTCACGAACCGCTCGGGGACCCAGGCGGTGAGCTTGGTGCGCGTCCGGAGGACGCCGCGGGTGCCGCCGTCGACGGCCTTCAGGACCCACTCGGAGTTCTGGATCTCGTAGTCCTCGCTCGCCACGAGCTCGTCCTTGATCCCGGTCGCGGTGGGGCACCGCAGCGCGGTGTACTGGAACGGGTCGGTGATGCCGGTGGTGGTCACGACCACCTGATGGCAGTCGCCCTTGGCCGTGGCGGTGACCTTCTTCACGTCCGGGCTGAGGCCGATCGACTTGATCGGATCGGCCAGCAGCTTCTTGACGTCGGCGAGGGGAGCCTCGAACAGGACGGTGGCGCGCAGGGTCCCGTCGTCCTCCCACACGAACTCGGGGTCTCCCGCGAAGGCGGGGGAGGCGACGAGAGAGAGCAGGAGCATCAGCAGCAGCACACGCATCAGCGGGGCACCGTAGCAGCAGGGGCTCTCAGCAGCAGCAGCTCTCTGTCGTCACCCATCCGCGCGGACCGAAGCCCGCAGCGGCCTCCTCCGTCCTGGTCAGGCAGCCTCCTCCTCGGCGGCTTCGGCCGCGCCGTCACGCAGATCTCGGAGCGCGGCGGGGCCCACGTAGGGCTCCGCGGCCACGTCCGTCATCCCCTCGAACGGGCGCGCGGCGAGGATGGAGTCGAGGGCGCGTCGGTCCAACAGGTCGGCGAGGTCGGCCTCGTGTCCGTGGTTCACGAGGTCGAGCGTGTCCGTCAGCTCCTTGGCGCTGAAGCGGACCCCTTCGATCGACCGCACCGGGACGAGGTCTTCGTCCATCGCGGCGTCTCCGAGCATGCGGACGGCGAGGTCGGTCACGCCGTCCACGTCGAACACGTCCTGGAGGACCTCGAAGGGGAGGTCGTCGGCCGTGCCGTCGAGCGCGTCGGGGCCCTGGCGGTCGGCCACCAGCGCGGCGGCGACGCGGCCGTCGAGGCCCACCGTGTCGTGCAGGTAGGGGACGTCCGTGGACCAGTCGTTGAGGAGTCGCACGATGCCGGTTCCGACCGCGGGATCGACGGTGGCGAGCTCGGCGGTGGCGTGGATGGTGCCGTCGTGCCGGGTGGTCGAAGCGTCGAGCCAGCAACCGGCGAGGAGGGGGACGAGGAGGAGCGGAACGAGGGGGGCCCGGAGGCGGGTGCTGAACATGGCGGATGCCGTCTGTCGATCCGATTCCGTGATGGATTCACGGGTCGGGGACGCCCCTGATCTGGGGCATTCGTAGGCCGAAGTCCACACTTTGTTTTCACTAACAAGTTCCTGGTCTTGAAAGACACGTTTTCTACACTCCCCGCCTCGTTCCGGAGGTCTCATGTCGCGCTGGTTCTTCGCCCTCGTCCCATTGCTCGTCGCCTGCCCCAAGGACGGCGCGAAGACCACGCCCGCCGCCGAGGCCACGCCCGAGGCGACCCCCGCGCCGGAGCCTCTGAAGGAGACCGAGGTCGTCTTCCGAGGACGGACGATCGACGTCGAGCCGCACGTCGCGGGCTTCCCGTATCGAGGCCTGCGCCCCATCCCCGAGAAGAACGTCCTCCTGTACATGCACGAGGGCGAGCAGCGCACGCTGATGCAGCTGCCGCTGGACGGCGCGACCGACCTCGCGGCGGGGACGAAGGTCCACGACATCGACTGGAACGGGCGCTCCAACTTCGGGCACTACGTGGAGGTCCCGAACGAGCACGCGATCGTCGTCAAGACGGACGAGAACAACCGCGAGGACTACGACCTCTACAAGCTGTCCCTGGACGACGGCGCCCTCACCAAGCTGACCGACGTGCCCTACATCTACGGCTACGGCCTCGAGCCCGTCCAGGACCGCCTCTACTACATCGCGCGCTTCCCCATCGAAGGGAAGGAGACGTACACGTCGTGCCTGCAGTGGATGGCGCCGGCGGGCGGGCCGGCCACCGAAGTGGTCTGCGACGACCCGTCCATGAGCTTCTCCTGGAGCAACCTCGCCTTCTCGCCCGATGGGCGCTGGGTCTACCTGTCCGCCAACGCCGAGAACGACCGGGCGCGCAGCAACGTCGTGCGCGTCGACACGATCTCGCGCGGCGCGGTCCCGGAGGTCGTGACGGAGCAGACGAGGCGCAGCTGGGCCGCGGTGATGGCGGACCGGCTCTCGGACGACAGCTGGCTGATGGTCAGCGACGAGTCCGGCCACAGCAACCTGTACCGGGGGACGGATGAGGCGGGCGTCGTGGAGCCGTTCACGACCTACGCCGGGGGCGGCGACATGCAGACCGCGTCGGTGCTCCGGGCGGGGGGCATGACCTGGGTCGTCGTGACGCTGCGGAAGCCGTTCGAGACCGAGATCGTCGTGCTGGACGACACCGGCGCGCCGGTGGACTCGACGGTCGTCGAGTCGAACCTCTATCACCTCGGCGAGTCCGACACGGACGTCTGGTTCTACGAGACGTCGCGGTACTCGAAGATGCAGACCTTCCGCGTCTCGCTCAACGACGACGGCACCCTCGTGAAGACGGACTGGGTCGGGATTCCGGACGATCTGCAGGCGAAGCTGGACCACTGCGAGGTGGAGCGGGTGGAGGTCCCCACCTTCGACACGGACCCGAACACCGGCGAGAAGCGCCGGCTGCACGCCTACTTCGCGACCCCGCGGGAGGCGCCGGGGAGCGACGCCGAGAAGCTCGCGGGCATCGTCGGCTTCTACGGCGGGGGCAACTACTGGGACACGATGGCGGAGATCTTCTGCCAGGCCGGCATCGCGACGCTGTCGCCGTCGGTCCGCGGGTCCTGGGGTTTCGGGTCGGAGTTCGCGGCGCTGAACGACAAGGACCTGGGCGGCGACGAGATGGTGGACCTGCACTGGGCGGCCAAGTGGCTTCGCATCCGCGGGTATGCCGAGGAGAACATCGGCGTGTACGGCGGCTCCCACGGCGGCTACGCGACGATGCGCGCGATGACGTTCCCGCCCGGCACCAACGGCCACGACTCGGAGTTCGCTTTCGGCTGGGGCGTGAGCCTGTACGGCTTCTCGGACATCAAGACGTTCTGGGAGAAGTGCAACATCCCGGACTGGGTCCTGCTCGAGGCCGGCGACCCGGAGACGGAGCCCGACAAGATCCGGGACCGGAGCCCGCTGCATCACGTCGACCTGCTGCGCTCGCCCATCCTGCTGCTGCACGGCGAGAACGACCTGCGCGTGCCCGTGGAAGAGTCGCGGCAGTTCAAGGCGGCCTGCGATGAGGCGGGGAAGGACTGCACCTACGTCGAGTTCGAGGGGCAGGGGCACGGGCTCAAGGGCATCAAGAACCAGACGCGCGTGTGGAAGTCGATCTTCGGGTACCTCGACCACGTGATCGAGGTGAACGGGGGCTGAGGCACACGGCGAGCGCACGGCCGACGCACGGCCGGCGCACGGCGAGCGCACGGCCGGCGGACGGCCGGCGCACGGCGAGCGCACGGCCAAACGGCCAAAATTTCCCACCAGGAGCGTGCCGGCCCTGCCGGCGGCGGTGCCGTGGGAAATTTTTCCCGGATCGTCTGTCACAAGATCCGGGCGGGCTGCGTTGGTCGGGTGAACGTCGCGATGGGTCGCGGCGACAACCCCTCGCCGAGGAGTCCACCATGTCTGCAGTGCTCGCCCCCCACCTCTGCGCCGCTCCGTCCCACGGAGCCCGCCTCGTCACCGGCGACGGCCGCGCGCTCCCCTTCCTGGGCGGAACGCTCGACGTCGACGCCAAGGGCGGCCTCGCCCGCGTCGTCCTCCGCCAGTCCTTCCGCAACCCTCACGCCGAACCCTTGCGGGTCACGTACCAGGTCCCCCTCCCGTCCGACGCCGCCGTGTCCGGATACGCCTTCGAGCTCGACGGAGAGCGCGTCGTCGGCGAGGTGCAGGGCCGCAAGCAGGCCCGCGAGCGCTTCGAGACGGCGCTCGTCGAAGGTCGCACCGCGGCGCTCCTGGAGCAGGACCGCAGCAGCCTCTTCAGCCAAGAGGTCGGGAACATCCCCGCCGGCGCCGAAGTCGTCTGCGAGCTGGTCCTCGACCAGACGCTCGCGTGGGCGGCCGGGGGCTGGGAGTGGAGGTTCCCGACGGTCGTCGCGCCCCGCTTCCTCGGCGAGCCCGGCCGCGTGACCGACGGCGAGAAGATCACGGTCGACGTCCTCGACCGCCCGACGACCCCGCGCATGACGCCGGCTTTGACCGTCCGCGACGTGCTCACGGGAGACATCACGAGTCCTTCCCATCCTTTGCTCGTGGAGGGGGCTCGCGTCTCCCTCGGTCGGCAGGGGACGGCGTTGGACCGCGACATCGTGGTGCGGTGGCCGGTGGCCGCGGCCGCGCCGGGGGCGTCGCTGGACGTCGCCCGAGGGAGCGGCGGGCTCGGTGACGACGCCTACGGGCTGCTCACCCTGGTGCCTCCCGCGCAGGCCGGCCCGTCGGCCTCCCGCGACCTGATCCTGCTGCTGGACACGTCGGGGTCGATGGGCGGACGCCCGCTCGATCAGGCCAAGCAGGTCGTGCTCGCCCTGGTGGACACGCTCGGGCCGCAGGACACGCTCGAGATGGTCGAGTTCTCGAGCCGCACGCGTCGCTGGAACCGCAAGCCCGTGAAGACCACCGAGGCCGACAAGGCGAAGGCCTCGAAGTGGATCCGCGGGCTGAGCGCGAGCGGCGGGACGTTCATGAAGGACGGCATCCTCGAGGCGCTGAAGGGCGTGCGGGAGGAGAGCCGTCGGCAGGTCGTGCTCGTGACGGACGGGCTCATCGGCTTCGAACAGGAGATCGTGCGGGAGGTCGTGGAGCGGCTGCCCGCGGGGAGCCGCGTGCACACGCTGGGCATCGGCAGCTCCACGAACCGCACGCTGCTGACGTCGGTCGCGCGTGCCGGGGGCGGGGTCGAGAAGATCGTGGGGCTGGACGAGTCCCCCGAAGCGGCGGCCGCGGCGCTGGTGGCGGCCACGGACGCCCCGCAGGTCGTGGACGTCGAGGTCGTCGGTGCGGGTGTCGAGACGGCGCGGCTGCGGTGCCCGGACCTCATGGCGGGGCGGCCGACGCGGCTGTCCGTGAAGGTGCCGGCCTCGGGCGGCGAGCTGACGGTCTCGGGGCGGGGCGTGGACGGCGCCTGGGAGCAGGTGCTCGCGGTGCCCGCGACGGACGTCGGCGAGGGCAGCCGCGCGGTCGTGACTCGCTTCGGCCGCTCGCGGGTGGCCGACCTGGAGATGCGCGCGGCGACGGGGGCGAGCGTGGACGTGGACATCGAGGCCTGCGGCCTGGCGTTCCAGATCGCGACGCGGCTGACGTCGTGGGTGGCGGTGGGCTCGAAGACGGTGGATCCGAGCGAGCCGACCCGGAAGGAGCGGATCGCCCAGGCGCTGCCGTACGGAATGAGCGCCGAAGGCCTCGGGCTCCGCTCGGCGGCGCCTGTGAGCTACGGACGCGTGGGCGGGGCGGCGGCGCTGCACGCCCAGGCGCCCCCGACCCCCATGGCGGCCCCCGCGCCCTCTGCGGCCTGGGAGGGAGCCGCGGACGATCTCGAGGAGTTCGACCTCCTGGCGTCGGCGCCCCCCGAGATGGAGCCGCGAGCGAAGGAGGAGCGGGCGAAGAAGGCTCCCGCGCGGCGGCGACGTTCCCAGCTGATGCCGTCGGCGAAGAAGAGCCGCGGGGCGGGCCCGGGCCTCTTCCGGCGCATCGCGGACCTGTTCGAGCGCGTCACGGTGCAGGCGCGTCTGGTGCTCGCGGGCGACGTGCTGGTCTTCGAGATCGACGTGCGCGGGGCTTGGACCCGGCCCATCACCGCGGGGCTGGTGCTCGCGGACGGCGCGACGGTCGAGGTGGACGTGAGGGCGGAGGGCTCGACCCGAGCGACGACGGCGGGGGGCACCGTGCGCGTGGTCCTCGAGGCGCCCGAAGAGCTCGGCGAGATCGAGCTCCTGCGCGTCGGCGGGATCGAGTACCCGGTGGTGGACGCGCGTGGCTGACCTCGACCTCCACCTCGAGGCCATCGCCGCCGGCGATCCGGACGCGTTCGCGCGCTGGGTCGTCGGCGCCGAGCCGCGGGTGCGGGCGTCGCTGTCGAGCTTCGCGGCGCAGGTGGACACCGAGGCGGTGGTGCAGGAGACGCTGCTGCGCATGTGGCAGGTGGCGCCGCGGGTGAAGACGGACGGCAAGGGGGACAGCTTGCTGCGGCTCGCGATCCGGTCGGCGCGCAACTTGGCGATCGATCACCTGCGGCGGGCGCGGACTCGTCCGACGGAGATCGAGGCCATCGAGCGCCGCGAGTGGGTGGACCCGGCGCCCCCGGATCCGCTGCTGCGTCGCCTGATCCACGCGTGCCTCGAGAAGCTGCCGGGCAAGCCGAGGGCGGCGATCACGGCGCGGCTCACGGCGAGCGGGGCGCGGCCCGACGTCGTGCTCTGCGACGAGGTGGGGATGACGCTCAACACGTTCCTGGTGAACGTCCGGCGCGCGCGGCTGGCCGTCGCGAAGTGCCTCGAAGCGGGGGGCGCGAAGCTCCCGGAGGTCCCGAGATGACCGATCAGGAGCGGTTGATCGAGCAGGCCGTGATGGCCTGGCGGCCCCGGGGGTCGGACGGGCTGCGCGGGCATCCGGCGTGGCACGATCTGGACGCGGACGGGCGTCGGCAGGTGTACGCGGAGACGGTGCAGGCGCGCGCGATCGAGGCGGCCGCCGACCCGGAGGGGCTCAGCGCGACGGGGCGAGCGGTGTTGGCGAGGATTCGGAGGGCGTAGGCGCGAGTCCGTCTCGAGAGCCGGGACGGTGCCCCACAAGTCGGGGTGAACGCGCCGTTCCCCCCGGGTTTCGGGTGGTCCCTG
>CAZUHI010000063.1:0-41070 GCA_964620495.1 uncultured Rickettsiales bacterium | reverse complement strand
ACTAACCAGCTGGGATTACAGCGACTCTAAAGATGCTCGAAGTTGCAGTTCAGCAAGGGGTGCGGGTGGGGCGGGGGCTGTGATGGGGCGCAGTGCGGCGATCTTGGGGCCTTCCAGTGCGCTGGTGTCGGCTCGATTCGGCTCGGATCTGCAGGCTGATGTGGGGCATGTGTGGGGCAGACGAGGCGGAACAGATGTTCAGCTGGTCCTCGTGGGGCCACTGAAGCGGCCTGTGCATCCGGGCCCTGTCAGTCCTCGGCGGCGACCACCGACTCCACCGCGAGCCGAGCCGCCAGTCGCTCCAGAACCTCGCCTGAGGGCTCCTCGGGGCTGCCCAGAGTCCGGCGGATCCCCGCGATGGTCTGGCCGAACTCGCCGCCGAACCGTTCGCACCAGTCGCACTCGGCGAGGTGACCCTCGATAGCCGCGCGGATGTCGGCCGCCGCGGAGTCGTCGAGGTAGTCGGAGAGGTGCTCCAGGACCTCGTCGCACCGGATCCCTGCGATCAGCCTCGGCTCAGGCATCGTCCCTGTCCTTTCGAAGCTCGGCGAGCAGGCGAAGGCGCGCGCGGTGGAGGCGGCTCTTCATCGCAGGGAGGGACAGACCCAGCAGCGTCGCTGTGTCGTGGCCATCCAGTCCCTCGAGCTCACGCACGATGAGGATCTCACGGTCCAGCGGCCCGAGGCGGTCCAGCGCGCGGACGAGCACCGCTCGCTCCTCGAGGCGGGCGGCGAGGGTCTCGGGCGAGTCCTCGCGTCCCCAACCCGCGCGAACGCCCAGCTCGTCGAGCGGCTCCATCCGCGCCGGCTCGCCGGATCGTCGGCGGATGTGCCGGAGCGCGGCGTGACGAGTGAGAGTGAGGAGCCAGCTCCGCACGGAGCCGCGGCCGCTCCACGACCCGGCGCCGCGCCAGGCGGCCACGAAGGCCTCCTGCATCGCCTCCTCGGCAAGTTCGGCCGTTGGGCACACGCCGCGGGCGAGGCGCCAGACCGCGGCCCGATGTCGCTCGACGATCGCCGCGAAGCCGTCGCGGTCCCCCGCGGCGGCGCTCTGCAGCAGCTCTGCGTCCGATGGTCCCAAGAAAGGCCTCGCCGCGGGGATCCTACCTGCATGCCCGCGGCGTCACGCTTCTCCGCGCCCCATCTTCCGGGTCGTCCAGCCCATAAGCCGGTAGATCGGGCAACTCCCGACCAGGCCTGTAACCAGCGGGACCAGGCCGATCCACCCGAACGGGGTCTGGGGTCCGACGAACACGAGGGCGAGAAGGACGATTCCAAGGAGGACGCGCACGACGCGATCCAAGGTGGACTCGTTGCGGGGGAGGAGGGTCTCGAGCATGGCCAGGTTCCTTTCGAGCGCGGGATGCGCCTCAACCCACCAGAGGCACGGGTCGGCCGAGAGGATTCCGACCGTCCGACTTCAGAGAGGGAGAATCCCGATCGCTACCCTCTGTCTCGTCTGAGGAGGAGACCCCACCGCGGAGAGTAGAAAAATGAGCCTGTACGCCGACCAACTCCTCCCCCGCATCGTCAACTTCGTCATGGACAGCCCGACGCTCGCCGACCAGCGGGCCATGGTCGCGAGCGGGCTCTACGGAGTCGTCCTCGAGCTTGGCTTCGGGTCTGGCCTGAACCTTCCCCACTACCCCCAGGAGGTCGACCTGGTGCGTGCGGTGGATCCCGCGGTCCTCGGTCGACGGCTGGCGCTCGAACGGATCGCCGACAGTCCGGTCAAGGTGAGCTACGCCGGACTCGACGGAGCGGCCCTGGCCCTCGAGGACGGCAGCGTCGACTGCTCGCTCGTGACCTGGTCGCTGTGCACCATTCCCGCGCCGGCCGAGGCCCTCGCAGAGGTCCACCGGGTGCTCAAACCAGGGGGTACCCTCCACTTCATCGAACATGGACTGGCACCCGACCCCGGCCCCCGCAAGTGGCAGGACCGGCTGAACCCCCTGCAGCGGGTGGTCGCGGGCGGCTGCAACCTCAACCGGCCGATGGACTCCCTCGTTCGCGAAGCCGGGTTCGATCTCGAGAAGCTCGATCGCTTCTATCTCGGCGGAGTCCCCCGCTGGGCAGGGGCGACCTATCGGGGCGTTGCCCGCCGCGTGTCCTGAGAAGAAGCGGCACGCGACCTCGAAGCCCACAAACGGCCGGACTACTGTCGAGTCTCGCTTCCATGAACAGGCAGAGTCCCAGGCATGACGCCAGGATTCCCCCCACGAGGCGAATCCTCGCTGTGCGTTCGCGTCTCATGATCGACATGAATGATCCCCGAATGCTGTTCACCCTCGCGCTCGGCGCCGCCCTCTTCTCCGGCTGCACCACGGAGGTCGAGTTTCTCGACCTCCGCGTCGAAGACCTCACGACATCGGGGGCGGTCGTGAGGTTCGACACGAACGTGCCCACCACGTGCGAGGTCGAGTACGGGACCGCGGGCTTCGACCTGCTGGCCGAAGACCCCGCCATGGTTGGGGACGAGCTGAGCATCGAGCACGAGGTGCCCCTCTTCGACCTCGCTACCGACACCTCCTACGTCTTCCGAGCCCGGGCCGAAGATGAAGCCGAAAGGGTGTGGTTGTCGGAGGAGGGCGGGTTCGACACCCGGCCGGACGACGGCGAGGAGCTGACGGATGTCGCGACGCTGCAGATGGGTGCGTCCGTCACGGACGTCTCAAGCAACTTCGGGGGTGCAGCCGACGACGAGGGCTGGGGGGCGAACCACGCGATCGATGGATTGGTCGCGACGGAGTGGTCCTCGCACGGAGACGGCGATGGCGCCTGGGTCGAGATCGACCTCGGCCAGGAGCGCACGTTCACCGAGGTCGGCTTCCGAAGTCGTTGGATGGACGACGGCTCGGCGATCATCGAGGGCGTTCGTCTCGTCCTCGACGAGGGTGCGACGATCCTCGGCCCCTTCGAGACCCCCGATCCGTTGGTGACCTATCGGTTCGAACTCGCGGCTCCGGCCACGGCCCGTCGGGTTCGGATCGAGGCGACCACCACCACCGGCGGCAACACCGGCGCGCGGGAGATCCAGCTCCTCGCGGCCTTGGAGGAGTGACAGTCATGGGCTTCAACTGGTTCCTTCCCGCGCTCGCCCTCGTGTTCGGGGTCCTCGTCCTCGCCGTTTGCGGCCGCGGTTCGGCACAGAGCGGCCCGAACGCACCGAGCGAGGCTGCCGACCCCTCGGGCTCCTCGAAGGTGATCGACGTCGACACCCTCCACTCGGAGCTCAAGCAAGTCGCAATCCTGGTCGATGTCCGAACCGCGGGCGAGTACGGCGGCGGCCACGTCCCCGGCGCGGTCAACATCCCGCTCCAGGAGCTACCGAAGCGCCTCGACGAGCTGAGCGCGTACCGGGGCAGTACCCCCGTGTACGTGATCTGCCAGTCGGGCGGACGCTCCCGGTCTGCAGCCTCCCAGCTCAGCGCGGCGGGCTACGACGTGGTGGACGTCCAGGGAGGCACGGGCGCCTGGAAGGCCCGCGGCTATCCTTTCGAGTAGTTCGTGCGATTCACCCGACCCCATCTCTCCGCCTTGTTGACGCTGGTCGTCGCGGCAGGCTGCGGCGCCCGGGCCGCCCCCTCCCCGTCGCCCGCGGATGGAGTCGAGGCCGCGAGGACGTTCTATCGCTCCCAGCCCGACTACCTCTCCCCGGTGGTCCTCGGGGCCGAGGTCCCCGCGGGGCTCCCCGACGTCCGGGCGTCGACCTGCGGAGCTTGCCACCAGGAGATCTACGCGGAGTGGAAGCTGTCGACGCATGCCCACGCCTGGCTGGACGACCTGCAGTTCCAGGCGGAGCTCCACAAACCGCGACCCGACGGCGGGGACGTGACCTGGATGTGCGTCAACTGCCACACGCCCCTTGAGGCGCAGCTGCCTCGGCTGGTGACCGGGCTGCGCGACGGCCGCCTCGGCCAGCCGATCTACGTCGACAACCCCAGCTACGACGAGGCGCTCCAGCTCGAGGCGATCACCTGCGCGACCTGTCACGTTCGGGACGGCGTGGTGCTCGGTCCGTTCGGGGACACGAGCGCCCCGCATCCCACGGCGCGGTCGGAGCATCTGGTGACCGAGGAGGTCTGCACCCGCTGCCACCAGGCCGAAGCCGACTTCCCCGAGCTCGTGCTCGCGTGCTCGTTCAGCACGGGGCGTGAGTTCGCGGCCAGCCCCCAGGCGGACGAGGGCCGGATCTGTCAGAGCTGCCACATGCCCGAGGTGCAGCGGCCGCTCGTCGCCAGCATGCCGGCCCGCGCGACTCGGCGGCACTGGTTCGGTGGGTCTCTGATCCCGAAGAAGCCGGAGTACGAGGCCGGCCTGGCGCCCCTCCGGGAGGTCTACCCCGACGGTCTCCAGGTCACCTGGGGCTCCCTCCCCACCTCCGCCGCGCCGGGCCAGACGGTTCAGGCTCAGCTCGTGTTCCGCAACGCGTTTGCCGGACACCGCTTGCCGACAGGCGATCCCGAGCGGTTCATCCTCGTCGAGCTCGAGGTAGTCGACGAGCAGGGCACGACGCTGAGCACGGCTCGGGAGCGAATCGGCACCGTGTTCCGATGGTGGCCCGACATCGAGAAGCTGTCCGACAACCGGCTGCTGCCCGGCGAGGAGCGGACCCTCTCGGTCGAATGGACCGCGCCCGAGGTCGGCTCCGTGCGGGTTGTCGGCCGGGCCAGCAAGTGGCGTATCTCCGCCGAGAGCCTCGAGTACCACGACCTGGTGGGCAAGGTGCCTGCGTCTCGGGAGTTCTGGTCGGAGGCCCGGACCGTACCGCCCGGTCGGAGTCCGTAGCCGCTCAGGGACCCCGGGACGCGGTCGGCAGCATCAGCCGGGCACCGGTGGGGACACGTACCTCGTCGACGTGTCCGCTGCCCAGCGGCTCGGCGACCGTGACGTGCACGTGGGTCGTGTCGCCCATGTGGGTGAAGATCCCGGCGTGCTCGGTCGACCACAGTCCGATCAGCGTCGCTTCGACGGCGGCGTGCTCGACCGTGATCCCGGCGTCCTTGTGGGCATCATGGCTGGAGGGTCCGGCCGGCAGCTTCGATCCGTCGATGACGTGGTACTTCAGCTGTTCGAACGGACCCTCGACGCGAAACGGGATGGGGTGGTCGAGCGAGAGCCCCGCCTCCGTCGCGGCGTCGCGGATCCGATCGCCCAGCTCGGCCAGGGATGCCGGCTCCTCCAGCGTCCGGGTCGTCCACGCATCCACGCGGTGGAAGGCCAGGAGGGCGACGCCCCGATCGCTGCCTGCCCCCGGCTCCAGCTTTGTCGTTGCGATCGCTCCGGATCCGTCAGGAGTCGAAAGCCAGGCGGTCCCGCCGTCGAAGGTCACCTCCCCGGCGAGCCCCTCCAGCGCACCGACGCCGTGCCCACCCGGCTCGGCGAGCAGCTCGCCCAGCGAGACCTTGCTCCCGTAGTCCCCCTGGTGCATCACGGCGCGCAGAGCCCCGAACATCTGCAGCGTCGTCGGCGCGCTCCCTCCGACGGCCGCTTCCGCCCAGAGGGCGCCCCGCAGGTCACCGATCGAGTAGCCCGTCGCGGCGTCGCCCGGGTACCGATCCAGCAGCACGGCCCGGACCCCCGGCGCGAGGGACTCGGCGGGGCCGTGACAGACGACGCACGGCCCGCCGATCGCCAGGGGCTTGATGACGCGAGCGACCTGGCTGCCATCCGGCAATGTGTCTACCCGCCCCACGGTCTCGACGCCGTCGGCTGCCCGCTCGCCTTGCTGGGCGAGCCAGGCCTCCACCCATGCGGGGCCCGCGTTGGTCGGGTTCCGCAGACGCAGAGAGCTGCGACCCACCGAAACCCCGCGCGCGTCGGCGATGCCCGCCGTCAACCCCTGCGCCCCCACCGAGCAGTAGCGGGCGGCCGCCTCGGGACCCTGCTCCGACATCGCTGCCACGAGGTTCGTCTTGAGGGTCCCCGCGAGCTCCTGGGCGGTCGCCTCCGCGCGACGGAGGGCCTCCTGACTGGCCGAGGGGGCGGCGGATTCCGGCTCGGGCTCGGAAGAGGGCGCCTCGTGTGGCGGGGCCGGCGGCGACTCGGGTGGCGGCGGGTGTGCGCAGCTCGAGAGCAGCAGCGCGCTGGTGAACAGCGAGCGCCAGAGCAGGTGGGACGTCTTCATGATCTCTCCTTCATCCGAACAGCTACGAGGAGCCCCGAGAGCCCCGTCAGGGCGGCGACCGCCCAGAGCGCGGCATCGACGCTCACGAGATCCGCGATCATCCCCGCGCCGAGGGCTCCCACGACGTAGCCGGAGTCACGCCAGAGGCGATAGGTGCCGACAGCGCCGGCCCGCCACGAGGGGTGCGCGGTGTCGCCGATCGCGGCGAGCAACGTGGGGTACACCATCGCCGTTCCCGCCCCGAGCAGCACCGCCGCCGCCGCGAACCCGGCGAAGCCGTCGGATGCGGCCACTCGGGCCACGCCGAAGGCCTGCACGACCATGCCCGCCACGATGAGCCACTTTCGGCCCACGGCGTCCGACGCCGGTCCGGTGACCAGCTGTCCCAGGCCCCACACCGCGGGGTAGAGACCCGCCAGGAGCCCGATCTGCCTCAGGTCCAGACCGGCAGCCGCGAACACGAGCGGGAACAGCCCCCAGGCCACGCCATCGTTGAGGTTGTTGACCAGGCCCGCCTGGCTGACCGATGACAGGTTCCGGTCGCTCCACGACGTCCGCCGGAAGACCTCACCCGCGCTGAGGGCGCCCCCGTCGTCCGCGTCCGCCGACTCCACCGCGACGTGTCCGACGGTCTCGGCAACGGCGACCACCGAGAGCACGAGCCCCGCTGCCGCGATGGCGAGCCCCACGACGAACGGCGATCCGCTCCCCGCCGCTGCCAGGTATCCGGTCCCCAGCGCAGCCGCTGCGACTGCGAGGTACCCCGCGAACTCGTTGAGGCCCATCGCCAGACCTCGCTGCTTCGGGCCGGCGAGATCGATCTTCATGATCACGGTGGTCGACCACGCGAGCCCCTGGTGAACGCCCAGGAGCGCGTTGGCGGCGACGACCCACCCCCAGCTCGGCGCCCACACGAGCGCGACAGGCACCGGCAGCGCGAGCAGCCAACCGACGATGAGCACGGGCTTGCGGCCGAACCGGTCCCCGAGCCGCCCCGCCAGGTAGTTGGCGACGGCCTTGGTGAGCCCGAACACGGCGATGAACGAGAGCACCGCGGAGCGTGCCGCAACGCCGAACTCATCCTCCGCCAGCACCGGCAGCACGCTGCGCTCGAGACCGACCATCGCGCCGACGAACGCGTTGACGAGGATGAGCAACGAGAACTGGCCCAGGTTCTCGCGGATCCCCAGGCGCGGCGCGGAGCTCATGGCCTCTCCTCCTCTGCCCACTCGACGCCCACGCGCTCGAGCAGACCTCGCGCGTGCGGAGGCGCGCCCTCCAGCACCACGAGCACGCCGTCCTCGCGCACCTCCTTGACCGTTCGACTCAGGACGAGCGCACCGCTGAAGTCGATCCTCCCGAGTCCAGAGAGGTCGACGACCAGCCGCTCCGCCTCCGGGTGGGCCGCGAGCGCGTCCAACACCCCTCGCTCGAGCGTCGCCGCCGTCCCGAACCACAGCACGCCCGCAGGCCACACCCGCAGCGTGAGCCCATCGACTTCGACTGGCACGTGCACCGTCGTCTCTCGCCACAGGTGGACCACCAGCGACAGTCCAACCCCGACGACCACCCCGTACTCGACGTGAGGCGCGAACGCCACCGTCGCGATCAGCGTGGCCAGGCCGATCGCCGCCTGCGGCCGGCTCTTGCCCCAGATCGAGAGCAGCGGCCGCGGGTCGAGCAGGCCCAGGACGGCCCCCACGACCGTCGCGCCCAGGATGGCTCGTGGCAGCGGACTCAGCAGGCCGGCCACGGGCAGGGCCGCCAGCACGACCACACCCGTGACGGCTCCGGCCCACCGGGTGCGGGCGCCCGCCAGCTTCGCCAGCGAGCTCCGCGCGAACGACCCGCCGACCGGGAACCCCGACCACAGCCCCGCGGCGAGGTTCGCGACCCCCTGGCTGATGAACTCCCGGTCGGGATCCCACCGCTCGCGATCGTCCGCGGCGAACGTGCGCGAGATCGACGCTGCTTCGCCGAAGCCCACCAAGGCGATCACGACGCCCGGCACGAGCAAGGTGCCCAACGAGCTCCACGGGAGGTCGAGCTGCAGGGGCGGAAAGCCGGAGGGTACATCACCGATTGTCGCGCCGATCGGGAGGCCCGCCCTGGACGCCCCGAGACCCAGCGCCGCTGCCACGAGGACGCTCGGGAACAGGGGGTGGATCCCCTTCCCCCAACGCATCAACGCTACCGTCACGACCGAGAGGGCGACCGCGCCCCCGACCCAGGCGTCAGGGCTGGCGACCGCCGATCCGGCGCGGCTCACGACCGATCCCTCGACCCCGGCGGACACGCCGAGGGCTGCCGGCAGCTGGGAGCAGAAGATCAGCACCGCCGCGCCGAGGGTGAAGCCCCGCAGCACCGGCTCCGACATCAACCAGGCGACCCCGCCCCACCGCATCAGCCCGACACCGAGACGAACCCCCGCGACCACGAGCGCGAGGACGGCGGCGAGCCCCACGTACTCCGCGGACTCGGCCGGCGCCAGACCGGCCAGAGCGCCCGCCGTGAGCAGGCAGGTCAGCGCGCCGGGTCCGGTCTGCAGGTACCGCGACGAGACGAACGGAGCCGCGAGGACCGGGGCCGCCGCCGCTGTGTACAGGCCGTGCCACGGCGGCATACCCGCAAGTTCTGCGTAGGCCATGCTCTGAGGGATGAGGACCAGGGCGACGCTGACGCCGGCGATCACATCGGCAGACCAACTCGGAGCAGTGCCTGCGACCGACGGAGACTCCCGGTTCATGCCGGCAGTCGTTGAGTCGCAAGTTCGAGTCGGTGCTCCGCCTCAGCCAACAGGACGGACGTCTCGGCCAGGCGTTCGCACCAGGGCTCCGACGCCGCACGGAGCACGCCGGTCCGCCAGACGGCGCCGCCCAGCACGCCCCGGTGACGTTCGACGACGCCGCGAAGCCCGTCGACGACCCGACCCGCCCGACCGTACTGGGCGCCGGCCCGCAGTAGGTTGGTGAGCAGGCGTCGGCGCGAGCCGAAGCCGCGTGGAACGTCGAGCTCGCGGCCGAGGCGCTCCAACACGGGCGACGAGAGGAACATCCCGCAGCGAACGGGCGTACAGAGCCAATCCACCAGCTCGCCGACCCCCACCGAAGGGTCGCCCAGATCGGGAGAGCGCCCCCGGAGCCTGACCAGCTCACCGGCCTCTTCGGAGGGCCCAGAGAGCAGGCTCGCCAACGAGTCAGCAACCGCGTCGGCGACCGGGCTCCCAAGGTCACGAAGAGCGCAGCAGAACGGAGGCGCCCAGGTCCGCAAGCGGGCGACCGGAA
Organism: uncultured Rickettsiales bacterium; assembly: GCA_964620495.1. GTDB lineage: Bacteria > Myxococcota_A > UBA796 > UBA9615 > UBA9615 > CAZEKB01. The sequence continues at coordinate 31,660 of CAZUHI010000063.1, read as the reverse complement.
CATCCGGCTCGCGCAGGAGCTCCGAGAGGGACCCCCGGGCGCTTGCCTCGGGGTCCAGGAACACGCCCTCGAACGGGAAGACGGACCGGCCGAACGCCTCGTAGGCGGCCGCGGCGACGTCGTCGTCGTCTGCGCGCGCCTCCAGCAGGTCCGCGATCTCCAGCGGTCCCAGGTCGATGGGGATGTGCATTATTCGGCCTCCTCGGGTCGGTGCCCGGGCAGCAGGTACGCCTCCCGAACGGGCTTCAGCGGGCGCTTGAGCCAGTACGGACGTCGGGTGCCGTCGGGACTGTGGGTGGTCGCCGGTCGCGTCAGCGCGAGCCACTGGTGGTAGACGGCCATCGACTTCTTCGTGTCGACCTGCACGTCCCCGTGCTTGTCCTTGGGCCCCGCCTTCGTCACCGACAGCGCCTTCTGGTGCCAACAGTGCGCGCCGCTGATCGGGTCCGGGTGGACTCCGTGGGTGAGGTTCTGGTGGACACCTACGTCCTTCCACCAGATGCGGCTGGTGTCGGGGTCGGTGGATTTGTAGGCGCCGGCGGGCTGCACGATGTGGAGGCCGTGGCGCCCCTCGCCCTCGTCGCTCAGGTCGACCAGGGCCGAAGTCCCGGCGCCGACGCCTTCGGACTGCTTGAGCCGCCAGCGACCCAGGTGATGGCTGATCGCGATGATCCCCGGCTTGATCGACTCGGTCACCCACGCCGAGTCGACCATCGCGCCGATCTCGGTCACGATCTTCAACAGATCCCCCGTCTGGACGCCGAGGCGAGCAGCGTCCGAGGGGTGGATCCAGACCGGGTTCTTGTGCGCCAGCTCGTAGAGCCACTTGGCGTTCGCCGAGCGCGTGTGGATCAGCATCGGCAGCCGAAAGGTCGGCAGCAGCAGCATCTCGCCCTTGCCGCGGTCGATGTTGTTCGGCGAGACGTGGCTCTCCAGCGTCCACGGTAGGACGTGCTCCTGCTCGGGCCAGCCCCAGTCACGAAGCGTCGGGCTGAAGAACTCGAGCTTGCCGCTGGGTGTCTTGAAGCCGACCTCTTCGTACGGGTGGTAGCGGTCCTTCGTCACCTCGAATGCGCCGAACTTCCGCATGAACTGCAGCGGGGTCAGCCCCTGGCGCTCTGCCTGCTCGGGCAGGCCCGGTACGGAGTTCTCGAAGATCCAGCGGAAGTGCTCCTCGACCGTGATGACCTCACCGTCGCGGTACGGGCTGGCGAAGTGCTGCCTGATGCCGAGCTCGCCGTCCGGGTCCATCGCCACCGACAGGTCGATCCAGAACTCCGCCTCCTCCCACACCTCCCCCGGGTTGGCCTCGTGCGTACGCTCGATGGTCTCGCCGGCCCGTTCGCGGGCGACCCGCTGGACCGGCTGCCGGAACGCAATCCACTGCCCGGCGTGGGTCTCCTGGCTCATCAGGTCGTGCCGCTCTCCGGAGTGGCCCATCGGGAGGACGTAGTCGGCGAACCAGGCTGACTCGTTCCACGTTGGCGTCAGCGCAACGTGGCATTTGATCTTCTCCTCATCGGTCAGGGCCTCGAGCCACATGAAGCCGTCGGGGTTGATCCACAGCGGGTTGTAGACCCGGGTGAAGTAGACGTCGATGTCGCCCCGACCCTCGGCCAGCATGTGCGGCAGGCAGAACGACATCTCGTACATCGCGAACGGCCACTCGACCGGCAGATGGAGCTCGTTCCAGGCGTTGAACGGCGGTGGCTGCTGGAACGACTTCGGCACGAACTTGTTCCAGGAGTTGATCGACGTGCCGCCCTTCGCGCCGACGCTGCCCGTCAACACGTTGAGGAAGAAGAGGCAGCGCGCGACCTGCCACCCGCCACGGTTGCCCATGGTCGCGGCCCGCCAGGTGTGGGCCGCTAGCGCCGTCCCCGCCTCCGCGACGATCTTCGCCGCCTCCACGATTCGCTCGATCGGGACCTCGGATTCGGCGGCAGCTCGTTCGAACGTGAACTCCCGGTACAGCGCCTTCAGCAAGCGGTCGAACGTCTCGAAAGACAGGTCGCCTTCGGCCACGACCCGCTTCGCTTCGACATCGGTGGCGAACCCGGGCGCCGCCCGGAGCGTGTCCTCCCAGTTGACCCAGTCGCGGACGAACTCCCTGTTGTAGAGGTCGTTCTGAATCAGGTGGTTGGCGATCGCCAGCAACACGACCTGCTCGCTCCCCGGCCACGTCGGCAGCCAGACATCGGACTTCGCCGCGGTGTTCGACAGCCGGGGGTCCAGGGTGATGATCTTCGCCCCCGCCGCCTTGGCCTCCATGATGCGCTGCGCGTGCGGGTTGAAGTAGTGGCCGGACTCCAGGTGGGCGGAGATCAGAAGGATCGCGCGGGCGTTGGCGTAGTCCGGCGACGGGCGGTCCCCGGCGCTCCAGAACGCGTACCCCGCACGGGCTCCCGCCGAGCAGATGTTGGTGTGGCTGTTGTGGCCGTCGACCCCCCACGCCGTGATGACGCGGTTGGTGTAGTGGTCCTCCCCGGGCCGGCCGACGTGGTACGCGATCCCGTCCCGGCGGCGCTCCCGGCTGGCCCTCATCTTCGGCGCGATCTCCGCGAGCGCCTGCTCCCAGGAGATCCGCTTCCACTTGCCCTCGCCGCGCTTCCCCACCCGCTTCAGGGGGTACAGGATGCGCTCGGGGTCGTAGATCTGGTTGTGGGTCGCCGGTCCCTTGGCACAGTTCCGCCCGCGGCTCCCCGGGTGCGCCGGGTTGCCTTCGAACTTGCGGATCTCGAACGTCTTCTTGTCGACGTATGCGAGCAACCCACAGGCGCTCTCGCAGTTGAAGCAGACCGTCGGCACGAGGCTGTAGTTGCGCGCCACCTTCTTCGGCCAGGCCTTGCTGTCGTACTCCGTCCAGTCGTCCCATCGCTCCGGCGGGGGGTATTGGGACATCCGGCCGTCAGGGTGGCGGACCGTCAGCGGGATCGGCCGCTCCTTCGTCTCGGAGTACTCGGGCTGGTGCATGGGTGCATCGGAGCTCATGAGTTCGGGACCTCCTGCGGAGCCATCACGAAGGCGTGTTCGAAGCAGTAGAGGCCGACGCCGGCACACAACGCCGCGAGTGCGGCTGGCAGCGGGCCGGAGATGGCCAAGAGGCTCAGCGGGACGGCGTGTCCCAGCACGATCGCGCCGCCCCAGAACATGCGTGCGTACTTGCCGTGGCTGATGGCGTGGGCGGCCTGCGCGGCGACTTCGCTGGCGTGGGGCATGCCGAATTCGCCGAGCAGCGTCACGAACAGGTCCACCGCCAGGGCCACTCCGAAGGTCCAGCGGACGACCGCGGTCAGCTCCGCGGACAGGTCCACGCCGACGCCGATCAGGAGCAGCGCCGCGGCGCCGATCATGGCTGCCTGAACGAACAGGTGGAACGGCAGGAGCGGGCTCTGCCACAGGTCACGGCCCTCGGCCTGGCCGAAGAGGAACGCGGTGTAGATCGCGGCCCCGACTGCGAGCAGGACATCGATGATCAGCAGAGGCGCGCGGACGGTCGCGGCGAGAGACTCCGACAGCCAACCCAGGTGCGCGGCGACCTCGATCGCCCACCACAGCAGCGTGACGTTGGTGAAACCGATCAGGAAGACCGCGCCGCGCGTGAGCCACGAGCGCCACTGCGGGCGCCTGAGGATGTACAGGAAGCGCTCAGGGTGCTCGAGGTCGTAGACGAGCAGCCCGGTCGTCGCCCCCATCATGGCCACCGACAGCAGCCCCGCCGCGATGGCGACAGGCGCCGAGAAGGGCACCCCCAGGGCGAGCCACGCCAGGGTGAGGACCATGATGATCCCCGCCCCGATCCCCTTGGTGACCAGGTAGGCGGGCACCGGCCAGTGCCACGGCACCTCGTGCTGGGCGTTGTAGTTGACCTGCACGAGCTGCTCGGCGCGGCTCCCCGGCATCGCGAGGGGGCCGGCAGCCGGCAGGCCCTGGGGCTGCGGAGCGCGCAGCGCCTGGCCCCATCGGCCTGTCCGGGTCCCGCCGATCTGGACCAGCTCCGGCTCGTGAGACGACGCGCCCTGCAGACCGAGAACGTCGGCGTGGGTGAAGGTCGTCGGCGTCCGCTCGGTCGCCGTCGGGTGCAGGTTGACCTCAGCGCCGTCGATGTAGAAGAGCTTCGGAGCCGTGCCCTGCTCAGGCTTGCGGACGGTGACCTTGTTCCCCGCGAGCACCCGGCTGATCTCGGAGTCGGGGTCGTTCATGTCTCCGGCGATGATCGCGTGCTCGGGACAGACCACGACGCACGCGGGCTCCAGCCCGATCTCGGTGCGATGGCTGCAGAAGTGACACTTGCTCGCCGTCCCGCTCTCCGGATCGATGTGGATCGCGTCGTAGGGACACGCCTGCATGCAGGCCTTGCACCCGATGCATGCGTCGCTGTCGAACTCCACGATGCCGTCAGCTCGCTGGTACATCGCCTCCGTGGGGCAGATGCGGACGCACGGGGGGTTGCTGCAGTGGTTGCAGCGGGTGACCTGGAAGTGCCGGCTCGTGTCGGGGTAGGTGCCCACCTCGGTGGTCTTGACCCACGTGCGGTACACCCCCAAAGGCACCTCGTTCTCGGACTTGCAGGCCGTGCTGCACGCGTGGCAGCCGATGCACATCCGGTTGTCGATGACGAAGCCGTAGTTCTTGTCGCGGCTCTCACCGTCCGCGGAAGAGGGGGCGGCGGAGCCCGTGTCGTGATGGCGCGTGGAAGAGGAAGTCACGCCAACGCACCACCGGCGCCGCCGCCCGCCTGCCGCCGGGCCTGGCGCTGATCCCAGGCCCTGAAGAGGAGCATCCCGCCCGCCATGCCCGGCAGGAACAGGAAGGCTTCGGTCATCCCGGAGCCGGCCGCCACGACGGCGGGGCCGGGGCAGAAGCCCGCGAGCGCCCAGCCGATCCCAAAGAGGCTCGCGCCGACGAAGAGGCGCGGTGGGAGATCGCGGCGGGTCGGGATCTGGAAGCGGTCCGCCAACACCGGCTTGTCGCGGCGGGTGATGAGGCGGAAGGCGATCCCGTAGACCACGAGCGCGCCGCCCATGACGAACGCGAGGCTGGGGTCCCAGGAGCCCCCGGTGAAGTCGAGGAACCCGATGACCTTGAGGGGCTGGGTCATGCCGCCAAGGACAAGCCCGGCGGCGAAGAGCAGGCCGGAAACAAGGGAGACGAGGTGGTTCACAGCGAGCCCCCGAGAGCGTGGGTCACGACCGCGGCGGTGAGCGCGCCCGTCCCCATGAAGGTGAGGGTGGCGAGGATGGAGCGGCGTGAGAATCGGCTGATGCCGCAGACGCCGTGACCGCTGGTGCAGCCCGAGCCGAGGCGCGTGCCGAAGCCGACGATGACGCCGGCCGAGACGATGGCGATGGGGCTTCGGGTGACCTCGACGGCGAAGCCTCCGGGGTGGGCGAACCCGAGGAGCAGGCCGCCGGCCACGAGGCCGACGACGAAGGTGAGCCGCCAGCCGACCTCGCCGGGCTTCGGCCCCAGGAGGCCGCCGACGATGCCGCTGATGCCGGCGATGCGGCCGTGGAAGAGCATCATGATCGCGGCGCTCAGGCCGATCAGGACGCCGCCGATCGTCGAAGCAAGGGGGGTGAAGTTCTCCATCGGACTACCGCGCGACCGGGAGGCTGGAGTCATTCCAGGAGGTCATCCCGCCCGCCGCCGAGGCGACGCGCATGAACCCCATCGACTCGAGGATCTGAGCGGCATTGCCGGAGCGGCCGCCCGACTTGCAGACGGTGACGATCGCCTGCTCGCGGTCCCAGTCGGAGGTGGCCTGCGCGATGGTCGCCAGCGGAACGAGCTCACTGCCGCCGATGTGTCCGAGCTCACCGGTGTATTCGGCCGGCTCTCGAACGTCGACGAGGCGCAGGCCGTTGCCGACATGCTCGGACAGCCAGGCGACGGCGACTTCGGGGATTCCGTCCCCGGACCGGACGATGGGCGCCCAGCCCGAGACGGTGCCGGTGACCGGCAGCCCGCAGTTCTGGTTGGCGGGCACCGCCACCGCGATCTTCTTGGGCTGGCTCAGGTTGAGGTTCGCCATGATGTCGACGAACTGCTCGACCGTGTTGCCCCGGCCGAGGCGCGGGTTGTGGGCCTTCTCCTCCGCGACCGTCGTCACGGTGCGGCCCTTGTAGTCATGACCGGGGAAGATCTTCGTGTCGTCCGGCAGCGTGAAGACCTGCTCGTGGACCGAGGCGAACAGCGTCGCGGAGTCGCCCTCCTGGAAGTCGGTGCGGCCGCAGCCGCGGATCATCAGGGCGTCACCAGTGAAGATCGTGTCGAGCGCAGGCACGTAGTACGACACGCACGTGTTGGTGTGGCCGGGGGTCTCGCGAACCTCGATGGCCAGCTCCCCGACCCGGATGACGTCCCCGTGGCTCACCTGGTGGTCAGCGCAGTCGGCGCCGCCGCGGGCGCTGAGCACACTCTCGCTCCCGAGCCGCTGGCGGAGGGTGCCCGACGCCGTGACGTGGTCGGCGTGCACGTGCGTCTCGAGGGTGTACTTGAGGGTGAGTCCGAGCTCGGCCAGCACCTGGACGTCGCGGTCGACGAGCTCGCGGACCGGGTCGATCAACACGGCCTCCCCGCTCCCCTCGTCGCCGAGGAGGTAGGTGTAGGTGCAGGACTCGCGGTCGAAGAGCTGGCGGAAGATCATGGTCGGCTCCGGAAAAGGGCGGGATTCTCTCGATGTTGAGCGCATCCAAAGCACAGTCCGTGCCAACTCGCACAGAGGCCCCCCAGCGAGGACTCGCGTCCTCAGCTCCAGGTCTCAGGTGTCAAGATGCCGCGACGCGTCGCAACACAAGGCACCGCCGGGTTCGTCCGGCGGTCATCTTCGGGAGCCTTCAGCGGGGCTTCGCACCACCTCCAGGGCAATCGCGCACGGATCAGAAACAGAGCGCCTCGCACTCGGCGAAGGCGCGCTGACAGACTTGACCCGCGGTCGCGGCCGACCGCTCCTGCCAACCGGAGTCCGGCTTCCAGGCCCACAGGTCGTTGATGATCCCGCAGTCGGTCTTGCCGCCGAAGACCACCAGCTCCCCGCACGAGGTGATGGCGGCCGCGCCCGCGTTGCGGCGCTCGGGAGAGTCGATGTCGATGTCGGCGAAGTCGGCTGGCAGATCGCAGAAGGCGTTGGCGGGGTTGGCGTACTCGTCGCCCTGCCTCAGGAGCTCCCATTGCCCCGACGACAGGTCGAACGCCCACAGCTGGTTCGTGTTTCCCAGGTCGGTGTCGTCGTGTCCTGCCCACAGCAGGAGCCGTGGGGCCTGGGGGTCCGCCAGCAGGTTGGCCCAGAACGGACTGTCGGGAGCTTCGCCGGTGCCGTCGTGCAACTCCTGCCATTGGCCGGTCTCCAGGTCCAACGCCCAGAGATCGCCAAACGCCGGGCTGAAGAAGGGGTCGGCTCCCGTCCCTCCGTAGACGTAGAGTGTGCCTCCGTCCGGGGAGGCGGCCCCGGCGTGGAACAGGCGCGCGGACGGGCCGCCAGGTGCGTCGAGCTCTTCCCAGGTGCCTGCGGCCAGGTCCAGGACCCACACGTCTGCCTGCGGGGTGTACCCGAGGGGCGCCGGGTCGGTGTCGCCTCCGTGGACCACGAACCGGCCCCCGGCCACCGCGCCGACGTGGTTGACGCGGGCCTGGGGGCCGTCCCCGTCGCTGATGCGGGTCCAGGTGTCCGTCGCGAGGTCCAGCGCCCACGTGTCGTCGAGGTAGTCGTAGTCGGCGCTGCTCCCGGTCTCCCGAAAGCGGCCGCCGTGGATGATCATCCGACCTCCATCGGCGTCGAGGGCGGCGACGTGCCGGCCGCGGGGGGGTGGCGCCTCTGCCGCGGCGACGCTCACCCACGCGTCGCACTCGGTCAGGAACGCCCAGGTCGACCCCTCGAAGTCGGCCTGCGGGATGCAATCGATCGGGGTCCCGACGTCCCCGCCGAACACGACGAACCGCCTCCGCTCCCCGTCCCAGACGCCGACGGCCTCCCCGGTCGGCGGGGGCACGACCAAGTCGAGGTCGTCGCAGACACGAGGCTCGGCCACGCAGGTGCCCGGCGGCTGCTCCTCTTCGGCCTTGCACGCGGGCAGGAAGAGCAGCCCGAGCAGGACCAGCTGAGCGGAGGCGGCGGTGAGGGGGCGGGTATTCAAAGCAGGGGATCCTCGATGAGCACGTCGGCTTCGCTGGCGGAGACGGTTCGGCCGCCGACATCGGTGAGCTCGACCTGGACCGTCACGAGCTGGCCGTCCAGGTCGGCGGGTGAAGCGTCCCATATCAGCCTCAGAGCCCAGGAGTCCAGCGTGCCCTCGGAGCCGTTGCAGCGCAGGTCCACGTACGGAAAACTCTCGGCCCGCACTTCGCCGGCCAGGATCCCGACCAGCTCGCCTTCGAGCTGCTCCGTCGAGTCGAGGTGCAACGCGCGGACGGCCAAGTCGACGTGAAAACCTCCCTGGGGTCCGTGGACCAGCTCGAGCTCGCGCCCCCCCTCCTGGAGCTCGTGGTACGAGTCCAGCCCCTTGCCGACCGTGACCTGGGGCTCGCCCCCGTCTGGGCTGCAGCCCAGGGGGTCGGCGGTGCAGCCCGTGCAGGCCAGCGCCGCCCCGAAGAGAGCTGCGCCGAGGCGGCTGGACAGGCCCGAGGCGGCTCTCACCATGGCGGTCCATCTCGGTGGATTGCCTCGATCGGCGTGGGTCCGCTCCATCCGCTCACCCGTCATCGTCCGTGCCTCCGAGAACACCTCGAACCGCTTCCAGGAGATCCCCGGCGGTCCACGGCTTCGGCAGGAAACCGGCCAGTCCATCACTCGCGAAGCGACTGGTCACGTCCTGCTCGTTGTAGCCGCTGGAGAGGATGGCGGGGATGTCCGGCCGGATGCATCGAATCTGCTCGAGAGCCTCTGCCCCGCCGAGGCGGGGCATCGTCATGTCCAGGATCAGGAGGCCCAGCTCTGCGCCGCGAGCCTCGACCGCCTCGACCGCCGCGAGCCCATCGGGGACCGTCAGGACCTCGTAGCCCCCTCGTTCGAGGATCGCTCGCCCGAGGTCGCGGACGGTGGGCTCGTCGTCGGCCAACAGGATGATCCCGCCGCGTCCGGCCGCGGCTGGCGGACGCCTGTGAGGGCCTGAGCGCTCCACGGCATGCGCCGAGGCGACGGGCAGGAGCACCTTGATCGTCGTCCCCCGGCCGATCTCGCTGTAGACCCTCAGCGCGCCGTGGTGGCCACGCACGATGCCCAGGACCGCCGAGAGCCCGAGGCCCCGCCCGGCGCCCTTGGTCGAGTGGAAGGGCTCGAACATCCGGACCAGCGTCTCCGGCTCGATCCCGCAGCCGTCGTCGGAGACCTCAAGCACGACGTACGCGCCGACCGGGACGCGCGAGGGCAGCCAGGGCCCTTGCAAGTAGCCTTCGTCGGCGTCGACCGCGCCGGAGCGGATGCCGATCATGCCGCCCCCCTGGCCCACCGCGTCGGAGGCGTTGGTGATGAGGTTCAGGACGACCTGCCGGAGCTGCACGGCGTCGCCTTCCACCGGAGGCAGGCCGGGGGCCAGATCGAGCGTCAATCGGGCCTTCTTGGAGACGGTCACGTCCACGAGTTGCGCCATCTCACGAACCAGCGCTCCGAGGTCCAACGGTTCGACGACGAACCGGCCCTTCCCCGAGTAGGCGAGCAGCTGTCGGGTCAGCTCGGCGGCACGCCGGGCTGAAGTCTCGACCTGGGCCAGCGAATCCTGTGCCGCGGACCCGTCCTCGAGCAGGTCACGCGCGCGGGACGCGTGCCCGAGCATGCCGACCAGAAGGTTGTTGAAGTCGTGGGCGATCCCTCCCGCGAGCACGCCGAGGCTCTCGAGCCGCTGGGCGTCCTGCACGCTCCGCTCCATCTCGAGTCGCTCGACTTCGGCCTTCCGCCGGCCATCGATCGCCTCGATCTGCGAGGCGACCGTCCGCTCGAACAGCCGGGCGGTGAACACGACGAACACCGCGCCCCAAAGGAAGACCTGCGAGACGAGGAGTTGGGGAGCGACGAGCTCCCGATCGGTGATCAAGAGCACGAGCCAGACCCCGTAGCCGCCGAGAAAGCCGAGGACGAACAACCCCAACACCGTCCACCACCCCCGCCGGCCTCCGGCGAGCCGTCGCGTTCGGACGAACAGGATCAGGGCGATGACGAACAGGCCGACGCCCACGCTCACGCTGGCGATGTTGAGTGTCTGCACCGGCCTCCCGCCCGAACCTTACGCCAACCGCCGACGCTCAGTCGTCGAGGGGGTAGCCCTCGGCCTCCCATCCCGTCATCGCGGCGGGGAGGTCGTGGATCCTGCAGTAGCCGAGGTCGACCAGGGCCCCGGCCGCGATGGCGCTCATCGGTCCGGTCTTGCAGTACAGGACCGCCTTGGCGCCGGGGTCGTGCCCGAGATGCTCCTCGAGCCCGTCGGTGTCCGTGTAGGCGATGTGCACGTCGGTGCCGGGGATCTCGCCGTCCCGCGGGATGTGGACGTTGATCAGCTCGAAGTCCTTGTCCTGCAGCATGGCGTCCAGCTCGGCCGGGCTGATCTCGAGGACCTCGGGGGTGATCCCCTCGCAGCTGAAGGAGTCCTCGCCGGTGTCGTCGTCGTCCGCGATGTCGTCGTCGTCGGTGGTGGGCGCGGGGCAGCCTGCGAGCGCGGGGATCAGGAGCAGGGCGAGCAGCAGAGAGCGGGCGGACATCGGGGTCTCCTCGGGTCAGGGATTGCGGGACACGGCGAGCCACAGCGTGGCCCGGTCGATGCCCCCGTCCGGGGGGGTGGTCAGCGTGAGGCCGTCGGCGCCGAGCGTCGCGGGCTCGTACCAGAAGCGACCGTTGGTGAAGCCGTAGGTGTAGTCAGCGACCAGGAACCCGACGTCGGCCTGGGGGGCGACGGGCTCGGCGAGGGTCGCGGTCACCGCGAAGACGTCGGGCGCTTCGAGATCCCAGGTGGCGAGGCCCCACGCGGCCTCGATCGTCCAGCCGTCGAGGCCCCGGACCGGCCAGTGCTCGGGCGCGATGGCGGTGGCGCCGAGCCAGACACCGGCCGCGCCCGCCGGGAGGGGGCCATCATCGAGGATGACGTCGGCGTCGAACGAGACCGAGAGGTCGTCGTCGAGCTGCATGGACTGCGGACCGGTGAGCGGACCGGACGCCTCCTCCACCGGGTACAGAACGAAGGGCTGGTCGAGTTCCAGGTCCGCGTCCTCGTCCAAGGTGACGAAGTCGAAGAACCGGGTCCACCGACGGACGGCGGCGGAGATGTCCTCGCCGTCTTCGACGTGGGCGATGGTCGGCTCGATCACCTTCGTGCCGGGCGGGACGTCGACGAACGCGAAGACGCCTTCGTCGTCGGTCGTCGCGATGTTGCAGGTGACGCCGCAGAGGCTGACCGACAGGCCCTCGACGGACGCCCCATCCAGATCCACGACTCGTCCGGCGAGGGACGCGGGCCCCAACGCGGCCGAGCTGACGTCGTCGTCGTCCGCCTCCGTCGGGGGCTCCTCCTCCGGCGCGGTGCAGGCGCCAGCAACGGCGCAGCAGATCAGCGCGGTGATGAGCTGGGAGGCGAGTCTCACGGAGATGGCACAGGCATGGCCACCCACTACCACGCTTTGCACAGCAGTCTCTGGGAGCACGCTGTCACAGTGGACTCTCCGCCAGGAAGCGCAGCATGTCCGCTTCGTGGTCGACGCCGCTTCCGTCGGCGACACCGTCCGGCCAACGGACGTGGCTCAGGGTTGCGATCGCGGGGCCGCACAGCGCCGGACCGGTGCAGGAATCCACCTCGACGCCGAAGCCGTTGACGATGCGGCGCTCCGCGTTCGGATCTCCGACGCGTCCGGCGAGGTCGTCCAGCCAGGTCTCCGCGACGAACCCCGGCGCGACGGGGACGCCGTCCGCCTCAAGGCCAGCCGCCTGGTCCGCGTCGCACGCCACGAGGTCGCAGGCGCGCCCCACGACGAAGACAGGCACCTCGGAGGTCGGGTACGGGTCGAGCCGGCAGGACGGCTCCTCGCCGTGGCGCGCCCCGTGGAACGGGTCGGCTGCGCTGAACACCGCGGCCGCGGCGACGTGGTTCCCCCCAGGCGTCGCCACCTCGTGCCGCGCGATCGCGTACAGCTGCGCGAAGAAGCCACCGTTGGACCACCCAGTCACGAAGATCCGCGACGGGTCCACCGCGCCGCCCGCGACGAGCTCGTCGATCAGCCGGTCGAGGTTCGCGACGTCGGGGTTGCCCGAAGGGACGGCGAGGTCCCGGTGGAAGTTGTCGTGGTGAGCCCCGTCACGAGGATCGGCGGTCGGCCAGTGGAGGTTGCGGCCCTGGACCGACAAGAGGACGAAGCCGGGTCGTGACGGCTCGCCCGACAGGTCGAAGTCGGACGCCTTGGACCGCAGCGAGGTGGCGTCGTAGACGTTGTCGGCCGAGCCGAACGCGCCGTGGAGGAACACGACCAGCGGGCGGGGCGCATCCGGGCCGGCACCGTCGGGGACGTACAGGCAGGAGGAGCGGAGCACGCCGTCGGGATCGGTCCATTGCCGCGGGGGGCCGTCGTCGAACGGAGGTCGGTCCGCGTCGGAGGTCGCGCACAGGGGGGCGTCCGACGCGGCCTCGATCAAGTCTCGGTCATCGGTCGGCGAGGGGGCGAGGCAGGGGTTGTCGGACGAGCAGACGGGCAACGGCGCCGTAGCGCCGATCGAAGGATCGCAATCCGCCATCGGCGGCGCGACGTCGTCGTCGTCATCAGGTCCCGGAAACGGGGGGGAGCCGTCGCAGCCGAGCAGCGCTGCGGCCGCCAGAAGCGCTGCAAGCAGGAGCGGCAGGGCCTTCATGCGGTCAACTCCGTGCGACGAATGTGCTCGTCGGGGGTCCACAGGTCCAGGGCGAGCACCTCGCGGAGGCGGTCGGGGGTGCCGTTCATCGCGGCGACCTGCTCGAACCCCAACTCCACGAGCCTGTGCGCGGCGCCCCGAGCGTGCTCCGCGCTGCTGGCCAGGGTAACGATCGGAGTCTCCGTGGGCCAGTGGCGGGTCAATCGGCCCAGGCGCGAGCGCGGGACGTTGGCCGATTGCCGGGCCGCGCACGGCGAGGCGTCCGCGAGCGAGCGGTCCCGGACGTCTACGACGAGCACCTCGTCCAGCATCCGCGCGAGCAGGGTCGGCTTCAGCAGGGGGGGCGAAAGACCAGGGCGAGCAGGAGGGGGAGGAGCCGGGGAGTGCATGCGCAGCAGATCAGCAAGCACCGTGCCATCTAAACGGCCGCTCATGATTGTGAAGCCTTTCGGGCTTGCTCGGCCGGCCGATCTCTTCGTTGCTCCTCGGTCACGGGGGGCAACCCCGCTCCGTCGTCCCGCCTCGACCTCGGCCCCCCGCGCGGCGCCCTCGGAGGCCGCAAAATCATGATCTCCCGTTTAGCGTTTGGCTGACCGGGACCGTCCCCGCGGCAGGGATGTCTCAATACGTCGCGCGATGTAGCGGCACAGCTGAACGCCGGATCCACATCGCGGGGCCAGGTTCGTCATGGTCGCCCAGTTGCCAGTTGGCACAGATGTTGACGGTCTTCCACCCGAGAATCCCCGTCCTCGGAGGCCGCCTCATGAAGTTCACCGTTCGATTGACTCTCCTGGCGGCCCTCGCCCTGGTCTCCGTCCCCTCGGGCGCCGAGAGCGGCGACCGGGGGATGGAGCTCGCGACCACCGGCGCGGGGACGGGCATCGTTCCCTGCGTGGCGTGCCACGGGGCCGATGGCCTGGGCAACTCCGCGGCGGCGTTCCCCAGCCTCGCGGGTCTGGATCAGGACTACATCACGCGACAGCTGCGCCTGATTCGCGATGGCGGTCGGGCGGTCCCGGTCATGGCGCCTGGCCTCTCGTCCCTCACCGACGGCGACGCCGAAGCCTTGGGCCGGTACTACGCCAGCCTCACCCCGCCCCCGGCCGCCGACGCTGCGCTGTCCGACGAGGAGGCCGCGACCGGCGAGGCCCTGGCGCGGGTCGGCGACTGGCCGGGGCGCGAGCTCCCCGCCTGCCTCCAGTGTCACGGCCCGGACGGGGGCGGTGTCGGTGAGGCGTTCCCGGCCCTCGCAGGGCAGCACGCGAGCTACCTCGCGGCGCAGCTGACCGCCTGGAAGGAGGGGGCTCGGGGCACCGACCCCAACGACCTGATGGGCACGATCGCCCGAAAGCTGACGGAGACCGAGATCCAGGCGGTGAGCAAGTGGCTCGCCGCGACCCCGCGGCGGAGCGAACGATGAGCTGTCCGTCCTTGTCCTCGAGCCTCGTCTACGTGATCCCCCTGGTGATCACCCTCGGCGCCTGCTCTGCCACGGACTCCGTCCCTGCGCCGGAGTCTGCAGAGGTCTCCGCCGGGCCCTCAGGATCGGAGGCCTCATCCACCGAGCGGGTCGACTTCCAGGCAGAGCTGCCCCCGGCCCCGCCGTCCGAGGTGGGCACGTTCGTTCCGCCGCCGCGCGACTCCCTCCCCGACGGACCGTTTGGCGAGGCCGTCCGCCGGGGCGAGGCGATCTTCACCGACACCCCGGCCCACGCGGGCTCCTTCCTGGGCAACCAGCTCTCCTGCGTGAACTGCCACCTGGACGCGGGGCGGCGCGCAGACAGCGCGCCGATGTGGGCCGCGTGGGTCTCCTACCCGGCCTACCGAAAGAAGAACGACCGCGTCAACAGCATGGAGGAGCGGATCCAGGGCTGCTTCACCTACAGCATGAACGCGGGCGCCTCGCCGACCGGCGACGCGCCGGAGGCGGCAGACCCTCTGATCACCGACCTGTCCGCCTACTTCTTCTGGCTCGCCTCGGCGGCGCCCACGGGGGTGTCGCTGCCCGGTCGGGGCTACCCCCGCCTCGCCCCGCCCCCCCAGGGATGGGACATCGAGCGGGGAGCGCAGGTCTACGCCGACCGCTGCGCCATCTGCCACGGCGATGACGGAGTCGGCCAGGTCGACAGCGCGGGCGCCCCCGCGTTCCCCGCCCTCTGGGGGCCCCAGAGCTTCAACTGGGGAGCGGGCATGCACCGCGTGAACACGTCCGCTGGGTTCATCTTCGCCAACATGCCGCTGGGCCAGGCGCGCACGCTCTCGGAGCAGCAGGCCTGGGACGTCGCCGCCTACATCAACAGCCAGCCGCGTCCCGCCGATCCCCGGCAGACCGGCACCGTCGAGGAGGCGGACGAACGGTTCCACCAGCACGACTGCCGCTACGGTGACGCGGGGCCGGAGCGGCAGCTGGGCGAGCGGGGATGAGCCGCCCCGTGCGCGGTGTGATCATCACGTGCGCGGCGCTCCTGCTCGCGCTGGTCCGGCCGGCCTCGGCCGCCGACTGGCTGTCGATCCAGGGGCTTGAACCGGAGGGGCCCCGGTTGGCGCCCCGAGTGTTCGGGTTTGGACAGCTGGCCGCCGAGGCGGTGATCGCGGAGCCCGTCGAAGGGCTCACCTCCGAACCCTTCGCGAAGTACAACGGCCAGCGGGCCTCCTTCAACCGAGTTCCGTTCGGCGAGGCCGTGGGGCTGCGCATCACCCGGTTGAGGCTGGGTGCACGGGGCTCCGTCCCCGGCACGCGCGGGGTGCTGGGGTGGTTCTGGGCCGCCGAGCTGGGCCAGAACGGGCTGACCGCAGCCGGGGGTGCGCCCTGGCGGCCGATCCTGGTGGACGCATCGGTCACGGCCGCCACACCCTGGGGACTCGCGGTTCGGGTCGGCCGGTTCAAGCTGCCGCTGAGCGACGAGGCCCTCGAGGCCGTCCACGTCAGCGCGGAGCTGGTCAGCTTCTCCATCGTGACGCGGCGGCTCCTGATGGAGAGGCGCACGGAGACGGGGGTCCTGGCGGGGCGCGTCAATGGCTTTCGAGATCACGCCGTCCAGATCTTCGGCAGCCACCTGTTCGGCCGGGTGGAGTTGTCCTGGGCGGCCGTCGCCGGCAGCGCCTCGATCGACCGGCCGCTCCCCGATCTCCCCGCCGACCTCGTCACCCGAGCGCAGGTGTCCTGGCTGCTGGGCGAGGGCCCACGCCGCAGAGCCGGCAGGGAGGAGCTCAGCGTCTGGGGCTTTGCCCAAGTGGGACATCGGGATGTGAACGCGGGGAGCCCCGCCCCACGCCGACGTATCGGGGTGGGGAGCCAGCTGCGGACCGGGAGACTGCGCCTTCGCGCCGAAGCCCTGTTCGCCTCGGGGGTGCTCACCGACGGGCAGCGCCCCCCCTTCGCAGGCGGCGAACCGGTGTACGCAGTCCAAGGGCAGGCGTGGGGGGCGACGGTCCTGGGTTCGGTTCGGCTGACCGACAGGCTCCGGCTGGGCGCCGCGTTCGCGCACCTCTCGAGTCAGCCCGCAGCGGGACCCGCCGCCCGGCTGTTCGAGGAGGTGACCGCGCTCGTCCAGCTCCGGCCGAAGCCGTGGCTGCGCGTCGATCTCAACGGATCCTGGCGGTCCGCGCGCGCCCCCGAGGGGGCCCCGGACGTGCAGACCATTCTCGCCACCATGGGCCCGTCGGTGGCTCTACAGATAACAGCGATCGCCCCCTCCCCCGGCTGATGGGACCCGGCGCCTGCGGGCGGGGCTCCCTCAACCAGGGTGCGCGGTCCGAAGCACGCGGCGCTTGACCCGCCGGACGGACCACCACACGCCGATCAAGGTCGGCAGGACCAGCGCCCCTTGCACCTGGACCGCGGTGTGCGCTCCCCAGGCCTTGGCGCCGTAGCCCAGGAGGCCGACCAGGTAGTACGTGATCGCGAACACGGACAGGCGCTCGACGGTCTCCTGCAGCCGCAGCGACAGGGCGCCGCGTCGATCCACGCTCTGGAGTCGGTCGCGGTTCTGGCCCTGGACGTGGGCCGAGACGCGGGTGGCGAGCAGGTTGACGGCGCGCGTGAGCTGCCGAGCGAGGGTCTGGCGCCGCTCGTCCACCGAGCGACAGGTGCGCATCGAGGGGCGGAACCGACGCTCCAGGAAGTCGACGAGGGTCTGCCGCCCGTCGACGGGGATCTCCTGGAGGCTGCGCGCGCGCTCCCACACCAGCTCGGAGTAGGCGCGGCTCGCGCCGAAGCGGTAGGAGAGCCGGGCGCCGATCCGAGCCACCTCCGCGGACATCTCCAACAGGTCCCCCAGGACCGACTGGTCGACCTGGATGGCGTCCACGTCCGCCATCGCGGCGATGATCTCGGCCAGACGGAGCTCCAGCGAGCGAAGCTGGGGAGCAGCCTCCCGCGCCAGGGGAAGGCTCAACAGC
The DNA here is from genome assembly GCA_964620495.1 of uncultured Rickettsiales bacterium. Taxonomy (GTDB): domain Bacteria; phylum Myxococcota_A; class UBA796; order UBA9615; family UBA9615; genus CAZEKB01. The sequence continues at coordinate 14,439 of CAZUHI010000063.1, read as the reverse complement.
GACAGCGATCGGTAGACCTCCACCTCGAGCAGCCGCTGGACCAGGCGGCCGGTGCGCATCGGACCCATGGCGCGGTTGTGGACCAGCATCCGGGAGAAGCCGTCCGCGTGGATTCGGAAGTCAGTCCAGACCTGTCCGTCCTCCCTCGCGACGATCCCGCTGCACAGGGAGTCATCAAAGAAGCAGTCGAGCCCGCAGTCTCCGTCGGCCGCGCCGGGGGGCGTCGTCCGCACCGACACCTGGGCGGCCGCGATGACCTGCCCGCGGAGTCGAGCGATCCAGGCGTGCTCCATGGGCGTCGGGCCCGACGCCTCGAGATCGGGCGCGCCGCTCCCCTCGACGATGACCGCCACGCTGGAGAACTCTGCGTGCTGCTCCCAGCGCAGGGTGTAGTCGGCAAACCGGGCGACGTGGAGGTTCGCGTCATCGTCGGGCGCCGCGATCGACGCCTGCCGACAGAGGTCCCCCACGGCCTGCCGGGTCTCGTGGGGATCGCCGGCGGGCTCCATCAACGCCACGTAGCCCACCCAGGCGGGCGAGGACAGCGGGAGGAACGGGCGATCGTGCAGCTCACCGGCGAGGGCGGAGCGTTGAGGGTGGGCGATCGGCAAGTGCATGGGAACACCTCCAGGTTGAGGCCACGGCCCCTGCGAAGCCTGTGCAAGGCGCGGCGTAGGGTTCGCGAGGGCCGCGAGCGTCCCCGTCAACGCCCCTCGCAGCTGGGCCACGGTGAGCAGGACAGAACCGATCCGTCGCCACGCAGCTCCCGGTCGAAGAAGCGGTACATCTCCTCGACCGAGTGCTCGAGCGGGTCTCCCCCCCACGAGTGGCCCTCCCCTTCGAACTCCACCAGGGTCACCGGCTGACCGGCCGCTTCGGTGGCGTCCATGAAGCGCGCGGTGGTCGAAGCCACCACGAGCTCGTCGTCCAGCCCCTGGTGCAGGTAGAGCGGCGTCGTGTCCGTGGGATCGACGTAGGTCAGGGGGCTCACCTCCTCGAGCTCGTCGCGGATGTCCTCAACGGAGGCGTCCTCCGACACGCCGAGCGCGTACCCGGACCACTCCCGGCCGAGATCGACGGTGGTCTCCCACAGCCGCACGGTGTCGGTGGGGGCGGAGCGTCCGAAGGCGGCGGCGAACTCGATCGGCCCGTCGTTCGGGCAGAAGTCCGCGTCCCACCGCTCCTGATCGGAACCTTCGGACATGAGCAGCACCAGGTGCCCGCCTCCGGAGTAGCCCGCGAGCCCGATGCGTTCCGTATCGACGCCATACTCGTCGGCGTGGCTGGTCAGCCAGCGCAGGGCGCATCGGGTGTCCTCGATCTGCGCAGGCCACGGGAATCGGGGGTCGCCGGCTTCGTCCTCGGCCAGCGTGAGGCGGTAGTTGATCGAGACCGCGACGTAGCCGCGCTCGGGCCCGTCCTCGAGCACGCCCTCGCCGAACCCGGAGTACAGGTTCCCGTACCGCCAGCCGCCCCCGTGAATGAAGAAGACCGCGGGGAACGGCCCCTCGCCGTGGACCTCCGGGTCGGGGACGGTGATGTCCAGGGTGAGGGGGTGGGTGCCCCCGTCGGCGAGCGGGTCCGGCGCCTCCGCATAGACGATCGGACCCTCGGTCGGTCCGCAGGCGCCGAGAGCGGCGGCGAGGAGGAGGGGCGAAGAGCGGAGGCGCCGTGCTCATGATGTCGCCCTCAGCTCGCGGGGCAGGTCGAGGCGTCGGCGTCGACTTCGCCGACGAGGCGCAGGAAGGCGCCGAACGGACCCATGTTCGACATGGCCTCGCCCTTGGGGCCGGAGAACTTCAGCCGCCCCGTCATCATGGCCTTCATCGCTCCGTACTTCCCCGCCCCCATCTCCTGCCAGCGCGTCGTCTCGGCCCACATCGCGTAGTCGACCTTGGACGACAGCTCGACGTCGGAGGCGTCCCGGCCGCGCTTGCACATCGCGCGACCGTCCTGCAGCGCGATGTGCAACTCGGTCGCCGTCTGCTCGCCGCAGTCGCTGCGGTGGACGCGCATGATCTTGTAGCCCTTGTCGCCGCCGTTGGCAGCCCAGCCGCTGCTCCCGAGCTCAGAGGTGAGGGTGTCGTTGCTGTTCCAGGCGTCGCACGTCGCGGCGGCCCAGCCCGCGTCCATGAAGACGCCGCTGGAGGCGTGGACGACGCCGGCAGCGGCGAGGAGCAGGATGGCGGAGAGGGAGAGGGACTTGTGCATCGGAAGACTCCGGTTCAGGGTTGTTGTGTCAGGCGCTTGCAGGTTTAGTGCCAACAAGGCATCGGGACGCCCATCACCCGTCGAGGTCCCTGCGGGGTGCCGCCTGTTCCTGGTCCACAGCGCCCCCATCGCGTCGCACTACGTCGCGTCACGTCGCCCGGTCTCGCGACTCACACCCTGTCGGCCCGGAGGGGCCTCCACTCGCGGTCTACACCCGTGCGAGACTCTGCCGATGGGTGCGACGCACCGGTGCGACTCAGCTGGTCGAGCTGCTCCGGTCGGGCGACATCGAGGTTCTCGACCGGGTGATCCGATGCACGCTCATGACAGTCCGACTCCTTGCCCGCGCGGACCTACGTCGCGTGGATCGGGCGTGACGAACCTGCCCTCCGAACACGTCCGCGCGGCCGCCCTCCTCCTCGTCGTCGTCGCGGTCGCCTGCTCACCTCCTCCCTCCGGAGCTCCCGCCATGCCCTCCTTGCGAATCCACGGCTCCGCGCCCGACACGATCAGCATCATCATCGAGGTCGTCTACGTCGCCACGAGCGACCGGTGGTATTGCCGGAAGCGCAACTGGCTCGAAGGCGTCACGACCCGTCGGTCCATCACGAAGCGGCACAGGGTGGAGGCCGCGGGGGGGCGATACGAGGTGCTCATCGACCCCGACTCCGACGTCGATCCGACGTCCCGGTGCGACTACGCGCCCTCGAGCGTCGGCTTCTTGATCGTCCCGCGGGGCGAGGACCCGGATGGCGCCGTGACGCACGCTCTGTTGGACGTCGAGGCGGGGGGGGCGACGGGGGTGGCGCAGACGCGCGTCTCCTGCCACTGGGAGGCGCTGAGCGCCGCCGCCAGCCGATTCCTCAGATGCGAGGCCGATCGCGGGCCGGACGGCGTGCCAGGGGACCCGGTGTCCCCTGGGTTCGGGGAGGCCCTCGTGGACTTCACCGTCACGGCGAGCGACTGATCGATCACTCGGTGACGATCTCGCAGATGCCGTACACCCCGTGGGGCTCTCGATGGCCGGGAGCTTGGGTCAGCTCGCAGCGCAGGACGAGCGGGGCAGCGGGAGCCCCTTCCTGTCCATACGGTCCCGGCGTGTAGAGTTCGCCGTCGACGCGGTAGTTGCGCTTCGAGAACCGCCACGCCTCGTACACGTTCCCTGCATGTGTCACGTCGATCTTCTGGGTGATCACCGGCTCGTGGGGGAACAGGTGTGCCGTCACAGACCGCTCGTGCTGGACACCAAACTCGAAGGCGCCCACCTCGTCCGTGACCACCTCGTCCGACCCCTGAGCACCGGACCATGCCCAGCGCCAGCTTCGCGTGATCTTCGCGCCCGCAATGGGCTCGCCGTCCATGAGGACCACGCCTCGAACCCGGGAGAACATGACGTGAGAGTCGAAGATGCCCATCGAGGTGACTCCAATCCAGAGGAGAGCCGTGACTCCAATCCCGAGAGCCGACAGCGCGCACGCGACGACGATCCAGGAAGGCCGGCGGGGACGTTGGGGGATCAACGATTCGTCGCCAAGAAGGTGAGCATCTCCGCCTCGTGATCGATCCCGCCGCCGTTGGCGCATGTCCTTCTCGAGAACAGGCGGCGCCACGGAGTGTGTCGTAGCTCGATCCGGATCAACCGTCCAGCTCGGCCCGGACCTGGACCAGCTCGCTCTTCATGTGGGTCTTGCAGACCGCGCAGCTCTTCGCCTCGCAGCCCCCGTGCCAGCGGCTCCGCACGGTCATCACCGGGACCTCCGAGCGACGCACCACCGCCTCGGCGACGCTGCCCAGGAGCAGTCGATGCAGGCCCCTCCGCCCGTGAGTGCCCATGACGATGAGCCCCGCCCCGATGTCGTCGGCCGCGCCCAGGATCGCGTCAACAGGCCTGCCCGGAACGACCAGGCCGCGAGCGCGGGCGCCCTCGGCCTCGGCGATCCCGACGTAGGCAGGCATGCGCCCCTCCGCACCACCTCGCAGGTGATCGCCGACGGCGACGGCCTCCGCCCCGGGCGACGGCTCGATGCGCGTGTCCGCCGTCAGGCCCGTCGGGACCTCGTAGGAGTGCATGACCACGAGCTCGGCGTCGAGCGCCCGAGCCATCTGCGCGGCGCGACGGACGACCCCGGGCGCGCAGTCCGAGAAGTCGTTGGGGACCAGGATGGTGTCGATGGATTCCATCTTCTCTCCTCAGGCCTCTTCGACCTTGAGCGGCAGCGCCAGGTAGCGCCGACCGTTGCCCTTGGGGGCCGGCAGGCGGCCGGCGTCGATGTTGACCTGGATGCTCGGCAGCAGGAGCCGCGGCGCGTCCAGGGTGGCGTCGCGCTCGGTGCGCCACGTCACGAACTGGGCGCGGTCCGTGTCGGCGCGGAGCTGCTTGTTGGCGGCCTTGGACTCGCCGATCGTCGTCTCCCACGCCAGGTCGCGGCCGCCCGGCTGGTAGTCGTGACCGACGAAGACGCGGGTGGAGTCGGGCAGCGAGTACAGGCGGTCGACCACCGAGTCGTACAGGTGCTCCGCCGAGCCCGCGGGGAAGTCGCAGCGGCCCGTCCCGAAGTCCGGCATGAACAGCGCATCGCCGGTGAAGATCGCGTCGCCGAACTTGTAGGTGACGCACGCGGGGGTGTGGCCGGGGGTGGCGATCACCTCGATGCTCAGCGAGCCGGCGGAGAGGACCTCGCCGTGCTCGGCGATCTTGTCGAACTGGCTGCCGTCCGTCGGAAAGCCGTCGCCCTTGTCGAACACCGGCGCGAACACGCCCTGCACCGCCTGGATGCCCGCGCCGATCACCACCTTGGCGCCGAACGCCTCAACGAACCGCTGCGAGCCGGACAGGTGATCTGCGTGGGCGTGGGTCTCCAGGACCTGGTGGACCCGCAGATCCTCGCCCCGCGCGAAGCCGATCACGACGTCGGCGGACTCGTGCCAGACGCGGCCGGTCTTCGGGTCGAAGTCGAGCACTGGGTCGATGACGACGGCATCGCCGGTGTCGGGATCCCAGACGAGGTAGGTCAGAGTGGAGGTGCGGGGGTCGAAGAAGGCCTTGATCTGCATGCCTGTGCTCTCGTTGAATGGTTCATCCTCAGAACCAGCAGAAGGCGTGCCAGCGCAGCTCAGGCGGTATGACCGTCGTCATGATCGCGGAGCCGTACCACGCGTGGGCGAGCACGATCGCGGCGTCGAGATCGGCGTGTCCAGCCTCAGTCGCTGAGCAGCTCGAGTGTCGTACGACAATGAGGCGACATGACGCAACGAAATGACTCGCTTGTGCAAGGGTTCCACGGGATGCTCTCGGCATCCCCCCAGATGACCCGGTTCTACGAGCTGATCCGGCGCATCGCCCGGCGGCAGAACGCGACGTAGAACTGCACCGCGCCCAGGGCCGCGACGGAGTGAGTCTCCTGCGGCTCCATGGTGGTGGTCTCACCGGCAGTCAGGACCTCCGTCTTGTCTCCTCTTGTGACTGCGAGGTTGCCGGACACAACGACGATCCGTCCAAAGACTCCCGCTGCGGTCCGGTGCTCCTTGAGCAGACCCGTTGGGATGTTCGTCTCGTCGAACGTGGGCGTCTGCTTGTAGGCACCGAGGGCTGGGGCTTCTGGGGAGCGCCCGTCGGTCATCGCGCCGCCAGCGGAGGGAGATCGCTCAACGTCTGCAGATCGACGTGCTGAGCCGCTGAGGACTGCTCGTGGCAGCTGGTGCAGTCGCTGACGAGCCGGAGGTAGGCCGCGCGCGCCCCGTCGATGTCACCCCGGACCAGCGCTGCATGAGTCTCTGCCGCGTCGCGGTGGAGGGCCCTGTCGATCGGAGCGAAGTCCTTGCCCCAGGCCTCGGGGACCTCGCTGGGGGCTTCCTCTTCCCCGGAATCGCAGGCGTCCGCGATGCTCTTGGAGTGCTCCGTCGCAGAGGCTTCATCGGCGCCCCTCAGAGCGACGAGGTCGACGAGCATTCCGCGCATCAGGGGGCGCAGGTCGTCGTGGCCGTTCGCGTCGCCGTGGGTCTCCGGCGGCCCATGCCCCGCGTGGCCCTCTGCGGCGGGCTCAACATGAGTTGCTCCCCCGTGCCCAGCACTGGCGTGATGGTGTCCGAGCTGTCCGAGCAGCAAACCCGCCCCGAAGACTGCGGCGATGGCCACGACGTTCAGGCGCCACCATCCGGATCGGAGAAACTGGAGTGTGTTGGGAAGGTCCGTCGGGGCCCTCGTCTCATGCGTTGGAGGGTGCGTGCGTACCGTCTGAAGCTGGTCTCATGCCTCATGGGGAGTGAGCTCTGGCTTCATCGAGCCGAGCGCGGCGCCGCGGACGCGCTCATTCGAACGGATCGGCGAACTTGGGATCCGCCAACATCGCCTCGTCGGTCAGGGTCTCCAGGAACGCGACCAGCGCCTCACGATCGGAGGTGGACAGGTCCATCGAGTGCACGTTCAGCGGCATGCCCAGGTTCGGGTGCGGCTGCACGCTGTCGCCGTAGTGGTCGACGACCTCTCGCAGGGTGGAGAAGCGGCCGTCGTGCATGAAGCTCCCCCGGACGGCGATGTTGCGCAGCGAGGGCACCTTGAACGTGCCCATGTCGCCGGCGAGGCCCGTGACGCCGCCGTAGCCGTCGTCGCTCGACGAGTCGATGTCGAGCCCGTTGTTGTCCGCCGACGCCGCGGACATGGTCTCGCCCTGGTGGCAGACCGCGCAGCCGGCGCCGTTGGGGGCCATCGGGGTGTTCATGAAGATGGCCTTGCCCTCGTTCTCTTCGTCGGTGAAGTTCGGGAAGTCCACGGTGGCCGAGGAGACCTGGGCGCGCCCCTCGTCGTAGCGGCTCCCGAAGCTGACGAGGCTCCGCACGAACTGCGCCAGGGCCAGGGAGATGCGTTCCGAGGTTACCTCGTCGTCGCCGAACGCGGCTTCGAACAGCGGCGCGTACAGATCCTGCTCCTCCACGGCGGCCACGAGCGTCTCCAGCGTCATGCCCATCTCGACGGGGTCCTGGAAGGGCATCAGCACCTGGTCCTCCAGCGTCTCGGCCCGCTGGTCCCAGAAGAAGCGCCCCGGCGCGTAGAACCGGGCGTTCGTCAGGCCCATGGAGTGCCGGCCCGTCTCGCCACCCTCGAAGCCCAGGCTGAGCGCGCGGTCGTCCGCGAACCCCAGCTCGGCGACGTGGCAGGACGCGCAGGCGATCGTCCCGTTCGCGCTGAGGTTGGTGTCGTAGAAGAGGTGGCGTCCCAGCCGGGCGCCCTCGTTGGTGACCGGGTTGTCGTCGGGCGTGTTGTCCATGTCCAGCGCGGAGGACCCGCCCATCCCCCCGGTGGCCGCGTCGTCGAAGTGCTCGGGGAACTCGATGTCGGCGTACTCGAAGTCGTCGGGGGGCAGTTCGGGCTCTTCGGGGGGCTGAGGACAGGCGGCGAGGAGCGCCGCAGCGCAGGACAGGACGAAGAATCGGTACATGAGGACCTCCGAGGTCGGGAAGGGTCAGGGAGCGGGCAGGCTTAGGATCGAGCCGGCCCCGATGAGTGCGTCCTCGACGTGGCCGGTCACGCCGCGATCGGCGTCGATTACGTGGACGTGCAGGCGCACCCCGCCGTGGGTGATGACGCCCGCGTGCTGAGTGGAGTAGAAGCCCACCAGGGTCGGCGAGCCGCCGACGAGCGAGCCCTGCACGGATGCTTGCTCGTAGTCGTCGTGGCTGGCCTCTCCTTCGGGCAGGCGGGAGCCGTCGATGACGTGCCAGTCGACGCGCTCGATCGCTCCCTCGATCTTGAAGGGCAGGGCTCCATCGTCCGGCCAGTTGGCGGCCTCCAGGATGTCCTCAACCACCTGCGTCAGCCCCTCATACGTCAGCTGCTCTTCGATGGTGAAGGTCACCCACTGGGGCACGTCGCCGACCACGAGCAGGGCGGCCTCCTCGTCCGGCGCGTTGGCGACCGCCACGGTGATGGTGTCCTCTCCGTCCGGGTATCCCAGCCAGGCCTCGCCCTCGATGATCGCGATCTCCCCCCGCAGCCCCGAGAGCGCGCCCAGGCCGATGGCGTCCGCGCCCGCTCCCTCCTGCTGGAGGTTGGCCGTCGCGCTGAAGTCGCCCTCCGCGAAGATCTGCTGGATGGACCCGAAGATCCGCACGTCGGGGCTCCCGACCCCGTCCTCGGGCCCGGACGTCGAGTCGTCGTCGTCCGCTGCGTCCGGAGGTGACGTCTCCGGCGCCTCGCAGGCGGCGACGGCCAGGAGGAAGAGCAGGGCTGCAGTGGGTCGGGTCATGACGCAGGTTCCTCCTGGGATTGGCGGACGGCTGCGGTGAGCTCGACCAGCGTGGTGACGACGCCGGGACGGCGGCCGGCCGGGAGGTGGCCGAGCACCCGATCGAACAGCGCGCGAGAGGCCCGATCCACCTCAGCCGCCCGCCGCCGCCCGCCGCCTGTCAGCTGCAGGCACCTGGCCCGCCCGTCGGTGGGGGAGGCGGTCACCGCCAGGAGGTCCCGATCGACCATCCTGCGGACCAGGCGGGTGATGGTGCTCTTGTCCAGGCCCAGGTGCCGGGCCAGATCCGCCTGCGTCGGCGGCCCGGCGCCCGCGGACCTGCTCAGCATGAAGAGCAGCGTGTGAGCCTGGCTGACGGGGAGCGGCTGCCCGCAGGGCGTTCGTCGCACCTGCAGCAGGCCGAGCGCGCGCACGAGGTGCTGCACGGTGAGGCGGAGCTCGTCGGCGGGGGCGGTCTTGCTCACGGCGTGGGAAGTTATCTCGATGTAGTTGCGTTTGCAACCAGTTGGCGTTGCGCGCGCCGCGCGGAAGTCGGTGGTAGCGTCCGCTCATGAGGCGACGTGATGCGACGATCTGAGACTCCGGCAGAGCGATTTCACGGGATGCTCTCGGCGTCTCCCCAGATGACTCGGCTGTACGAGCTGATCCGGCGCATCGCCCGCACCGACGCGAGCGTCTTGGTTCGCGGCGAGACGGGGACCGGCAAGGAGCTGGTCGCGCGCGCCGTCCACGACCTGAGCCCCCGGCGGGACAAGCCCTTTCGTGCCGTGAACTGCGCGACGTTCACGCCAGAGCTGCTCGCCTCGGAGCTGTTCGGGCACGTGAAGGGATCGTTCACCGGCGCCGTGAAGGATCGGCGCGGCCTGTTTCGGTTGGCGGACGGTGGAACGCTCTTCCTCGATGAGATCGCCGAGATCCCCATGGACCTGCAGGCCCGGCTGCTGCGGGTGGTCCAGGAGCAGCAATTCGTCCCGCTGGGCGGCAGCGAGCCCGTCACGGTCGACCTCCGCATCGTCTCAGCGACCCACCGCGCCCTTCGACGCGAGGTAGAGGAGCGACGGTTCCGCGAGGACCTGATGTACCGCCTCCGCGTGGTCCCGCTGTTCCTGCCCCCGCTCCGGGATCGGGATGGGGACATCGAGACGCTCGCCGAGCACTTCGTACGCGAGTTCAACCAACAGGGCTTCCGACGGGTGACGGAGCTGAGCGAGGAAGCTCGCGAGACGCTGCTCGCGCATCGGTGGCCCGGAAACGTGCGGGAGCTGCGGAACGTGGTCGAGTACGCCTTCGCGGTCGGCGAGGGCGAGACGCTCACCCTCGACGAGCTCCCCCCCGAGCTCCGCGGGGAGGGACCGAAGGACGCCGGCCCGAGGGATCTGTCGCTAGCCGACCTGGAGAAGGAGCGGATCGCCGACGCCCTGCGCCGGAGCCGGGGCAAGAAGGGGGACGCGGCCGAGCTCCTGGGGATGAGCCGGTCGACGCTGTGGCGCAAGCTGAGGGAGCACGGTCTGTACGACTGAGGAACCCATCCTTGGTCTCGAGCCCGCGATCACGCGGCTCCCCCGTTTGCGGCGGTCTCACCAGGGCAAGGCGCGCCGAGCGCGTCCATCGCGTCGCAGACCGTCAAGACGAGGTTGTCCTTGCCCAGGCGTTCGTCGAGCCCGGTGCGCTCCAGGACGACACGGACGGGCCCCTTGACGCCCGCGAAGAGGAGCCGGATGCCTCGGGCCTGGTAGTCGCGGGCGATGCCTTCGAGCGCGTGGACGGCGCTGCTGTCGAGCGAGTTGATGGCCGCCGCGTCGAGGATCACGGCACGGAGCGGGCCGTCCTCGTCGGCTTCCAGGCGCCGCAGGGTGTCCTCCAGGAACGTGACGTTGCCGTAGTAGAACGCCGCGTCGAACCGGAGCGCGAGCACGCCGGGCTCCCGCATCGCGTCCGAGTGATTGTTGACGTTGCGGTAGACCTCGGTCCCCGGCAGCCGGCCCAGGACGGCAAAGTGCGGCCTCGTCCGCCGAGCGACGAAGACGATCATCGAGGCGCCGACACCAGCGAGGATGCCCTGCTCGATCCCGAACCCCAGGGTGGCGACGAAGGTGAGGGCCAGCAGGCCGAGGTCAACCCGGTCGGTCTTCCAGAGGTGGCGGACCTCGGCGACGTCCACCAGCCCGTACACCGCCACGAGGATGATGCTGGACAGCACCGCGTTGGGCATGAACTGGAACAGAGGCGTGAGGAAGAGGAGCGCGGCGGCGACCCCGAGGGCGGTGATGGCGCCGGCGAGGCGGGTGCGCGCGCCGGACTGGTCTTTGACGGCCGAGCGGGAGAAGCCGCCGGTGACGGCGTAGCCGCCGAAGGCCGCCGAAGCCAGGTTCGCGGCGCCGAGGCCGACCAGCTCGCGGTCCGGCTTCAGCCGGTACCCGTGCTTGTTGGCGAAGACCTTGGCGACCGAGATCGACTCCATGAAGCCGACCAGAGAGATGGTCAGGGCGATCGGGAGGAGCTGGCGAACGGCGACCGGGTCCCAGGCGGGGAGGGCCGGCCGGGGCAGGCCGGGGGGAACGTCGCCGACCAGCTTCACGCCCGCGCCCCCGAGGCCGAACAGCCACACAGCGAGCGTCGCGCCGCCGACGGCGATCAAGGGACCGGGGACCTTCGGCGCCCACTTCTTGACCGCCACGAGCGCGGCGATGGCCCCCAGCCCGATGGCCAGCGTCGCCATGTTGGCGGAGGGCAGCCCACGGACCGCCTCGAGGACGATGGTGTGGACGTGGTGCCCCCGAGGGATGGGGACACTGAGCAGGTGCTTCAGCTGGTTCAAGCCGATGATGAGCGCCGCCGCGGAGGTGAAGCCGCTGAGGACGGGGTGGGACAGGAAGTTGACCAGGTAGCCCAGCCGCAGCAGGCCCATCGCGATCTGGATGACTCCGACCATCAGGGCCAGGAGCACGGCGTACGCCAGGTACTGGTCCGTGCCGCTCGCTGCGATTGCACCGACTCCGGTGGCGGTGAGGAGGGAGACCATCGCGACGGGTCCGACCGCGAGCTGGCGGGAGGTGCCGAGCCCCGCGTAGACGAGCAGCGGCGCGACGGACGCGTAGAGGCCGACGATCGGGGGCAGGCCGGCGAGCATCGCGTAGGCCATGGCCTGGGGGACGAGCATGACGGCGACGGTGATGCCGGCGCCGAGGTCGGCCCTGAGGTCGGGGCGAGACAGTCGCGGGGTAGAACGACGCGTGGTTGGGTCCATACGTCGCTTCCGGTGCAGGAAGCGGGCCAACAGACCTCCGCGGGGGCGCGGAGCCGATCACCCGGCGGGCTGTATCAAGAGGTTGCTACGCGTTGCATCGATACGCCGGCCGCCCTCGGAAGGGGCGAGGTGGTGGATCCGTCGATCCCCAACCCTGAGCGGCGATCCTCACTCGCCCCGCACCAACCGCGAGACCTCTCGCATCTCCTCCGGAACCCGGTCCAGCAGGAGCCGGAAGGCGATCTCCGACTCCTTCTGCTCGACTGCCGCCTCCCGCAGCTTGTCCCGGAGCGCCGCCCGGTCGGCGTGGAGTCGCTCGACAGTCGTCGCGGCCAGGTCGCGCTCGGCCTCCGCCCGATGCCGAGCCGACTGCTCCGCCCCCAACTCGGAGCGGAGCCGCCGCACCTCCTCGGCGAGGTGGCGGACGTCCGCGCGGGCGCCGGCCAGATCCTCCCGAGCGCGCGTCAGCTCCCCCAACGAAGCATCGGACACACGCGACTGCGGAGGCGTCTCGGACTCGTCAGTCGGCTCCTCCTCTGCGTGACCCCTCTCCGGGATGTGCCACTGCGCCGTCCCGAGCACCTGCCCCTTCTCCCGAAGCTGGAAGCGCAGCAGAGCGCCAGGATGCTCGCCTCGAAGCCGGTCGAAGTCGACGAGGATCCGACCGTCCCGCCGCACGTCGAAGATGCACAGCTTGGTCTGGCGCCGGTCCGCCCCGACCCGGGAGACGCCGAGGTAGGCGCCCGGCACGCGCCGCGCGCGATCCACGAGATCCTCGATCCGCGCCAGCTCGACCGGCTCGGAGACGCGCCGAGATGTTGCTGTCCGTGCTGCCCCCATCATTCGCGCGCCTTCCCCAGGACCGGGACGGGTCTCTTGCTACTGTCCCAAGCAATTGTCGTGACTCTTAAACGGAATAGTAGCGGGTCAGTAGCGATACGTGGGATCAAGTAACGCGGTGCCGTCGAGGCGCGCCCCAGGCGAGGCGGACAGCCCGGGATAGCCACGGGACAGCAGCAGGAAGCGACTCGCCATCGACACCGCGCGGCTCTGCCATAGGGTCAAAGGGTCGCGGCCACCCGCCGCCACCACGACGGAGAGCCCTTGTCCCACGCCGCCACCAGCCTGCCCCCCGACGAGCGCACCCCGCGCTCCGAGGACCCGTGGGTCGGCGGTGCAGCGAACCACCCGCATGGAGCGACTGACCCTGGCAACGGCTTCAGCAACGCCAGCGCCCAGCGCGGCGACTCCGCCGCCGTCCTCGCGTTGACCACGGAAGTCCGGGCGCTCCGCGAGCAACTCGCAGACCTGACCAAGATCCTCGACCCGAACCCCATCGCGCGGGGCCTGGACCGCTTCGCTGATCGTCTCGCCCATGGAGTCGCCCACCGCGTCTGTTCGAGCCTCGACGAGCGAGTCCCATCCTCAGCCGCCCAGCCGGACCCCACAGCAGCCCCGCGACGCTGGGGCTCGGTGGAGGAAGCCGCCGCCGTCCTCGGCGTCTCCCGCGACACCATCGACCGGATGCGCCGGGAACAACGTCGCGAAGGCTGGACCCTGCCCGGCGACCCGGTCCAGATCGGGACCGGCGCGAGCGCTGGGACCTCGACCGCGTGGGTGAGTGGGCAGCGGCGCTCCGAGAGAAACGCGCAGAGACGAAGCCCAAGAGAGCCCGTCGCTCGGCCCGACGACGGACCACCACCACGCGCTCCAGCCCGACGACCGGCAGCCTCTACTCCCGCGCCAAGGCCGAGGTCGCGGCGATCGACCGAGGTGGCTAGTCCTGTCCGTCTGTCCTAGTCACCAACCCCGCCGCCCGCGCATACAGGCTCTGCCCTCGCGCGACACGCTTCCGGGAGGCCGGGGGCGCGACGGCGGGAGCCACCTCTTCCGCCGCAGACCGGACCGGCAGTGCGACGGCATCGCCATCCTCGACCTCTCCGATCACGGGGATCTTCGCCACGTCCCCGACCAGCACCTCCCACATCGGCACCGACTCCGGGTCCCCCTCGGGGATGTACGCGGCGATCGTCGACCCGCGTGCGTGGCCGATCAGGTACTCCACCCGCTCGAGCGGCACCCCCGCCGCGAGCAGGCCGCCCATCACCCCCGCCCGGAACGCGTGGGTCGGCCGCGCGTGCGCCCGCGCACCCGGCACCTCGGGATCCGGCGCGCTCGCCCACTTCCTCGGATCGACCTCCGACCGCTCCCAGGCCCTGCGGAACGGCAGGTTCGGTCGGGCGGTCGGCATCGGACGCCCCTCCGGCCCCGGGAACAGCAGCCCCTCTCGACGCCCCCACCGGGCCAGTTCCGCGATCAGCGCCTGATGGAGCGGCACTGCCCTGCCCGCACCGCGCTTCGCGCCCGGCACCCCGGCCCGGACCCACAGCACGCCGCGTTCCAGGCTCACGTCTTCCCACCGCAGGCTCAGTCCCTGCCCCGCCCGCAGGCCCGTGTATCGCAGCACCGTCGCCAGCCGCGCGTGCCACTGCGCCCGGTCGCCGCGGAGCCTCGAGATCACCGCATCCAGGTCCCCCCACGTCGGCCGCGCCAACGCAACCACCGGCGCGGGCTGCCGCACCGAGGAGGGCCGCCGCCGGTCCGTGATCCTCCGCGGCACAGGCACCCCCGGATACCGATCGGGGTCGTCGTGCGCCCACGCCCACAGCAGCTCCGCCTCCCGGACCTTCCGGTGCCGCGTCACCGCCTTGCGCCCCTCGCCAGGCAGGCTGTCCCCAT
>CAZUHI010000062.1:33137-42588 GCA_964620495.1 uncultured Rickettsiales bacterium | reverse complement strand
ACGTGGTGGCCATCGCCGTCGACCCGCCCGGCGTCGTCCTCGTGCAGCCCGACGCCGGCTGACACGAGGTGCCCGGTAGCTCAGCCGTGACGGCCGGGCACGCTGCAGGCGAGCACCTTCGACATCTGCGAGTAGGAGAGCCCGCTCTCTTCGCGCCAGGCGTTGAACTGGTCCTGGACGGCGCGCTGGGCTCGCTTCCCGGTGGCGGGCTTGTCGATGACGCCGGCCTGCACGAGGGCCTCGTTGACGTCCGGGGTGAGGATGAAGGCGTCCTTGCCCGCGCCGCGCAGGAAGTAGCTGCCCGTGTTGCCGCCGAGCCGGGAGCCGTGCTTCTTGAGCCAGGCCGTGAGCCCCACCAGATCGCTCGACGGCCACGCCGCGAGGAACTCCGCGAACGAGCCGTGCTCCTCCGCCACCTCGACCATCATCCGCGCGTTGCTGCGCACGGCGCCGATCTTGACGCGGTGGCGGATGATCCGCGTGTCCTGGGCCAGGGCGTCCAGGTCGCGGTCGGTCATCATCGCGACCGGCACGGGCTCGAAGCCTCGGAAGGCCTCCACGTGGCCGGGCCACTTGTTCTCGACCACTCGCCACACGAACCCCGACGCGAAGATGTGCTTGGCGATGCGGCCGAGCAGCTCCGCGTCGTCGGTGTCGGCCAGGGCCTCGTCGGAGCCGGGGGCGGGCAGGAGCTCCGCGAGGCCCTCAGGGCCGCCCTTGCGCGCCGCGGCGCGGGCGTGGATCGAGGCGAACGAGACGGTCATGGGGCCCTCCTCCCTCAGTCCTCTTCTTCGACGCCGAACATGCGCTCGAGCGCGGTCGTGGCCACGGAGAGGACGATCGAACCCAGGGCGGCCCAGAGCAGGCCGTCGACCTGGAAGCCGGCCAGGAAGAGGTCCGCGAGCTCGAGCATGAGGCCGTTGATGACGAGCAGGAACAGGCCCATCGTCAGCAGCGTCACGGGCAGCGTCACCACGATCAGGAAGGGCCGCACGATGGCGTTCCCGAAGCCGATGATCGCGGCGGCCAGGAAGGCCGCGGGGAACAGCCCCTTCACGTGCACTCCCGGCAGCAGCCAGGCGGTGAATACGACGGCGAGTGCGGCCGCCAGCCACGTGAGGACCAGGCGACCGCACCCCGAAGGACGGCTCTTTCGCTTCGGCATGCGCCGAGACTAACTGCTCAGTCGAGCTCGTCGGCGTCCCGCGGACCGAAAGGACGTCGCTCGCCGCTGCGGATCGCCTCGCGGGCGCCCGCGCGGAAGGCGGCGAGCTCCTCGTCGGTCATGCCCGCGGCGACGGACGTCGGGTCGCCGCCCTCACCGTTGCACCCTTCGCCGTCGTGGCCCTCGGCGCGCTCGGCTCGACGGGCCTCTCGGGCTTCGCGAACCGCCGACTGCTCGTCCTCGGACAGCTCGCCGTCGCCGTCCGCGTCGAACTCCTCGAGGATGCCCGCGTGCAGCACCTCGCAGCGCTCGGTGAAGTCGGCCAGGAGGTCGGCGCGCTCCGCGTCGGACAGATCTCCGGAGTCGTCGGCGTCGTAGATGAAGGCGAGGGCGGACCAGCGCCGGAGCCGCCGCTGGGAGCCCCGTCGATCCCCGGCGAGGTCTTCGCTCACCGCGCCCTCCTCCTCGGGCCCCACGGCCCCGTCCTCGTTCGCGTCGTACGTCGCCACCACGTTCTCGAGCGCGCGCTCCGCGTCGCAGGGCCGGAAGAGGGGCCGGGCGGCCTGGTCGCCCGCCATGAGGTCGCCGTCGCCCTCGACGACGTCCTCCTCCTCGCCGCTGATGGCCTCCAGGGTGAGCTGAGCCTGCGCCGAGAGTTGTTCGCCGGCGTCGCATCCGACGAGGAAGAGGAGGGAGATCGGGAGGACTCGAAGGACTCGCATGGGGGCGTCTCCGGGGGCCGCGGCATGCGGCCCGATGTCCTCGACGCTAGGGGGGTGGGGGGCGGCCGGCCCGGGGGCTTACACGCGCTGACGATCGCTCACGCGGGTACGGTGCCACGCCTGCCCGACCGGAGCCCCCGCACATGTCCATGGTCACCGTCACCCGCGACGGCCACGTCGCCACCGTCACCCTCGACCGACCGGAGAAGCGAAACGCGCTGAACCCGTCCTTCTGGGAGACCTTCCCCGACACGATCGCCGCCCTGGACGACGACCTCGAGGTCCGAGCGATCGTGCTCCGCGGCGCCGGCTCCTGCTTCACCGCCGGGCTCGACGTACCCGCCACCATGCCCTGGCTGCCGATGACCCCGGGCGGTCCCCCCGACGGCTCCGCGCGCACCGCCCTTCAGCGCACGATCCGGCTGATGCAGCGGTCGCCGTCGGCGCTGGAGCGCGCGCGGGTGCCGGTCATCGCGGCGATCCACGGGCCCTGCATCGGCGGCGGCGTCGACGTCATCACCGCCTGCGACATGCGTCTGGCATCTGCCGACGCCCGCTTCTCCGTCCGCGAGACCCGGCTCGGCATGGTCGCGGACGTCGGCACGCTCCAGCGTCTGCCGCGCATCGTGGGCGACGGTCACGCCCGGGAGCTGGTCTTCACCGGCGAGGACTTCGGGGCCGAGCGCGCCTTGAGCATCGGCCTCGTGAACCGCGTCCTGCCCGACCCCGACGCGCTCTTCGCCGAGGCGGCGCGGGTGGCGCAGGCGATCGCGGCCAACCCACCGCTCGCCGTCCAGGGGGCCAAGGCCGTGCTCAACGAGGGCATCCGCCACGACGTGGACCGGGGGCTCGAGTACGTCGCCACGTGGAACACCGCGCACATCTTCACGCAGGACCTCGCCACCGCCGTGACCGCGTTCATGACGAAGACGGCGCCCACCTTCGCGGGCAAGTAGCCCTCGGGCATGCTGGGCGCCATGGCGGCGCCCCCGATCACGTCCCCGCTCGTCCTCGTGATGGTCGGTCTGCCCGCCCGGGGCAAGACGTACCTCGCCCGCAAGCTCGGCGACTACCTGTCCTGGCTCGGGTACGCCACGCGCGTCTTCAACGTGGGCAACTACCGGCGCGACCAGGTGGGGCGGCACATGCCCGCGCGGTTCTTCGACCCGGACAACGAGTCCGGCGTGGAGGCGAGGCGCCGGGTCGCGATGCAGGCGCTCGACGACCTGCTCGCCTGGATCGACGAGGGCGGCCGCATCGCCATCTACGACGCCACGAACAGCACCCGCGCGCGCCGCGACCTCGTGCGTCGGCGATGCGAAGACCGGGGCCTCGACGTCCTCTTCATCGAGTCGATCTGCGACGACCCGGCCGTCATCGAGGCGAACATCCGCGAGACGAAGCTCAGCGCGCCCGACTACGAGGAGATGACCCACGCCGACGCAGCGGCCGACTTCCGCGCGCGGATCGCCTGCTACGAGCAGGCCTACGAGCCCGTCGACGAAGACTCCCCGCACATCAAGATCATCGACGTGGGCCGACGGGTCGTCGCGAACCGACTCCAGGGCTACCTCGCCGGGCGGCTCCTGAACTTCGCCATGAACCTGCACATCACGCCGCGCCCGATCCTGCTGACGCGGCACGGCGAGAGTCGGTTCAACGCCGCCGGGCTCATCGGCGGCGACTCCCCCCTGAGCCCCCGGGGCGAGAGGTACGCCCGATCGCTCGCGGCCTGGGTCGACCGGGAGCGCCCCGGGGACCTGGTGGTGTGGACGAGCACGCTGCTGCGCACCGTCCAGACCGCGGCGCCCCTCGATCGGGACACCCTGCCGATCCGCGCGCTGGACGAGATCGACGCGGGCGTGTGCGACGGCATGACGTACGAAGAGATCGCTGCGCAGCTCCCCGATGAGTACGCCGCGCGGCAGGCCGACAAGCTCGCGTATCGCTACCCCCGGGGCGAGTCCTACGAGGACGTCATCGGGCGGCTCGAGCCCGTGATCATCGAGCTCGAGCGGCAGCGCGACCCGGTGCTGATCGTCGCCCACCAAGCGGTGCTGCGGGCGCTCTACGGCTACATCCGCGGGCTCCCCCTGGAGCGCGTCCCCCACCTGCCGATCCCCCTGCACACCGTCATCGAGCTGGTGCCGAAGGCCTACGGCGCCGACGAGTCGCGCTACGAGCTCTGAGCGAGGCGACGCACGCCGATCACGTCGCGGATCGACCACGGCGATCGGGCGTGCACGAAGAGGACGCGGCCCGCGCCGTCGAGCCCGATCGCGGCGTGGCTCCACCGCTTCGGCTGCTGCGCCCAGACGTTCGCGCCGTCGCACCGCAGCATGCGGATGGACTGG
Organism: uncultured Rickettsiales bacterium; assembly: GCA_964620495.1. GTDB lineage: Bacteria > Myxococcota_A > UBA796 > UBA9615 > UBA9615 > CAZEKB01. The sequence continues at coordinate 38,347 of CAZUHI010000062.1, read as the reverse complement.
ACCGCCGTGCGCCACTTGGGCAGCTCGGCGTCGAGGGAGTCGCAGCGGCGGTCGAGGATGGTCCCCCCGAGGCCGCGTCGATACGAAGCGTTTACACGCGGGTAGCGTGCGCTCGATGTCCGTCGAAGCCCGCCCCCCGGATCCGTCCGGACCGCCCCCCGACTACTGCTGCGCGGTCCTGATCGACGGCGGTCGCTACCTCTTGGAGCGGCGACCCGCAGACAAGGCCGACGCCCCCGGGCGCCTCACGTGCTTCGGAGGGCGCCGCGAGGCCGAGGAGGATCCCGGGGACTGCATCCGTCGCGAGCTCGCCGAGGAGATCGGCTTCGTCCCGCGGCTGGACCCGCGGCCCGCGCATGCGCTGTACGTCGACGGCCGCCTCATCGCCTGGTTCTGGATCGGCCGCCTCGGCCCCGACGACCCGGCCCCGACCCTGGAGGACGGCGTGGAGTGCGCGCGGCTCCTGCCCTCGGAGCTGGGCCACCCCGACCTGTCGTCGTGGCACGCCCCCATCCTGGCGGCCTGCGCGCCCTGATCTCACATCAGTCGAACGGCGTGCGATCGAACCGGAAGGTGTCCCCGTCCGCGTGCACGGTCACGATCACGGGGTCGGCGGCGTCCGCGTCCACGGCCACCCGCATCAGGTTCTGCTCCGGCCAGGGCCGCTCCTGGGTCCAGCGGTGCTCGTCTCCCTGGAGGTAGAGGACGGGCAGATCCAGCGTCGCGGCGGCGGCGCGCAGTCGCTCGAGGAAGAGGGTGTGGCCCTGGCCCAGGGTCGCGTGGGCGAACACGACCGCGGCGTCGATGGAGTCGGCCTGGGCGGTGAAGTGCTCGTCGAGCCAGTCGGCGTCGTCGCCCAGGCGCTCCGCCCACTCCTCCTCGTCGTGCACCGAGCCGCCGACCACGTTCACGCCCACGAAGAGGACGCGGTTCTCGACCCACGCGAAGTTCTCGACGCGACCCTCCTGGTGCACGGCCGGAGGCCCGCCGTCCCACTCCGTGTGCAGCTGCGCGAACATCGAGCGCCACAGGTCGAGCGCCGCCGGGGGGTCGTCGCAGTCGTTGTACTCGTTGTCGCCCGGCACCATGAAGACCGGAACGTCGAGGGCGCGCAGGGTGGTCCGCACGGCGCCGAAGTTCTCCTCGGAGCACGCCGTGTCGTAGGGCTTGATGTCGCCCACGTGGACGAGGAACTCGGGCACCTCGAGCTCGTTGTGCAGGGCGACGATCTCGTCGAGCCGGAGGTGGGCGGCGGCGTTGTAGGGCACGTCGCCGATCGCGGAGAAGGCGACCAGGTGGTCGGCCGCGGCGTCGTCGTCGTCCACCGCGTCGTCGTCGTCCGTCGCGTCGTCGTCGTCCGTCGCGTCGTCGTCGTCCGCCGCGTCGTCGTCGTCCACGGCGTCGTCGTCGTCGGGATCACCGAAGCCCAGGTCGCCGTCGTCCCGGCACATGACGAGGGCGGTGGCGGCGAGCAGGAGCGTGAGGATGAGGAGGGGTCGAAGCGTCCGCATCGGGCGATCCTACGTCCATACTTCGCCGGGTGACCGGCTATCGGACCCTCGCCGCGCCCGTCGATCTCGAGATCCCCAGGATCAAGAGGTCACGGTTCCTCGCCTACGCCGCCCCCGTGTCCGACGACGCGGCCGTCCGCGCCCACCTCGACACCGTACGCAAGGCCCACCACGCCGCCCGGCACGTCTGCTGGGCCCGCGTGCTCGGGCGGGACGGGGCCGACACGCGCGCCCGGGACGCCGGCGAGCCGGGCGGATCCGCGGGTCGACCGATCCTCGCCGCGATCACGGGGCGCGACCTCACCTTCACGACGGTCGCGGTCGTGCGCTACTTCGGGGGAACGAAGCTCGGCGTGGGCGGCCTCGCTCGCGCGTACGGGGGAGCCGCGGCGGCCGCCCTGGACCGGGGACGGGTGGTGGTCGTGGTCCCCTCCCGGGAGGTGCACGCCACCGTCGCGTACGGCGATCTCGACCAGGTCCGGGCCTTCGCGCGACGCCGGGAGGTCGCCGAGCATTCGGCCGAGTTCGGAGCGTCGGTGGACCTGGCCTGGCGCCTCCCCGAGGCCGACGCGCCCGGCTTCGTGAGGGCGCTGCTCGACGCCACCGACGGCCGCGTCCGGGCGACCGCCTCAGGCGTGGTCGTCGAGGTCGCTCGCCCCGCTATCCTCCCCGCTGGAGAACCTGCATGAACCCCCGTGTCCTCGTCGTCGTGCTCGTCGTCCTGGCGCTCGTCGCCGTCGCGTATCACCGCATGGGCCCCGAGCCCGACGACCCCCAGCCCGCGCCCGCGACGGTGGAGGCCGCGCTCCCCGCCGAGGCCGAGGGGGACACCGGGCCCCGCACGGCCGACCCCGACGCGCGAGGCGAGCAGGAGCCCGACGAGGAGCAGGCTCCCCCCGAGACCATCGCCTTCGACGCCCTGCCTGCGGAGCACGCCCCCGACGCCGTGCTCCCCAAGGTGTCCGTCGTCGGCGCATCCCTCCAGCACCAGTTCCCGCACGCGAACGTGGAGATGCTCGAGGCCGAGTGCACGTCGGCGCCCTGCATCCTGGGCTTCGACTACGACGCCGCCGCGGTGGCGGCCGCGGAGGGCGGCGCGCGCCCGTTCCACCAGGCCGTGCGGGCCACGTTCGAGGCCGAGCTGGGCTACCCCGTGACCTCGATGCACATCGACGAGGTGGAGGGCGGCAAGCAGATCTGGATGTTCGCCGTGCCCCCGGAGGTCGACAAGGCGGACCCCCTGCGCAACCGGCTGATCGAGACGGGGCACCATCGCCACGCCGCGCTCACCGAGGCCGCCGCTGGAGTACCCTGACCGGATGCGGTACCTCCCGATCCTCCTCTTGCTCGTCGGCTGCGGGTTCGGTGACGACGGCCTCCTGAGCGACGACGACGACGTGGTCGCGGTGGACGACGACGACTTCGTCGGACCGGACGACGACGACTCCACCCTGGTCGACGACGACGACGCCGTGGCCCTGCCGCGCATCCTCATCAACGAGCTGATGGCCGACAACGAGACCTCCGCGGTCGACAACCGCGGGTTCGCCGTCGACTGGTTGGAGCTGGTCAACCCGACGTCCGAGGACGTGGACCTGACGGGCTGGTCGCTGTCGGACGACTGGACCGCCCCCGAGCGCTCCGTCCTCCCCGCCATCACCCTGCCCGCGGGCGAGCGGCTCCTCTTCTGGGCGGCCTCGGACCCCGGCGCGGGCGAGATGCACCTGTCCTTCGGGCTCTCTGCCGGCGGCGAATCGGTCGGCCTGTTCGGGCCCGACGGGACCAACGTGGACTGGGTCGAGTACCCGCCGCTGGACACGGACATCGCCTGGTCGCGCGTCCCCGACGGGGGCTCCAACTGGCGACGCACCGACCGCGGCACGCCGGGCGAGGAGAACGGGGACCGCATCCCGGCCACGGTCGCGCTCATCGAGCGGGGCGCGGTCTGGAAGTACCAGGACGGCGACGTGGACCTGGGCACGGCCTGGCGGGACCCCGCCCACGACGACTCGGCGTGGCCGTCGGGCGCCGCGCCGCTGGGGTACGGAGACCCGACCACCACCGTGATCAGCTTCGGCGGCGACGCCTCGAACAAGGCGACGACGGCGTACTTCCGGCACACATTCGAGGCCTCCACGGGCGGAGCCGACCCGCTCGCCGAGCTGCGCGCCGAGCTGCGCAAGGACGACGGCGCCATCGTCTACATCAACGGCACCGAGGCGCTGCGCCGCGGCCTGCCGTCGGGAGACGTCACCGCCGACACGTTCGCGAACTTCACGGCGAGCGGCGCCTCGGAGACGGAGTACACGCCCGCCGATCTGCCCGCCGAGCTGATCGTGGAGGGCACCAACGTCGTCGCGATCGAGGTCCACCAGACGAACCTCACGAGCTCGGACCTCAACGTCGACTTCTCCTTGACGCTGACCACCTGGGTGGTCGTCGAGTAGGCCCCCGGCGCTTCGATGCAGCCCCGGGTCCCTTGACCGTCGCCGACGAAGTCCTGTGCTTCGATCCAGAGGTCCCGCTCGCGGGGGCCTCGTCGCCCCCGTCGTCGTGGTACGTGGACCCCGCCTTCCACGAGGTCGAGGAGCGCGCGGTGTTCGGCCGGCGCTGGCTCTTCGCGTGCCCGGCGGATCACGTCGCGTCGCCGGGGTCCTGGGCCGCCGGTCGGGTCGGTGCGCTGCCCTGGGTCGTCCTGCGCGACGACGAGGGGGAGCTGAGGGCCTTCCACAACGTCTGCCGGCACCGGGCCGCCGAGGTGGTGCAGGGGCGCGGCTGCGGGGAGCTGGTCTGCCGCTACCACGCGTGGCGCTACCGGCTGGACGGGCGCCTGCGGTCCGCGCCCCGGGCGGGCGCCATGGAGGGCTTCGATCGGGACGGGCTCGGGCTCCACCCCCTCGCAGTCCAGCGCTGGGGTCCGCTGATCCTGGTGTGCGCGGACACGATGGCGGGGCCCTTCGCCGCCCCGGAGCTCGACGCCCTCCTCGCCCCCACGGGCTGGGCCGACCTGGCCTGGGTCGCCCGCCGCAGCTACGACGTGGCCTGCAACTGGAAGGTGTTCAACGACAACTACCTGGACGGCGGCTACCACATCGCCCACATGCACCCGACGCTCGACGCGCAGATCGACATGAAGGCCTACTGGACGGAGCTCCTGCCGGGCGCGTCGGTGCAGACGTGTCCGCCGGTGGAGGGCGACCCCCGCGCGACCGTGGACGTGACGGCCCGCATCGGCAGCGGCGCCATCTACGCCTGGGTGCACCCGACGCTCATGATCAATCGGTACGGGCCGGTCCTGGATACGAACACCGTGGAGCCGCTGGCGGCCGACCGATGTCGCGTGCACTTCGACTTCTGGTTCGACGGGGACGCGGGGGCGGCCGACGAGTCCGCCTTCGTGGCCCAGAGCATGGCCCAGAGCCACGTCACCCAGCTCGAGGACATCGACATCAGCGAGTCCGTGCAGGTCGGGACGGGTTCGCGGAGCTTCGATCGCGGCCGCTACGCCCCCGCCTACGAGAAGGCGATTCACCACTTCCACCGGATCCTCGCCGCAGATCTGCGGTCGTTCCTCGGGGTGTAGGCGACGCAGCGCGCCGAAACAGCCTGTTTCCCCCCGGATGCGTCGCCTCCACGCGACACAGCGCCCCGAAACAGCCTGTTTCCCCCCGGATGCGTCGCCTCCACGCGACACAGCGC
>CAZUHI010000062.1:21115-33037 GCA_964620495.1 uncultured Rickettsiales bacterium | reverse complement strand
TGTTTCCCCCCGGATGCGTCGCCTCCACGCGACACAGCGCCCCGAAACAGCCTGTTTCCCCCCGGATGCGTCGCCGTTACAAACCCGAAAGGTCCAACGGGCCATCCTCTCCCTCGGAGGTGACGACATGACCCTGAGTCGATCCTTGCTCTTCGCGACGGCCATCCTCGCCCTGGGCTGCGAGCCGGTCCTGCAGGACCCCGACGGCGAGGTCCCCGACGTCGAGGAGGGAGACGACGTGACCGCGTGCATCCAGGAGTACTCGGTCGGGAACGGATACGACCACGAGTCGGACAACCGGAGGCAGGTCGAGGACGTGGACGACCAGTGCGAGAGCCGAGGCGGCTCGGACTGCGACGCCGCGGCCTACATCACTCGGGACGCTGCGGAGTGCATCGCCGCCTGGGCGGGCCTGCCCGACGGCATCGGGCGCTGGACCGTCAGCGTCTACTTCCACATCGAGTTCGGCGTGCCCGCGTGGGACGTCTCCGCCATGACCTGGGACGACGGCTGGGGATGGGGTGGAGAGGTCGCGGTGCTGCACGCCGCCACCGGCGAGGTGCTCGACACGCAGGAATGGGAAGACGAGGAAGACGAACCCGTCGGGTGATGACCCTCAGCGTCCCGGTTCGGGACTTTCCACGAGCCGGCCCTCCGGCATCCACGCTGCCCGCTCTTCGGCGGTCGGCTCCGATCGGCTAGGTTCGTCGGTCGGAGACCTACCGATGTTCGACCTCCGCCGCGTTGCGGTCACCTGCCTCCTCCTGCTGCTCGCCGCCCCGGCGTCCGCCGCGACCCTCGACGTGGGACCGGCAGGCACGCCCTTCACCGCGTCCCTGTCCCGCGGCTACTGGTTCACGGCCCCCACCGACTTCCTGATCACGTCCCTGAACGTGCCCGGGAGCGGCAACCAGAACATCCAGGTCGTGCGCTTCACGTCCGGCCCCCCGCCCGCCTTCAGCAGCTCCACGACCGCCCACACGACGCTCTACTCGACGACCAACAACACCTCGTCGGGGCCCATCACGGTGTCCATCCCCGTGGCGAACGGGGACATCATCGGCGTCCTCGGCACCCGGGGACCCAACGGCGGCACGGTCACCAACGCCTACGGGACCGCCAACACCTACGCGTCGTCGATCGACGGCAACGCCGTCACCCTCCAGCGGCTCCTGTTCCAGTCGAGCTCCCTGCCCGCGGGCGCGATCTCCACCGAGACCAGCGGCTCCCTCTCGCGCATCGAGATGACGTACGAGCCGGTCGTGACCCTCGGGATGGGCACCCAGACCGGCACCTTCGGGTCGAACTACCGCGGCTTCTGGTTCACCTCGCCCGCGAGCATCACCCTCACCGGGCTGCAGGTCCCGACCACGGCGGGGCCGGGCGACCAGAACATCCAGGTGGTCCGCTTCAACGCCGTCCCCCCCAACTTCAGCCAGTCCACGACGGGCCACACCACCCTCTACACGACGACCAACAACTCGACGGTCGGCTACATCGCGGTCTCCATCCCGATCGCCTCCGGCGACATCATCGGCATCCTCGGCGCGCGCGGGACCAACGGCGGGAGCATCAGCAACTCCTACGGGGCGAACCCCACGATCACGTCCATCGACGGCACGTCCGTCTCGTTGAACCGGCTCGTGTACCAGTCCGGCACCCTGCCCGCGGGCCCGCTGTCCAACGAGAACGGCGGCAGCATCAGCCGCATCCAGACCCAGTACGTCGTCACCGCCGGGGGCCCCGTCAACCAGCCGCCGGTGGCCTCGCTGGCCGGCGCCTCGGGCAACGAAGGCGCGGCGATCACGGCGAACGGATCGGGCTCGACGGACGACGGCACCATCGTGCTCTGGGACGTCGACTGCGACGGGGACGGCACCTACGAGACGACCACGGGGACCGCCACCGGCGCGTCCTGCACCTTCGCCGACGACGGGACCTACACCGTGGGCCTGCGCGTGACCGACGACGGCGGCCTCACGGACACGGACACCGCGACCTTCGTGGTCGCCAACGTGGCCCCCGCGGTCACGATCAGCGTCCCCGCGGGCGGGGACCTGGGCGTCGCGGTCTCCATGTCGGGCAGCTTCACGGACCCGGGGACGGCCGACACCCACACCTACACCTGGACGTTCGGCGACGGCGGCGTGGACTCGAGCACGCTCACGCCCAGCCACACGTGGGCGGCCAACGGCACCTACGTGGTGAGCCTCACCGTCACCGACGACGACGGCGGCTCCACCACGGCGACGTCCAACATCACGATCGTCAACACCCCGCCGGTGACCAACGCGGGCGCGGACCAGAGCGGCCTCGAGGGCCAGACGCTGACGTTCAGCGGCTCGTTCACCGACCTGGGGACGGGACACACCTTCCTGTGGAACTTCGGGGACGGAAGTACGGCGACGGGGACGCTCACGCCGAGCCACACCTACGTCGACGACGGGGCCTTCACGGTGTCTCTGTCCGTCACCGACGCGGGTGGATTGACGAACACCGACACATTGACCGCGACGATCGCGAACGTGGCCCCGACCATCACGACCACGCCGTCCCTCACCGCGGTCGAGTCGAGCAGCTGGACCTACGCCGCGGCGGCCGCGGATCCGGGCGCCGACACCCTGTCCTGGTCGACCTCCGGGAGCACCCCCGGGTGGCTCTCCGTCAACGCCTTCGGGGTCCTCTCGGGCACCCCGCCCCTGGGCTCGGCGGGCCAGCACGCGGTGACCCTGGACGTGTCCGACGGCGACGGCGGGGCCGACTCCCAGAGCTTCGTGCTCGACGTCGACTTCCTGGACACCGACTCCGACGGCATGCCCGACTCCTGGGAGATCGACTTCGGCCTGGACCTCAACGACCCGAACGACGCGACGGCCGACCCCGACGGCGACGGCGTGAACAACCTCGACGAGTACACGGGCGGCACCGACCCCACGAGCTTCGACGGCCCCACGGCCCCCACCCTCGTCTCGCCCATCGAGGGCGCGGAGGTGGACGCGCTCGAGCCCGAGGTCACGTTCGACAACGCCTCGGATCCCCAGGGCGACGCCCTCACCTACACGGTGGAGGTGTACGACGACGCGGACCTCACGACCCTGCTCGAGGCCGTCGCCGACGTGCCCGAGGGCGCGGGGCCCACGTCCACGACCCTCGCCGCGCTCGCCGAGAACACCGAATACGCCTGGCGCGCCCAGGCCCGGGACGCGTACGTCGGCGGGCCGTGGTCGGAGGTGGAGACCTTCTTCGTCAACACCACGAACGAGGCGCCGGACACGCCCACGCTGCTCTTCCCGGTGGGCGACGAGACCGTCGACACCCTGCGGCCCGCCTTCGAGTGGACGGACTTCGCCGACGTGGATCGCGACCTCGGCGCCGTGACCCTCGAGGTGGAGGACGTGCGCGACGGGTCGCTCGTGGCCTCCGTGGAGGTGGGCGGCGAGCGCGACGTGGCCACACTGGACGTCGACCTCGAGGAGGACGGCGACTTCCGATGGCGGGTCCGTCCCACGGACGAGCACGGTCTGGCGGGGTCCTGGACCGGGTACGAGACCTTCTCCGTGGACACGACCAACGCGGCGCCCGCCCCCGTGCAGTTCCTGCGCCCCGAGGACGGCGAGTCGCTGCGCGGCGTCGTCTTCGAGGCCACCGAGTCCCAGGACGTGGAGGGCGACGCCATCTCCTACGTGTTCGAGGTGGACACGGCGGTGGGCTTCGACTCGGGCGCGGCGCTCTCCCACACGGCGGAGCACACCGGCGCCGGGTCCGTGACCTGGGACCCGGCCGACACCGGGGACTCCCTCGGCGAAGGGGAGTGGTTCGCCCGCGTGCGGGCCGAGGACGCGCGCGGCGCCGGCTCCGAGTGGGACACGATCTCCTTCACGGTGCCCGCCCGCGAGCTCCCCTCGCCGGCGTCGGACATCGGCTGCGGGTCGTGCCGAAGCGCGGTCGCCCCCGGCACCCCGAGCCCCGCGCTGTGGTTGGGCCTGCTCGCGCTGATCGGGCTCAGGCGAGGTAGGATCCGCCCCGCGTGTTCGGGTTCCGAAACCTTCGCAAGGAGCTGATCGAGGCGGCGTGGCCGGACGACGCGGCTCGTGACGACTTCGTCGCTCGGGCGGTGGGCTCGGGCACGTCGGACGTCGCCAAGCTCATCCCCGTCCTCCTCCCCGACGCCGGGGGGAGCGCGGATCTGCGCCGCCGACGCCTCGGCGCGTTCGTCGCCATCGTCAAGCAGGCGCCCGATCCCGCCCTCTTCACGCCGATGTTCCGCGCCGCCCTGAACGGGGACGAGGCGCTGCGGCGGGTCTTCTTCCCCCTCCTCGCGAAGACGTCGGACCGCAAGGCGCCGATGGAGCTCGTGAAGTCGCTGCAGTCCAGCGACGGCGACGTCCGCCACTTCGCCGCGCAGGTGCTGATCCAGGTCGGCGGCCGCAAGACGCTCCAGTCGGTGGCGGACCTGCTCCGCAAGCAGGGGTGGAGCTCGCGGGTCGAGGCGATGGAGGTCGCCATGGAGATCGGGGGCCACCACGCGATCGAGTCCATCGCCCCCGTCGTCCGCATCGGCTCCCTCGACGACAAGCTCGCCGCCCTCGCCCTGCTGGGGAACGAGCGCTACGTGAAGTCCGGGCGTCGCGCCGCCATGGCCGCCGTGGAGCCCGGCCTCGGGGACGCGAAGCTCCGGGTGGTGACGGCCGCGGTGAAGGCCTACGGGGTGGTGGCGCCCGAGGACGCCTTCTTCGACGCGGTCGGCCCGTTCCTCCGGAGCAAGGACCGCCGGCTCCAGCGCGCGACGCTGGGCGCCTTGGTGAGCTTCCCCACGCCGCGGACGATGAAGGAGCTGGCCATCGTGTGGCGCACCGGCGACCCGGCCGTGCGCGAGGCCGTGCTGCCCGTGCTCGAGGCGATCGGCGACGACGGGTCCCTCCCCCTGCTGGTGAAGGCGCTGGACGACCCGTCCCTCCCCATCCGCACGAAGGCCCTGGAGGTGGTGGTCACGCTCGGCCGAAATCGCCAGGTGGACGTCGGCCGCATGCTCATGTGGCTGCTGCGCTCCGAGTCCCTGAACGTGCGCCGCCAGGCCGTGGAGATCGTGCGCCAGGTCGGCGATCCCCTGGGCGAGCTGTGGCCGAGGCTGCTGCGACTCCTGCGGGACGAGGACTGGTGGGTGCGCGAGCGCGTGGTGGAGGCGCTCGTGGAGATCGCGGGCGAGGACCTCACCCGCCACGTCGTGGCCTACCTGGAGGACGACAGCGACGTCGTCCGTCGGTACGCCGTGGAGGTGCTGATGCGCATCCGCGACCCGCGCTCCCTGGGGGCCCTCGTGCGGGTGGCCCGGGCGGACACCGACTGGTGGGTCCGGGAGCGCGCGATCGAGTGCATGGGGGAGATCGGGGACAAGAAGGTCATCCCCCACCTCGCGAAGCTGTGCGAGGAGGACTCGACGCTCATCCCGTCCACGATCACGGCGCTGGGGTCCATCGGGTCCTCCGCCGGGCTCACCTTCCTGGCGCGCGTGCTGCGCATGGACGACCCGGACCTGCGGCTCGAGGCGCTCAAGGTGGTGGCCGACATCGGCGACGCCCGCGTGTCTCCCTACGTCGAGCCCCTCGCGGCGGACCCCGACGCCCGCGTCCGCACCCTCGCCAGGAACGTCCTCCTCGGGTGGCAGACCCGGTTCGCCGGAGACGAGCACGAGGCCGCCGTGGAGAAGCGCCTGCACGGCCTCGAGCGCCTGCTGTTCCACATGGTCAAGCAGGGCGGCGACGACATGTTCGTGGTGGCCGGGCGACCCGTGTTCATGAAGAAGCTGGGCGAGATGGTCCAGATGACGGAGCGGGCGATGACGACCGAGCAGGTCGAGTCGACGCTGCGGTCGCTGCTGACGCACGCCCAGGTGGAGAAGTTCGAGGACCTGGACGACGTGGACCTGTCGATGGCGGTGAAGTCCGTCGATCTGCGGTTCCGCGTGAACGTGCACCGGCAGATCGACGGGATGGCGGCCGTCTTCCGGCGCATCGGCCAGGAGCTGCACGACCTCGAGACCCTGGGCCTGCCGCCCCTGCTCGAGGACCTGTGCGACCTGCCCGACGGCCTCGTGCTGATCGGGGGGCCGACCGGCTCCGGCAAGTCGACGACGCTGGCCGCGATGATCCACCACATCAACCAGCGGCACGGCAAGCACATCATCACGATCGAGGACCCCATCGAGGTCGTGCACGCCAACATCCAGGGGCTCATCAACCAGCGGGAGGTGGGCACGCACACGCTGTCGTTCGCGCGCGCCCTGCGGAGCACGCTGCGGGAGGACCCCGACGTCATCCTCGTGGGCGAGATGCGCGACCTGGACACGATCGCGTTCGCCATCTCGGCGGCCGAGACGGGGCACCTGGTCTTGGCGACCGTGCACACGGTCAGCGCCGACACGTCCGTCGACCGCCTCATCGACGCGTTCCCCCCGGGGGCCCAGCAGCAGATCCGCGCGATGCTCTCCCAGACCCTGCGCGCCGTCGTCTGTCAGCAGCTGCTGAGATCGCCGGACGGCCTCACGCGGGTGCCCGCCATCGAGATCCTGCTGAACACGGACGCCGTGGCGAACCTCATCCGCAAGGGGCAGTGCTACCAGCTGCCGTCCGTCATCGCGACGAGCCGGGAGCTGGGCATGCAGTCGATGGACAACGAGCTCATGCGGCTCGTGGGGGCCGGGCTCGCGGAGCCGCTGGACGCCTACATGAAGGCCATCCAGAAGAAGAACTTCGAGGCCCTCCTCGCCACGGACGCGGTCGTCGCCGCGGCCGAGGGGCGCGCCATGCTCCGTCGCTCGACGACCCCCAGCGCGGCGGCGCCCCAAGCGCCCCCCGAACCGTCCCGCCCGCCGCGGCCGGGCGACGCCCCCTGGGACGGCTGAGCCGTGGCGCGCATCGACTCGTTCCTGCGGCTGGTCGTGGACCAGAAGGCGAGCGACCTCCACTTCGTGGCGGGCAGCAAGCCGATCATCCGGCACGACGGTCGGCTGGTCTCGATCCCGTTCCGGGTGCTCACCGACACCGAGGCCCGACGGTTCCTGCTGGAGATCCTCACGGACGAGCAGCAGGACACGCTCGAGAAGGAGCTGGACCTCGACTTCGCCTACCACCTCGACGGCGTCGGACGGTTCCGGGCCAACGTCTTCCTCCAGAACCGCGGCATCGGGGCCGTCTTCCGGGTCATCCCCGACCAGCTGCCGACGCTCGAGGGGTTGGGGTTGCCGTCGGCCCTGCGGCGACTGATCGACTACCCCAACGGCCTCGTGCTGTTCACGGGCCCCACGGGGTGCGGCAAGTCCACGTCCCAAGCCGCGCTCGTGCGGGAGCTCGCGAACACGCGACCGGTGCACATCGTCACGATCGAGGACCCGATCGAGTTCGTGCACAGGTCGGACACGGCCCTGCTCACCCAGCGTCAGGTGGGGCGCCACACGAAGAGCTTCGCGGAGGCCCTGCGGTCGGCGCTGCGCGAGTCGCCCGACGTCCTGCTCGTGGGTGAGATGCGCGACCTCGAGACCATCCGCCTCGCCATCTCGGCCTCCGAGACGGGCGTGCTCGTGTTCGGGACCCTGCACACGGGCTCCGCGGCGAAGTCGATCGACCGCATGATCGACGCGTTCCCCGAAGCCCAGGCCGATCAGATCCGCGGCGTGCTGTCCGTGATCACCCGGGCCGTGGTGAGCCAGCGCCTGGTGCGACGGGCGTCCGGGGAAGGGCGCGTGGCGGCGATCGAGCTTTTGTTCGTGAACACCGCCATCTCCAACATGATCCGCGAGAACAAGGCGCACCAGATCGACGCGTTCCTGCAGAGCGTGGACCCCTCGACAGGGATGCAGAGCATGGACAACCACCTGCTTCGGCTGGCGCGGGACTACGAAGTCACGATCAACGAGGCCGTGAAGCACGCGACCTACCCGGCGGTGTTCCGCCGGATGGCGAAGGCCGAAGATCTGCTCGAGGACGACGGGTCTTGAGCCGCAAGGACCACCTCGAGGAGGGGCGGAAGCTCTTCGCGGCGCGGCGCTGGAAGGACGCCGCGAAGGCGTACTTGCGGGCGATCCCGGAGGACTGGCACCCGCGGCTCGGGGCCGACCAGACGACCCGCCAGGCGCTCAAGCAGGCCTCCGTGGCCTACGCCCAGGGGGGGGACGTGGACCGCTGCGTCGCGCTGCTGCTCGCCATCGAGGAGCGTCCCCGCGCGGCCCAGGTGCTGGAGCGGGCGGGCCGCGAGGCCGAGGCCCGGCGAATCCGTCGGGGCGGCGACGTGGATCTACAGCCATGGGCCCGGGGCGCTCGGGTCGGCGGCGCGGCGGATCCTCTCGCCCGGGCCGACGCGTACGTACGGGCGGGCGAGCCGAGCCGGGCGCTCGAGGCGCTCACGAAGGTGGAGTCGAGCGACAACCGCTTCACGGCGGCGGCCCGGCGCGCCGCGCAGATCGCGGGCCGAACCGGGCGGCTCACCTTCGAGCTGGACCACTGGATCGGACCCTGGGTGCGGCGGGTGCATGCCCCGCACGTGGCGGCCGACGCGGCGCCGCTGTACGCCCTCGGCGGCCTGTACGCGACCCACGGGCAGATCGAGTCGGCCGAGGAGTGCTGGTCGGCGGTCCTGGCGCTGGACCCGACGTACGGCGACGTGAAGGACCGCCTGAAGCGCCTGTGGCGTGAGGACCGCGCGGCGGACAGCGTGCTCCAGAAGATCGCCGAGGAGGAGCGCAGCTTCCACACGGACAAGCGGGGCTTCGGGTCGGTGGGCGGCTTCCACGAGCCGGTGACGCTGCCGTCCCTGCCGTCCCTCCCCTCGCTGCCCGCGCTCCCGCCGGTGGACGATCCCCACGCCCCCACGAAGCCCGAGCGACGGAAGAAGAAGCAGGAGGTGGATCCGTTCATCGACTCCGCCACGGAGCAGGAGACGGCCACTCAGCTGATGCCCCTGGGCGGCGACAAGCGGATGCGGCCGCCGGCGGGGACCGTGGACGCGAAGTCCCTGCCCGCCGGGACCCTGGTGGCGGATCGCTACGAGATCGGGGCGAAGCTCGGGCAGGGCGGGATGGGCGTCGTGTACCGCGTGCGCGACTCGATGCTCGACGAAGACGTGGCGATGAAGCTGTTCTTCAAGGCCGGCATGTCGGACCTCGCCCGCTTCAAGGAGGAGCTGAAGATCTGCCGCCGTCTGTCGCACCCGAACGTGCTCAGGACGTTCGAGTTCGGGGCCTGGGGCGGCGCCCACTTCCTCACCATGGAGCTGCTCGACGGATGCGACCTCGACGCGCTGCTGGAGGCCACCGGCTCGCTCCCGCTGCAGGGCGGCATCCGCCTGATGATGCAGGCGTGCGACGGGCTCGGGGCGGCCCACCGCCTGGGCATCATCCACCGCGACGTGAAGCCCCAGAACCTGTTCGTCTCTGCGGACGGGAACAGGTTGAAGATCATGGACTTCGGCATCGCCAAGTCCCAGCGATCGTCGGTGAGCCTGACCACCACGGGCGAGCTCGTGGGGTCGCCCGCGTACATCGCCCCGGAGCGGATCCGGGGGGACGCCGACGTGACCGTGTCCGGGGACCTCTACGCCCTGGGCGTGGTCATGTATCAGACCTTCACGGGCCGCCTGCCCTTCCGGGGCCAGAACGTCGCGGCGATGCTCATGCAGCACCTGGAGGCGACCCCGGACCGGCCCTCGTCGCTCAACCCGAAGGTCACGCCCGAGCTCGAGGACGTCATCCTCCGGCTGCTCGCCAAGGATCCGGAGGCTCGGCACGCCCACGCCCGGGCCGTGAAGTCGGCCCTCGAGCACGCCTGGCGGCTGACGTAGCCGACCCGGGGGCCGCTCAGTCCGCGTTGAGCTCCGCGACGACCGCGAGCAGGTCCCCGATGTCGTGGTGATCCACCGCGAAGAGGGTCGGGAGTCGCCCTCGCACGTCGAGGCAGTCCTGGACGCGCGCCCGCAGGACCGCCCCGGCGTTGGCCGCCGTGGACGCGTCTCGGTTGGGCAGCGGGTTGCCGATCCAGTGGTTGAGCAGGAAGAGGTCGTTCCCGGCGTCGCCCCGGTTCGGCCCGCACGAGAAGTCGTCGACGTCGCTGAACGAGTACGGGCTGTCGCTGAAGAGGTCCCAGGCGTGGTGGTACCAGGCGGGCGGCGGGCCCGAGGCCTCCGCGGTCACGACCAGCCGCGTGCTCGCGTCGATCATCGCGCCGAGGGTGGGCCAATCGCCTCCGGTGTGCCGATACACGTGGTCGATCAGCCCCGTGGCGACGAACACCTCCTCGGTGGCCTGCGCCGAGATCCCGTCCTGGAAGATGATCGCCAGCACCTCGTTCGGGTTCGCCCGCAGGAAGGCGTCGATGCCCTCGAGCGCCTCATCCAGAGGCCTCGAGCCGAGCAGGCAGTTGCTGTGGCAGAGGTGCGGCTCGCCCGCCCAGTCGTGCGTGTCCAGGAGCAACCCCCGGATCCCGTCCTCGAGCTGGGCCTCGATCCCCACGTTCTGGTTCGGCGCGATCCAGCCGTCCGCGGCGTTGGACATCGCGTTGTGAGTGCCGGGAAGGACGACCGCGGAGAAGGGCCGATCGCACAGCGCCTCCGACCCGTTGCAGAGGCGCACACCGGCGTCGTCGTCGTCGGTCCCGTCGTCGTCGTCGACGGCGTCGTCGTCGCCCGTCTCGTCCGGCGGCGGCGTGCATCCCGCCAGCCCGAGGGCGACCACGGCCACGGCCCAGCGCCGCATCAGGAGACCTCGATCCCGAGCCGCGCCGCGCTCCGGAACCAGAGCCGCTCCTGGGCATCCTCATCCAGCGCCGACGGGCTCGCGATGCGCTCGCGGCAGTCGTCGAACCAGCAACCCGTCTTCGAGGCGACCTCCGGCGAGAGCGCCAGGTACACGGACGTGTCCGCCCCCGTGTGCACCGGGGCCCCGGGGATGTCGAACCCACCGCGCAGCAGCTTCGTGTCGATGACGCCGGGGTGCAGCGAATTCGAGGTGATCCCGCGGGCCTTCACCCGGCGCGCGAGCGCGTTCGCGAACATCACGTTGGCGAGCTTGCTCTGGCAGTAGGCGGTGAACCCCGAGAAGCCCTCGCTCAGCTCCATGTCGTCCCAGTGGATGCGGCCCCGGGTCTGGGCGATGGAGGAGACCGTCACCACCCGACCGCCGTCGGTGATCGAGTCGATGAGCAGGTGCGTGAGGAGGAACGGCGCGAAGTGGTTCACCGCCATCGTGAGCTCGAACCCGTCCTCCGTGAGCACCCGCTCGTTCGCCCACACCCCGGCGTTGTGGAGCAGCACGTCGATGGGGCCGTGCTCCTTCGCGGCCTCCGCCATCGTCCGCACCTGGGCCATGGACGAGAAGTCGCCGAGGACGCCGTCGCAGTCCAGCTCGGCCGCCACGCGGCTCACCTTCGCCGGGTTGCGCCCGTGCACGAGGACGTCGGCCCCGCGGGCGGCGAGGGCGCGGGCGGTGGCGAGGCCGATGCCGTCGGTCGCTCCCGTCACGAGGATCCTGGTCATGGCTCGGAGATCTCCATGTCCGGGATTCTGCCCTCTGAAGTAGGTTGCGCGCGATGTCCCCGCGCCGCTTCCTGCTCATCGCCCTCGCCGTCTCGCTCCCGAGCGTCGCCCACGCCGACCTGCACGGCGCGATGACGCCCCCCTCGGACCCCGCCTCGGCCGCCGACATCGCGGCCGAGTGGGCCGTCGACGGCGGGTTCGTCTCCCCCGTGGGCGCCCCCGCCACGACCCCGACGGGCACCCGCGTCGGCGTCCTCGTGACCGCCGCTCCCTCCGCGACCCTCGACCTCGAGGCGCAGGCCGGAGACGGTCCCTGGCTGCCCGCCGCGCAGACCTGGGCGGGCGGCGACGACCAGCGCATCCTCGTCGTGGACTTCCCGAGCCCCGCCGCCACGGCTCGTG
>CAZUHI010000062.1:2664-21015 GCA_964620495.1 uncultured Rickettsiales bacterium | reverse complement strand
GACGACCAGCGCATCCTCGTCGTGGACTTCCCGAGCCCCGCCGCCACGGCTCGTGTGCGTGTCGGCGACACGAACGGACTGGTCGACCTCGCCTGGAAGCTCTTCGTGCCCGCGGGAGAGGCCCGTCGGCCGGACGGCGCCGCCACGGAGCGGTCCCCCGTCCTCACCCAGGCCCTGCGCGACATCGGCGTGATCGCTCGCGAGGACTGGGGCGCGCTGGCGACCGAGTGCACCACGCCCGAGAACGACTGGTACCGCTTCGCCATCCACCACACCGCGGGGGGCCGGACGAGCGGGGGCACCGTGGAGGGCGCCATCCAGGCCACTCAGGCCTGGACGATGGGCGGCGGCGGCTTCTGCGACATCCCGTACCAGTTCCTCGTCGGCTACGACGGGAGCCTGTGGGAGGGGCGCGCGCTGAACCTCTACAGCGGGGCGACCGGCGGCGGGAACAACGACGGCAACATCGCCGTCTCCTTCATGGGCTGTTACGACGTGCCCGGCTGCAACGGCGGCGGCGACTCCGCGGACCTCGTGATGATCGCGGCCGCCCGGCGGCTCGTGGACACCCTCAGCGGCGAGCACGTCATCACCCCCACCGAGGACAACCTGCGAGGACACCGCCAGTGGCCCGGCAACTCGACCGCGTGCCCCGGCGACCAGGTCCTCCCCCGCCTCCCGGAGGTCCGCTCGGCGACCGCGCACTTCGAGGGCGACCTCGCGGGCACGGCGTGGGGCGACGGGGTCTCGATCGTCGTCGGGGAGACGGTGGACGGCTGGGTGGACGTGGCCAACGTCGGGCTCGAGGTCTGGGGCGAGGGCACCCGCTTGGCGACGTTGCCCCGAGACGCCGCGTCGCCCCACGCCACGGCGGCGTGGATCTCCGACGGCCGCATCTCCGAGCCCGATTCGGACACGTCGCCGGGCGAGACGGCCCGCTTCCCCCTGCAGTTGACGGGCGTGGAGGTCGGCACCACGACCCTGTCGCTGGCGCTCGTGGAGGAGTGGGTGACGTGGTTCGAGGACCCGCCCATCGGGGGCGGGCCGGGGGCGGGGGAGATGGAGCTCACGGTCGAGGTGCTGCCGTTCGACGACGCGGGAGACGACGACGACGACGTGGACGACGACGACTCCGCGGGGGAGGTCGGCGCCCCTCCCTTCCTGGCCGACGCAGAGCGCCGGACCTTCGCCGGGGAGGGCGTCGCCTGCGCGTGCGCGACGGCCGAGGCGCCCCCGTCGGCGTGGCTGCTGCTCGCCCTGATCGCCGTGCGTCGCCGCCGCTGACCACCGTCGGCCGGGCCCGCATCGGCACCTCGAGCCATCGCCCGGAGGCCATTCGATCGCTCGCTCGTAGAGTTCCGCCCAGCCGGGCTCGGTCGGTCGGTTGGCGGCCTGCTCCCGTACGGTGAGGGCCCAGTCGGTGCCCCCCGTCGAACGTCATCATGTAGTCCGGCTCGACCGAGCGGGGGTCGTTCAGGGGATGGCCGTGTTGGTGAGGGCGATTCGTCGGGGGTCGACGGCCGGATCTCGGCGGTGTCGTAGCAACCGGCGAGGGCGAGGAACGCGAGGGCGTAGGTCGGGGGAGGATGTTGATCTTCAGGGACATGGCTCTCTCCTGTCGTTGGAGAGGAGAGAGCCCCGAACGATCGTCATGGAAACGGGCCGAGCCGCCTTGTTCCCGGGTTGTTTCCGGCGTGGAGATCGGTGTTGTCGCCGCGTGGAAGTCGCCTTAAGCGAGCGCCCGAAACTCCGCGTAGGGACCTTCGCAGCGGCGGCGACTCTTCGCACCCGGGGCGGGGTCCCGGGCCGGCCGATCGGGCGCAGCACGTCGATCGTGAGGGCCGGCACGGCCCTGGCAAAGAGGGCCGGGCGAAGGAGACACCCTCATGATTCGTCCCATCGCCGGCGCCGCGTGCGCCCTCGCTCTCTTCGTCCTCCCCACCTCCGCGTCCGCCGAGGAAGCGAACGTCGCGGACCTCTCTGGAGCCGTCCTCGACCTGCCCGAAGCCTCCGGGCTGAGCGCGTCCGCCGCGGCCTCTCGACCCGCGCCCGTGTCTCGCCCCGGCGGGTGGGTGGCTTGGCGCCCCGAGGCGGCCGTCGCCGTGTTCGTGGAGCCCGCGGCGATCCTCATGCAGCGCGGCCAGGTCGCGGTGGGCGGCCAGGGTCGCAACTGGTCCATGTACGGCACGTTCGACGTCGGACGCTTGTGGTTCCCCGGGTACACGAACCCCCAGGACGGCGCCTGGCTCGCCCAGTGGGGCATCGTCCCCTCGGGCGTGATCCGCGTCGGTCGGACCGACGTGCACGTGGGCGGTCGCCTCGACCTCACCGCCGTCCAGTTCATCGACACGACCAACCTGCGCGGGAACGCCGACGCGGGCCCGATGGTCACCCTCGGACCCACCGTCGCGTTCGTGACGAAGCCCCGCGTCGGCCCCGGGATCCGCGTCGCGATCGAGCCGGGCATCGTCCTCCCCTGGGTCACGCACACGATCGCCTTGTCCGTCGGGATGGCGTTCTGAACGGCCGGCGCCCGGCCGTCCCCCCTTCATCCGGATGAAATCCGGAATAGCGCGACTACTAAGGCTTCTTCGGCCGCCATTCCGGATTTCGTCCGGAATACGCCCGGCAACGGGCGCTGAGCTGTTGCTTCCCGCACGGGCGCCTGTGTGGCCACGCACACCGACGCCGCCCGTGGGTCGTCGCACCCCCCGAACAGCGGCGAAATCGCAGGCCGGCCCGGAAGTTGCTCACCAGACCGTCATGTCTTCTCCGGCTGCTTACGACGATCGCACGCCGAAGCTCTTCCTCATCGCCACCGTCGTCTTCGGCGCCGTGGGGATGTTGGTCGGGCTCTGGCTCGCCCTCGAGCTGGCGTTCCCCGAGCTGAACCTCGGGATCCCGGCCCTCACCTTCGGACGACTGCGGCCGCTGCACACGAGCGCGGTGGTGTTCGCCTTCGCCGCCAACGCGGTGTTCGCGGGGATCTACTTCTCCACGCAGCGCCTGCTCCGCGTGCGCATGGCCAACGACACGCTCTCCGCCATCCACTTCTGGGGGTGGCAGCTGATCGTGGTCGCGGTCGTCGTCACGTACCCGCTCGGGATCACCCAGGGCAAGGAGTACGCGGAGATGGAGTGGCCCATCGACGTCGCCGTCGCGCTCGTGTGGGTCGTCTTCGCGGTGAACTTCTTCTGGACCATCGCCAAGCGAAAGGTCCAACACCTGTACGTCGCGATCTGGTTCTACATCGCGACCGTCATCACCGTGGCCGTCCTCCACATCTTCAACGCGCTCGTGGTGCCCGTGTCGCTGTGGAAGAGCTACTCGGTGTACGCCGGGGTGCAGGACGCGCTCGTGCAGTGGTGGTACGGCCACAACGCCGTCGGCTTCCTGCTCACGACCCCCTTCCTGGGGATGATGTACTACTTCCTGCCCAAGGCGGCGGAGCGGCCCGTCTACTCGTACCGGCTCTCCATCGTCCACTTCTGGTCGCTGATCTTCATCTACATCTGGGCCGGGCCCCACCACCTGCACTACACGGCGCTGCCGGACTGGGCGCAGACGCTCGGCATGGTCTTCTCGCTGATGCTCATCGCGCCGTCCTGGGGCGGGATGCTCAACGGCCTGCTCACGCTGCGCGGCGCCTACGACCGCGTCCGCACCGACCCGATCCTCAAGATGATGGTGGTGGCCGTGAGCTTCTACGGGATGTCGACCCTCGAGGGTCCGATCATGTCGATCCGCTCGGTCAACGCCCTGTCGCACTACACCGACTGGACCATCGCGCACGTGCACGGCGGCGCCCTCGGGTGGGTGGGGATGCTGACCTTCGCGATGATCTACTGGATGGTCCCGCGCCTGTGGGGCGCCTGGTCGAAGCCCGGCTGGCTGAACGTGCACTTCTGGCTCGGCACCCTCGGGATCGTCTTCTACATCATCCCGATGTGGGTCGGCGGCATCACGCAGGGCCTCATGTGGCGCGCGTTCACCGACGACATGCTCCTCAAGTACCCCGACTTCACCGAGACCGTGATGGCGCTGCAGCCCTTCTATCTGCTGCGCGCCGTGGGCGGGACCCTGTTCCTCGCGGGTGTCCTGCTCATGGGCCTGAACCTGTTCCTCACCATCGTCGGCAGCGAGGCCGGCGAGCAGCTCGAAGGGGCGCCGGCATGAGCGACACCGCCCACCGCAGGTTGGAGGGGCGCGCCGTGCCCTTCACCCTCCTCGTCGTCGTCCTGATCAGCATCGGCGGGCTCATGGAGCTCGTCCCGCTGGCGGCCGTGAAGTCCAACGTGCCGACCATCGCCTCGGTCACTCCGTACACCCCCCTCGAGCTGGAGGGTCGCGACCTCTACATCCGCGAGGGTTGCTACAACTGCCACTCGCAGATGGTGCGCCCGTTCCGCGCCGAGACGCTGCGGTACGGCGAGTACAGCCGGGCCGGCGAGTTCGTCTACGACCACCCCTTCCAGTGGGGCAGCAAGCGCACGGGGCCGGACCTGCATCGGGTCGGCGGCAAGTACCCGGACGCCTGGCATTACCGCCACATGGAGGACCCGCAGCAGACGTCGGTCGGCTCGATCATGCCGCCCTACAAGTGGCTGATCGCCGACGACCTCGACAGGTCCCTCACGACCAGGAAGCTGAAGGCAATGAAGACCCTGGGCGTGCCCTACACGGACGCCCAGATCGCCTCCGCCGACGCCGATCGCGACGCCCAGGCCGACGAGATCGTCGGGCGCCTCGCGCAGGCCGAGATCGACGTCGCGCCTGCCAAGGAGATCGTCGCCCTGATCGCCTACCTGCAGCGCCTCGGCACCGACATCAAGAAGGAGGGGCAGGCGTCCCTGGACGGGGGGACCGAGTGAACGACCTCATGAAGGAAGCGGCCGCGGCGGCGGGCATCTGGCCCGCGATCGCCGCGCTCGTCGGCTTCGTCGTGTTCTTCGTCGTCGTCTCCGTCCGAACCTGGGTCCAGGACCCGCCCGCCCCGCCGCTGGAGTAACGAAATGGCCGCCGAGAAGGACGTCCTCCTCCCCCACGACGCGGACGGGATCCGCGAATACGACAACCCGCTGCCCGCGTGGTGGCTGGGCATCTTCTACTTCACCATCGCGCTCGCGGTCGTCTTCCCGCCCTACCTGTACATGACGGGCTGGACCCAGGCAGGCCAGTACGACGAAGAGGTCGCCGTCGCGGAGGCCTCGAAGCCCACCCCCGCGCCCGCGGCCGAGGGAGCCACGCCCGCGGAGATCGTGGCGGACTCGACCGCGGGGAAGGCGATCTGGGACCTGCGCTGCGTCGCCTGCCACAAGGCCGACGGCACCGGCGGCATCGGCCCGAACCTCACCGACGCCGAGTGGATCCACGGGGGCACCGAGGACGCGATCCGGAAGACGGTCGCCGAGGGCGTGATCGAGAAGGGGATGGTCGCCTGGGAGCCCATGCTCGGAGCGCAGGGCGTGGCCGACGTGAGCGCCTACGTGCACGCCCTCGGCGGCGGGCAGTAGCGGGGCCGATGTGGCGGGCCTGGTCCAGATCCGGAGCACGATCGCTCCGGCCGACGCGGAGGGACGGTATCGCTCCGTCCGCCGCGCCGTGGGCTGGGTCCTCATCGCGTTCTTCGCGCTCGTCCCCTTCCTGAGCTTTCGAGGACTGCCCCTCGCTCGCTTCGACGTCCCCCGACGCCGCCTTGTCGTCCTCGGGGAGATCTTCACCCCCCACGACACCTGGGCGCTGGCGCTGCTCATCCTCACGGCGGCGCTGTCGCTGTTCCTGCTGACCGCCCTTCTGGGACGCGTCTGGTGCGGCTGGGCCTGTCCGCAGACGGTGTGGCTGGAGTGGATCTACCGGCCGATCGACCGGTGGTTCGAGGGCACTCCGAACAAGCGACGTCGGCGCGACGCGGGCCCGAACGACCGCACCTGGTGGCGGATCAAGCTCACGAAGCACCTGGCGTTCCTGGTGGTGACCGGGACCGCCACGTTCGTCTTCATGAGCTGGTTCGTCGGGGGCCGGGAGATCCTCTCGGGCGAGCTCAAGAGCACCGGCTGGGGCGTCGCGGCGTTCCTGTTCGCCGTCTTCCACGCCGACGGCGTCTGGTTCCGGGAGCAGATGTGCCACTACGCCTGCCCCTACGCGCGGTTCCAGGGCGCGCTGATGGACACCAACTCGCTGGTGGTCGCCTACGACCGGTTCCGGGGCGAGCCGCGGCGCAAGGGGAAGTCGCCCGAGGGCGGCGACTGCATCGACTGCGGCCGGTGCGCGGCGGTGTGCCCCATGGGCATCGACATCCGCGAGGGCGACCAGCTGCAGTGCATCCACTGCCTCACCTGCGTGGACGCTTGCGACGCGGTCATGGACAAGATCGAGAAGCCGCGCGGGCTCATCCGGTGGACGACCGACCGCGACGCCCCCGCCCGTCCCGGCGAGCACATCCCCGTCTTCGGCAAGCGCGCGCGCGTCTACTCGGTGCTGCTGGTGGCGGTCCTCGGGCTGCTGTTCGGGGGGCTGCTCGAGCGCGATCCGGTGCAGGTCGCCGTCGCGCGGGTGCCCGACGCCGAGATCTTCCGCGAGCTGCCCGACGGCCGCGTCACCAACCGGTTCACCTTCCACATCACCAACCGGGCCCGGGAGGGCCACTCGTTCCGGGTCGACTCGCTCGACGCCGACGTCGAGGTGACCGTGCCCGGCGCGCCCTGGGCGGTGGACATGGCCGAGGACACGCGGGTACAGGGCTTCGTGACCGCGCCGCGGGCCTCGTTCGACGCCGGTCGGCTGCCGGTGCGGTTCGTCGTCGAGCGCGACGACGGCCTGCGGTCCGAGGGCGAGCTGACGATGCTCGGGCCGGGCGGGTGACGGCCCTCCCCCGCGTCGCCTGCGCCCACTGCGGGCTGCCCGCGCGGCCCACGTCCGACGACGAGCCCGCGTTCTGCTGCCGCGGCTGCGCGACGGCGTGGTCTCTCCTGCACGACGCCGGGCTCGGCGACTACTACCGGCTGCGTGAAGCGCTCCCCGAGGGGCCCGCGGAGGTGACGCCCGACCGGCCTCCGGAAGCCGAGATCGTGGCGGCGCTTCGGGACGGCGAGCTGCGGATCGCCCTGGACGGGATGCACTGCGCGTCGTGCGCGTGGGTCGTCGAGGAGCTGGCGCGGCCCACCGGTCCGCTGCGGGTCGAGCCCGGCTTGGCGACGGCGGTGCTGCAGGTCGGCGACGATCCCGCGGGACGACTGGACGACCTCGCCCGGCGCCTTCGACCGGCCGGCTACGGCGTACGCCCGGTGCCCTGGAGCGGCGCGGACCTCGGAGACGACGCGTCCCGTCGATGGGAGCTGCTGCGCCTCGGGGTGGCGGCCGCTTGCGCCATGAACGTAATGCTCCTGGCGGGCTCGCTGTACGCGGGCGACCGGTGGGGCATGGAGCCGGAGCTGCGGGCCCTGTTCCGGGGCCTGTCGCTGGCCCTGTCGGTCCCGATCGTGGCGTTCTCTGCGCTGCCGATCCTGCGTCGCGCGGCCGCGTCGATCCGCGCCCGAACGCTGCACGTCGACGTGCCGGTCGCCATCGCGATCCTGTGGATGTTCGGCACGAGCGCCTGGGAGGTCCTGGTGGGCGGGGGCCCGATCTGGCTCGACTCCCTGGCGATGCTGGTCTTCCTGCTGCTCGGCGGACGCGCCCTCGAGGCGAGCGTGCGACGTCGGGTGAGCGAGCGGCTGACGGGCCTGCTCGAGCGTCAAGCGGCGCGCGCGCGGCGGATGCTCGGGGACACCGTCGAGCGGGTGGCGGCGGACTCCGTGGCGGTGGGCGACCGGCTCGAGCTGCTGCCGGGGGACGTCGTGCCCCTGGACGTGGCGGTGATCGCGGGACGCAGCGCCGTCGACCGGGCGGTCGTGGACGGCGAGTCACGGCCGCGAGTGGCCGAGGCGGGCGACGAGCTCCCGGCGGGGGCGCGCGTTCTCGACGGACGGCTGGAGGGGCGCGTCGTTCGGGGCGCGGCGCGGTCGACGACCGAGGCCCTGCGGACCCAGGTGCGGGAGACGCTGGCGCGCCGCGCGCCGGTCGAGCTGCTCTCGGACCGGGTCGCCCGCTGGTTCACCGCCGCGATCCTCATCATCGGTCCCGCGACGTGGGCCGGACGCACCGCGCTCGGGCTGCCGGGGGCGGAGGAGGCCGCGGTCGCGGTCCTGGTGGCGGCGTGTCCCTGCGCGCTCGCCCTGGCGGTCCCGCTGGCCTTCGCGGCGGCGGTGCACGCGGCGGCGGGGCGCGGTCTGCTGGTGCGGTCCGGGGAGGCGATGCTGCGGCTCGCGGACGTCGACCACGTCGCCTTCGACAAGACCGGGACGCTCACCGACCCGATGCCGGACCTCGGGCCCTGGAACCTGCGCGACGGGTGGACCGAGGAGGACGTCCTGCGCGCCGGGGCGACGGCGGCGCGGGGGTCGCTGCACCCCGTCTCCCGGGCGGTGGTGGCGGCGGCGCGGGCCGCGGACGTCGCCGCCACCGTGGCCGAGGAGATCCGAGAGCGGGCGGGGATCGGCGTCGACGCGCTCGTGGCGGGGCGGCGGGTCGAGCTGGGGCGACCGGGGGCGACGGTGCGCGTGGACGGCGTCGTGGTGGGGCACGCGGCGTGGGTCGACCGCGTGCGTCCGGGGGCGGCCGAGGCGGTCGCGGCCCTGGAGGCCGACGGAGCGGGCGTGTCGCTGCTCTCGGGCGATCGCTCGGGCCGCGTGCACGCCCTCGCCGCGCAGCTGGGCATCCGCGAGGCCCGGGGGGACGCGTCGCCGGAGGACAAGGCCGCCGCCCTGCGGGCCATGCGACGCGCGGGACGCACCCCCGCGTTCGTCGGCGACGGGCTCAACGACGCAGCGGCGCTCGCCGAGGCCGAGGTCGGCGTGGCGGTGGGGCGGGGCGTCGACCTCGCGGTCGAGGCGGCCGACGCCGTCCTGCTGCACGACGCGGTGCCGTCTGCGCCGTTGACCGCGATCCGCCTGGGCCGTCGGCTGCGCGCCACGCTGCGTCGCAACGTCGCCATCTCGGTCACCTACAACGTGCTCGCCGTGAGCGCCGCGGCCGCCGGCCTCATCGGTCCGCTCGAGGCGGCCGCGCTCATGCCGCTGTCGTCGCTCTTGGTCCTGGGCCACGCCGCCCGGCTCGCGCGCCCCGAGGAGACCTGATGGGCATCGTCCCGATCCTGCTGTTCGCCGCCGTCGCCCTCGCCGCCATCGGGGTGGGGTTCTTCGTGTGGGCGGTGCACACCCGGCAGTTCGACTCGCTCGACGTCGAGGCCACGCGCGCCCTGCACGACGCCCCCCCGATCGAGGACGATCCGTGAGCCTGCTCGCCCTCGCCGCCTCCGCGGCCCTCCTCTCGGCGGCGGGCTCGCTGCACTGCGCGGGCATGTGTGGACCCTTCGCCCTGCTCGCTCGATCCGCGCCCGCCTGGCACGTCGGGAAGGCCGCGACGTACGGCATGCTCGGGGCCCTCGCCGGACTCGTCGGCGCGGGCGCGGCGCGCGCACCCTGGCTGGGCTGGGTCGCGGTGGCGGCGGCGGTCGTCGCGGTGGTGGGGGCGGCGGCGAGCATCGCGGGGATCCCGCTCCCCGGGACGTCGCGGGCCGCGCGACCGGCGGCCTGGGCGGCGGGGATGGTGCGCCGCGCGGCGACCGCGGAACCCCGGTCCCTCACCACCCGACGCTTCGGGTTCGGGGTCGCGAGCGGGCTGCTCCCGTGCGGGCTGGTCTACGGCGGCTTGGGGCTCGCGATGACGGCCGGCGGACCGCTCGAGGGCGCGGTCGTCATGGCCGGGTTCGCGCTCGGCACGGTGCCTGCGCTCGGGATCGTCGGCGCGTCGTCGCGACTGCTCGCCCGCCCCGGACTGCTCCGCTGGCGCCGTCCCGCCGCGGCCTTCTTCCTCGTGTGCAGCCTCGCGGCGATCGCCCACCGAGCGCCGACGGCCGTCCACGAAGAGGACTGCGCCCCGGGGGTCGCGTCCGGGTGACCCCTCACTGCTCCCGGCGAGGGCGGCCCGCGCCGTCGTCGAACGTCCGCCCCAGGTCCCGAAGGACGGTCTTGGCCGCGAGCCGGCCGCCCCGAAGCGCGCCCGCGATGCCGTGCCCCGCGCGGGTGGACCCGCCGCAGAGGTAGAGACCCGGCAGCGGGCCTCGGAACCCCGGCCGCTTGTCGTTGAACTGCTCCGGCGTCGCCGCGAGCCCGTAGCCCGATCCGGCGGACGCGCGCGTGTAGAAGGTGTGGGTCATGGGCGTCGCCGACTCGCGGAAGACGATCTCGTCCTTCATGCCCGGGAACAGCGCGTCGGCCCGGTCCACGAGCTCGTCCTCGATGCGCTGCTTCTCCGCCAGGTAGGCGGCGTTGCGGCTGTGCTTGCCCGCCTTCACCTCGCCCCAGGACGTCTTCCACTTGCTCGGGTCTCCCGGCACGACGGCCATCACCTCGACCGTCTTCACGCCCGGCGGCGCGTGGCCCGGCGAGTCCGGGTCCTTGAAGCTCGCCGAGGTGATGTACGTCCCCTCGATCCGCACCGGGCCCGGCTCGCGGTTCTTCTGGTAGTAGGCCTCGGTGTCGTAGTGGTCGAAGGACCAGTAGTTGCTGTTCGACATGCCGCGCGCGGCCATGTCGCCCTTCACGCCCAGGAACGTCATGAAGAGGGCGCCGCCCATCTCCCAGCGCTCGGTCTTCGCGTGCCACGACGACGGGAGCGCGTCGGGCGGGATCAGGTCGCGGCACGTCGCGATGAGGTCGGCGTTGCTGATCACCACGTCCGCACGCACCAGGTACGACACGCCCCGACGCTCCTCGGTCCGCACGCCCACGGCGCGGCCGCCCTCCACGACGATCTCGGAGATGCCCCGACGCAGCAGGACGGCGCCCCCGTTCGCCTCGATCGTGTCGGCGAGCATGTCGCTGATGACCTGCCCGCCGCCCTTCGGGTAGTAGGCGCCCTTGAAGTAGTGGTTCGTCAGCCCCGCGTGCAGGAGCGCGCTCGCCTCGCTCGGCGGCACGGCGTAGTCCCCGTGCTGGCCGAGCAGGACGGCCCGCAGCTTCGGGTTCTTCGTGCAGCCGTCCAGGAACGTCCCGACGGTCGCGTTCTGGTTGAGCCCCACGCCCCACGCCCGGAAGAGCACCTCGAGCGCCACCCGGCCCCTGCCGCCGCCGCCCTCCATGACCTTCACGACCCGATCGAGCTGCCGCAGCAGCTTCAGATACTTGTCGATCCCTCGCTTCTCCTCCGGGAACAGCTCGAGCAAGCGTTCGCGGTAGAGGTCCCGGTCGGCGGGGATGCGGAAGCGGAGGTCCGGGAAGATGAGGGTGTCGAACCCGTCCGGGTCCAGGGGGAGCCACTCGGGGTGGATGTCGAGCGGCGCCAGCACCTGGTGGAACAGCCCGCCGGGCTTGCAGTCGCCGACGTAGTGCAGGCCCACGTCGAAGCGGTACCGGTCGTTCTTCGGCCCCCGCTGGAACTGCGTCGCGCACCCGCCCGCGACGTAGTGCGAGTCGAACACGGCCACGCGCAGCCCCTGTCGCGCCAGGTACGCCCCCGCGGTCAGGCCGCCGGTGCCCGCCCCGACGATGGCGACGTCCACCGATTCGGGAGGCTCCGCCCGGGTCCGAGCCTTGGTCTGCTTGGTGGGGTCGGTGCTCATCCGTCGCCCATCGGCGACGCGAGCTCGATCAGGATGCCCTCGGGGTCCCGCACCCAGCCGACCGTCTGGCCCCAGGGCTTCGTCGAGGGCGCCACCACGGCCGTCATGCCGTTCGCCAGCGCCTTGGCGTAGGCCGCCGCGACGTCGTCGGTGATCAGGGCGATCTCGAACCGCGCCGGGCCGCCGTCGAACATCGCCCGGGTGACGTCGTCGGTGAAGTGCCCGCGCCCGAACTCGCGCTCGGCGAACGAGAGCGTGGTGGCGCCGGTGTCCATCTCGCCGTACCCGCCGTCGGGGTGCAGGAACTTGCGCTCCAGCCCGAACGCCCTCTCCCAGTTGTCGATGGTCGCGGGGACGTCGTCGACGTAGACGATGGTGTATCCGAGCTGCATGCACCCTCCGAGCGCGCACCGTACAGGTTCGAGGGGGTCAGCTCAGGCCGACGACCTCGCCGTCGACGATGGCCATGCGCTCCGCGGCGGGCGTCCGGGGGAGGCCGGGCATGCGGAGGATGTCCCCCGTGATGGGGATGAGGAACCCGGCGCCGGCGGCGACCTGGATCTCTCGGACGGTGATGTCGAAGCCGGTGGGACGCCCCAGCAGCCGGGGGTCGTCGGACAGGCTCGCGGGCGTCTTGGCGATGCACACCGGGAGGCCCTCGAGGCCGAGATCGCGGACGGCCTTGAGGTCCTTCTTCGCGCCCTTGGTGAGCACGAGGGACTCGGTGCCGTAGACCGCGCTGCAGACCGCGGTCACCTTCTCCTCGAAGGAGTCCTCCCGACGGTACAGCGGCATGAACGACGGCTCGTCCACGGCGTCCACGACCTCCACCACCGCGCGGGCCAGATCCGCGGCGCCGGCCCCGCCCTGTGCGTGGCCTCGGCAGACCGCCATGCGCACCCCGCGGGCGTCGCAGAAGTCCCGAACCACGGCGACCTCGGCGTCCGAGTCCGTCCCGAAGTGGTTCAGGGCGACGACCGCGTCGAGGCCGAACGCCGACACGCTGTCGAGGTGCCGCGCGAGGTTCGGCAGGCCGCGATCCACGGCGCCCGGGTCCGGGGTCGCCGAGGCCTTCACGTCCGCCCCGCCGTGCACCTTCAGGGCGCGGATCGTCGCCACGAGCACCACGCAGCTGGGCGCGAGCCCGGCGGAGACGCACTTCAGGTCCAGGAACTTCTCGGCCCCCAGGTCGAACCCGAAGCCCGCCTCCGTGACCACGTAATCGGCGTGCGCGAGGCCCGTCTTGGTGGCGATGACGGAGTTGGTGCCCTGGGCGATGTTGGCGAACGGACCCCCGTGGATGATGGCGGGGGTGCCCTCCAGCGTCTGCACGAGGTTCGGGTGGATCGCGTCCTTCAGCAGGACCGCCATGGCCCCCGCGGCCCCGAGGTCCTTCGCCAGGATCCCCTTGCCCGTCTTGCGCTGACGCCCCAGGAGGATGCGACCGAGCCGCTCCTGGAGGTCCAGCTCGTCCTCGGCCATGCAGAGGATCGCCATGATCTCGCTCGCCGCCGTGATGTCGAAGCCGCTCTCCCGGGGGATGCCCATGCGGCGACCCCCGAGGCCGAGCACGAGGTCGCGGAGGGCGCGGTCGTTCATGTCCACGACGCGTCGCCAGATCACCGTCCGGTGCTCGATCGAGAGCTTGTTCCCGAAGTGCAGGTGGTTGTCGAGCATCGCCGCGAGCAGGTTGTGGGCGGCTCCGATGGCGTGGAAGTCGCCCGTGAAGTGGAGGTTGATGTCCTCCATGGGGATCACCTGCGCGTGCCCGCCGCCCGCGGCGCCGCCCTTCATGCCCATCACCGGACCCAGAGACGGCTCCCGGAGCACCACGCAGCCCCGCTTGCCGATGACTCCGAGCCCCTGCGCGAGTCCCACCGACGTGGTGGTCTTGCCCTCGCCGGCCTTGGTGGGCGTCATCGCGGAGACGAGGATCAGCTTCCCCCGCGGGGTTGCAGGGAGGGGGGACACGATCTTCGCCTTCCCCCGGCCGTAGGGCACCAGGTGGCCGGGATCGACGCCCAGGTCGGCCGCGACGTCGGCGATGGGGCGGGGGGTGGCGGCGCGTGCGATCTCGAGGTCGGTGGACATGGGCTCCCCAGGGCAAGAAGACCCGCAAAGGCTAGACTGGTTGAGAGGGTGGCGCGTACCAGACGTGGACGAGGGACGAATTCATCGCGCCAGGGGCGCCTGGCACGATCTTCACGGCGCCGTCCGGTCGATGTCGCTGTACGACGCGGACCACGCGCGAATCGAGGAGCTGATCCGGGCCCACGTGGCCGCCATCCACGAAGCCCTGGGGGACGACGAGCAGCTCCGCCTGGACGTCGAGCCGCACGGGGTGCACCTCCACGGCCACCGCCTGGACCCGACCGCGAACGTGGGCGTCGACCTGTCGGCCCGACTGCACGCCGAGGGCCTCCGGGTGTTCGTCTTCGACGCCGGCTTCACCGAGGACGCGGCCCGGCGGCTCGTGCAGGCCGTCCACCCCTACGTGGCCGGGAGCAAGCGGCCGACCCAGGAGCTCTCCGACCGCCTCCGGTGGGAGCCGACGCCGGGGCTCGCCCTGTCGTTCGTCGAGGCCGACCGCAGCGACGCCGGGTTCGACGTCCTGAGCCACGCCGCCGCGTCCTGGCGGGACCTGCTCCTGAGGGACGATCCCGCCCGCGCCGTCCGCGTGGAGCAGGCGGCGGGGGAGGCGGCCTGGGACTGCGAGGGCGGGGCGATCCAGTGGCCGGACCCGTTCACCGAAGAGCAGTACGAGGCCCTGCGCGGCGAGGTCGAGGCGGCCGACCGATGGGGCGCCCCCATGGCGCGGGTGGGGAGGATCGTCACGGACATCGCCGAGCACTGGTCGCGCAGCACGCGCCTCGACGAGCTGTTCACCCGGGTCCTGGGCGAGGTCGAGCCGCTGCTTCGGGACCACCGCGTGGGCGACGCGGCCCGCTTCCTGACGCCGCTGCGACGCTGGGGCACGACGCTCGCCGAGCGACCCGAGACCCTCAACGCACGGTTCGAGTTCGAGCGCTTCCAGAACCTCCTCCTGGGCGACGGCCCCCTCGGCCTCCTGCGGGAGTCGATCCGGACGCGGGCCATCGAACCCAGCCGCGCCGCCTCGTACCTGGCGGGGACGGGCGCCTCGATGCAGCGCCGCGTGCTCGAGTTCGCCGCGAGCCTCGCCGACGGGCCCTACCGGCGCGCCGTCCTGGGCGTCCTCCGAAACGACCTCGGGGACGCCGCCCGGAACCTCCGCAAGCCGCTGCTGGAGGGGCCTCCCGAGGTCGCCGCCATGGCCCTGCAGCTGCTCGGAGAGCTCCCGGCGAGCCCCGACGGCATGACCCTCGCTCTGGCCGTGGTCGAGCGGCCGGAAGGGGGGCTGCGGAGGGCGGCGGCGGACCACCTGATGCGCTACGGCGATCCCCCGGTCTCGGCGCGCATGGGTCGGATCCTGCGGAGCGAGCCGGAGCTGCGGAGCCAGGCGCTCGCCTACTTCGTGAGGCACCCGGACCCGAGCGTCTGGGGCGTCCTGCGCACCCTCAGCCGGGACGCGCGGTTCGACGCCCTGGCCCTCCTGGATCGGTGTCGCGTGACGCGGGCGATGGGGTTCGTGGACCCCGAGCGCACGCGCGAGCACGCCGTGGAGGTGCTCAAGGCGGCGTCGGCCCGGGACCCGAACCTCGCCACGCCGTGGGCCTTGGCGTTGGCGGCGGCGGGGGCGCCCGAGGGCCACCGGGTGCTCATCGATCTGGCGGCCCGCACGGTGGATCCCGTGGCTCGCGGGGTCGTCGGCCACGCGGCCCAGCTCTGGGCGCAGCGCCACGTCGAGCCCGAGCCCGAGGAGGTGGACGAGTCCACGGAGCCGCCCCCGGCACCCGTCCGCGGACCGGGCCGGCTGCGCGAGGTCGGGCCCGTCGCCCCCGACGACGAGGACGACCTGTCCTTCGCCACCCTCCGCCGGCGCGACGGCTTCCCCGAGAAGTTCACCGCCGCGATGCACGAGGCCGCCGAGGCCGACGAGTCGCTCGCCGAGTTCGACCCCGAGAACATCCCCGCCCCGGACGAGACCTGGGACCAGCTGCCCGCCCTGTCCGACGAAGAAGAGGCCGAGTTCCATCGTCTCCTCGACAAGCTGGACCCCGTCGACCTCGCCGAGGAGCTCATCGACCAGTCCGCGCTGGAGTTCGAGACCTCCGCCATCGACATGGGCCCCCTGCTCGAGCTGCTGCGCGCTTCGGACGAAGAGGAGGACGGGTGAGCCCGCGCGCGCTCGACACCCCCGAGGGGCGGCGGTCGACGTGGCGCGCGCTGGTGCGTCGGCTCGCGGCCGTGCTGCGGGCGGGTCAGCTCCACCCCGCGGAGACCCCCGCGTTGGCCGCGGCGACCGAGGACCTGGGCGAGCTCCTGCGCGCGATCGCCGGGCGCGTCGGGGCGGTCCGAGTCACGACCGAGGACGAGGTTCGGGTCAACGGGGAGCCGATCCTCGGGGGGGCGAGGCGCACCGAGCCGGACCTCCTCACGCCCCTGCTGCGGCGACGCCGGTTCACGGGGATCGACTTCGACCGCGGCCCCGGCACGGCGGAGCTCAAGGCCTTCCTCGGGATCTGGCGGGCGTGGCGACCGGGCAGCGGATCCTTCAACGAGGCGCTCCGCCGCGCCGGGGTGCGGTCCTTCCGCGTCCTCGGGCCCGACGAGGGGCCCGGCCGCGGGCCGGAGCCGACCTCGCACGACCACCACGAGGTCCTCGACGGCTACTGCGCGCTCCTGGCGGTGGCGGATCGCCTGACCGATCCGAGCGCGCCCGGCGACGACACGGACCGGAAGGCGGACGCCGCGGTCCACCGCATGGCCGCGATCGTCGTCGCCTCCCCCGACGCCGCCCTGTCCATGGCCACCCACCGCGACCCCGCGCGGTACGAGGCCGTGCACGCGACCAACACGTCGGTGCTCTCGATGTTGTTGGCGCGCCACGTGGGGCTGGGCCCGGAGTCGATCGTCGACGTGGGCCGGGGCGGTCTGTACTGCGACCGCGCCCTCGCCCTGCGGTCCGGCGACGTGCGCCACGCGCGGGGCAAGCTCGGCCGCGACCTCGCGAAGCGGGTCCGGGTGCATCCGATCGACGGCTTCCTCCTGTCCCTCCGGGGCGACGGGCTCGACGAGGCCGACCGAGCCCGGGCGATCGTGGGCTACGAGCACCACATCGGCGTGGACGGCGCCGGGTACCCCCCTCAACTGGGCGGCCGCGTGCCCCACCTCTTCTCGCGCATCGTCGCGATCGCCGACGGCTACGACGCGCTGTGTCACGACCGCGGGGACCGGCCCGGGCTGCCGCGCCCCCTGGCGTTGGAGTCGCTCGCGAAGGGCGCCGGGAAGCGGTACGACGAGGCCCTCCTCCATCGGTTCTTCGAGTTCACGGGGCGGTTCCCGCCGGGCTCGGTGGTGCGCCTGGGCAGCGGGAACATCGCCCTCGTCGCGCGCCCGTCGGACGACGTGCGGTTCTTCGATCGCCCCTCCGTCTACGTGGTGCGGGACCCCGCCGCCAGCCCCCTGCCCGCGCCCCGCAGCCTCGACCTCGCGCGCCCCCCGGACGGCAAGCCCCGGTGGGTGGCGCAGGTCCTCCACGAGCGGCTCTACCCGGAGCGACTGATCCCCCTCCTCCTGGGCACGTGACCCCCGGAAACCCGGGGCACGACGGGCCGGCGAACCGTTAGAGTGGGCGCGGGAGGTTGCATGAAGCGCCCAAACCTCGGCCCCGGCCTGACCCTGCTCATCCTCGGCTGCGGGGGGGCGACGGCGATCATCTCCCCGGACCCGACGCCTGCCCCCGCGGACGACGACGACTCCGCCCCCGACGACGACGACTCCGCGGACGACGACGACTCCGCGGACGACGACGACTCCGCGGACGACGACGATTGGATCGACCCCGAGTCCGACGTCTTCGTGGACAAGCGCTACTGCCTCGACTGGGACACCGTCGTGGTGAACGAACCCGAGGGCGGCGACACGCTCCTGGCCGTCGTGGGCATGACCCAGACCCCGCTCCTGCTCCAGGCGACGTCGACGGACCTGGAGGCCGGTGAGATCACGATGATCCTGGCGATCTCCGAGAACCCGCTCTGCGAGCAGAACCTGGACCTCCCCACCAGCGACCTGACCGGCGACGACGTCGGCCGCTACGCGCCCCCGCACTTCGCCATCGGGCCGGTGGACACCTTCCTGGGCGGCGACGCGTTCGGCCTGTTCGGGCGGGAGCTGCTCATCGGCGGCGACTTCACCGCAGGGGGCGAGCGCATCGTGAACGCGACCCTCAGCGGCACCCTCGACGTGACCTCGATCAGCGACTACTGCGAGTGGCCGCTGACCTGCTTCCCGTGCGCGGAGGCGCCGGACAACTTCTGCATCGACCTCGACGTCGACCAGGCGGAGTTCTACGACAGCGAGCTGGGGCCGCTCACCGTCGTGCCCTAGAGACGTGATCCGCTTAGCGAAGCGGAGTCCCGGTGAGAGTGCGGATTCGTGGGCGAGGCACGACGAAGGAGCGGGCCGGGGCCCGCGACTGAGGAGGAACGAAGCTCCACGGATTCGCAGTCCAACGGGACGACCTGAGGTAAGCGGTTCACGTCTCTAGATGCCCACGGCGAGGCGCGCCGCGAGGTCGTCGCCCACGGCGTCGAACTGGTGCATGCCCGCCG
>CAZUHI010000062.1:0-2564 GCA_964620495.1 uncultured Rickettsiales bacterium | reverse complement strand
GCGAGGCGCGCCGCGAGGTCGTCGCCCACGGCGTCGAACTGGTGCATGCCCGCCGCCAGCCGCGGCCACAGCGGCCGAACGAGGAGCCCGGTGGTCGAGAAGGTCTGACGCAGGATCGAGGCCTCGGGACCGTCCGCCAGCACCTCGAACGTGTGGACCATGCGCACGGCCCAGGCCGCCCCGACGACGGTCTCGAAGACGACCCGCGACCCCGGCCCCAGGGCCACGAAGCGGGGGCGGAGCACGCGCGGGAGGTCCCCCCGCTCCGGTCGCAGCGTCATGGTCCACCGTCGGCCCGGTTCGAACTCACCCTCGGCGGAGCGGACGAGGCGACCCCACTCCGGCCACCGCGCGGTGTCGATGAAGACGGCCCAGGCCGCGTCGGCGGGGGCAGGGAGCGCCGCGACGAGCTCGATGCGGCGCACGCTCAGTCCCGCCCCCAAGGCAGATCGCGCGGGGGGCCCATCGGGAGCCGCTCGACGCTCGGGTCGCAGGCCTGCGCCGCCAGCGCGCCCGCCTGGATCGCGGACTCGAGCGACGCGGTGAAGTAGGGGGCGCGGCCGTGGATGTTGCTGGCGAGGAAGACGGGGGCGCCGTCCATGGCCGGCGAGAGCGGCCCCCGGCCGACGATCTGGGTCGCGCTCGACTCGCCCATGATCTCGAAGTCGATCGGGTCCGGCAGGCCCGGGCTGCGCTCCTGCTCGTCGGCCCAGATGAGGGCGGCGAGCTCGTCGTGCGGGTAGTCCGACGCGAGCGTGCCGAGGCGGTGGTGGCGGAACCCCGTGTCCAGGGCCACCGACCCGACGACGGCGCTGCGGGCGGGCGGGCGCAGCTGCTCGCGGTATTGCTGGTGCTCGACGAGGATCGGGTGCCAGCCGCGCTGGGCGTTGTTGCCGCCGAGAGGGAGCGGCGTCGGCAGCTCGCGGTCGAAGAACCACGTGATGCCGAGGTGCTCGTAGACCGACGCGGCGAAGTAGTCCCGGAGCTCCGCGCGGGACCGCCCGAAGCCCTCGGCGACGGCGTCCGGACTCGCCTCGAGGAGCCTCCCCAAGGCGGGCGGGGGCACCGCGAGGAGCACGGCGGCCGCGGTGTCGGTGCGCCCGTCGTCGAGGGT
The DNA here is from genome assembly GCA_964620495.1 of uncultured Rickettsiales bacterium. Taxonomy (GTDB): domain Bacteria; phylum Myxococcota_A; class UBA796; order UBA9615; family UBA9615; genus CAZEKB01. Next base: position 1,450 of record CAZUHI010000062.1, on the reverse strand, counting down.
GAGGCGCAGGCCGTCCGCCTCCCGATCGAGCGCCTCGACGCCGACGCCGGTGCGCACGTCGACCCCCGCCTCGCGGATCGCGCGGTCCCACAGGGTGACGAACCCCGTGGGCGAGTTCTGGGGGACGCGGTTCCAATAGAGGGGCGCGGGGGACTTGCGGAAGATCTCGCCGAGGTTCCCGTCCACGCGGATGAAGAACTCCCACATGGTCATGCGCAAGGTGCCGGCGATCCCGCCCAGGGCCGTCGCGCGGAGCCACGCCCGACAGGCCTCCGTGAGGCCCTTCTGCTCCATGAACTCGACGACTGTGACCTCGTGGAACCGTCCTCGCCCGAGGCGATGCCGAACCAGCGCCGCCCCGAACATCGCGATGTCGCGCCAGGAGCAGTCGGCCACGAAGGGGTGGAGCCAGTGATCGGTGAAGTCGTAGCGCTCCACGAAGTGCTCCTGCCACTCGGTGCCCAGCAGGCCGAACAGGGCCGGCGCCGTCGTGTAGTCGCACTGATAGACCTTGCAGGAGTTGTCCCCGCGGAAGTACCCGTCGGCGTCGAGGCGGGAGGCCCACAGGCCGCCCAGGTGGTCGGCCTTGTCGTAGAGCCGGACCGTGCGCCCGGCCCGGGCGAGCAGCAGCGCGGCCGTCATCCCGGCCGGCCCGCCCCCCACGATCGCGACGTCGCTCATGGCGGGAAAGCTACCCGACCGCGCGGCGCGCTACCTCGGCCGCCTGCTCCGAGCGCGGGCGAGCCACCGATCGAGGGCGCCCGCGAACCTGCGCTTGTCCTTGTCGCCGAACGCCGACGGGCCCCCGCCGGTGAGCAGGCCCGCGTTGCGCTGCTCCTCCACGAAGTTCCGGGACGCCAGGCGGATCTGCGCGTTGTTCGCGTCGATGACCTCGCCGCGAGGGTTCACGCACAGGGCGCCCTTCGCCACCACCTCGGCCGCCAGCGGGATGTCCTGGGTGACGACCAGGTCGCCGTCCTCGACGCGCGAGACGATGTGGTCGTCGGCGACGTCGAAGCCCTTGGCGACCCGCACCGCCGTGATGAGCGGCGACCGCGGCAGCGGGATGTAGGCGTTGGCGACGAACACCGCGGGCGTGCCGGTGCGCTCCGCGGCCTTGCAGATCATGTCCTTCACGGGGCGGGGGCAGGCGTCGGCGTCGACCCAGATGCGCATGGGCGGAGTATGACCCGAGACGAGAAGTCTCGTTTTCCGCCTCTACTCGCCGAGTAGGAGGGATTTCCGAGACTTTCAGTCCACCGATCTAGAGTGGACGGACCATGTCTGCACGTCTTCTCCCCCTCCTCCTGACCTTCCTCCTCCTCCCGGGCTGCCTCGATCAGGGCGACGACGACACCGTCCTCGACGACGACGACGCAACCGACGACGACGACGCAACCGACGACGACGACGCGACCGACGACGACGACGCGGCCGACGCCGACGACGC
>CAZUHI010000061.1:0-42614 GCA_964620495.1 uncultured Rickettsiales bacterium | reverse complement strand
ACAGGCGGGCTGCATGAGTTGTGTGAGGCCGCAAACCGGCGATCGGCCGTTTAGCCCGCGACGAGGCTGTCGATGAGGGCGTCCGTGATCTGCGCAGGGTGGTTGCGGAAGACGACGTTGCCGTCCTTGCCGACGATGGCCGCCGCGGGGATGCCGCTCACGTTGTAGGACCGCGAGGTGCTGCCGGGATCCACGACGATCGGGTACGTGAGCCCGTTCTCCGTCGCGTAGGTCTGCACGGACTCCGTGGTCTGGCCCTTGCTGTGGCGCGTCACCGCGATGACCTCCACGCCCTTCGACTCCCAGCGCTCCCACTCCTTCTGGAGCTTCGGCATGTGCTTGCGGCAGTGCGGGCACCACGTGGCCCAGAAGACGAGCACGACCACCTTGCCCTTCATCGACTCCATCGTCCCGGGCGTCTCGCCCACGACCTCCGTGAAGTCGAGCGTGGGGGCCTCCTTGCCGAGCAGCGCCAGGGCCTGCAGCTGCGACCGCGCGCTCCGGGCGAGGCGCTCCTTGGGATAGTCGTCCACCAGCCGCTGGTAGAGGCGCAGCGCGGCGTCGCCGTCCTTCGCGCCCTCGGCGGACTTCGCCGCGTTGTACAGCGCCCGGGGCGCGGACTTCGAGTCGGGGAACCGAGTAGAGAGCTCGATGGCCGTCCTCTCGGCGCCCGCGACGTCCTTCAGTTCGCCCTGCATCGCGGCCTTGTTGAACATCGCGTCGGCCACGATCGGGTCCGTGGGCCAGCCCTCCGCGGCGTCGTCGAACCTGGCCATGGCCGAGGCGTAGCTGCTCTTCTTCGCCGGATCGGGCTCGCCTCCGGGGGCTCCGAGGCGCTTGCCTTCCTGCATGAAGGCGCGCCCCTCGGCGACCACGGCGTAGGCCTGGTGGGAGGACTTCGGGAACTCGTCCCGCCAGACGCCCAGGAGGGCTCGCCCGGGCGCCACCTCGCCGAGGTCGATCTTGGCCCGCGCCAGGAGGATCGTGACGGGCTCTCGCCACTTCTTGTCCGCCGAGGCCGCGTGCAGCTTGTTCAGCAGGGGCCGCGCCGAGCGGGCGTTGCCCTTGTCCATGAAGGCGGCCGCGCGCGTGTAGTCGTTCTTGGTGAGCTGGTCCTCGAACCCGCCCAGGATCGCTGGGGTGGTGAACGCGTTGTCCGGGACCACCGGGTCGGGCGGGTTCGCCTTCGCCTCCTTCCGCGCCAAGACCTCCTTCTTCTCCTGCTCGGAGAGGCGCTTGAGCGTCCCGCCGTCGACCTTCTTGGCCTCGGGGGCGGGCTTCGCGGCCACCGGCGCGGGCTCCGGGGGAGGGGCCGAGCTGCCCCCCATGAGTCGACCGAGGACGAGGCCGACCACCAGCATCCCGATGCCGAAGGCGATGGCCGTGGAGTTCAAGGAGCCCGACGGGGCGGGGGCGGGTTTCTGAGCGGCCATGATCGTCCTCGAGGGCCTCCGCGTCGTGCGGATCGGGCGGTCGGACCTTAATGCTCGCTCCGCCGCGTGTCGAGCCGCGAAGGACTCCGCCGGGAGGCGAGTCGCGACGGGGCGGGATAGACTGCGCGGCCGATGAGCCCGCCGTTCCTGTCCTTGGTCATCCCCGCCTACAACGAGGAGGAGCGTCTCCCCCTCACGCTCCCCGGCGTCCTCGAGCACATGCGCGCGTCCTCCCACACTTGGGAGGTGCGGGTGGTGGACGACGGCTCGGCCGACGGCACCTGCGACTACGTCGAGCGGTTCGCGGCGGAGAACGACGAGCCGAGGGTCGTCCTCCAGCGAGAGCCGCACCGCGGCAAGGGCGGCGCGGTGCGGGCGGGGATGCTGGCGTCCGAGGCGCGCTGGCGCTTCCTGTGCGACGCCGACTTCTCGATGCCCGTGCACGAGGTCGACCGCTTCCTCCCCCCCTACTTGGGCGACTACGACATCGCCATCGGGAGCCGCGAGGGGCCGGGCTCCCAGCGCGTGGGCGAGCCCTGGAGTCGTCACCTGATGGGCCGCGTGTTCAACGGGATCATCCGCGGGCTGCTGGTCCCGGGCCTGGACGACACCCAGTGCGGCTTCAAGTGCTTCTCCGGGGCCGCCGCCGACCGGCTCTTCGCGCAGCAGACCATCGAGGGCTTCGCGTTCGACGTGGAGGTCCTGTACCTCGCGCGGAAGGCGAACCTCGAGATCGTCGAGGTCCCGATCACGTGGCACTACGACGACGTGAGCAAGGTCCGACCCTTCCGCGACACGAAGCGGATGCTCGGCGAGGTCCTGCGCATCCGACGAAACGATCTTCGGGGGCTCTACGGATGAGCCGTCCCCAGCGGGCGCCGTGAATGGCCCCTAGCGACACCGACCGGCGCCGAGCGTCGGGAGCGTCGCTCCCCGCCTTCCACGGGCTTGGAGCCCTCCTGACGGGCCTCGCGGGGGTCATGGCCGTCCTCCATCCCCTCAACGAGAACGTCGTCATCTGGCTGTGGCTGATCCTGCCCGCCGGGTTCCCGCTGCTGATCCTCGCCTCCCGCGCGCGCGGCTGGGACGTCGCCCGAGGGGCCGCCGAGGAGGCCTCGCGAGAGGACGAAGAGGCGCCCCGGGTCACGCCGCCGCTGGACGACATGGGCCGTCGCGTGCGGCCCGTCCGCGCCATGCCGTGGGACTTCGTGATCTCGATCCTCTTCTGGACCCTCCTGATGCGGCTGCCGCTGCTCGCCACGCCGCCCACGCTCTCCGACGATGTGCATCGTTACGTGTGGGAGGGGCGCATCACCGCCCTCGGCGAGAACCCGTACGAGAAGGCCCCCACCGATCCGTCGCTGGCGCACCTCATCCCGAAGGCCCCGGAGTGGGCCTCCATCAACCACCCGGAGCTCCCCGCGATCTATCCCCCCGCGACCCAGTGGGTGTTCGCCGGCGTCGCCTTCGCCGCCCCCGATCAGCAGGCGTTCCGCGCGGTGATGGTGGGCTTCGATCTGCTGCTGGTGGTGGCCTTGTGCTTCCTCCTCCAGGCCCGGGGGCTGCCCATACGTCGGGTCGTTCTGTACGCCTGGCATCCGCTGGTGGTCGTGGAGGTGGCCGGCTCCGGCCACTACGAACCCTTGGCGTTGCTGCCCCTCGTTCTGGCTTTGGTCGCCTGGACGCTGCGCGCGCCGCTCGTGGCCTTCGCCCTGTGGGGGGTCGCCTTCGCCACGAAGTACATCGGCGCGGTCGCCGCCTTGTTCGCGGCTCGAGACGACCTGGTGCACCGAAGGCTCCCTCGCGCGGTGGGCCTGGTCACGCTCCTGGCGGTCGCCGCCGCGGTGCCTGCGCTCCCCTTCGTGCTCGACGGCGCTGCCCCGATCGGTTCGCTGGGGACCTACGCCCGAGACTGGGCGCACAACGGGAGCCTCCACCCGCTCCTCGCGACCTACATCGGGTTCCACCCGGCGCGGCTCGTGGTGGCCGCCTTGCTGCTGTTGTGGGCGGGGAAGCTGCTCACCCAACCGATTGAACCCGCGCGCGGGTTCATGCTGCTCTTCGTGGGGCTCATCCTGCTGAGCCCCGTCGTTCACCCGTGGTACGGCCTCTGGCTCATCGCGTTCCTGCCGCTCTTCCCGCGGGTGTCGGTGATGCTGTTCACCGTCCTGCTCCCGCTCTCGTACCTCGTGTGGGCTGCAGAGGGGTCAGGGAAGGGGTGGGAGCTGCCGGGCTGGGTGCCGTGGCTTGAGTATGGGCTGCCGTTGCTTTGGTGGCGGCTGTTCGAGCGCTGAGATCGGGGACCGGCTTCACCGGCGAGGGCCGCAGGGCGGGCACGATCGAGCCGCCTCCGAGCAACAGGAACATCGTCGCGAAGAGGACCAGGAACGGCACGGCCGCGGGCAGCCCGCGGAGGACGACGAGCGCGACCGCGGCGAGGTAGTAGAGGCCCACCCCCGCCTCGATCCACGCCTGCGCGCCCGCAGGCACACGGTACTTCCGCATGCCCCGACGGCCGCCCTTCGGGGTTCGCACGAACGGGGACTCCTGACCCCGCAGGGCCTCGACGACCGCCCGGGAGTTGTTCGGCGTGAGGGCCGCCCCGAGGGCGATGACGAGGGGCACGAGGGCCAGCCGCCCCACCCAGGATCCGCGGTCCACCTCGCGCTCGCTGAGGGCGTAGAACAGGAGCAGGTTGAAGGTCGCGGCGACGAAGACGGGGACGTCCACCGAGAGCCAGAGCAGCCAGTCGCCCGACGCCCGCAGCAGGATCGCCGGGGGCAGCAGAAGGACCAGCGCGGCCATCCCCAAATATGCGAGATTGTTGCACATATGGAAGGTTGATTCGAGCTTTACTGCAAGTCTCTGATCGCTCCTCCACACGGTGGGCAGCAGCTTGCGAGCGGCCTGGATCGACCCCTTCGCCCAGCGGTGCTGCTGGCTCTTGAACGCCGCCGCGTCGGGGGGCAGCTCCGCGGGGACCACCAAGTCCTGCAGATAGACGAACCGCCACCCCGCCAGTTGGGCCCGATAGGAGAGGTCCAGGTCCTCGCAGAGGGTGTCCGCCGCCCAGCCGCCGGCCTCGTCGATCGCGTCGCGGCGCCACACGCCCGCGGTGCCGTTGAAGTTGAAGAAGCGGCCGGAGCGGAACCGCGCCCCGTGCTCCATCACGAAGTGGCCGTCGAGGAGCACGGCCTGGGCGCGCGTCAGGAGGCCGTCGCCGCGGTTGAGGTGGCCCCACCGGGCCTGCACCATCCCCACGCGCGAGTCCTTCACGAGGGGGCGCAGGGCGTGCCGGAGGAACTCCGGCTGGGGGATGAAGTCGGCGTCGAACATCGCGACGAACGGAGCGTGATCGAGCTTCAGCCCCGCCTTCAGGGCCCCTGCCTTGTACCCGCTGCGGTCGGCGCGCCGCACGTGAGTGATGTGGACCCCGGCCCGCCGATGCCGCCGCACCGCCCGCTCCACGACGTCCACCGTCTCGTCCGTCGAGTCGTCGAGGACTTGGATCCGCAGGCGGTCGGCGGGCCAGTCGAACGCCGCGACGGCGTCGATCAGGCGCTCGATCACGAAGCGCTCGTTGTAGATCGGGAGCTGCACCAGCACCGACGGGCACTCGTCGTCCTCGAGCTCGCCGCGCAGGGGGACGTGCTTGTCGCGGTGCAGGAAGTAGAGGATCACGAGCGTGATCCGATGGATCCCGAACACGCCCAGGAGCACGACGGTGACGAAGTAGAGACTCAGCAGCAGCGTATCGAACGGCATCATTGCTCCAATGGAGCGGACGGTCCCTCGGACCGTTTCACTCTTCCTCCGCGCAGCTCCGGGTCGGCGCCGGCGAGCCACGCCACCAGGTCCGGGACCACGACGCGGACGGCGGCTTCGCTGGAGATCAGGTCGGCGTGCCCGAACGTGGGCTCGTCGACCCCCTCACCGTAGACCTTCACCCCGGCCACGGGGGCGCGCGCGTCGACGAAGGCCGGGTGGACTGCGCTCGGGGGCGCGAGCCTGTCCCGGGTGCCCCCGAGCACCAGCAACGGCACCCCCACCGAGGCCGACGACTGCGGCTCGCCGCTCTGCATGCGGTCGAAGAACCACGACGGGATCCTGGCGGCGTTGTCCTGCACCGCGTGGCGCGCCAGCGTCAGCTGCTCGCGCCGGGTGTTGAACTCCCCGTTGCTGGCGAAGTACACGAACGGCTGCGCGTGGACCGCCATGGCGGGCAGGCCGAACTGGGCGAGGCCCCGCAGGCTCGTGGAGCGGAGCGCGCGGAGGGTCGCCGTCACGGGCTTGATCAAGCCCAGGGGAGGGACCTTCGCGAGGTGTCCGAACCGCACGGGCGTGCCCATGGTGACCACCCGGTGGAGCGCGTCGGACCCGTACTGCGCGGTGTATCGGTAGATGACGATGCCCCCCATCGAGTGCCCCACCCAGGAGACCCGGGCCGCCCCGGTGAGGGCCCGCACGGCGTCGATGATCGCGGGGAGGTCGCAGCGCGCGATGTCCTCGAGCTCGTAGTCCCAACGGCCGGGGGTGTCGTCTCCGTCCGGGGGGAGCGCCGAGTCGGTCGAGCGGTACTCGGCGATCCACACGTCGAACCCCTGGGCCGCGAGGCTGCGGGCCACGTCTCCCTTGGGGGACAGCGACCAGCAGGCGGCGTTCATCATGAGGCCGTGGCCCAGGATGATCGGAGGTTCGTCCGCGGGCACGGCGGACGCGGGTCGAAGTCGGTGCAGGGTGAGGGTCCAGCCGTCCGACGTCACCACCGGATGACGCTCATCGCCCTCCGGACGACGCCCGAGCGCCGCGCCGATCCCGCCCGCGGCGGCGATCCACACGACAGCCACGGCGGCGGCGGCGGGCAGGAGCCAGGAGAGCACGATGCGCGCCTCCGAAACGCGTCGCGCCGGCTCGGGGGCCGGCGCGACGAGGTGGTTCGGCGGGGGGTCTACCCCTCGACGAAGGGACGCAGTCGCTTCGCGCGGCTCGGGTGCCGCAGCTTGCGCAGCGCCTTGGCCTCGACCTGACGGATGCGCTCGCGGGTCACGCCGAAGTCCTGACCGACCTCTTCGAGGGTGTGGTCGGCGCACTCGTCGATGCCGAAGCGGAGCCGAAGCACCCGCTCCTGACGCGGCGTGAGCGTGGCGAGGACCTTGCGGGTCTGCGACCGCAGGTTCCGCGAGATGACCGCCTCGGCGGGCGAGACCGCCGACACGTCCTCGATGAAGTCGCCGAGCTGGCTGTCCTCCTCGTCGCCGACCGGGGTCTGCAGCGAGATGGGGCCGCGGTTGAGCTTCAGGATCTTCTCCACCTTGTCGGCGGGCATGTCCATCTGCTCGGCGATCTCGTCGGGAGTGGGCTCGCGCCCGAGCTCCTGCATGAGCTGCCGGGAGGTGCGGATGACCTTGTTCAGCGTCTCGATCATGTGGACCGGGATGCGGATGGTCCGCGCCTGGTCGGCGATCGCCCGCGTCACCGCCTGGCGGATCCACCAGGTCGCGTACGTGGAGAACTTGTAGCCGCGCCGGTACTCGAACTTGTCCACCGCGCGCATGAGGCCGATGTTCCCTTCCTGGATGAGGTCCAGGAAGTCGAGCCCGCGGTTGGTGTACTTCTTCGCGATCGAGACCACGAGCCGCAGGTTGGCTTCGACCATCTCGGTCTTGGCCGTCTCCGCGAAGCACTCGGCGTCGCGGACGCGGTTGTAGATGTTCTTGATCGTGACCTCGTCGCACTTGAACTCTTCGACGACGTCGGCCATCACCTGGTCCGCGTTGGTCACGCGCGCGTCGAACTCGAGGAAGTCCTCGACGACCGGGCCCTTGGACTTGGAGCCCACGCCCGCGGCCGCGTCCCGCGTCTTCTTGAGCGTCTCGCGCAGCTTGTCGACGTCCATGCGCGCCTTGCGGGCCACCCGGGCGATCTCGCGCTCGGCGGACAGGAGGCGCTTCGCGCGGATCTTGAACTCCTCGAGCACGGCGATGTACTGCTTGCGGTCCAGCTTCAGCTTCTGCAGCTCGAGGAAGGACTCCTCGTGGAGCGCGTCGAGCCGGTCGTCCGCCTCGAGCTCCTCGTCCTCTCCCTTCATCGTCGCGAGCGCCTGCTCGGCGAGGATTCGCAGGCGGTCCTGCTCCAGCCGGCGCAGACGGATCACCACGGGGATGCCGATGGGCTCGAAGTCTTCCTCGCTCAGCAGCGCGAGGACGATGTTTCGCCCCCAGTCGGTCGTGACCAGCGCGCGGCGCGCCCGGGTCTCCCCCTTCTCGATGCGGCGGGAGATGGAGACCTCGCCGTCGCGAGAGAGCAGAGAGACGCCGCCCATCTTGCGGAGGTAGACCCGCAGCGGGTCCTGACGGCCCGTGGAGTAGTCCTCCTCGTCCCGACGCTTGCGGTCGAACATCGCCTCCGTCTTGCTCGCGAGCTGCGCCTTGCGCGCGCGGCGCACGGCGGCCGCCGAGTCGACGATCTCCACGCCCATCTCGTGGAGCTTGAACATGATGTCGTCGAGCTGCTCGGGGCTGAGCTCTCGCTTCGGGATGGCCGAGTTCAGCTCATCGACGCTCAAACGGCCACGCCGCTTGCCCGTCTTGAGGAGATCCTCGAACCAGTCGTCCTTACGCTTCTTCTTCGCCATTCAACCCTCGCTTCAGCCGGAAACGCGGCACCTTAGACCCAACAGAACAAACCCTCAACCCACACGGCGGACGCACCTCGCCCATTTACGCCACGCCCCGCGAGCCGAGGCTAACTACTACGCGCTTCGGCCTCGTGCAAGGCCTGAGGCACACAAAAAAACGCACAGTTCTTCGACGATGGGTCCTGCCGGGCCTCGTTTCAAGCCGGAATATCGGGTGATTCCGCACCCTTTCCGGCAACCCTCGGTCACGGGACGTCGGTGGCTCCGAACGCGACCTTGAGTAGGTAGTTGAACTTGTGGTCGCCGATCCGAACCGCGTTGGCGGCGAGCAGGAGCGGCTGGAGAATCTCGGAGCCCGGGATCCGCGCCAGGCGATCGACGACGGGCTCCAGCGCGGGCTCGTACTTCCGCGCGAAGGGGATGAGGCCCATCTGGATCAGCAGCTTGCGGTACTTCACCGGCTCGGCCTTGAGGCGCCCCAGCGCCGGCTGCTGCTCGAGCCGACCGTGGCTGATGGCGTGGGCGTCCTCCGGGGTGAGCTCGCCCGCCTCGAGGCCCTTGCGGACCATGTCCGTGCCGGGGAAGTAGGTGAGCGGGAACGTGAGGATCCGGTCGGGCGCGAGGTTGCGGAACATGTCCACGTCGCGCTCACGATCGCCCGACGTCTCGCCCGGGGAGCCGACGATCTTGTCCACGGACAGGAGGATCCCCGCTTCTTGGATCACCCGCGCCGTCTTGAAGATGTAGTCGTCCTTCTCGCGGCGGTTCATCATCTCGCGCCGCACGGAGCGAGAGCCCGACTGAACCCCCATGGTCATCATCCAGCAGCCCGCCTCGGCCAGCTGCTTCACCAGGTCTGCCGAGAGCCCCGACGGGTACGTGTAACACCAGAACGGGAGCCCGATCTCGGCCTTGTAGCGCTCGAGGAACGGGTCTAGCCACTTGCGGTCGCCGGTGAACACGTCGTCCATGAAGGAGACCGTCTTCACGCGCCCGCGCGCCTTGATGATCTTCAGCTCCTCGATGACGCCGTCGATCCCGCGCCGACGGAACCGGGTCTTGTCCCCAATGGCCGCGTAGCTGCGGTGGTACATCTCCACCGCGCAGTAGGAGCAGGCGTACGGGCAGCCCCGCGACGCCATGATGAGATAGTTCTCCTCCATGGGCGGGACTTTGTTGAAGAACAACTCGAAGTCTCGCAGGGGAAGCGTATCGAGATCCTTGATGTACGGACGGATGGGATTGCGCACCCACTCGCCGTCCGTGTCCCGCACCCAGGTGTTGCGGATGTCCGTCGGGAGCTCGGGAGCGACGCCCACGGGGCCCGCCTCGACCGCCTCCACGAACTCGACGAAGGCCTCGTCCGCCTCTCCGAGAATGAGCGCGTCCACCTGGTCGTACTCGGCCACGGAGTCGGGCACCGACGTGACGTGTACGCCGCCGAAGGCGAGCGGAATGTGCGGCGCCCGGGCCTTGATCCCCTCGGCCAGCTCGAGCATCCAGCGGAAGTTGTCCGTGTAGCAGCCCAGGCCCACGACGTCCGGCCGCCAGTCGACGGCCAGGTCCACGATCTTGGACGTCAGGTCCAGCTTGTCGACGAGGAAGGGGACCCGCACCAGGGGCTCGCCCCGGAACACCTGGGGGTCGTAGGCCAGACGCACCTCGTGCCCGCGGGCCTTGAGGGCCGCCGACAGGTACGTCATGCCGATGTGCTCGTTGCTGTTGTAGACGAGCAGGACCCGGCGAGGCCGGGTGTGCGAACCGAGACTCACTAGGCTGCGGCCTCGCGGAAGTAGTAGCGGTACATGCCGGCGGCGATGCGGGCGTAGTTCATGACGTCGCTGGGCGCGTGGTCGCGCTCGAGCAGCTTCGCGATCTGCCGGGGCTGGAGGTAGAAGCGCCAGATGAAGGAGCGACCGAAGGCCTTCAGGCGGGAGGCGTCCAGGCCGAACTCGGGCTGCTCGTAGACGGGCACCATGTCGAGCTGCTCCTCGACCATGCGGCGCCAGTAGTTCTCGGAGATCTTCCCCTCCTCGAGGGCGCGCGCGTAGATCTCGGTGGCCGGGTAGATGTAGAGCGGCTGGAAGTTGGCGAACGTGGGCCGCAGGCTGCGGACCAGCGTGAGGGTCCGGTGGACCTCGTACTCACGCTCGCCGGGGAAGCCGAAGATGATGTTGGCCACCGACTTGATGCCCGCGTCGTGCACCCACTTGAAGGCGTCCCGGAACTCGCGGTCGGTGATGCGCTTCCCGACGACGGACATGCGCATGCGCTCGGTCGAGGCGTCGATGCCGAAGCTGACCTTGTCGCAGCCCGCGTCGGCCATCTTCTTCATCAGCTCGGGCTCGACCACGTCCGCGCGGGTCTGACACCCCCACTTGATGTCGAGCTTGTCCGCGATGATGGCGTCGCAGAGGTCGTGGATCAGCCGCTTGTTGAGCGTGAACGTCTCGTCCACGAACTCGACGTAGTCGATGCCGTAGGTGTGCCGAATCTCGCGCAGCTCGCCGAGGACGTTGTCCACCTGGCGGTAGCGCATGCGCAGCTTGCTCGTCTCCGTGGCGCCGCTGCAGAAGCTGCACTCGAACGGACACCCGCGCGCCATGATCAACGACGAGATCTTGCTTGAACTGATCGGGTTGAAGTACGCGTCGTTGTTGATCAAATGACGCGCAGGGTAGGGGAGGTCGTTCAGGTCCGGAGTGAGCCGGTGCTGGTTGACGTGGAAGCGCCCGTCCAGGTTCGAGATGACGCCCGCGATGTCCCGCGGGTCCTTGCCGCCCTCACGCAGCAGCGTCTTGCACAGCTCGGGGAACGCCGCCTCGCCGTCCCACATGACGCCCCAGCGCACGGCGATGTCGCGCACGATCTCGGGCTGGTAGCTGGGGTGGTGTCCGCCGAGCACGAGGTGACCGATGACGCCGCGGGCCAGCAGGTCGCGCAGGCCCGGCATCAGCTCGCCGAAGGTCCCGAGGTCGGGCGTGAACAGCGTGAAGCCCACGATCGAGGGGCGGAGCCGCTCGATCTCTTCGATGAGCTTGTGCCCCGGCAGCTCGGGCGGGGCGTTCGCGTCCAGCACCTGCACGGAGAAGCCCTCGCGCTCCAGCATCGCGCCGAGGTAGCACAGGCCGAGGGGCGGGTGGAGGACCCACTTGTTCCGCACCGAGTGCAGGTTCACCAACAGGACGTCGAGGGACACGGTCGAGATTCTCCGCTTCGCGCGTCACCTTAGCCGACGAAGAATGCCGCCGCGCCAGATCCCGAAGAGACCGATGAGCACGGCCAGCAGGCCCCCGGGAGCGGCGGCGCGGACCCCCGGCGGGACGAAGGTCCAGGTGACGACCCGGTCCCCGGCGGGCACCACGATCCCCTGGTGCACCTGGTTGATGGGGAACGGCGCGAACCGGTCGCCGGCCTCGTCCTCGACGGTCCAGCCCGAGTGGTACCGCTCGCGCAGGACCACCACCCCGCCCGTCGGGGTGGACACCCGCACGGAGGAGCCGTCGGGGTCGCAGCTCACGTCCGCCCCCGAGGTGCCCCCGGCGAAGGGCGGAGGGCCGTCCTCGAGGAGCGCGGGGCCGTCCGTGGCGAAGGGCGTGCGCAGGAGCCGGAGGACCCGCTTGCGGGGGTCCTTCTCGACGGCGAAACCGGTGGGGGAGTAGCAGCGGGGGACGACGTCGCGCAGCACGTAGGTGTTGTTGTGGTCGCCGATCGCGGCGTGGATCCCGTGCAACGCGAGGGTGCGCGCGCCGAGGCCCTCGGGGTCGTCGAAGCTCGAGTTCAGCGTGTCGACGTTCTCCTCGGGGAGGAAGCTGATTCGGCTCTCGTAGGGCTCCCCCTCCCACTGGGGCGCCAGCGACTCCACCAGCGGCACCAGCATCACGACCGCGCGCGCCGACGGGAGCTTGACCCGCCCGGAGAGGCTGCGGAGCCCGTACCGCGCCCCGAGGTGGACGGGCCAGGCGCGCGTGAGGAGCTCCTCCTGGATCATCGGCGCCTCCTCCTCCAGCAGCTCCACCTCGCCGCCCTCTTCGTCGAAGTCGATGTGCTCGCCGGTGACCTCGTCGACGATGTCCTCTTCCTCTTCGCCCGCGGCGGCGGCCGTCTGGAGGTGCCCCGTGAAGTGGATCCCGTCCTCCTCGAACGCGACCGCCTCCTGGATGTTGAGGTAGCCGCCCCCGAGGTCGGCCGTGTCCACGCCGGTGCCCCGGTCCGCGATGCCCAGCGGTCGCGACGGGATCGCCGTGTGGTAGCGGACCCCGAACACGACCAGGTCCGCGAGCGCGACCATCACGAGCAGACGCACGCGTCGGGGGCTCGCCGCGTCCGTGACCCGCAGGATCCAGAACACGCCCGCGAGGACCGCGCCGGCCTGGAGCGCGCCCACCGAGTAGATCGCCCACTCGTAGGGGCTGGCGAGCGTCGTGGTGCCGAGGGCCACGCGGAGGATCACGGCCGCCACGAGGATCCCGAGGACGACCCCGGCCGGGCCTCGAAGCAGCGCCCGGAGCGCGTCTCGGTCGGCCGCCAGGAGGCGCTCGATGCCCGCCCCGGCGACGATCGCCGCGGGGATCATGGCGACCGCGTAGTAGATGATCGTCACGGGGTGGGCGAGCAGCTTGAAGGGGAGCCAGAGGTACGAGACGACCGGGATCGGCAGGTCCGCGGCGATGAACAGCAGCAGGCCCACCGTCGCCGCCAATCGTGCGAGGGAGCGGCCCTGCTGCGTGGTGCGAGTCGACCGCATCCCCACGAGGAAGGCGACCGCGGCCACGGTGCCGAGGGCGAACTCCCGCGACGTCACGAGCGGCTTCGGCGCGAGCCACGACGCCAGCGCCGTCCACTGCAGGCTCTGGTAGGGCGGCACCGACATCCCCGGCATCATCCCGCCGCCCGCCGCCGCTTCCCGCCACTCCAGCGCGCCGGGGAGCCACGCGATCGAGCCCAGGGCCAAGCCCAGGACCGTCGCCGCCGCCGCCCGCCCGATGCCCGCCACGCCCTGGCCGCGGAGGACGAACCAGAGCCCCAACGCTCCACAGGCCCCCGCGCAGTGCCGGAGGTGCGCGCCCAGGAGCATCATCCCCAGCGCCAGCCCGGCGAGCGCGACCCAGCCCCAGCGCTCCCGAGCCTCGTCCGCCAGGTCGCTGCGGTGGATCGCCCCGAAGACCACCGGCAGCCACGCGATGACGGGCCAGGTGTCCGTCTGGCACTCGATGTAGACGGCCGCGCCCAGGGGGCCGAGCACCACCGCTGCGCCCGCGAGCGTGGCGGCGACGGGCCCGATCCCGAACCCCCGCGCGGCCCAGCGCACGGCGAACAGCGCGAAGATCGAGTGCAGGAGGAACGCCAGCGGCAGCGCGATCGAGACCGGCAGCACGAAGGCGAGCCACATCGCCGGGTAGAAGGGCCCCATCTGCATCGCTTCACTGAAGAGCGACGATCCCCCGAGCCGGTACGGGATCCACCAGATCGACTCGCCGTGGAGCACCGCGTACCGGAGCGCTTCCCACGTGGAGACGGTGGAGTAGAGGGCGTCGTCGGGGACGTCGACTCCGTCCCCCACGAAGAAGGGCGCGGCGAGGACCACCACGCCGACGAGGCTCGCGAGCAGGGTGAGGCGCTCGACGCTGTGGGAGGGGCCCGTCACGGGGCCGGATCATAGAGGCATCCGGGGGCGTTCGCGGGCCTCCGACCCTATACTGCAGGTCCGTGATCAGGCTCCTCGTCATCGATGATCAGCAAGCCACCCTCGACCTGCTGGAGCGGCTGTTCCGGGACGAGGGCTACGAGGTCGACACCGCGCGCGACGGGACCAGCGCGAAGGAGCAGCTGGAGCAGGCCGACTACGACGTCGTGTTCACGGACCTCCGCCTCGGCTACCCCTACGACGGCATCGAGATCCTCAACCTGGTGAAGTCGATCCGGCCGAAGACCCAGGTCGTGATCATGACGGCGTTCGGCTCGGTCGAGTCGTCCGTGCTCGCCATCAAGGGCGGCGCCTACGACTACATCAGCAAGCCCTTCAACCGCGAAGAGGTGCTCCTCCTGGCGGCGCGGGCGGCCGAGAAGGCGCAGCTCACGGCGCGCGTGAGGAAGCTCGAGAAGCGGCTCCGGAACTCGAGCGACGACGGCAAGTCGAAGGGGAAGGCGACGGAGATCGTCGGCTCCAGCCCCGAGATGGTGTCGCTCATGCGGCTCGTGGGGAAGGTCGCCCGGACGGAGGCGACGGTCCTCGTGCTCGGCGAGAGCGGCACCGGCAAGGAGCTCGTCGCCCAGGCGATCCACGAGCTGTCCCCCCGCCAGGCCCGCCCGTTCGTCGCGGTGAACTGCGGCGCCATCCCCGAGAACCTGCAGGAGTCGGAGTTCTTCGGGCACGTGAAGGGCGCGTTCACGGGCGCTATCCGCACGAAGACCGGCCTGTTCGAGCAGGCGCACGGGGGCACGCTGTTCCTGGACGAGGTCGGCGAGACGAGCCTCACCACCCAGGTGAAGCTGCTGCGCTTCCTGCAGAGCGGCGAGGTGCGCAAGGTCGGCGACGCCCAGGCCACGAACGTCGACGTGCGGCTCGTCACCGCCACCAACCGCGATCTCCTGCAGATGATCGACGCGAAGCTGTTCCGCGAAGATCTCTACTACCGGCTCAACATCATCTCGCTCGAAGTCCCCCCCCTCCGCGAGCGGCAGGGCGACGTCCGCCTGTTGGGCGAGTACTTCCTCAGCCGCTACGCGCGGAAGCTGCGGAACGGCGTGCGGGGGTTCGCGCCGGACGCGATGGCGGCGCTCGAGGGGTACCACTGGCCGGGCAACGTACGAGAACTCGAGAACGCGATCGAGCGCGCGGTGACCCTGGCGCGGGGCACGCGCCTCCGGATCGAGGATCTGCCGCGGCTGCATCGCCGTCGCCGCCCGGACCCGTCCCTCATGAGCTACCCGGGCGTGTCCGGGTCGATGCCGTCGATCTCGGGGGCTTGGGAGCCCATGGGCTCGATGCCCCCGGCGACCGTCCCCCCTGCCCCCATGATCCCCCCCTCGGAGGCGTCGTTCGGGGCCCTCGCCGCGCCCGTCCCCGCGGCGACGCGGGATGCGGAACATCCCCCACCCGCGTACGCTCCGGCGGCGCTCACGCAGGGGACCTTCCCGACCCTGCAGGAGCTCGAGCGGGAGCACATCGAGCGAGCGATCGAGCTCTTCGACGGCAACCGCACCCGCGCGTCGAAGGCGCTCGGCATCTCCAAAGCCACGTTGTGGCGCAAGTTGAAGAGCTATCAGGGCGGCGACGAAGCCCCCGAGGAGAAGACGCTGTGAGCGACTTGAACGGCACGGTCCTCTGGTATCGCCCGACCATGGGTCGAGGGTTGGTGAAGGCCGACACGGGCAAGCGATTCTTCTTCTCGGGCGCGGACGCCGTGGACGCCGTGGCGGGTCTGCGGATCGCCTTCCGGGTGGAGCCTCCGTCCGGCGGTGGACCCGTCGAGGCGACCGGCCTCGGTCTCGAAGGCGGGGTGCGGACGGTCCTCGATCCGGTCGAGTACCTCCCCCAGCCCAAGGTCAAGGTGAAGAAGCGCGCGCCCGCGAAGAAGAAGCAGGGCTCCGCGGCGAAGCGCCCGTCCAAGAAGAAGGTCCCGGCCAAGCCCAAGAAGGCCCCCGGCGCGGCGATGGCGGCGGGGACTCCGGTGAGCCACGCCGACTTCGGAGCCGGGCACGTCGTGTCCTCCACGAAGACGCTCGTCCGCGTGGAGTTCCTCAACGGCGAGGAGCGCAGCCTCCCGGTGGCGGAGATCGAGGACGTCTCCGGCCAGCGCGGCACGCCCGCGCCCACGCGCCGCAAGCGCGCCCCCCCGGCCGCCCCTTCCAAGCCCGCCGGGCGAAGCCACGTCACGCGAAAGAAGAGCGACGACGCGTGAAGGTCCTGGTGACCGGCGCGGGCGGCTTCATCGGCGCCCACGTCGCTCGTCTGTTGGCCGCCCGGGGAGACGACGTCCGCTGGGCCCTGGCGCCGGGGGAGGTCGAGAGCCCCGAGGCCGCCGCGATCCCCGGCGATCGCGTCGTCTTCGACGTGCGGGACCTCCCCGCGACCCGCGCGGCCGTGGATGGGGTCGAGGCGGTGATGCACCTCGCCGCGGCCTACGTCACCTGGGCCCGCGACATGCGCCCCCTCTACCAGGTCAACGTCGAGGGCACCCGCAACGTCCTCCGGGCCGCCGCCGACGCGGGGGTGAAGCGCGTCGTGCACACCTCGAGCATCGCCGCCCTGGGGCTCGAGCCGGGCGGGCGCCCCGCGACCGAAGAGACCGCCTTCAACCAGCACGACAAGGCCATTCACTACGCCCTCAGCAAGTACTACTCCGAGCGCGTCGCGCTGGCCGCCGCGAGCCGAGGCATGTCGGTCGTCGTCGTGAACCCCGGGTTCCCGTTCGGGGTCGGGGACCGGCGTCCGACGCCCACGGGGAGGATCATCGTCCACATCCTCAACGGGCGGTACTTCGGCCACGGGCCCGGCAGCATCAACGCGGTGGAGGTCGAAGACGTCGCCCGGGGACACGTCCTGGCCCTGGACAAGGGCGCGTCCGGACGTCGCTACCTGCTCACCGGCCACAACGTCACCTGGGGCGAGTTCCACGGCCTGGTCAAGCGCCTCGGGGACGGGAGGTTCCCGCAGGTGCGGCTGCCCTACGCCGTCCTCCTGGGCATGGGGCTGCTCGGAGACGCCGTCGGGCGGTTCAAGGAGCCGTTGATCGACAGCCGCACCGTGAGGTACTCGACGCAGCACTTCTGCTACGACTGCTCCCGGGCCCGGGACGAGCTCGGCTACACCGTGACTCCGCTGGAGGAGGCCGTGAAGCGAGCGATCGACTGGTTTCGGGCGGAGGGCTACGCGTGAGCGACACCGCACACTGGCTGCCGTGCCTGTTCAAGGGGCGCAAGGTGTTCGCCGAGGCCTCGCCCGACGGGGCCCTGCTCGAGCGCGCGGGGCGCGTCGCGATCATCTACCGGATGGGGGCGAACAAGTCCTACCGCACCTTCGCCGACCGACTGAAGCCGATGCGCGGTGAGAAGGCCGTCGCGGGAGCGCTTGTGCCTGCCCCGGCGGAGGTGGGGAAGGGGCCTCGGAGCGGCGGCGATGCCCCGGCCGCGAAGAAGGTCAGCGCAGGTACTCCGCCGGGCAAGACGGCGCGGCGCGACTCGTCGATCCTCGGGGGCCGCAAGGCCGATCTGAACGACCCCGGCGCGATCCATCTCTGGACCGACGGGGCCTGCTCCGGCAACCCCGGCCCGGCGGGCGCGGGCACGATCGTGCTCTTCCCCGATCGCCGGTTGGACATCGCCAGCTACCTCGGCCCGTCGACGAACAACGTCGCCGAGCTCACCGCGATCCTGGTGGGGCTGCGGCAGATCGACCGCGACGACCCCCGCACCGTCGTGGTGCATACGGACTCGCAGTACTCGATCGGCGTGCTCGCCAAGAGCTGGAAGGCCAAGTCGAACATCGCCCTGATCGAGCGGGTGAAGAAGCTGGTTGCGCGGCACGAGCGGCTGGTGTGGCACTGGGTTCGCGGGCACGGGGGCGTGGCGCTCAACGAGGCGGCGGATCAGCTCGCGCGGAGGGCGGTCACGGACGAGGGATCGTCGCGCACCGAGGCGGAGCGCGGCCCATGAGCGTGCGGCTGGTGCACTTCACGGACGTGCACTTCTACGTGCCGCCCACCCCCGCGGGCGTCTTCGGCAAGCGCGCCCTGGGGCTCGTGAACCTGCACGTGGTCGGGCGCTCGAAGTACTTCGACGCGACGTCGGCGGTGACCCGGTTGGTGGAGGACGCGCTCACCTTCGATCCCGACGTCGCGGCCATCACCGGCGACCTGACGGCGATGTCGAGCGAGGCGGAGTTCCGCGCCGCCCGCGCCGGGTTCGCGGGCCTCCTCGACGGTCTCCCGACGGCCGTGATCCCCGGCAACCACGACCGCTACACCCGCGGCGCCGTGCGCGAGCGGCGCATGGAGCAGCACTTCGGCCGCTGGATGGGGGGCGGTACCTGGGACGGCGAGACCTGGGCGGACCCGGACGTGGCCGCGGGCGAGGCCGTCGTCGGGCCGGTGGTCTTCCGGTTCGGCCCCGTCAGCTTCGTGGCCACCGACCCGTGCCGGGCGACCCTGCGTTCGAGCGGCAAGTTCCCGGTCGGCGTCTTGGACGCGGCCGAGCGACGCATCCGCGAGGAGCGCGAGGCGGGGCGGTACGTCGTCTTCCTGCTTCACTATCCGCCGCTCGACCACACCGGCGCGCCGTACCGACGGCCCGGCCACTCGTTGATCGACGTGGACGTCGTCGTGGACATGCTCCGCCGCGCGTCTCCCGACCTGGTCCTGCACGGCCACAAACACGAGTGCTGGCGCACGGCCATCGAGGGGACGGGCGGGCGAGCGAGCGTCGTCCTCAACTGCGGGAGCTCGTCGGCCGTCACGCCGATCGAGGATCGAGCGGCCGGGTACTTCCTCATCGACATCGCCGAGGACGGCACGATCGACGTACGTCGGCGCATTCTGAAGGCCGGGGACGACGGCCCGACGGATCATCCCGGCAGCTTCGCCGGCTGAGGTACAGTCGCGCCGCCTTTCGGAGGAGAGACGCATGAGCACGACGAACGCCCGCGGCAGTTTCGCGACGCGGTTCGGTTTCCTGATGGCGGCGGCGGGGAGCGCCGTTGGCCTCGGGAACATCTGGAAGTTCCCCTACATCACGGGGGAGTACGGCGGCGGGGCCTTCGTGCTCGTGTACCTGGTGTGCATCGCGGTGGTCGGTCTTCCGCTGATGTACGCCGAGCTCGTGATCGGCCGCCGGGGGGGGAAGGACGTCCTCGGCGCCATCCGGGATCTCACGACGAAGAGCGAGCGCCCCGGGGGGCGCGCCCTCGCGGCGGTCACCGGCTTCATGGCCGTAGCCGCGGGATTCCTGATCCTGTCCTTCTATTCGATCGTCGCGGGGTGGGCCATCCACTTCCTGTTCGTCTCCCTCGGGATCATCCCCATGGAGGACGGCGGCGGCGAGCCGACGTTCATGAAGATCTACGGCAGCTTCAAGCTGTCGGCGCTGTGGCACACGCTCTTCATGGGGCTCACCGTCTTCGTCGTCGCCGGCGGCGTCCAGAAGGGCATCGAGTGGGCCTGCAGTCGGCTGATGCCTGCCCTGGTCGGCCTGCTGCTCCTCCTGCTGGCGTACGTCGGGGTGACCGGTGGCCTGGGCGAGTCCCTCACGTTCCTCTTCGCGCCGGACTGGTCCAAGTTGACGCCGGGCGCGGTGAGCGAGGCGCTGGGGCACGCCTTCTTCACGCTCTCGCTGGGCATGGGCGCGATGGTCACCTACGGGTCCTACATCGGCTCGGACCACGGCCTGGTGCGCGACGCGATCACGATCGCGCTCCTGGATACGTTCATCGCCCTGCTCGCCGGAGCCGTGATCTTCGCGGTGGTGTTCGACGGGGGGGCGCAGCCCGCGGAGACCGTCGGCCTGGTCTTCATGCTCCTTCCGGACCTCTTCGCGAAGATCCCCGGGGGGGCCGTGGTCGCCTCGACCTTCTTCATCCTGCTGATCTTCGCCGCGCTCTCCTCGGCCATCTCGCTGCTCGAGGTCGTGGTGGCCTACGCCGTCGACGAGCTCGGCATCGAGCGCAAGAAGGCGGCCACGGGGTTCGGAGTCGCCATCTGGGCCGTCGGGCTGATCTCGGCCGCCTCGTCTCTGAAGGTCGCCGTGCCGGGGTTCCTCGCGTGGGCCTTGGGGTCGGGAGACCAAGCGGTCTTCGACATCCTCGACAACCTCACGACACGCATCATGCTGCCTCTCGGGGGACTCCTGATCGCCATCGCCGCGGGCTGGTACCTGACGAAGGAGGACCGCGAGGCCGGCTTCGCGATCATCGACGCGAACCCCATCTTCGCGAAGGTCTGGACCTTCCTGATCCGCTTCGTGACCCCCGCGCTGGTGGTCTTCGTGCTCCTCGCGAAGGCCGAAATCATCAAGCTCTGACCCGATGATGGACGGCGGCTACGAGGTCGAGATCGAGGACGGGACCGACGAGGGTCCGCCGGAGATCGAGGCGGAGGAGCCGCGCCCGCCGCGCAACGACCGCGACATCCTCCGCTGGGCGGGCCGGGAGCAGGTCCCGTGCGCCGTCGTGCTCCCTGGGCGGGGGCGCTGGGGGCGATCGTTCTTCGTGGGCCTGCGTGAGGGCGGGCCGCGACCCGTGCTGGCCATCGCGCAGCCGTCGCCCCTGATCCCCGGACGCCTCCGCCCGCTTCGCATGGGACGCACGGTGAGGGTCTGGAGCGTGGCCGACGACTGCGCCTGGCACCTGAGCGGTCGGGTGGACGGCGTGCGCGTCCTGGAGACGACGTCCACCCCCGTCTCGGCGGCCCTGATCACGCTGCCGTGGCGGCTGCTCACGGACGCGCGACGCCTCATGGACCCGGTGCGTCGGGGCGGCCGACGGCTCCGGCTCGCGTATCGTCGGCTCGGCGACGGGGGAGAGCAGCCCCCGCGCACCCTCCTCGAGACGTGGACCGACCGGGAGGGCGCCGTCATTGCCCGGGGTCAGGCCCGGGTGGTGGAGCTCACGCGCCGCTCGGTGACCTTCAGCCTGCCTCGATCCGCGGGCCCGCTGCTGCTGCCGGGCACGGCGCTGTCCCTGTCCCTGGAGGTCGGCGAGGGGGGGCTGCGGACGGCGGTCTCGGGTCGCGTCGCCGCGGTGTTCCCGTGCGCCGATCACCTGCTGCACGGCGTGGACCTGGGCGGGCCGGACGAAGACGTGGATCCCGCCGAGCACCGCGAGGTCTTCCGGCTCGCGTCGTCTTCCCTGCGTTAGGGACCTACCCCGGCGGGAAGGACGGATCCGCGACGTCGAGGGCGGCCCGCACCGGGCCCACCCGCAGGGGGACGTACGGGGCGGCGCCGTCGTACAGGGCGTTGTAGATCTGGAACGATCCGAGGACCCGCTTCACGTAGTGCCGGGTCTGGTCGTAGGGGATGGCCTCGACCCAGGCGTCCAGGTCCTGGTCCCCGCGCGCGTCGACCCATCGCTTCACCGCGCCCGGACCGGCGTTGTAGCTCGCGATGGCCAGCGGCAGGTGCCCGCTCCAGCGCTCGTGAAGCTCCTGGAAGTAGGCCGTGCCGATCTCGAGGTTGCGCTCCGGGACCCGCAGGTGGCTGCGCTGCAGGCCCCGGATCCCGAGCTTCCGCGCGGTCATCTTCGCGGTGGGCCACATGAGCTGACTGAGGCCGATCGCCCCGGCCCAGGAGACGACCGTCGGCGAGAACGCGCTCTCTTCGCGGACCAGCCCCTGGAACAGCAGCGCGGGGAACTCGTGCTCGGCGGCGGCGGTGCGGATCGCGTCCATGAACGCCGGCGGGTAGGCGTGGGTGAAGAGCGCGACGGTGTCGTCGCTGAGGGGAGGGAAGGCGTCGCGGAAGGCGAAGCGGAGCACGTTGTGGCTCCGGTAGGGGTCCCCCGACTCGCCGAGGATGTGGGACGCGAACAGCAGGGTGTCGCGGTCCCAGCGCTCGTGAGGCTTCTCGCCCAAGGCGTCGGCCATCGCCACCGCGGCCTCCTCCGGGAGCCCCGCGCGCAGGAGCTCCACCGCGCGCGCCGCCGCGGGCTGCGCCAGGAACTCCCGGTGTGGGCGGTGCAGGTCGGGCTCGGGATCCGCCGACCCGAGGGCCTGCAGTCGCTCGCCGACCCGCCGCTGCACGGCGAACGCGACGCCCGCGTCGAGCTGATGCAGCTTCCAGAGCGCGAGCACCCCGTAGTAGTCGAGGGGCTGCTCCTCGGCGAGCTTCGCCAGGTCCGCGACGGCCGCCTCGTGGGTGGCCGGATCCACCTGGATTCGGGCCACGGGGAGCCAATACCGCGCCTGCAGGGCCGCCCCGCGAAGGGGCCCCATCGGGTCCTTCGACGCCAGCAGCTCGAGGTGAGGGATGGCGCCCGCCGGGTCGTCCGCCCGGAGCGCGTTGTGGGCCCGGCCCCACAGGGTGTCGCCGGCCATGTCGCCGTCCGGGAACTCGCGGACCTGCCGATCGAACAGCGCCTCGGCGGCCGCGTGCGCTCCCTCGGCCGTGAGCAGGGTCCCCGCGTGGTGCAGGCCGTCGTCCGCGTAGGAGTGCTCGGGGTGGTCGTCGGCCAGGGCGGTGAACGCGGCGACGGCGGCCGTCACCTTCCCCGACCGCGACAGTCCCTGCGCCTGCAGGTACAGCGCCTTGACCTCGATCGCGGCGTCGGCGCAGTGGTCCTTCGCCCAGGTCAGCAGCGGGACGGACTCGCCGTACTTTCGGCGCTTGTGGTAGGCGCGGCCGAGCTGGAACGCGCCCGCGCAGGCGGTCGCAGCGTCGCCGTCGGCGCCGGACAACAGCGTCTTTCGATCGCCGCCCAGGAGCTTGATGATCGTCCGATTCTGCTGGCCGGCGGCCAGCGCCCCGGCCCGGGCCACGCGGTCCGCCAGCGACGGTCGAAGCGCCCCCGGGACGTCGCCCTCCAGCGCCTTCATCCCGGTCTCAGCCTCGGCCCCAGCTCCCGACGTCGGGCTCGCGATCCACACCCGCTTGTAGGCGGCGTAGGCGTCTCGGGGACCGGACTCGCCCCCGGCCGCCCGCAGCGCCTGGGCCCTGACGACGTCGGCGCGGGCCGCAGACAAGCCTTCGAAGAGGGGGTGGGCTTCGTCGACGACGGGGAGCGCGCCGCCGAGCGTCTCCAGCGCGGCGACCGCATCGCCGGCCTCCAGTCGAGCACCCGCGATCGCCAGGAGGGCGTCGGCCGCGAAGCGCGACTCCCCGTCGATGGTCGTCCAGGCGGCGATCGCCTCGTCGGCCCGGTCCAGCTGTTTCAGGGCGCGCCCGCGGGTCCAGGCGGCCAGGTCCGGGGCCACCACGGCGGCGGGAGCGATCCCGTCGAGGGCGGCGAGGCATCCGTCCCAGTCCCCCGCCTCCAGCGCCGCGAGGGCACGGCGGACCGCGGCTGCCCCCGAGGCGCGTGGATCGTCGGCGGGGAAGGGGGCGAGATCGGTGGCGGGGACCTCTACCCAGGGGGTGGGCGTCGGCTCAGGGGTCGGCTCGACGACCGCCACGGGGGCCGCGTCGGAGCCCGGCAGCGGTTGGACCCGGGCAGGCGCGCAGGAGCAGCCGAGGGCGGAGGCGAGGGCCAGGGTCAGAACGACGCAGGCGCCGGTACGGAGCAGGAGCATGGGGGGCGATCTTCAGCGGGGCGGAGGCGACAGAGGCGGAGCGAGGATCGTACCCCGCTTCGACTCCGGACACTCGCTCGGATCGCGGGGTTCCCGCGTGCGACTCGACGTCAGCGACGAGAGCGCGAGCGCTTGCGGGAGTCGCTGCTCTTCTTCTTCTTCTTCTTGCGGCGCTCACTCGAGTCGGCGTCGCTCGACGAGCTGGACGACGACCGGGACTTGGCGCGGGCGTCGGAGCTGCCGGACGAGGACGATCGGGACCCGTAGGACTTCGAGCTGGACGACCGCGAACCCGAGCTGCGGGAGCTCGACGACGAGCGACTGCCAGATCGGCTGCTCGACCCGTAGGTCTTCGTGCGGCTGCTCGACCCGTAGGTCTTCGTGCGGCTGCTCGACCCGTAGGTCTTCGTGCGGCTGCCCGAGCCCGACCCGGACCGACTGCCGGACGACGACCGGGTGCGGCTCGAGTCCCCGTAGGTCCGGCTGCGGGAGGCGCTGGTGTCGCTGCCCGCCCTCGAAGACGACGAGCTGCTCCCCGAGGACGAGCTGCTCCCCGAGGACGAGCTGCGCTGCTGCTTCTCCTGGCGCCCGCTGCCCGCGTAGGAGCGCTCCCGAGCCTTCTCGGCGGACCGACGACGATCGCTGGAGGAGCGGGGGCGCTGCCCGTACTGGTGGTCCTCGGACCGAGACGTCGCCTCGCCCCGCGATCGGGAGGATGAGCGCTCGCCGCGGGAGCGACCGCCCGTGTAGCGACCGTCGCCTCGGCTCGAGTCGCGGCGGTTCGTGGTGCGGTTGCGTCGCTGGGGCTCGGCGTGTCGCCCGTCGCGGTAGGCGCGGTGCGGGTGCGATCGGTAGCTGCGCGTGTGGGAGTACCGACGGTGATACCGGTCCGAGCGATGGACGTGGATGCTCCAGTGGTGCGCGTACCAGTTGTTCCAGCTCACCGTGTACCAGCGGTCGTAGTACCCCGTGTAGTAGTAGTAGCGATCCCACGTCGTGTAGTGGCTGTAGTGGGCGTGGTGGCGGCGCGGCGCCCACCAGTGGGAGTGCGGCCCCTCGAGCACGCACCAGTAGTCGACGAACCCGAGCGGGTGGGGGTCGTAGTACCAGTAGTTGTCGCCGTGGTGGTCGTGGAGGACCGCGTCGCCGACGAAGTAGATGACGCCGTCGATCTCGTAGACCGAGTAGTGGTCTTCGTCGAGCTTGTAGGTGTGCACGTGGAGGTCGTCCTCCTCGCACCAGCCGTCGATGGGCTCGGGCACCGGGTGGGCGCCGTAATAGTCGTACAGGACGATGTGGTGCGCGTCGGCGGACGCAGGGACCGCCGCCACGATCGCCGCGAAGGCGAGGCCGATCAGGGAAGCAGAGCAGGGAATCGAGGTGCGCATGCGGGCTCCAAGGGCGCCGGGAGTGGCGGCATCATAAGTTCCGACGGACCAGCGCCGCGGACATTCGAACAAAGATCGATCCCGTGTCTTGGCCGGGCCCCGGGGCGGGCCTAGGCTTCCCCCGCTTTGCGGCTCCCTCGGTCGTCCTCCTCCGCCCTCCCCACCGGGACTCTCGTGCTCTTGGCCGCGACCGTGCTCGCCTGCGCCACGACCCCCCGCGGCGGCGCCCGCGCCTACGAAGGCGTGGTCGTCCACGTCGGGGCGGAGGCCGTCCTCTCCTTGGCGCGGGAGGGGCATGTCCGCGCGATGACCGGCCCGGAGCGACTGATCCTGCAGCTGGACCGCCTCCCCGGCGCGTCGGTCTCGGTTCGAGGCGGCCTCGTCGGGGACGACGAGCTTCGCGTGCGCGACTTTCAGCTCCTCGACCCGGGGGACGGCCTCGCGCCGATGGTCGGGACCCTCATCGCGGACCAGTTCGCGATCGTGATCGACGATGAGATCACCGGCACCCGCCTCGCCCTGCGCGGTCCTCAGCTGCGGGAGCTGAAGCGACACCACGGCGGCCGCGTCTGGGTGACGGGGAGCGTGATCGGCCCTCGCCAGGTCCTCATCGCGCACTGGGGGCTGCTGCTGACGGCCCACGAAGTCGAGCGCCTGCGTTGACCTTCGAGTCCGAAACCAAAACATCAAGTCCCACCAACAAAGCCTAGTATCAACAAGTACTTAGGAGCTATCAGAAATGACCGACATCACCCTGAGACGTGCGCTCCTCTCCGTGTGGGACAAGACCGGCGTCGTCGAGCTGGGCAAGGATCTCGCAGGCCGGGGCGTGGAGATCCTCTCGACAGGCGGGACCCTGCGCACGCTGCGAGAAGCCGGCGTGCCGGTGACCTCCGTCGCCGAGTTCACCGGCCACCCCGAGATCTTCGCCGGACGGGTGAAGACGCTGCACCCGAAGCTCGAGGGCGCGATCCTCTACCGGCGCCAGGACCAGGCCGACGAAGCGGCCGAGCTGGGCATCCCGCCGATCGACCTCGTGGTGGTGAACCTGTACCCCTTCGAGGCCGTGACGGCCGACCCGTCGTGCGATCTCGCCCGGGCCCTCGAGCACATCGACATCGGCGGGCCCACGATGCTGCGCGCCGCGGCGAAGAACCACACGGCGGTGACGGTCGTGATCGACCCCTCCAGGTACGGCGAGCTTCGCGCCGAGCTGGAGGACCGAGACGGCGCCGTCTCCATGGAGACGCGCGCGCGGTACGCACGGGAGGCCTTCGCCCGCGTCTCCGCGTACGACGCCGGGATCGCTCGCTGGCTCCAGCCCCCCGAAGAGGCCTTCCCGCCCCGCATGACCGTCCCGATGGTCAAGATCCAGGAGCTGCGATACGGCGAGAACCCGCACCAGCGCGCCGCGTTCTACGGTGAGGTGGGGTGGCGCGGCCCGACGCTCGCGGGCGCCCAGCAGCTCCAGGGCAAGGCGCTGTCCTACAACAACATCCACGACGCAGACGCCGCCATGGGCCTGGTCCTCGGGCTCGACTCGACGCGGCCGTCGGTGGCCATCATCAAGCACGCGAACCCGAGCGGGGCGGCCACGGCGGGCGACCTCATCGAGGCCTACGACCACGCCCTGGCCTGCGACTCCATGTCCGCCTTCGGGGGCATCCTCGCCCTGAACCGACCGATGACGCTCGAGCTGGTGGAGCGGATCGGCAAGCACTTCTTCGAGGTGGTCATCGCGCCCGACTACGAGCCCGCGGCGTTGGAGCGCATCCGCCGGAAGAAGAACCTGCGCCTGCTCAAGGTGGCGGACATGGACGTCGCGCCGTCCGGTCGCGAGTACCTGAAGCGGGTCCACGGCGGCTGGCTCCTGGGCGACTGGGACGCGGGCGGACCCGAGGAGCGCCGCGTGGTGACGAAGCGGGCCCCGACCGCCGAGGAGATGGCCGGGCTCGAGTTCGTGTGGCGCGTCGCGGCGCACGTGAAGTCCAACGCGATCGTGCTCGGTCGGGGGACGCGCACCATCGGCATCGGGGCGGGTCAGATGTCACGCTTCGACGCAAGCACCGTGTCGGTCATCAAGGCGGGCAAGGCGGGGCTGGACACCCAGGGGTGCGTGCTCGCCTCGGACGCGTTCTTCCCGTTCCGCGACGGCCTGGACGCGGCCGCCGAGTCGGGGTGCTCCGCCGTGATCCAGCCCGGAGGATCGAAGCGCGACGGCGAGGTGATCGCGGCGGCCGACGAGCACGGGATCGCCATGGTGTTCACCGGCACGAGGCACTTCCGACACTGACCTCGGCGAGGCCCCCGGCTCGGCCGTAGCCTCCACGATCGGGTAGATTTCACGCGCCCCCTCGGAGGATCTGGATGCTCGTCACCTGCGTTCACTGTCAGCACGGCTTCGATCACGAGGCGCCCGCGTACGCGCGCGGGGCGTCCACCGCCGTGTGCCCCGCCTGCGGTCGGGATACGCCGGCGGACGCGGAGCCGATGGACCTGGGCGGGGGCACGGGCGGGCCCTCCGCAGAGTCGCGGGTGTACTGCTTCAACTGCGGCAAGTCGATGACGCCGCGCGACGGCGAGCTGATCCCGGTGTGTGACGAGTGTCGCCAGGACCGCGCCGCGGAGGCGGCGGACGAGAGCATCGCGCCCCTGGACGACGAGCCCGTCGCGGACTGGATGATCCGCAAGGCCAACGCGAACGTGTACGGCCCCTTCCCCGGGGAGACGATCGTCGAGTGGATCAAGGCCCGGAAGATCCTCCCGGACGAGGAGGTCGCCCACATCGGCGGGGCGTGGCGCCTGTTCAGTCAGCACGAAGAGTTCGGCCAGTACTTCGAGAAGCCCGCCGGGACGCCGTCCACGCCCCAGACCGAAGAGGTCGACTTCCGCCAGAAGAACACGGGCCGCGCGATCGTTCGGGCCCTCACCCGCGCCGTGCTCGTGATCGCGGTGCTGGGCGGCCTCGGGATGGCGATCAAGTACGCGATCGACAACGACAGCCTCGTCGTATCGGAGGGTGCCGTCGACACCGTCGTCGACCGGGTCCGCGACGTCGCCACGAAGACGCAGCCCCGCGCGGGTGGAGCCGCTTCGGAGGACGCCGGGAAGCTCCTCGTCTCCCTGGCCAAGAACTACCCGGAGGTGACGGGGCACTCCATGGAGCGCACGCTGCGCGGCCGCACCTACATGCTGCGGGACAACCTCCCGAACCTCACGAAGGCGCGGGTGGAGCTCGAGCAGGCGGTGGTGCTGGACCCCCACAACGCCCTCGCCCTCGCGGCGCTGGCCGAGCTCTACAACGTCCTCGCCTACCAGGGGTACGGCAACCTCGACCTGCAGCGACTGAGCATCTACCTGCTCGATCTCGCCGAGGCCGAGCAGACGTTCGAGGCGGAGGTCCTGCGGGCCCGCGCGGGGTTCCTCATCTACTCGGGCAACGCGAGCGAGGGGCGGACCAAGGTCCAGGAGGCCCTCAGCCGCAACCCCGGCGATCCGGAGCTGCACTTCCTGTTGGGGCTGGCGTCGCTGGCCACCCAGGGGAAGGCCCAGACCGAGGAGAGCCGCGGACACTTCGAGAAGGCCCTCGAGCTGGACCCCGGCTACCACCAGGTCTGGTACGAGCTGGCGCGCGGCGAAGAGCTCGCGGGGCGCCTACGTGGGGCGATCGCGCACTACGAGCACAAGCTCGAGCTCGACGGGGCTTCGGCCCTCAGCCACTACCGCCTCGGCTCGATCTACGAGGCGGTGGGGGAGCGCAGGCAGGCGGCCGGGCACTACGACAAGGCCATCAAGATCAACCCGAAGCACAAGGACTCGGTCCTCCGCCGCGCGGTCCTCGCCGTGCACGAGGACGGGGCCTACAAGCGGGCGGCGACGCTCCTGCGCGGCCTCTGGGACGAGTCTTCGGTGGAGGTGGCCCTGCGCATCCAGGAGCGCAAGGAGATCGGCGCGTACCTCGCCGCCGCCCTGCGCCTGGGCGGGGACCCCAACGCCGCCATCGAGGTCGCGGACGCGCTCCTGAAGGACGACAAGAACTTCGGGCCGGCGCTCTTCCACAAGGGCATGTCGCTGGTGGCCCTGGGGCGGATCGACGACGCGCTGCCGCTGCTCAACCGGACGGACGAGGCGGACATCAGCAAGCGCGAGCGGGCCGTCGCCAAGTACCAGGTCGGGCGCGCCACCCAGAGCGTCGGCGGGCGCGACTTCGAGGCGCGGGACGCGTTCGAGGCCGCGATCAGCTTCGACCCCTCGTTCGTCCCCGCGCACATCCGCCTGGCCGAGACCAAGGTCGGGGCAGGCTCGGCGTCGGCGGCGGCGAAGGGGCTGATGAAGCACGTGGTCAAGGACCCGCTGGACTACCTGCGAAAGCGCACGCTGTCCCCGATCTACGAGCCGACGGACGACCTCGCCAAGGTGGGCGCGACCCTCTTGGACAGGGCCGCCTCCGAGGGCTTCGCCGCCGAACTCTACGCCGCGGCCGGCATCGCCTACTTCCACGGGGGCGAGGCGCGCCGGGCGAAGGACGCCTTCGGGCAGGCCCTGACCGAGGACAACGCGCACGTGCCGTCGCTCTTCTATCAAGGCCTGATGGACTTCTCGGCGGGCCGCATGGCCGACGCCGGGCGCAAGTTCACCGACGTCCTCGCGGTGGGCAACGAGCCCATCTACCACGTGTACCTGGGCGCCTCCCTCGCCGCCCGCGGGCAGGTGGACGAGGCCGTCGCCGCGATCGAGCGGGGCCTGGGCTACGGCCTCAAGTCGTCCTGGGGCCACAGCCTGCTCGCAGCCAGCGTCGCGAAGCAGGGCGACAAGGATCGCGCTCGGGACCTCCTGGAC
Organism: uncultured Rickettsiales bacterium; assembly: GCA_964620495.1. Taxonomy (GTDB): domain Bacteria; phylum Myxococcota_A; class UBA796; order UBA9615; family UBA9615; genus CAZEKB01. The sequence continues at coordinate 13,099 of CAZUHI010000061.1, read as the reverse complement.
GAGGCGGAAAGCCTGGACCCCAGCGCCGTGGAGCCCCGCCGGGCGAGGTTCGCGCTCGAGCTTTGAGCCGGGGTCCCTGACCGGGCGTCGACCATGTACGCTCCGCGCCTCGACGGCGGAGTCCCCCCATGAAGGTCCTGGTCATCGGTGGCGGAGGGCGTGAGCACGCGCTCTGCTGGAAGATCGCTGCATCCCCCCTCTGCGAGGCCCTCTTCTGCGCGCCCGGAAACGCCGGGATCGCCGAGACCGCCACGTGTCTGGCGATGGGCGTAGGGGACCAGGACGCCATCCTCGGGGCGTGCGCGGAGCACGGGATCGACCTGGTCGTGGTGGGCCCCGAGCAGCCCCTCGTCGACGGACTCTCGGATCGTCTGCGCGCCGCGGGAGTCGCGGTCTTCGGGCCCAGCGCGGCGGCGGCGCAGCTCGAGGGCAGCAAGGCCTTCGCCAAGGACTTCATGGCGCGGCACGGCATCCCCACCGCGGGCTGCGACGTGTTCGGCCCGGACGACGCGGACGCCCTCCGCGCGCACCTCGCTTCGTGCCCCGTCCCCATCGTCGTCAAGGCCGACGGCCTCGCGGCGGGCAAGGGCGTCCTCATCTGCCCGGATCGCGAGTCCGCCCTCGCCGCCGGGGAGGCGATGATCGGCGAGCGGCGCTTCGGTGACGCGGGGTCGACCGTGGTCGTCGAGGAGTTCATGGAGGGCGAGGAGACGTCGGTCTTCGCCCTCGTGTCCGGCGAGGACGTCGTCCTCCTCCAGCCCAGTCAAGACCACAAGCGTCGGTTCGACGGCGACGCCGGCCCCAACACCGGCGGCATGGGGGCGTACACCCCGGTCCCGGCCGTGGACGAAGCCCTCCTCGCCCGGATCCGCGACACCATCGTCCTGCCCTCGGCGCGGGGCATGGTGGCCGACGGGCGCCCGTACTCCGGCCTGCTGTACGTCGGGCTCATGCTCACGGCCGGCGGGCCCCGGGTCGTGGAGTACAACTGCCGCTTCGGCGACCCCGAGACCCAGCCCGTGCTGGCCGCGCTCGCCTCCGATCTGCTCCCGCTGCTGCACGCGACCGCCACGGACGCGCTCGCGGACGCCCCCGCCCCGGCTTGGCGCGACGGCGTGACCGTCTGCGTGGTCCTGGTGTCGGGCGGCTACCCGGGCGCCTACACCAAGGGGCTGGCCATCCAGGGGCTGGACGTCCCCGTGCCGGACGGGGTCGCCGTCTTCCACGCCGGCACGCGCCGCGACGGGCACGACGTCGTGACCTCCGGAGGCCGCGTGATCGGCGTCACGGCCACCCGCCCAAGCGTCGCCGAGGCCCGCGAAGCCGCCTACGCCGCTGCCGCTCGCATCGACTGGCCCGGCCGCTCCTACCGCACCGACATCGGGCACCGCGCCCTCTAGGACTTCGAGGAGATCGTCATGAGCACCACCCCCCGCGTCGGCATGTTGATGGGCAGCCTCTCGGACAAGCCCGTCCTGGAAGCCGCCGCCCGCATCCTCCACGAGTTCGGCGTCCCGTTCGAGTGGCGCGTCCTCTCCGCCCACCGCACCCCGAACGAGGCGCACGCCTACATCGGCACGGCCGAAGAGCGCGGGATCCGGGTGATGATCTGCGCCGCGGGCATGGCCGCGCACCTCGCGGGGGTGACCGCCTCGGGGACGATCCTGCCCGTCCTCGGCGTGCCCGTGAACGCCTCCCTGGACGGCATGGACGCCCTCCTCGCGACGGTCCAGATGCCCCCGGGCATCCCGGTGGCGACGTTCGGGATCGGCCGCGCCGGCGCCAAGAACGCGGCGCTGCACGCGATCCAGATCCTCGCCCTGTCGGACGACGGCCTCCGCTCCGCCCTGCGGGCTCACCGCAAGGCCCAGGCGGAGAAGGTCCTGGCCTCCTCCGACGAGCTGCAGAAGACGGTGGCCGAGATCGTTGGCTGACGTCGCGCCGCGCATCGCGTGGCCTCCTCGGGCGACGGTCCCGAAGGCGGCGCTGTTGGACCCCGTCGTCGCGAGCCTGCGCGCCGGCGGGCTGCTGCTCTACCCCACGGAGACGGTCTACGGCCTGGGCGTGGCCCTCTCCGCGGGGGACGCGGGCGTCGAGCGGGTGCGCGCGGCCAAGGGGAGTCCTCGCGGCCGGCCCTACCTCGTCCTCGCGGCGGACCTGCGCCGCGCATTCGCCCTGTGGTCCCGGGTCCCTCCGCCGGCCCGTCGTCTCGCGGTCGCCGCCTGGCCGGGGCCCCTCACCATGATCGGTCCGGCGCGGCCGGGGCTGCCGCCTTCCCTCCTCGGAGACGTGGACGGGACCCCCACGATCAGCGTGCGTGTCCCCGGCGACGCGCGCCTGCGGGGGCTCCTGTCGCGGCTCGAGGATGTGCTCGTGTCGACCTCGGCGAACCGGGCCGGGGACCCGCCCTCAGCGTGCCTCGACGACATCGAGGTGGCCGCCCTCGGGCCGGACCTGGTCGTGGACGGCGGGCCCTGCCCCGGGGGCGCCCCGTCGACGCTCGTGACCGTGGTCGGCCCGCCCCGAATCCTCCGCGCGGGGGCCTGGACCCCGCCGCCGGGGCTCGACCTGCCCGGAGCCGCCCCGTGAGCCGCCGCTGGGGCCGCGATCGAGAGGCCACCCCCCTGGGCGACGTCCTCGGCCGCACCGAGGCGTTCCGCCGGGCGCCCGTGCCCCCCGGCCTCATGGCGGCGTGGGAGGAGGCCTTGGGGCCTGCGGCGCGCCACACCCGGGTCGTCCGCCTCCGCGGCGGCACCCTCACGATCGCCACCCGGGAGCCGGCGTGGACGCCCCAGATCGAGGCCATGGCCGAGGGGCTCTGCGAGCGGCTCCGCGCGGCCGGATTCGGGGTCGATCGACTCGTCGTGGACGGCCCCCGCAAGAAGCTCCGGTGACCTCCGCCGGGCCGGCACGGTTCCCGCTCCGACGCCTTGCTGCGCCGGCCCGGGGTTGCTAGCAATCGAGTCTCGCCCGCCCGGGCGCCGACGCACGAGGAAACGACCATGAACGACGCGCCGTACCGCCCCTCCGAAGTGGAGGCGAAGTGGCAGGCCCGCTGGGATTCCCAGGGCACCTTCGAGGTCCCCGGCACCGCGGGCGACAAGCCCAAGTACTACGTGCTGGAGATGTTCCCGTACCCCTCCGGCAACCTCCACATGGGGCACGTGCGCAACTACTCGATCGGGGACGTCGTAGCCCGGTTCAAGCGCGCCCGCGGCTACGAGGTGCTGCACCCCATGGGCTGGGACGCCTTCGGGATGCCGGCCGAGAACGCAGCCATCAAGCGCGGCACGCACCCCGCGAAGTGGACGAAGAAGAACATCGCCCAGATGCGGGACCAGTTCCGCCTGCTGGGTCTGTCCTACGACTGGGCCCGCGAGGTCACGACCTGCGAGCCGGACTACTACCGGTGGGAGCAGGCGATCTTCCTGGACCTGCTGGAGAAGGGCCTGGCCTACAAGAAGGGCGGCCTGCTGAACTGGTGCGACAGCTGCCTGACCGTCCTGGCGAACGAACAGGTGGAGGACGGGGCGTGCTGGCGCTGCGGGTCGATCGTGACCCAGCGGGAGCTGCAGCAGTGGTACCTGCGCATCACCGACTACGCCGAGGAGCTGCTGGAGTCCCTGAAGACCCTGGACGGCTGGCCCTCGGCCGTCCGGTCGCAGCAGGAGACGTGGATCGGCAAGTCCGTGGGCGCCTCCATCCTGTTCGACATCGACGCCGACGTGGACGGGATCGACGGGCCCCTGGAGGTCTTCACGACCCGGCCCGACACCCTGTACGGCTGCACCTACATGTCCCTGGCGCCCGAGCACCCCTGGACCCGCAAGCTGGCCGCCGGGACCGAGCAGGAGGCCGCCGTCGTGGCCTTCGCCGATCGCATGGGCACCACGGAGAAGGCCGACCGCATGGACGAGAAGGCCGAGAAGGAGGGGGTGTTCACCGGGCGATTCGCGATCAACCCCGTCAACGGTCGTCGCATCCCGATCTACACGGCCAACTTCGTGCTGGCGGACTACGGCACGGGCGCGGTGATGGCCGTCCCCGCGCACGATCAGCGCGACTTCGAGTTCGCGGGCAAGTACGGCATCGAGAAGGTCGTCGTGATCCAGCCCGAGGGCGAGACCCTGGACGTCGCGACGATGGAGGCCGCGTTCACGGGCGTCGGCGCGATGGTGAACTCGGGCGCGCACGACGGCACGGCCTCCACGGACGGCAAGGCCGCCGTCATCGGCGAGCTCGAGGCCGCCGGGAAGGGGAGCGCGACGGTCAACTACCGCCTGCGCGATTGGGGCGTGAGCCGCCAGCGGTACTGGGGCACGCCCATCCCGGTCGTCTACTGCGACGCGTGCGGGATGGTCCCCGTGCCTCGCGACCAGCTGCCGGTGGTCCTGCCCCTGGACGTGGAGCTGACCGGCGAGGCGGGCTCGCCCCTGGCCAAGAACCCGGCCTTCGTGAACACCACCTGCCCGACCTGCGGGGAGTCGGCGCAGCGCGAGACGGACACCTTCGACACCTTCATGGAGTCGTCCTGGTACTTCCTGCGCTACTGCAGCCCGCGGTTCGAGGGCGGCATGGTCGACGGGGACGCCGAGCGTCGCTTCATGGCGGTCGACCAGTACATCGGGGGGGCCGAGCACGCGGTGATGCACCTGCTGTACGCGCGCTTCTATACGAAGGCGCTGCGGGACCTGGGCGTGGTGCACGTGGACGAGCCGTTCACGCGGCTGCTGACGCAGGGGATGGTGTGTCACGAGACCTACCAGCTGGACGGCGAGTGGGTGTACCCGGCAGACGTCGAGGACGGCGTCCACAAGGCCACCGGCCGGCCGGTGGACGTGGGTCGGGTCGAGAAGATGGCCAAGAGCAGGAACAACACGGTGGACCCCCTGGCGATGATCGCCCGGTACGGGGCCGACACCGCGCGCCTGTTCGTCCTGTTCGCCGCCCCGCCGCCCAAGGACGTGATGTGGTCCACCGCCGGCGTCGACGGATCCTTCCGCTTCCTGAGCCGTGTATGGCGGCTGGCCGTCCGTCGCGCCGACCAGCTGGCCACCGTGGCCCCGTACGACGGCGACGGGTCGGACCTGTCCACGGCCGCGCGAGACTTCCGGCGGTCGATCCATACGACGATCGAGCGGGTCACCCACGACATCGATCAGCGCCTCCAGCTGAACACCGCCATCGCCGCGGTGATGGAGCTGGTGAACGAGGCCTACAAGTTCGACGCGTCGGCCGACATCGACGCCGGCGGCACCGACGCAGCCGTCCTGTCCGAGGGGGTGGAGATCGTGGTGCGGCTGCTGTCTCCGTTCGCCCCCCACATCGCGGACGAGCTGTGGGAGCGCCTGGGGCGCGAGGGGCTGGTCGAGGACGTGGCCTGGCCCGAGCACGACGCGGCGATGCTGGAGGTCGACACCGTCACCCTGGCGGTGCAGGTCAAGGGCAAGCGCAGGGCGGAGGTGACCGTCCCCGCGGACGCGGACAAGGCCGCCATCGAGGCCGCCGCGCGCGCGATCCCCAACGTGGCGAAGTTCGTCGGCGACGCCGAGCCGCGGCGTGTCATCGTCGTCCCCGGGCGCCTCATCAACATCATCCCGGGCACCCCTCTCCCGAAATCGTAGATTTCGCGCCGGGGGCCCCGCAGTGTCTCCTCTAGACTTCGCTTCGCTCCGCTGCGCGCGCTGGGGGCGCTCGCGTTCACCTTCCCGGTCTCGAGGCTCTGGATGGCTGCTCGAAGAGGTAGAGCGAACCCCTGGAGCGACGTCCGCGGCGACGTGCGCAAGGGGGAGCTGAAGCCCGTCTATCTGCTCGCCGGTCAGGAGCGGCTCCTGGTGCGCCGCGCCTACGATCTGCTGTACGAGGCGGGCGTCGCGGGCGGGCCCCGGGGCTTCAACGAGCAGGTCTTCCAGGGGGCGTCGGCGAGCGGCGTCGCGGTCGCGTCCGCGTGCAACACGCTGCCCATGATGGGGCCCCGACGGGTGGTCGTCGTGCGCAACGCCGACAAGCTCAAGAAGGACGACCAAGACGCGGTCGGCGACTATTGCGCGAAGCCTTCGCCCACGACCCTGCTGCTCCTCCTGACGTCGCCCGACGGCGGCAAGCTCGACGGTCGACGCAAGCTGGTCAAGACGGTCAAGAAGGCCGGGCGCCTCTGCGAGTTCAAGAAGATGTACGGGCGCGCCCTGCGCGAGTGGATCGAGGAGGAGGCGGAGCAGCTCGGCAAGCGGCTGCCGTCTCGGGGCGCGACGTTCCTCGAGGGGATCGTCGGCAACGACCTGAGCGCCCTCCGGAACTGCCTGCTGAACACGTCGCTGTACGTGGGCGAGGCCACCGACATCGAGCTCGGCGACCTGGAGCACGTGGTGGCGGGGGAGCGCCAGGAGGCGCTGTGGGACCTGCTGGACGCGGTGCTGGACCGCTCCACGATGGGCGTGCAGCGCAACCTCGCGATGCTGTACCGGCAGGAGAACAAGCCCATCTCGGTCCTGTTCCTGGCGATGCGTCGGGTGAAGACGATCCAGGCTGCGGAGCGGCTGCGGGACGAGGGCCTCGGCGACGAGGAGGCCGCCCGCAACGCGGGGGCCGGGGCCATGGCCTGGAAGTGGCGCGGGAAGCTGGGTCGCTACTCCCCGGCGGAGCTCGACCGGGCGGTGTCCCTGCTGCTGGGGGCCGAGAGCGACATGAAGGGCGGCAAGCGCATCGACGACCGATGGACGCTCGAGCAGGCCCTCCTCGAGATCGTCGCCGAGCCGCGACGGCGCGGGCGGCGCTGATCGTCAGAACGACAAGAGGCCGCGAACCCGGGGGTGCGCGGCCGCCGTGTCGGGCGATCCCGGCCTAGGCCTGGGACGCTACGAGCTTGTTGTACGCCAGGGTCAGCCGCGAGATGCGACGGGCCGCCGTGTTCTTGTGGATCACGCCGCGGGTGCGCGTGTGATCGATCACGGAGACCGCCTTGCGGAGGGCGGATCCGGCGGCGTCCACGTCGCCCGCGTCCACCGCCGTGCGGAAGCTCTTGATGTGGCCCCGCATGGTGCCGCGCTGGTCGCGGTTGCGGAGGCGGCGCTTGTCGTTCTGCCGGATTCGCTTCAGGGCGCTCTTGTGGTTGGCCATCGAACTCGTTCCTTACGGTCTGCTTCGTGCTGCGGCGTCGCCTGTCTGCGACGGGTTCACCGCCGGATTCGGCGGAGCCGGCGACGTATAGCGGTGGGGGATCGGTGTGTCAATCCCGTTGTGGCTCGGTGCACGCTTCGCGCGGTCGCGTGCGGGGCCCATCTCGTGTAAGACGCGCCCGCTGTGCACGACCAGTCCCGCATCCGCAACTTCGCCATCATCGCCCACGTCGACCACGGGAAGTCGACGCTGGCCGACCGCATGCTCGAGCTGACCGGGGCGGTGGGCGATCGGGACATGCAGGACCAATACCTGGACTCGATGGACCTCGAGCGCGAGCGCGGGATCACCATCAAGGCCAACACCGTCCGGCTGAAGTACGAGGCCGAGGACGGCGTGGCCTACCTGCTGAACCTCATCGACACGCCCGGCCACGTGGACTTCTCCTACGAGGTGTCGCGGTCGCTGTCGGCGTGTGAGGGGGTCTTGCTCGTGGTGGACGCGGCCCAGGGGGTCGAGGCGCAGACGCTCGCCAACGTGTACCTGGCCCTCGAGAACGATCTCGAGATGATCCCCGTCCTCAACAAGATCGACCTGCCCGCCGCGGACCCCGACGGCGTGCGGGAGCAGATCGAGGACCACGTGGGCGTCGACTGCACGAACCTCGTGCTCGCGTCGGCCAAGTCCGGGGTGGGCGTGCGGGAGTGCCTCGAGGCCGTCGTGAAGCACATCCCCGCCCCTGCCGGGGTGCTCGATGCGCCCCCGCGCGCCCTGATCATCGACAGCTGGTACGACCAGTACCTGGGCGTCATCTGCCTGGTGCGGATCGTCGATGGGGAGCTCAAGCCTCGGCAGAAGATCAAGTTCCTCTCCACCAAGAACGTCTTCGAGATCAGCAAGCTCGCGGTGAAGGCGCCCAAGTCGCTGGAGGTCGACGCCCTGCGCGCGGGGGACGTGGGCCTGATGATCACCGGGATCAAGGACATCTCGGAGACGAAGGTCGGCGACACGGTCACGGCGGCCCGAGCCGAGGACGTCGAGCCCCTGCCGGGCTTCGAGGAGCCCATCCGCATGGTGTGGGCGGGCGTGTTCCCGGTCGATCCGAGCGACTACGGGGCCCTCCGCGAGGCCCTCGAGAAGCTGTCCCTCAACGACGCGTCCTTCTGCTGGGAGCCCGAGACGTCCGAGGCGCTGGGCTTCGGCTTCCGCTGCGGCTTCCTGGGGCTGCTCCACATGGAGATCATCCAGGAGCGGCTGGAGCGCGAGTACCGCCTCGATCTCATCACCACCGCGCCCAACGTCATCTACCGGGCGACGCTCAAGGACGGCGAGGTCCGAGACATCCACAAGCCGTCCGAGATGCCCGACCCGATGCTCCTCGAGACGATGGCGGAGCCGCGGGTGAAGGCCCGCGTCCACGTCCCTCAGGAGTACGTGGGGCAGGTGATGAAGCTCTGCGAGGCCAAGCGCGGGCGCCAGCTCGGGATCGAGTACCTGAGCACCACGAAGGTCGTGGTGGAGTACGACCTGCCCTTCGCGGAGATCATCTTCGACTTCTACGACAAGCTGAAGTCGGCCACCCGTGGGTACGCCAGCCTAGACTACGAGTTCAGCGAGTTCGAGGTGGCCCCGCTCGTGAAGATGGACATCCTGGTCCACAACGAGCCGGTGGACGCGCTGTCGGTCATCTGCCACCAGGACCGCGCCTTCGGCATGGGGCAGAAGCTCACGAGCAAGCTGAAGCAGGAGATTCCGCGGCAGATGTTCCAGGTGCCGATCCAGGCCGCGATCGGCAAGCGGGTCATCGCGCGCGTGAACATCAAGGCGTTCCGCAAGAACGTCACCGCGAAGTGCTACGGCGGCGACATCAGCCGCAAGCGCAAGCTCCTGGAGAAGCAGAAGAAGGGCAAGGCGCGCATGAAGTCCGTGGGCTCCGTGGAAATCCCGCAGTCGGCCTTCTTCGCCGTGCTGAAGTTGGACGAATGAGCAACGACACGCCCAAGGCCCCGAAGCGGGTCAAGAAGCCGAAGTCGCCGATCCGCGAGTACGCCGAGGCGATCACCATCGCCCTCACGCTCGCGCTCGGGCTGCGCTTCTTCGTGATCGAGGCCTTCAAGATCCCCTCCGGCTCGATGATCGACACGCTCGAGATCGGGGACTTCATCTTCGTGAACAAGCTCTCCTACCGCACCGAGATTCCCTACTCGCTGCTCGGCGTGGGCATCCCGGGCGGGGGCACGACGCTCGCCCAGTGGGACACTCCCGAGCGCGGCGACATCGCCGTGTTCCGGTACCCGAAGGACCCTTCGGTCGACTACATCAAGCGCATCGTGGCCATCGAGGGCGACACGATCGAGCTGCGGCGCGGCGAGGTCTTCCTCAACGGCGAGAAGCTCGAGCGCAAGTTCGTGCGCACCACCAGGTACGACGACCAGAACTGCCGGAGCGTGAGCGCCGGGCTCTGGCGCGAGAACAACGGCACCCGGGAGTACGAGGTCCTGCTCGAGGAGCGACAGCGAGGCTTGCGGGTGGACAACCACGGGCCCGAGACCATCAAGCCGGGCCACGTGTTCGCCATGGGCGACAACCGCGACAACTCGAGCGACTCGCGGATCTGGGGGCAGGTGCCCGTCGAGAACATCAAGGGGCGGGCGCTGTTCGTGTGGCTCAGTCGCGACGCCTGCGGAGGGTTCCTGGGGCTGCGCTGGTCGCGGTTCTTCGAGCCCGTGCGCTGATGGACGACTACCCGATCCCGCCCGGCTGGGCCCCGATCCCGGCGTCGTCGTGGAGCGCAGCCGAGCGCCGGGACACGCTGATCGGCCTCGGCGACACGACGCGTGAGGCGGTGAAGGGGTGGCTCGACGGCGCGAAGCACGTCGTGCACATCGGCTACGCGAAGCACGCGAACACCGGCGACCACCTCATCCTCAAGGCCGAGCAGCTGCTGTTCGAGTCCCTGGGGGTGCAGTACACGCCGCTGGACATGTCCACGTTCCGCATCCCCGAGAACCTGCGAAACCTGCCCCTGGTCTTCAAGGGCGGCGGATACCTGGGCGACCCGGGAGCGTGGCACTACAAGAAGATGGCGCGCTGGATCCTGAACCAGAAGGCGCCGGTCCTGATGATGCCGTGCTCGGCCCGCTTCGACTCGGTGTCGCCCGAGCTGTGGCGGCGGGCGGTGCGCTTCTCGGAGCTGACCATCTTCAACCGCGACCGCCGCAGCTTCGGGATCATCGACGAGATCGTCCCCGGGCTGCCCAGGCTGGTCCCCGACTCGGCCTACTTCTCCACGCGGGCGCTGCGGCACCGCGGGGGGGACAAGAAGGTGCTGCTCCCGCGATCGGATCGGGAAGCCGCGGGGATCGGCCTGGCGGGACGCTACCCCGGCATCGAGGTCCGGGAGTGGCTCCAGAAGCGCGTGAAGCCGTCGAACGTGCTGGACGTCATCGCCGACAAGCTCGACCAGGCCGCGTGGCTCGCGACGGACCGGCTGCACGTACACGTGGCGGCGAAGATCCTGGGCATCCCGCACGACTTCCTGCCGAACAGCTACCACAAGAACACGGCGTTCTACGCCACGTGGAGCACCGAGGACCCGCTCGTCAGCTGGGTCGACTCTTAGGGCCGCAGCGCAGCTTCGGGAGCAGGGCGGGGGTGAGCAGGGCCGCGAAGACCGCCGCGCGCAGGACGATCGACACCACCGCGTCGCCGCGAACGCCGAGGTCGGGGAGCAGCTCGAGGACCTTCGGCGCGATCGCCTCACCGGCCAGGAACGCGAGCCCCAGCAGCACCACGCCCGTGAGCAGCAGCTCGGCGTCCAGGGGGACCGGCAGGACTCGCCGGCTCGCCCCGAAGACGATCAGGGTCAGCACGGCGTAGGACACGAGCGTCGCTGCGGCGGCCCCGGCGGCCCCGTGCTCGGGGATCCACAGGAGGTTCAGCGCGACGTTCACGGCCGCCGCCGCGACGGTCGCCGCGGGGATCGCGAGCTTGCGCTTGCGGTGGTACAGCGCCGCGACGAACACGTAGTAGAGACCCTGGAAGCCCGCCCCGAAGGCCAGCAGGCGCACGAGGTCGGCGGCCTGGGCGTACCGCGAATCGAACAAGGCCAGCGCGGTGTCGGGGCCCACGGCGGCGGCGCCCACGGCGGCGATGAGGACGGCGAGGGCGAACCACGTGGTCGAACGTCGGAGGGGTTCGCGCTGGGTCGGGTCCGGGATCCGCTTGTGGAAGGTCGGCGACCAGGCCCGGTAGCCCGACATGGACAGCACGTTGATCACCACCGGGAAGAAGTAGGCGGCGGTGTACAGGCCCAGCTCCGCGCGGCCCGCGATGTCCACGAGGAGCCACCGATCGACCATCGTGAGGGCCCACGTCGAGAGCAGGTGCGGCACGAGCGGGATCGAGAACGCGAGCAGCGGCACGAGGTGCTCCCGGCGCCACCCGAGGTCCACCCGTCGAAACGTGTACACGACCAGCGGGACGCCCACGACCGCCGCCCCCACGAGCTTCCCGTAGAAGATCGCGAGCACCCCCACGGCGGTCGTCGCCAGCAGCCCCACCACCAACCCGGCCTCGAGGAAGGACCGGGTGATGTTCAACAGGATGAACGGGCGAGGCCGCTCCTGAGACGTCCACACGGCGATGGGCACGACGGCCGCGGTCCCGAGCACGGCGGCCACCGACACCAGCCGCCCGTACGGGTCCCACGGGAGGTCCGGGAGCGCGGCCGCGAAGAGGCCGGGCCCGACGGCCTCGAGGACGAGGTGGAGGCCGAGGGGCCACACCAGCAGGAAGGCCGCCGCCGCCCCGTTGCAGCGACGTCGCCCCTCTTCGTCGTCCAGGAAGTCGTACTGGAACTGCAGCAGCCCCCCCGGAATGCCGAGCCCGTACACGGTCGTGAGCAGCTGCAGCGCCATCGCGCCGAGCCCCCACAGCGCCAGGTCCTCGGGCGCCAGGAGCAGCGTGTAGACCGGGACCAGCGCGAAGGCGACCATCCGCGCCGCCAGCTCGCCCACGGAGTAGATCGACGTGTTCTTGGCGATGCGACCCAGCACCGCGGGAGAATACGCGTGTAGAAAGCCGCCGTGACCACGCCCCGCGACTGCATCGTCTGCCACGCCTCCGACCCCCGCGTGCTCTACCTGTGCGACGAAGAGTTCGTCTCCACCCTCGTGTTCAAGGGGCATCGGCGGGCCTACACGATCTGCGAGTGCAGCCGGTGCGGCCTCGTCTACGTGGGCGAGCGGGTGACGGACGACCTGCTCACCGAGCTCTACGGCGCGGAGTACTACCAGGGGCGCGACAGCACCGGGTTCGTGGACTACTCGGCCCAGGAGCGGAAGTACCGCGCCCGGTTCGCGGGGCGGCTCGAGCGAATGGCGCCCCACCTGGGCGACGCGGGGCGTGTCTTGGACGTCGGGTGTGCCCTCGGGTGGTTCCTGGCGGAGGCGTCGCAGCGCGGCTGGCAGGCGGAGGGGCTCGAGCTCAGCGACTACTGCGCGCAGTTCGTGAAGGAGCGCTTCGACCTCCCGGTGCGGGCGGCGACGCTCCCCGACGCCGGGTACGACGAGGGGACCTTCGACTTCGTCACGCTGTGGGACACGGTCGAGCACCTGGTGGACCCGCGCACGACCCTCGAGCACGCGCATCGGGTGCTCAAGGCGGGCGGTCGGATCGCGCTGTCCACGGGCAACGTGCGCAGCGTGCGCTCCCGCATCAAGGGCAAGCAGTGGGCCCTCGTGCGCCCACCGAAGCACCTCTATTACTTCAGCCCCGAGACCCTCGAGCTGCTCGTCCAGGACTGCGGCTTCGAGGTGAGGTTCGTGTGGCAGGAGCTCCCCGGGAAGATCCCGCGGCCGCTGCGTCGTGCGCTCACGCGGCTCACGGACCACGCCGGAGACATCTTCGGCATGCTCGCCGTGAAGCGCTAGGAGTCCGTTGGGCATAGATCCAGCCGACTCGGCGCTCCCCTGCGGGGGCA
>CAZUHI010000060.1:0-43044 GCA_964620495.1 uncultured Rickettsiales bacterium | reverse complement strand
AGCGCGAGGAGGTATGGAGCGAGCCTTCTTCGGCGGATAGACATCGTTCGTAGTTAGCAGAGAACGACGAAGCCGTGGGACGAAATCGGCCCACGGCTCCGTAATGTTCAGGACTTCGAGCGAAAAGGTCTCTGTTCCGTCGCCTCGGGGCGTCAGATGCCGTTCGGACCCCCGTAGCCGCCCATGTCTGCGTCCGTGCCGTCACGATCGTTCAGGACGGGATCGGCCGCGTCGATGCACTGGCTGCCCGCGGCGAGTGTGTAGTCACCACCCGCGGCGTCCACGAAGCCCGAGTCCACGGAGATGTTCCCGTTGCTGCCGACCGGATCGGACACGCCCGCGCCCGTGAACCCGCCGTCGTTGCCGGTCAGGTTGTTGTAGGAGAAGGAGATGGTCCCGTCCTCCTCGGTGGCCCAGGCGCTGTTGCCGTCGTTGTCGTCGATGATCGAGTTGCGGATCACGATCGCGCCCTCGGGCTTCGCGAAGAAGGCGCCGCCGTTGGGGGCGTCGCTGCGGTGGACCGTCATGAACTCGAACGTGGCCGTGCCGAACTTCACGTAGCCCGCGCCGCCGTCGTCCGTGGCGTCGTTGTCCACGAAGAAGCTGTTGCGGACCAGCACGTTGCTCTCGTGATAGATGTCGTCCTCGGTGCCGAGCTCGTCGTCCGGGCCCTTCTGGGGCTGGCGGTCGAGGCAGAAGGCGCCGCCGTCGTTGGCGTTGTTGCCCTCGGCCCACACGTCCGAGACGGTGACCAGGTAGCGGTCGTTGTCGAACGCCATGGCGCCGCCGCAGTCCGCGCTGTTCCCCTCGAAGTAGAGGTCGGTGAGGGCGATCTGACCCTCGTTGCGCCAGCTGTGCAGGCCGCCGCCGCGGGTGGCGGTGTTGTTGATGAACGTGCAGCCGGTGACCGGCGCCGTCTCGTTGTCGAGGGTGAGCCCGCCGCCGACGTCCGAGGCCGAGTTGCCCTCGAAGTAGCAGTTCGAGACCGCGTTCGACGAGTGGGACAGCTTGAGGCCGCCGCCGTCGTCGCCGGTGGAGTTCCCGATGAACGAGTTGTCGTCGATGCTGTGGCGCCCCACGTAGACGCGCAGGCCGCCCGCGTCGTCCTGGGCGACGTTGCCCGTGAACGAGTTGCCCCGGATCAGGTTGCGGGAGTGCCGCGTGTAGACGCCGCCGCCGTCCTCGACCGAGAGGTTGTTCTCGATCGTGTTGTTCAGGAAGTCGGCGGTGCCGTTCGTGATCCAGACGCCGCCGCCGTTGTACTGGCTGGTGTTGTTGGCGACGATGTTGTCCGTGAACACCGGGTTGCCCCGGAACCACACCGCGCCGCCGCCGGTCCCCTGGGTCCACGTCTCCTCATCGGTGTTGGTGGCGTTGTTGTTCGTGAAGGTGTTGCCGGTGATCTGCGTGCCGCCCTCATCGACGTAGATCGCGCCCCCCTCGACCGCGGTGTTGCCGTCCCAGGTGCTGTTGCCGATCACGCCGCCGGAGTTGCTGAAGTAGCCCGCGCCGCCGGAGTAGCCGGCCGTGTTGTCGGTGAAGGAGTTCCCGTCGATGTCGAGGGCGCAGTTCGTGGTGTGTACGGCGCCGCCGTCGCCCGTGGCCTCGGTGCCGTCGCCGATCGCCTGGTTGCCGTCGAACACGTTGCCGATGAGGCCGAGGTCGGACTGGTTGCAGATCACCGCGCCGCCGTGCGGGGCGACGCCCCCGGACACGTGGAAGCCCTCGAGCGTCAGGTCCGAGCCGCTGGGGAGGACCAGCGCGCGCGCGCCGCCCGCCACGATCGCGGTCTCGTCGGGGCCCTCGATGGAGCGCACGGTGACCGTGTCGCCGCCCGCGACGAGGTTCTCTTCGTACGTGCCGGGGCACACGAGGAGCACAAAGCGGTTGGGGGCGCCGTCGATGCCGGCCTGGATCGTCTCGTAGTCCTGGACGTGGCCCTCGCACTCGCCGACCGTCTGGTCGTCCGCGGTGCCGTTGCAGTCGTTGTCCGCGCCGTCCGCGACGTTGCCCTCGTCCCCGTCCGGGTTCGAGTCCGCGTCGTTGTCGTCGCAGTCGCCGTCGTTGGGCGTGAAGCCGTCGCCGTCGTTGTCCTGGTCCTCGACGGGCACGTCCGGCGTGTCGTCGTCGTCCAGTCCGCCGCCGCCCAGGCCGGGTCCGAGCGTGCCGCCGCCGTTCTCGCAGCCTCCGAGGGCCAGGAGCAGCGCGCCGATCGCGAAGGGGGTGCCGTAAGCCTTCATGTACTTCTCCAAAAACACTTCCGGGCCGGGTACGTCTTGCCCGCGCCGCAACGCATATGACGTGCGCGGATTTCCACGAGAGAAACCGACGCACTGATCACTATAAGGCTCCGCGGGCAGGATCGATCGCTGTTTTTCCGTCCGGGTTCCGTCAAGAACCGGTCAAGGGGTCAGGGTCGCACCCACATCCTTGCAAGGAAGGATCCAGTCACGGGGGCGCCGTTCGTGCGATCGACGGCGTCGAAGATCCACTCGCCTTCGGCCACGTCGAAGGTCCCCAGAGAGACCGCGCCCCCGCCGGAGATGTCGTGGATCACGACGCTGGAGCCCATGGGCGGCAGCCCGAGATCGTGGGTGCCCACGAACGCGTAGGACTGGAACCAGCGGTTCTCGGGGAAGGTGAAGGTGAACGTGTACCGCAGCTCCTCGACCGTCTCCACGCGCACCTGGACGCGGGGGCGACCGTCGTTCAGCGCGCCTGCCCGGGCGCCGGCCCGGACGACGTCGACCGGGAGACCGTCCAGCGTCATGTCGGCGCTGCCCGCGGAGAAGAAGCCCTCGCCCAGGGTGCCCCAGGTGGTGGTGAAGTCGCCGCCGACCGGCTCCAGGGGGATCCGGCACGGCGAGGTCCGCATGCCCGCGGTCCAGTCCGGGAAGCCGTCGGCGATCACGGCCTCGATCACCGACCGGCGGTCGCGGATGACGTTGCGCACCGTGTTCACCTGCCCCGGGAACCCGCCCGCGAGGTCCGGCTGCACGCGCCGGCCCACGACGAGCTCCGCGCGATCGGCCCGGGCGATCATGCCGTCGGGGTCCCAGGTGTTCGCGAGCAGGTCCGCCTGCACCTCGTAGAAGCGCGCCCGGGACGCCGGGATCGCGTAGAGCCGGTGGGTCAGCTTGCCGAAGGCCAGGACGGAGTCCGGCACGTTGTTGCGGGTGTCCGCGCGGATCGTCGAGTCGGCGCCCCAGGGCAGGAAGACGAAGCGGTTCCCGTCGTCCGGGTTCGCGTACATGAAGTAGTTGTTCGCGTTGCCGCTGTAGCCGTCGCGGTGCCAGACGATGCTCTCCATGGCCCAGAACCGATAGAAGGCGTCGAGGTCGAAGTACGCCTCCAGGGCGGCCTCCAGCTCGTCGTCCACGGTGAAGTTCAGGATCTCGTAGATCGCGTCCAGCGCGGGGGTCAGGTCCTCCTCGCCCACGTTCGTCTCCTGCTCGAGGCCGCCGTAGAAGCCGTCGCGCCAGTCGGTGGCCGTGCCCTCGTACAGCGTCCCGTCGGGGTTCTCGAACCACCGCCTCAGGTACGGCTTCTTGACCTCCTCGGCCACCACCACCACGCCCATGGGGTTGCCGTTGACGGTGAGGAACCCGTGCGTGCAGCGCGGCGCGGGGATGCCCGCGGCCATGAACGCGTCGCTGGTCAGGCACATGCGCAGGTAGGACCCGTCGGACTTGCTGTTGTTGAGGGCCAGCCGCTTGATCGTGAGGTAGCGGCCGCCGTCGTTGTACTCGTCGAACTTGAGCTTGAGCGACGGGTGCTCGGTGCTCTGGGAGCCCAGGTGCCCCTTCTTGCGGACGCCCACGCCCTCCATCTCCTCGCCGTCGATCGTCACCGTCGCCGGGAACCACGTGTACGGGTTCGGCACCTGCACGTCGCGGCAGCGGGTCGCCCCGAAGGCGCTGTGGCGGGTCTTGCGCTGGAACCGCAGCTCGTTCCAGTCGTCGTCGGACATCACGACGTCGATCTCCAGCATCTCCTCGGCGAAGATCTCGTCGCTGCGGTCCTCCTCCACGTCGTCGTCGTCGTCCGGGGCCGCGTCGTCGTCGTCGACCGGGGTCGGCGTGGGCGACGGGGTCGGATCGCCCACGATCGTGCCCCCGGAGGTGCAGCCGAGCAGGGCGACCAGGGGCAGCAGGCGCATCACCGACACGGGAAGTCCCGGTAGTGGATCAGGGAGTGGTCGCCCCCGTCGTCGGTGGTCACGAAGGCGCTGCGTCGGCCGTCCACGCAGTCCTCGACGCCGGTGAGCGCGAAGCCCTCGAGGTTCCGGGAGCCGCCCTCGGGCACGTCGGGGCCGTCGTATACGAGCACCGAGTCGAAGACGCGCCGGGTCTCCCCGTCGTCGTTCGTCTGCTCGGTCCAGGACACGCGGGTGGCCTCGAGGGTGAGGGCGGCGCCGCCGTGGAAGACCCACAGCATCCCGGTGGAGGCGTCGAACTCGAGGCCCGCCGTCTCGTCCGCGCGGGTGTGGAAGGTGCCCAGGAACGCGTACTCCTCGGTGCCCCGGTTCAGGTCGAAGACGTAGACGAGGCCCTCGTCCTGGTGGCCGACGAAGAACAGCCCGCCGGTGCCGAAGCGGCTGGTGGCGGGCTCGCCCAGCGCGTCGCGGAAGCCCTGGGCGGCGAGGTACTGGTCGGGCACGAAGGCGATCCCCTCGGCCCCGAGATAGGAGGTCGGCGCGGGCATGTCGGCGGTGAGGTCCCACACGGTCCGCTCGACGGCGTCGCCCGGGCCTTGGAAGCGCCACTCGGCGATGGCGCTGTCCCGCTCGTTCAACAGGTAGAGGGTGTCGGTGCGGTCGAAGCGGCCGAAGGTCAGGCCCTCCAGGTCGCCGAAGTTCCTGTCGCCCTCGGAGCGCCACTTGGTGCGCTCGGCGCCCTCGGGGAGCACGAGGTCGCCGTCGTCGTCGTGCAGAGCCCAGAGGATGGCGGGGCCCCCGTTGCGGGCGACCCAGAGCGTGCGCGAGACCGGGTTCCACACCGCGCCGCTCAGGTTTCGGCGGAGCTCGCTCGCCTCGGGGTTGTCCTCGGGGGCGTCGAGTCCGGTGAGGTTGGTCGCCTCGGACGTGGGCTCCGCGGGCCAGTCGCACAGCTCCTCGCCGGGGGTGGTCACGCAGAAGCCGTCGTCGCAGACCTCCTCCGTGCAGGCGCGATCGTCGTCGCAGTCGCCGTCGCGATCGCAGCCGACCCGATCGGGGTCGCAGCCGTCGGCGAGGCCGTCGCCGTCGCTGTCCTGGTCGTCGTCGTAGCCGGGGCAGACGTCGAGGCAGGTGGGGTATGCGTCCCCGTCGCCGTCCTCATCGGGCACGCCGCAACCGCACAGGCCGGCCTCGGTCTTGCTTTCGTCTTCGGGGCAGTCGTCGCACGCCGGCCCGAACAGCAGCACCGCCGCTGCGAGGAGGGTCACCTGCGTCGATCGTGCGGTTCCGATTGCTACAAAGTAGCAGCGGGGTGCTCGGACGGAACAAAGGGGCTCGCGCGAGCGCCCGGTTTGATGCGAGGATGGTCGGATGATTTCTTTGCTACCTCGGACTCTTGCGTGCACGGCCTTGCTGGCCGCCCTCGTGGCGTGCGACAGCCAGAGCGGTGGACTCATCGGGGGCAACCCCACCCCGCCCCCCTACATCCAGGACGACGACGACGCCGTCGACGACGACGACGCGGTCGTCGGGCCGTTCGCGAACATCGTGCTCAACGAGGTCATCTCGAGCGGCGAGGACGTCATCGAGCTGATGAACCTCGAGGACACCGAGCAGGACATCGGCGGCTTCCGCCTGCGCGACGACGACCCCGACCACCGCCCCTGGACGATCCCGGAGGGGACGATCGTGCCCGCGGGCGGGATCATCCACTTCGTGAAGGACCAGCACGACGTGGGCCTCGGAGACGAGGACGCCGCGGTGCTGCTCGACCCCGCGAACGAGATCGTCGACGAGGCGCCCTACGGCGAGGGCGCCGCCGCCCTGTCCTGGTGCCGCTTCCCGGACGGGACCGGCGGCTGGACGGTGTGCACCGCGCCCACCCCGGGTCAGCCCAACGAGTACGAGATCAACACCGGCAGCACCGACCCGCTCTTCATCGCGGGGCTCGATCGCTTCATGGAGCCGGGGGTCCGGGTGGGCGAGCCCAACGAGCTGGCGTTCGACTCCAACGGCCGCCTCTGGGCGGGCGACCAGGAGGACGTGACGGTCAAGATCTTCGACACCGACGGCAGCTTCCTGACGAGCGTCGGAGGGGCCGGGAGCGAGCCGGGCCAGTTCGCGTGGTCCAACAACGCGAACCGCGGGCCCGAGTCGATGAAGGAGTTCGACGGCAAGATGTACGTCGTCGACCGCATCGGCGACCGCGTCAACGTCTACGACGTCGACACCTTCCTGCCCGAGCCCAGCATCGGCGGCGACCTGGGGATCGTCGACCCGACAGCCCTCGTGGTCAGCAGCTTGGGCCTGATCTACGTGGGCGACCAGAACCGCAACGAGATCCGCGCGATGACCACGTCGGGCGAGGACCGCGGGCTGTTCCAGAAGCACGACGCGGCCAACAACCGCATCCTCAACAAGGTCGAGACGATGGCGATCGACGAGGAGCACGACCGCCTCTTCGCCACCTCCGAGAACGACGTCCGCGTGGAGGTCTTCCGCCTGAGCACGGGCGAGTACCTCAACCAGCACGTCACGCAGTACCAGAGCGGCGGCGGCATCGAGCCCGGGCGCATCACCGGCTCCATCGAGGGGATCATCAGCGACGAGGTGAACCAGCTGTTCTTCGTCTGCGACGAGGTGGCGGGCCGCTTCATGATCCACGACATGGACTCCGAGGACCTCGTGGTCCCCACCGCCGACTTCGCCTACCTGGCCTCGTTCGGCAGCGTCGGCGGGCAGCCCGGCCAGTTCAACTCGCCGGACGGGATCGCCGTCTCGCCCGAGTACGACCGCGTCGCCGTCGCCGACCAGGGCAACGACCGCGTGCAGGTCTTCTCCCTCGAAGACCTCGCCATCGCGCTGGGCGTTCCGCTCGCGAACTGAGGCGCAGGAGCCGCACATCCACGTCCGCAGAGCCCTCGGCGCCTTCCTCGGCGTGATGCTCCTCTCCGCCTGCGGTTCGTCCGCGGGGCGGCTCGGCGGTCGCGGCGGCGGCGGCGGGGGCGGGGGGTGGAGCGCGCCCCCGGTGCGGGTCGTGATCAGCGAGGTCATGTACCACCCGGTCCTGGAGGAGGGGTACGAGGACGCGCGCGACGTGCACGAGTGGGTCGAGGTCGGGAACGCGGGCGAGAACCCCGTGGACCTCACGGGCTGGTCCTTCACCTCCGGCGTCGACTTCGTCTTCCCCGAGGTGGAGCTGCAGCCGGACGAGGCCGTGGTGGTGGTGGCGTCGCGGGCCGACTTCGAGGCGATCCACGACCTGGATCCCGCCCTGATCGTCGGGGAGTTCACGGGCCGCCTCTCCAACGCCGGGGAGCTGGTGGAGCTGTCGGACGCCGACGGCGACGTCGTCGACTCGGTCCTGTACTCGGACCAGCCGCCGTGGCCCATGGGACCCGACGCGCTCGCCGCCGGGGAGGCCTGGTTGCCCCTCTCGGATCAGCCCGAGGAGGACCACCGGCATCGGGGCCGCTCGCTGGTGCGCGTGGAGTTCACCGGCGACGGGTCCAACCCGGGCGCCTGGGAGTCGTCGGACCTGGACGGGGAGACGCCCGGCCGGCTGCGTCCGTCGGGGCGGACCGTGGCCATCCCCACCCTGACGGAGCTGGCCGTGGCGGGGGCGGGCGAGGCGCCGCTGCCCCCGGACACGCCCATCACGCTGAGCTTCCGCACGTCGGTGTCGAACCTGGACGCGGTCCGCGTGGAGTGGTTCGTGGACGACCTGGGCACGACGAGCGAGGCGGTGTCGGTCGTGGACGGGGTGGCGGACGGGTACGCCTGGACCGTCGAGCTCCCGGGGGTGCGGGAGCAGTCGATCGTGCGCTACCGGGTGGTGGCGGACGGGGTCGACGGCGCCGACGTGATCAGCCCCCGCGAGGGCGACCCGATGCAGTGGCACGCGGTCTTCGTGGGGGAGCCCGTCGAGGGCAACGTGCGCGCCTATCGCCTCTACATCTCGCCCGCGAACCTCGTGCGCATGACCGAGAACATCAACGAAGGTCGCGTGATCGGGGGGTGCACGCCCAACCCCACGTGGAACGACCGCGAGGCCGCCGTGTTCGTGTGGGGCAGCGACGTGTACGACGTCCGCGTGCGCTTCCAAGGGAGCAGATTCCAGCGTCGCAACGGGCCGTGGATCCCGTGGACAGAGCCGACCGAGATCCCGATCCGGTCCTGGCGCATCGCCTTCCCGCGGTGGGCTCCGTTCGAGGGGCGCCCGACGCTCACGCTGAACAAGATGCTGCAGTCGTGCCCGGGGATCGAGGCGCGCGTGGGCTTCCAGCTCTACGACGAGGCCGGGATCCCGGCGCCGCGGACCCGGTACGTGCGGCAGTTCATCAACGGGCGCTACTACAACTTCACGATCGAGATCGAGCGGCCGGGCGAGGAGATGTACCTGCGCTGGCAGGACGCGCGCGCGGCGGAGGACCCGGACCTGCCCTTGGAGCCGGGGATCGGCCACCTGGTGAAGGCGGTGGGCTGCAACTGCGACGAGGGGCCCTGGGGCTGGGGCGACGAGCGGCTGCTCTCCGCGCACTGCGGCTACAGCGTGCAGGAGCGGTACGCGGCGACGTACGACCGCAAGACGTGGCAGGACTGGGGCACGGCGGACGGCATCCGCGAGCTGATCGAGGGCCTGCACGCCGCCCGCGCGGGGACGGACGAGGAGCTGCGGGCGTACCTCGAGGCGAACTA
The DNA here is from genome assembly GCA_964620495.1 of uncultured Rickettsiales bacterium. Lineage (GTDB taxonomy): Bacteria > Myxococcota_A > UBA796 > UBA9615 > UBA9615 > CAZEKB01. The sequence continues at coordinate 34,190 of CAZUHI010000060.1, read as the reverse complement.
CGACGTGGACCGCGTGCTGACCCACATGGCCGTGACCAACTGGTCCGGGCCCTGGGACGACATGCTGCACAACCACTACCTGTACCAGCGCCGGTCGGACGGGAAGTGGATCACGGCGCCCTGGGACCTGGACCTGACGTTCGGGCCGCAGCGAGGCCCCGAGTCGACGCTCTACGCCAGCCGCGACGCCGGCGGCGGGTGGTGGAACCGCACCAAGAACTCCTTCTTCCGCGTCTTCACGCCGGAGTTCGAGGCGAAGCTGCTCGAGCTGAACAACACGATCCTGCACCCCGACAACGTGCTGCCGAAGCTCGACGCCGCCATGGCCGAGATCGACCTCGACGAGGTGAACGCGACGCCCACCGGCCCGTCGTGCAACTTCCTCGCGCGCGAGGACGTGTTCCGCGACTTCGCGACCCGGCGGCACGCGTACGTGAACGAGGTGCTCGGCCCGTAGGGCGGTCCTTCAGAGACCTTCGGAGGAGTGCACGGGGCCGTCGATCCACCCCGCCACGGTGCCGCCGGCCCAGGGCTCGTACGTCGACAAGGTGAGCTCGCCCGTCCACACCCGTCCGATCTGCAGCCACTGCTCCGTGGCCGTCGTGAAGGTGTGCACGCCCGTCCACGGGTTGCCCTGGCGGATGCCGACGGCGCCCTGGGTCTGGGCCCACGGGGGCAGGGAGACGACCGTCTCGAGGAGCAGGCCGGGCTCCAGGTACCCGAGGGTGGCGAGGAGGGTCTGCCCGTTGCCGGCGACCCCCACGACGGCGCCGCCGGGGACGGTGGAGGACTCGCCGTCCCACGTGAGCTCGGTGCTGCTCCAGCCCTGATCGAGGGCGGGCGCGACGTCCAGGGAGCCCCACGGGGTGCTGAACTCGCTCCGGATCGACCCGCGCTCGATGAGGCACAGGACCCCGCCGAGGGGCTGGTCGAAGACCGGGAGCGGCTCGCTCATGAGGGCGCGCATGCGGGCGGCGCGGTTCCGGGCGAAGGACCGGAGATCGCTCTGGGCGGCCACGCGGCGCCCGTCGGGGAGCGCGAACGGCTCCACCAAGGCGGCCATCCGGTCCACCTCGTCCACGAAGTGATCGGCGTCCCACACGGTGTCGAGCAGGTCGTCCATGGCGTCGAGGTAGCCCTGGCGCCCCCGCGGGGTCTCCCACAGAACTCGGCTGAGCGCGGAGTTCGCGAGCACCACCCGCTCCGTGCTGGACCCGAACGCCTCGCCGGCCACGAACGTCCAGTCGATGCCCCAGGGGAGGAACTCGACGAGGTCGGTGCCCTCGGGGCGGTACACGTAGAAGTTGTTCCGGTTGCCGGCGTACCCGTCGATGTGCGCGACCAGCGCCTCCAGGGCCCAGAAGCGCAGGAACGCGTCGACGTCCAGCACGTCCTCGAGCGCCGCGAACATCGAGTCGTCGTCCGTGATCTCCAGGGCCTCGCGGATCGCCTCGATCGGGGCCAGGGTCGGGTCCGTCACGCTCGTGTCCGGCTGGAAGGTGCGCGTGAACCCCTCGCGGAAGTCCGAGACCGTGCCCTCGTACAGGTCGCCCTCGTCGTCGCCGTTGTACGCCCACCGCAGGAACGCCTTCTTCACCGGCTCGACGTTCACGTACACGCCCAGGTCGTACTCGTTGACGGTGACGTGCGCGAAGGAGCACCGCGGGGCCGCGATCCCGGCGGCGCGGAACAGGTCGTAGCCGAGGCACTGGCGCACCAGGGACGGGTCCGACACCGAGTTGTTCAGCGTCAGCCGCTCCAGCCCCCCGTAGGACTGGTCCACCACCCACTTGTCGAACTTGACCTTCAGCCCCGGCTTCTCGTTGGACAGCGACCCGATCAGGCCCTTCTTGCGGACCCCCACGCGCTCGATCCGCTCGCCGTCGACGGTGACGTCCGCCTCGAACCAGGTGAACGCGTCGCCGCCCAGGGGCGAGTCCATGCAGTCCTCGCCCTCGAGCAGCGAGAGGAACGAGTTCGTCTGCCCGGCGAGCGTGAAGAGGTCCGCTTCGTCCATCTCGATGTGGACGACGGCGACGTGGTCCGGCGCGTACATGCGCGCGGCGGTGGCGACCTCGGGGCCGGGCTCGTCCGGAGGGGTGGGGTCGTCGTCGTCGTCGCCGAGGAAGCCGCCCGCCGTGCAAGACGCGAGGGAGAGGGCGAGGGTCGCGGCGAGCAGGCGCATCACTTCAACAGACACCCCGGGGGCTGCGCCGGCAAACAAAATGTTCGGGATCACGGAGACGCGAAGGCGTCGAGGCGGTCCAGACGCTCGATCAGCGTCGTCAGCGCGAGCTGGGTGCGGAGCTCGGCGCGCACGATGCGGGCCTCGAGCGTGAGCTTCACCAGCGGGTCGGCGAGGTCGAGGATCGGGGCCGCGTGGTCGCTCAGGGCCTGGAGATGCTGGCGCTCCACGAGCCAGCGTTCCCGGGCGGCGACGGCGTCGCGCAGCTTGTCGCGGGCGTCGGCCTCCACCCTGCGCTCCACGGCTTCGCGCCGGATCTTCGCGGCGTCGAGCTCGAGCTCGGCCTCCCGGGATCGCGCGGGGCCCCACAGCGTGAAGGGCACGTCGATGGCGCCGCCGACCTCCCACGTGGGGCGGTTGCCGGACTTGAGGACCACGCCGCCCTGGAACCAGTCGAGCCAGGGCAGGCCCCGCAGCTTCACGCGCAGCAGCCGCTGCGTGGCGCGCTCGATCTCCGCGTCGGCCTCGGCCACGTCGTGGGACCGACTCACGAGGTCGGTCATGATCGCCTCGTCGGTCACGATCGGGAGCAGCGCGCGGGCCTCGGCGTCGATCGTCTCGACCTCGACGGCGGCGTTCGTGGGCCGACCGAGCATGGCCGCGAACACCGACGTCGTCGCGTGGAGGTCGCTCGCGAGGGACGCCCGGTCCTCGTCGGCGTCGCGTCGCTCCTCCTCGGAGTCGAGCCACTCGATCTCGGTGGACAGACCCTCGGCGCGGCGGGCGGTCACCAGCGCCAGGTGGTCGGCGGTGACCTGGGCGAGCCGGTCGGCGATCCCCAGTGAGTCCTGCATGAGCGGGATTCGGTGGAAGAGGCGCGTGACGTCGAGGCGGAGGGAGTCGCGGATGGCGTCCAGCTGGGCCTCCTCGCGATCGACCGTGGCGCGGCCCTGCTTGGTGGCGGTCGCCAGGTCCCACGGTCGCGGCAGAGGCAGGCGCGCCCGGGCCGTGAACTCGGGGTCGCCGGGGGTGCCGTAGTTGCCGCCGCTGCCTTCGAGGTCGCGCACGCCGACGCGGATCGACGGCGACCCCGCCCGCGGATCGGCGAGGGGAGCGGAGGCCGCCGCGCGCACGGAGACGGCCTGGAGCCGCAGCCGGTCGGAGGTGGCCTCGGCCTCGGCGATTGCCTGGTCCAAGGAGAGGACCTTCGGGGCCGAGGTGTCGGCGCCGAGGGCGAGCGCGGCGGCCACGATCAGGGCGGCCGAGAGCACGAGGCGGGTCACGAGGCCTCCGGCTTCGCGGCGGCGCGCGGAGCGGACTCTTTCACACCCCCGAAGGCGACGTCGAAGCGCTCGCCGGGGACGAGGCCGCCGCCTTCCACGAGGATGCGCACCGGCCGCACCCAGCCGGTCTCGTTGGGGCGCTGCTTGCACCGCTCGGGGGCCTCGGAGATCAGGCCCACGACGTCCACGACGGTCCCCGACTTCACGCCCGCGCCCGTGGTCCCGCGCAGGGAGGCCGAGGTGCCGGCCTTCACGTCCACGGGGTAGCGCTCGGGCAGGCAGGCGATGACGCGCGTGGTCTCCAGGGGCATGAGCTCGGCGACGGCCGCGCCTTGGGGCAGGACCTCGCCCACGTGGTAGTGCAGGGCCGCCACCCGGGACGCGGTGGGGGCGCGCAGGGTGAGGGCGTCCAGGCGCGTCTGGAGGAGGGCCAGCTCCTCGCGGGTGACGTTCTCGGCGCGGGTGCCCTCGAGGAGGGCGCGGGACGGCTCGTTCTCGGCCGTGCGCAGGCGGGCCTCCGCGGCGGCCACGACGGCGCTTCGGTGCTTCAACTGGCGGTCGTATCGCTCCACCTCCGCCCTCAGCTTCGCCGCCTCGACCTTCAGCGCCGCGAGCGAGTCGGCGGAGGAGAGCCCCGCGTCCACCTGGCGCTTGCGCTCGATGAGGTTCGCGTCGGCCAGCAGCAGCGCCTCGCGGGCCCCTTTGAGGCGCGCGGCGGACTCCTGTCGCTCGGCCTCGGCGGTGGCGACGGCGGACTCGGCGAGGTCCTCGTCCGCGATGAGGGAGGCCCCGCGGCGCTCGAGCTCGGCCTTCAGGATGGCGATGCGCCCCTCGATCATCGTGGTGTCGAGCTGGGCGACGACGTCCCCCGCGGCCACGACCTGGCCGGGCTCCACGAGGGTCTTCGAGACCTTGGCCGTCTCCAGCGACGCGAGCCGCACCGGCACCACCTCGGCGTAGCCGAGCACGAGCACCGGCGGGGGGCCGCGCACGATGAGCGTCCCCACGACGACGATGCTGATCGCCATCAGGATCTTCGCCCCGTGGCGCACGAAGAAGTCTTGGGTGCGCGCGCTCACTCAGACCTCCAGCGTCGGTTCCTGCATGTGCAGGCTCAGATCCGCCACCTCTTCGATCGCGGTGAGGTCGTTGATGAGGCCGAGGCGCGCCTCCGCGCCGGGGATCCGGATCTGGTAGGCGTGCTCCATCCGGTTGCCCTGGGAGGACTCGCGCAGGGTCACCAGGACGAAGTGGTTCGTGTGCCTGCCCAGGGCCGCGGTGATGGCCGCCGCGGTGTTCGAGTCCGCGGGGGCGACGAGGCGCACCAGGCCGTCGAACTGAGAGCGCGACCCGTAGGAGAACCAGAAGAGCAGGAGGGCGGCGGCGGCGAACAGGAGCGTCCCGGCGATGGCCGCGGGGAAGGCGCCGAGGCCGCACGCGATGCCGACGCCGAGCCCGGCGAAGACGAACATCATGTCGCGGGGGTCCCGCATGGTCGTACGGAATCGCACGATGGAGAGCCCGCCCGCGAGGCCGATGCCCGCGGCGATGGAGTCGCCGATGGCGAGCATCAGCATGGACGTGATGACGGCGCCCAGGGGGATGCCTTGGACGAAGGACCGGGAGTAGCTCAGCCCGCGGAAGGTGAGGATGTAGACGCCGCTCACGATCTGCGCGAGGAAGAACGCGATCCCCACCGTGGTGAGCGCCGAGGCGAACCCCGCGGCACCCGGCTTGCTGAGCATCTCGAGCATCGTCATCGGGTCACACCCACACGCTCTGGCTGCGTCGGTAGTCGACGTAGTGGTCGTCGGCCAACGCGAGGACCGAGAAGCCGTACTTGCTGAAGGAGTGTCGCAGGAGGTCCAGCTTCTGCACCAGCACGACCATCCAGCGCGGGATGGCGTCCGCCCACTTCAGCTCCACGACGGCGATGGACTCCGGCGTGTGCGTGGGCAGGGGGGTGTCGACCGCGCGCATCGAGTCTTCTCCCTCCAGGGTCCAGCGGTGCTCGGCGCGGCAGGCCACCCGGTAGTCGATGCTCACGCGGGCGTACGTCTCCAGCGAGCTCATCCACGCCTCCCGACGGTACTCCACGTGGCAGATCGGGCGCAGGTCGAAGCGGTGCACGCGGCAGACGAAGTCGTCGAGGGCGGCGGATCGGTGGGCTCCCGCCGGCGCCCCTTGGAGCAGCTCCTGCCACCGGTCGGCGGGCAGCTTCGCGCGCGTCTTGCGGATGACGTCGCCGTTCCGTCCCTTGATCTCGGCGAACACCGGGCCGCCCGCTTCGCCCTCGGGGTAGCAGCGGACCCGGGCCTTGAAGCGCACCGGCGACTCTCGTTCGTTGGCCTTGTGAAGCCGCATGTTCCAGGTGTCCAGGTACAGCGACCGGAGCTTGTAGGTGCCGTCTGCGCCCCCGTTCGGATCGCGGGTGCAGAAGCCGCGGATCAGGTTTCGCAGCGCCTCCAGCTCGGACGCGGGCACCAGGTACTTGAACTCCCGACGATCCGGGATGTGGTGGTGGACCTGGAGACTCGGGGCGGCGCGCGGTCCGCCCGCGAGATCGCGCGCGATCCAATCGGGGTCCATTCGGGCCACGGCGGCCCGCTATCCGTTCGAGGCGCCCGGGCTGGCCGTCGCGAGCTCGGTGAAGGCGCCCGTGCCGTTGGGGAGGCGTCCCTCGGACACGTCCGTCAGCTGCTCGCCGTACTGGTGCGTCTGCACGATCTCGGCGGTGCTGTTGATGAGCCGCGAGAGGACGAGGTCCTCGCCGTTCGCGGTGAGGCGGAAGGAGAGGTGCTCGGGGCCCTGATCGGTGTCGCCGTCGGCGAACAGGATCATGTAGCCGCCCGCGGGGATGATCAGGGAGTCGTTGAGCAGGTGCTTGAGGGGCTGGCCGATGTCGTCGGAGATCGCGTAGCTGCCGAGGGGGATGTCCTCGCTGCCCGTGTTGAAGAGCTCGATCCAGTCGGGGAAGGCCCCCGAGGCGTCTTCGAACGACGAGGCGTTCGCCGCCATGAACTCGTTGAGGACGATCGGGGACGGGCCCGGGTCCTCGCCGTCGTCCGTGGGACAACCGGCCGACGCGAAGCTGATGGGGAGGAGGAGGGCGAGGTACTTCCAGGTCTGCATATGTGCTCCTACGGGCGGCTTGGTCCCACGCGATCCTGCGTCCGGGATGACACTCCGCCTTGTCACTCCACTGTTACTTAACGGACTCGGCCCTGTTTCATCCAGTCGCCGTCGGATATTTTAACCATTCATGTCATTTCGGACCCATGCGCGCTCCCGCCTCTTCGTGCTCTCCGGAGTACTCCTCATCCCGCTCTCGGCCGGGTGTCCGTCGGAGGACCCGGGGTCGCCCGCGCCCGTCGACTGCTCTCAGCCGCCGGTCGCGCCCCCCTGCGAGGCCCCGGAGTTCGAGGTCGATCCGGACGTCGTGTACGGCAAGGAGGGCGAGTGGGCCCGCGTCGTGCTCAACGAGGTCATGGCGAGCAACCGGACGACGATCGCCGACGGCACCGGGCGGTGGGCCGACTGGCTCGAGATCGCGAACCTGACGGACGAGGACGTCGACCTGACGGGCTGGAGCCTGTCCGACGATCCGGAGAACGCGAACAAACACGAACTCGACCCGATGGAGGTCGAGGCGGGCGGTCACCTGCTGCTGTGGGGCGACAACGACCCGGCCCTCGGGCCGACGCACCTGAACTTCGGCCTCACGGCGGCGGGGGACCTCATCGGCCTCTACGCCCCGGACGGCACGACGATGGACCTGATCACCTACGGGCCCCAGGCCTCGGACGTGTCGCTCGCGCGCACCCCGGACGGGACGGGCCCCTGGGAGCTGACGGCCGCGCCCACGCCGGGCGACGCGAACGGAGGTGTCCGATGAGGCGCATCCTGCTGCTCGCGGCCCTGCTCGTCGGCTGCCCCTCGGAGCCCGTCGAGCCCACGCCCGCCCCCACGCCGTATCCGCCGCCGCGGCCTCCCGCCGCGCCCTCGGACGATCCGGACGACTGGCCCGGGCCCGGGGGGACGTGCGGGCTCGGCACGGACCTGGTCGACGCGCGGTTCCTGGAGGGCGACCTCGTGGCCTTCGAGCTGCGGTGCGACGGCGAGCTGGGCATCGACGAGGTGGAGCTGCGGCCCGTGGAGCTCCCCGCCCAGGGCTCCCTCGAGGCGAACGCCTTCACCTGGCAGACGGGCCCGGCCGACGGCGGTCGCTACGACCTCGTGTTCAGCGTACGCCCGCTCGACGATCCCGACGCCGTCCCCGTGGCCGAGGCGGTGACGTTCTGGGTGGCGGACGACCCCTTCTCCGAGACGAACGTGAGCGTGGTGCCCGAGGAGTACACGGAGGAGTGGGGCATCCCGGTGTTCCACGTCGACGTGTCGGGGGGCGTGTCGCAGTCGTACTCGGACGCGGACATCACGTTCGAAGGGCGGACGTACACGGGGCAGATCAAAGTGCGCGGGGCCAGCTCCACGTCGTATCCGAAGAAGAGCTACACCCTCGAGTTCAGCGCCGAAGAGCTGCCGGTGGACGCCTGGGGCGTCACCCGCGACCACCTCTACCTGGTGACGACGTTCGACGACAACAGCTACGTGCGTCAGAAGCTGATCTACGACCAGTGGGAGGCGATGGGGGAGTACTGGGAGCGGCCGCGGCTGGCGCCCCGGACCTTCTTCACGATCCTCTACCTGGACGGCGTGTACCAGGGCGTCTACACGGCGATCGACCGCATCGACAACGAGTTCGTGGACCACATGGGGTTCGCCCGGAACGGGAACCTCTACAAGTCCATCAACCACGACGCGAACTTCTATTACACCCGCGCGAACGGGAGCCAGAAGAGCAACCTGCACAACGGGTACGAGAAGAAGGAGGGGCTCGAGGGCGACTGGTCGGACCTGGACGCGCTCGTGGACTGGGCGGCGGGGAGCGACGCGCAGACGGTGATCGACCAGTCGGCGTCGTGGTTCGACCTGCAGGAGTTCATGGACTGGTTCCTGCTCGTGCACTACTCCGAGAGCGGCGACTCGGCGGGCAAGAACGCCTACCTGCACAACGATCCCGACACCCCGATCTGGTTCCAGATGACGCCCTGGGACTTCAACCACGCGTGGGGGCAGAGCTGGCGGACGGGGCGCATCTCGTCGTCGAACCTCAACTCGTTCGACAACCGCAACCGCATCTTCCGGGCGATCCACGAGGTGCCCGCGGCCGACGACGAGCTCTGGGCGCGCTTCACCGCCATGCGCGACGACGGTCCCTACTCCCTGACCTGGATGCACGGCAAGCTCGACGAGTACTACGCCCTCATCGACGCGTCGGCCGCCCGCGACTGGCAGCTGTGGGGCGACGCCTACATGAGCTTCGGGCGGTGGGCGAACGACCGCACCAACGCCGGCAACTGGCAGGACTACGACGGCGAGAAGGCCTACGTGTACCAGTGGATCCAGGAGCGCCACGACCTGTTCCTGGTGAACCACCCGTAGCAGGGCCGGCGTCCATCAGTTCGCGCGACCGGGCGTCCCTCCGAACACCTGCTCCCAGTCTTCCCACCCGTCGCGGACGCGGGACCAGGAGTGGTCTCGGGGCAGCGCGGGGAAGGGGAGCCACTGCACCTCGCGCCCCTCCGCGTCGAAGATCCCGATCGCCTCGCCCGCGCGCTCGAGGCTGAAGTCGAGGTGTCGCGGTCCGCGCGACGCGTCGCCGCCGGCCCACAGCAGCAGGTGCCCGCCCGACTCGACGGCCAGCCCCGCGGGCAGCGTGGACAGGTCCGGGCTCCTCCAGTCGTCCGTCAGCGTCCAGCCGCCCAGCTCGATCGTCTCCTCCGTGCCGTTGTAGAGCTCGATCCAGTCGGTCGCGAGCCCGCCGTCGTCGAAGATCGCCGAGTCGTTCGCCGACATCAGCTCGTTGATCACGAGCGAGTCCGTGTTCTGGAAGGCGTCGTCGTCGTCCGCGTCGTCGTCGTCCACGTCGTCGTCGTCGTCCCCCGAGGGAGGGGTCGACTCGGGGATGAGGATCGTCCCTCCGCGGGGCTCGCAGCCCGCGAGGACGAGGACCAGGAACGGGAGCGTGCGCCGCGACACCGGGCAAAAGTAGCACCGTCGGCCGCGCGCCCTTCGGACCGCGTCGCCGGCGGCGTAGGATTCGCGCGTGCGTCCCCTCGGCCTGCTCTCGATCGTCGTCCTGCTCGCCGGGTGCCCGTCCGCCGACGCCGCCGACGTGGAGCCGACGCCCTCCGCCCGGCCGCTCCCCCAGCCCACGCGCCTCGACGCGGCCGACAGGCTCGTCGCGCTCGGCGACATCCACGGCGACATCGAGGCCATGCGCACCACCCTCCGCCTCGCCGACCTCATCGACGACGACGACCGCTGGATCGGGGGCGACACGGTCGTGGTGCAGACCGGCGACCAGCTCGACCGGGGCGACGACGAGCGCGCCATCATGCACACCCTCGACCGCCTCGCCGACGAGGCCCACGCCGCGGGCGGGATGTTCCTGACCCTGAACGGCAACCACGAGGCCATGAACGTCGAGCTCGACCTGCGCTACGTCACCGACGGCGGTTGGGAGGACTTCGCCGACGTCGCCCCGCCCGAGCCCGAGCAGGACGACGACCTGCTCGAGTGGGAGCCCCACGAACGGGGACGCGTCGCCGCATTCCGGCCCGGCGGACCCTACGCCCGTCTCCTCGCGCGGCAGAACACCATCGTCGTCGTGGGCGACACCCTGTTCGTGCACGGCGGCGTCCTCGACACCCACACCGGCTGGGGCCTCGAGAACATCAACGCCGACATGCGCGCCTGGATGGAGGGCGAGGGAGACGAGCCCAGCGACGTCATCGACGTCGAGGGGCCGCTGTGGGTCCGCAACTACTCGGAGTCGCCCACCGAGGAGGACTGCGCCCTCCTGGACACCGTCTTCGCCGACCTGGACGTCACCCGGATGGTCGTCGGCCACACCGTGCAGCGGGAGCCCACCGTCGCCTGCTACGGCCAGGTCTGGCGCATCGACGTGGGCATGGCGGCCTACTACGGCGGCACCCCGGCGGTCATCGAGATCGTCGACGACGAAGTCACGGTGATCGACTGACATGACACGAACGGCCTCCCTCGTCTGCGCGCTCCTCATCGGCGGCTGCTCCGGCGGCGACGACGACGACACCCCCACCCCCGAGCCCACCCCCTGGCCCGACGACGACGACGCGGGCGACGACGACGACGCCACCGAGGCCCCGCCGTGCACGTCCTACGGCGCCCCCGTCAACAAGGGCGAGGTCGAAGACGACGGGCTCGACGAGATCTCCGGCCTCGGCGTCTCCCGCGTCCACCGCAACTGGGTCTGGGTCCACATGGACTCCGGCGCCGACGAGCCCGAAGTGACCGCCCTCCAGCACGACGGCGACACCATCGGCACCGTCGTCCTGCCCTTCATCAACATCGACTGGGAGGACCTCGCCGTCGGCCCCTGCGACCAGAACGGCGGCTCCTGCGTGTGGGTCGCGGACATCGGCGACAACGAGGAGGACCGCAGCAGCCTCGGCCTCATCCGCTTCGAGGAGCCGACCGACCCGCCCGACTCGAACCGGTGGCGCGTCGAGGTGAAGGGCGACCGCTTCCCCTTCAAGTACCCCAGCGGCGACCACGACGCCGAAGCCCTCGTCATCCAGCCGGACGGCTCGCCCGCCGTGTTCACCAAGCGCGACGACGGCACCATGCGCGTCTACCGGTTCGACATCTCGAAGATGTCCCCGGGGGTGGAGGTGGAGCCCGAGCTCGTGGCGGAGCCTCGGACGGTCCCCGAAGCGCTGGGAGACGGCATCGCCGCCGCCGCCACCGCCGCCGACATGTGGCCCGACGGCAGCCGCGTGGTCGTCCGCACCTACCTCCACACGCGCGAGTTCCTCCTCACGGACGGGGACCTCGCGACCATGGACATCGCGTCGTCGAACCAGGTCTTCACGGCCCTCGAGGCCCAGGGCGAGGCCATCGCCTACGACCCCCTCGAGCGAGGGATCCGGCACGTCGCCGAGGGCGACAACCCGCCCATGTGGTTCCTCCCGTGCGAGGACCCGAAGGGGGACGACGACGACTCCGGCGACGACGACGACTCGGCCGACGACGACGACTCGGCGGGGCGATGAAGCGACTCCTCGTCCTCGCCTTCCTCCTCACGGCGGGCTGCGGCCCGACCCCGCGGGAGACGTGCACCAGCGACGAAGACCTCCCGGACGTGGGCGACGTGACCTGGCACGCCGACGTGCGCCCCATCGTGGAGCAGGCCTGCGTTCGGTGTCATCGCTACGGGGGCCTGGGCGGCTTCTCGCTGGAGTCCTTCGCGGACGCCTACGAGTGGCGGTCGGCCATGGCGCGCGCCGTGGAGTCGCGGACCATGCCGCCGTTCCTGGCCGCCGACTGCTGCACCGACTACGCCCGCGACTTCTCCCTCACCGACGACCAGATTTCGGCCGTGGTCGAGTGGGGCACCGGCGACGCCGAAGAGGGCGACCCCGCGACGTACGTGCCGCCCACGCCGCGGGAGACGGGGCTGCCGCGCGTGGACGAGACCATCACGATGCCCGAGCCCTACACCCCCACCCTCGCGGACGGCGAGACCGACGTGTCCCGCTGCTTCCTCCTGGACTGGCCGGACGACGCGGACCCCTTCGTGACCGGCCTCGGGGTCGTCCCCGGCAACGAGCAGATCGTCCACCACGCCATCCTGCTGGTCGCGGGCCCGGAGGTGGTGGCGGGGTTCGAGGCGCTGGACGCGGCCGACGCGGGGCCCGGCTGGACCTGCCCCGGCGGCGCGGTGCTCGGCTACACGGGGTGGATCGGCGGCTGGTCGCCCGGCTGGGACGGCCAGGAGGTCCCCGAGGGCCTCGGTCAGCCGGTGGAGGCGGGCAGCAAGCTCATCCTCAGCGTGCACTACAGCGTCGTGGAGGCCGCGCCCGGGCCCGATCAGACCACCGTGCAGCTCATGACGGCCGAGTCGGTGGAGGGCTCGCTGAAGTCCTTCGGCGTGTACGACCCCGCCTGGGTGAGCGGCGGCATGCCCATCCCCGCCGACGACCCCGAGGTCGTCTACACCTACTCCTGGCAGCCCGGGCTGGTGGACCGCACGACGTCGCGCCTGCTGGCGGCGAACCTGCACATGCACGAGCGGGGCGCGCGCGGCCAGGTCGGCATCCTGCGGGCGGACGGCTCCACCGAGTGCCTGCTCCAGATCGACCGCTGGGACTACGGCTGGCAGTTCGACTACGTGTTCGCCGAGCCCAAGGACCTCGGGCCCGACGACAGCCTCTTCGTGGAGTGCATCTTCGACAACACGGCGGGCAACCAGCGCATCGTCGGGGGCCAGCGGGAGACCCCGCGGGACCTCAACTGGGCCGAGGACGAGGAGATGTGCGTCGCCTTCGTGACGGCGCGGCAGTGACATGAGGCGCCTCTTCCTGATCTTGGCGGCGCTCGCGCTGCTCGGCTCCTCGGAGACGCCGGAGGTGGACACGGCCGCCCTCGGCGCGGCCCTCCAGGAGTTCAACACCGGCGCTCGCTTCCCGCTCCCGACCCTCTCCGAGGCCCAGCTCGAGCGCCTGCTCGCGGGCAAGGTCGTGAAGATCCGCGAGAAGCAGGCCGACGGCGGCCCCCAGCGGGGCATCGGCCTCCTGCGCACCGACGTCCCCCGCGCCGACGTCTGGCTCGCCGTGCGCGACGCCCACCTGAGCATGATGGACGAGCTGCACGAGCGGCAGCTCACGCCCCCGGAGCAGATGCCGGCGGTCTGGTACCAGCTCCTCGATCTCCCGCGCCCGTTCGCCGACCGGCACTGGGTCATCGACGTGAGCGACAACCACGCCCTCGCGCGGGCCACCGGCAACCGCTGCTGGGAGCACCCATGGGTCCTCAAGCCCGACGGTCCGGCGATCGCGGCCGAGGTCATCGCCGCGGGCCGCATCCCGGGGGTGGACGTCGCGCGGGGGGAGGACGCCATCTACACGCCGGTGAACCACGGGGCGTGGATCGCCGTCCAGCTGCCGGACGAGACCACGATCCTCGCCTACCACGCGACGTCGGTGATCGGCGGACGCATCCCCGACAAGCTCGTGGCCGACTACATGATGCTGACGCTCAGCAACCTGCTCCGGGGGGTGGTGGAGCGGGCGCCCAAGGCCGTGGAGCACTACGGGCCCGACCACGCGCGCATCCAGGGCGCGGACGGCGTGACCATCCCCAGCAAGGGTGGGCGGGGGCCGTCGATCGGCGTCAGCCCTTGAGCTGATCTCCCACCGGCAGGGTGCGGATTCGCGTGCCGGTGGCCGCGAAGATCGCGTTGCAGAGCGCCGCGGGCGCGGGCGGGACCGCGAGCTCACCGACCCCTCCGGGCGGCTCCGTCGACGGCACGACGTGCACCTCGACCGACGGGGCCTGCTTCATCATCAAGAGCGGGTATTGGTGGAAGTTCGTCTGCTGGACCGCGCCGTCGACGAAGCTCAGGCCCCCGTGGAGCGCCGAGCTGATGCCCATGGTGGCGCCGCCCGCGAGCTGCTGGTCGATGATGTCGGGGTTCACGATCATCCCGCAGTCGATGGCCACGTGGACCTTCCGGGGGAAGACGTCGCCGCCCTTGACCTCGATGTCGATCACCTCCGCGCAGATGCTGCCGAAGCACGCGAACAGGGCGACCCCGCGGCTGAGCCCCGCGGGCACCGCGCCCGCCTTCTCCACCGCCAGGTCGAGCACGGCCAGGTGGCGGGGGTGGTCCTTCAGCATCGCGCGCCGGTACTCCACCGGGTCGCGCCCCGCGGCGTGAGCGCACTCGTCCACGAAGCACTCGCGGAAGAAGCCGTTGTGGCTGCCGTGCACCGACCGCCACCAGCCCACCGGGATCGGCAGCCGCACGTGGCCGTAGTCCACCCGCATGCGGTCCACGGCGTACGGCGCGTGTGACAGGCCCCCGTGCACCGTCTCCGCGACCACCGGCAGGTTGTGCAGTCCGGGGGGCAGGAAGTCGTCGAGGATGTTCTGGGACGCCATGGTGACGAGCCAGTCCGTGGGGAGGCCGTCTTCGCCCAGGGAAACCTCGTGTCGGCACAGCACCCCGGGCCGGTAGAAACCGTGCGCGAAGGTCTCCTCGCGGGTGTACGTCAGCTTGACCGGCTTTCCGACGAGCAGGGACGTCTCCACGGCGTAGTCCGTGAAGTCCGCGTAGGACTTTCGGCCGAACCCCCCGCCCAGGTAGGTCGAGTGGACGTGCACGTCGTCCCGGGAGACCCCCGCGGCGCGGGCGGCGCGCACCCAGACGCGGTTCTGCACCTGCGTGGGCGCCCACACGTCCACCCGATCCGCCTGCACGTGGGCCGTCGCCACCATGGGCTCGATCGGCGCGTGGTCCAGCCAGGGGACGGAGTATGTGGCCTCGATCTTGCTCTCGTCGAACTTCGGCGCGCCGCCGTGGCCGTAGGAGCGCACCGCGTCGTCGAGGGCCTCGGTGAGGATCTCGGTGAGCTTCGCGTCGTCGAGTCCGGCGCCGTCGCCCGGGTCCCAGGTGATGTCCACGAGCGCCGCGCCCTTCTTCGCATGCCAGAACGTGTCGGCCACCACCACGACCGCGCCCAGGACCTCGAGCACGTCGACGACCCCCGGGCTCTCCTTCGCCTTCGCCGCGTCGAACGAGACCAGCGAGCCTCCGTGGTGCGGGCAGGCCACGACCGTGCCGTTCAGCATGTCCGGGACCACGACGTCGATGCCGAACACGGCCGTGCCGTCCACCTTCGAGGGGATGTCGAGGCGCGGGGCGCTGGTGCCCAGAAGGCGGAAGTCCTTCGGGTCCTTCGGGTCGACTCCCGACGGCGCGCGCCGCTCCGCCGCCTCGTGGGCGAGCTCGCCGTAGGAGAGCGCCTGGTCGCCGTGGAGCACGCGGCCGCCCTCGGTCCGGCACTCGGAGGAGGCCACGCCCCAGCGCGACGCGGCGGTGGCCACGAGCATCGCCCGGGCGGTCGCTCCCGCCTTGCGCAGGATGGGCCAGTAGCCCCGCACGGACTCGCTGCCCCCCGTGATCTGGACCTTGCCGGGGAAGGAGAACGAGTTGCGACGGTAGGCTGGGGCCGCGGGGGCGAACTCGACGCTCACGTCCTCCCAGGCCACGTCGAGCTCCTCGGCGAGCAGCATCGGCAGCGCGGTGTAGACGCCCTGGCCCATCTCGGCCGCGCCCATCAAGAGGGTCGCCTTGCCGTCCTTGCCGATGCGGATCCACGCGTTGAGGTCCGCGGGCTCGAAGGTCGGGTCGAGCTCGGACGTCGCCTCCCCGGAGCGCACCGACGCGCCCGCCGCGAGGCTGAAGCCGAGGACGAGGCCCGAGCCCTTGAGGAACCCGCGCCGGGAGACGTTGGTGAACGTCATGGCGTCGCCCCTTCGGCGCCTTCGACGCCCTCGGCGCCCTCGGCTTCGGCCTTCGCGGCGGCTTCTGCTTCGGCCTCGGCGGCGGCCTTCGCGGCGGCCTCGGCCTCGGCCGCCCGCAGCACCGCCAGCTCGCCCGCGGCGGCGTGGATGCCCTTGCGGATGCGGTCGTACGTCGCGCAGCGACAGAGGTTGGACATGGCGGCGTCGATGTCCGCGTCGGTGGGCTCGGGGTTGCGCGCCAGGAGGCTCGCGGCGGCCATGATCTGGCCGCTCTGGCAGTACCCGCACTGAGGCACCTGCTCGGTGATCCAGGCCTGCTGGACCGCGTGGTCGAGCCCCTCGATCGTCGTGATCTCGAGGCCGACCGCCCCCGCCACCGGGAGGATGCAGGTCCGCATCGCCATGCCGCCTATGTGCATCGTGCAGGCCCCGCAGGCGCCCACGCCGCAGCCGAACTTGGTGCCCGTCATGCCGAGCTGCTCGCGCACGACCCACAGCAGGGGGGTGTCGGGCTCGACTTCGACTCGATGCGTCGCTCCGTTGATCTTCAGCTCGAACATCGTCGTCTCTCCAGGCCGATCATGCCGACGTCAGGGGGATCCCAGCACCAGCGGAGCCAGGATCATGCCCAACAGCGCGGTCGCCAACCAATACGGCGCGCGGCTGGTCCCGGCCCGCGAATTCAGCGGCCCGGTGAGGCACCAGATCAGCGTCACCACGCCCACCCCCGCCAGGACGGCCGTCCGCGCCCCGGCGAAGCTGACGCCGTAGGGCACCGACGCGGCCAGGTAGAGGCAGGACGCCACGCCCAGCGCGCGACCCGGCACGGTGACGAGCTCGCCGGCGTCGCCCGTGCCCGCGAAGAGCAGGAGCACGGTCCCCGAGACGGCGCCGAGCAGGGCGGCGGTCACGAGCCACGACATGGCGTTCCCGGGGACGTCGCCCGGCCCGAGGTCGGAGAGGCCGCTCCCGAGGAGCTCCGCGATGCTCCCGAGGCCGGAGGTGAGGTGCAGGAGGAGGGCGACCCCCCCGACGACGAAGAAGAACAGCGCCTCCCCCATCAGGTTCTTCGTAGCGAGCGACGTCCTCGCCTCCTGGGCCTCGGTGGTGGGCGCGAGCAGGGACGGGGCCTTGCGCAGCGACGCCAGGGGCCTCCCGCTTGCCGGGGAGCGGGCCACCGACGAGGCCGTGCGCCGCGCGGGGTGGGAGACGGCGCGGACTCGGGTGGCGCTCGTGCTCGCGGGGGTCCGGGGGCGCGCCATGGCGACGGCCGGGCGCACCGGCGGGCGGGTGCCGGGGGCGGTGGTGCGGCGCGTGGTGGACGGGAGTTGCCCGATCGCCTGGTAGACGAGCCCCGCGGCGAAGTCCACCTCCTCCGCCCGCTCGGGCTTCAGGACGGCGAGGGCGCGGAAGAAGGTGTCGTCGACCAGCCGGCGCTCCACGAGCTCCCGACAGATCACCGACGGGTACCGGCCGCCGTGGCTGCCGGGCTCACCCACCTCGTCGAGCACGTCGATCCCGCCGGGCAGCCGAGCCACGAAGAGCTCCAGCTCCTCGTTCTCGAACGCCCCCTCCAGCAGGGTCTCCAGCGCCTTTCGCGCGTCCATCGACGCTCCCTCCGTGAACTGAGGAGAGGATAGCCCGGCGAGACGCGGGTAACCTCGACGCGTGCCGACTCGTCGCTCGTTCCTGCACACCGGTCTCGCCGCCCTCGCCGCGCGCAGCCTCGGGTGCGCGCCCGGAACCGCCGGCCCGAGCGCCCCCTGGGGGACGGCTCCCGAGGACGCGGCCGAGGCGCTGCTGCCCGCCGACCTGCGCCCCTCGGGCGTGCTCGAGCTCTTCCTCCCGGGGGGGATGAACGCCTGGGACACCTTCTACGTGGTCCCCGAGTTCGGCGACCCCGCCGCGGGGGGCCCCAACGCCGGGACCATGTGGCACTCGTTCCAGTCCGAGGGGCTGACGGTCGCCCGCCAGTTCGCCGAGTGCGGCGGCGAGGGTCGGGAGCTGCTCCAGGCGTTCGGGCCGGACTCCGCGGGCCGCACCGTGCACCTCGGCCCGTTCGTGCTCGCGCTGCGGGACCGTCCCGACCTCCTCGCCCGGATGCGCGTCCTCGTCACGCGCCACGCCCAGGCCCCGCACCAGACCGCCATCCCCCTCGCGCTCTGCGGCCACCGGTTCGGGTCGCCGCGCATGACGGGCACGGCGACCCACGTGCAGCGGTTCCACCAGGAGCGCGACCCTCGCTCGGCGCCCCACGCGTTCGTCCTCTACCCGGGGCTCTACGACCTCGGCCAGTTCAACGCCGACGTGGGCACGGCGATCGGTCGACATCGCGGCATCGCCCGCCCCCTCGACCTCAACCTGCGCTACATGGATCGGATCCTCGCGCAGCTCGCCCGCACGACGCCGACGGGCGACCTCGAGGCCCTGGACCGGGCCGTGAACCACTACACGTCGATGTACTCGCGCCGCCTCACCCCGCCCGAGCGGGAGCAGGTGATCACCCCGGTGCTCGACGACTACCTGTTCGCGCGGCAGTCGATGGTCGCCGCGCCGGACCTCACGGGGCTGTTCGACGAGTCGCTCCAGCGCGGCGCGCGCGGGGAGGCTTGCGGCCACGAGAACACCCCGGACGACACCGAGCACGGCCTCGCGGTGGCGACCCGCCTGCTCACCCACCCCGAGACGCCGGCGCGTTGGGTCACGTCGATCGACGGGGGGCTGGACGTCGCCGAGGCGGGGCTCTCCTACGACACCCACGCCTTCCACGTGCGCGACGGAGGCCGCAACGTGACCCACGCGATGGCCCGGCTGGCGGCCCGCATCAACGAGCCCGGCGAGGGCGACCCGGCCAAGCTCGACCTCGACCGCCACATGGTCCTGATCTCCACCGAGTTCGGGCGGACCCCCTTCAAGGAGGGGGAGGACGGGCTCGACCACTGGCCCGACGGCTTCGTGCAGGTCGTGCTCGGCGGCCCCGTGGGGCCGGACCAGGCCGGGGTGGTGGGCGCCATCGGCGAGGACGGCGTGGCCACGGACTGGGTCACCCCCGCGGAGATCCGGGCGGCGCTGCTCCAGGCCCAGGGCATCTGGCCGTTCAGCCCCGAGGGCTTCGCCGTCGGCGACCTGCGGGACGTGACCACCGAGCGGGACGCGGCGATGCTGCTGCGCGAGCGGATCTGGGGGCGCGCGTGAGGATCCCCGTGCTCGTGGCGGCCGCGGCGCTCGGGGTGCTCATCGGCGCGGGGGCCTGCGATCCGACCGACGCGGACGACTACTTCTCGGACGTCGTGGACGCGGGCGACGAGGCCTTCGTGCACCGCGCCGTCGACCTCGTGTGGGGGCGGCACGCGCGCTCGATCCACGAGGTCGAGGCGCTCGTCGACTTCGTGGAGACGACCGATCGCGCGACCGTCGTGGTGGCGATGGCGGCGTCTCCGGAGGGTCGCGTCCGGTGGCGGGCGAAGCTCCTGGACCTGCTGGCGGTCTCGCGCCTGGGCCACCTGAGCTCGCGTCACTGCCACGGCCGGCTGACGGAGGCCGCGACGTCCCCCGATCTCGCGACCTTCGTCCGGGATCACGGCCCCCGGGAGCAGCCCGAGCTCGCCCCGTGGACGATCGCCGACCTGGCCGCCAGCTCCCTCCTGCTCGACGACGTCACCCCGCTCTTCCGGGCGCACCTCATGACGTCCTTCTCCCGGCAGCGGCCGTCCCAGACGCTCGCCGAGGAGCTGTCCGAGCGGCACGTGACCGGCGAGGTCTTCGGCAAGACGTACGTCGGTCGGCAGCTCGAGTGCCTCCCGTGCCACAACGGGGCCTTCTCGGTGACGGGGTCCGAGGACCCGGCCGAGGACCGCACCTGGGAGCTGCCCGGCTTCTTCGAGCGGGCCATGTACGGGTCCGACGACGGGGGTGACCCGGAGCTCCTGTGGGCCTACTTCCGACGCTACGGGGTGCTCGCCGAGTACATCCACACGTCCCAGATCGACTGGTACGAGCCGCCTCCCGACCGCGGGTGCTGGCCCAACGGGCGCCCGGGCTGCAACCGCTGCGACTGCGAGCAGGAGGTGGCCGACCAGCGGCCCGAGTGCCTCGACGACTGGGGCCCCGAGTGCGTGGCGCTCTGCACGCAGGCGGGGGGCTGCGCGGAGCCGCTGCTGGTGCAGCCCTGGGGGGTCTCGTCCGACGACTGCGGCCGGTTCCTGAACCCCGACGCCTTCTTCGACGACCTCGTCTCGCCCGGCGCCTTCTTCGTCGAGCCGACCGGGCCTCGCGCGTCGGTCTGGGACCTGGAGCCGCACCTGCGCGACGGCTTCGACGCCCTCCGAGCCGGGGGCCTGTCGGGCACGCCCGAGCTGCGCGACGGCGCCGAGTCCGTGGCCTGGCTCACCGCCGTGAACCTCGCCGATCGGGTCTGGGCCGAGGCCTTCGGCGCCCGCCTCACGCTGGGCCACGGCTTCCCCCGCAACGAGCACCAGCGGGACGCGCTCGCCGCCCTGAGCAGCCGGTTCGTCGCCTCGGGCTTCTCCCTCACCGAGCTGCTCGTCGCGATCACCGAGCACCCGCTCTTCAACGCGTCCGTCCCGGCCGTCGCGCCGGCCGCGGGCCACGCCGCCCACCACCTGCCGCCGATCCTCGACCCCTGGTCCGTGGAGCGCGAGAGCGCGGATCTGCAGGGCAACTCGTTCGGAGACCTGGTGCACCGTCGCGACGGGCGGGACCTGATCCGAAGCCTCTACGGCGCCATGGGCTGGCCCGAGCAGGTCGAGTTCCACGGGGGCGACGAGAGCGAGGAGAGCGGCGCCGCGCGCATCCAGGAGGCGATGGGCGTGTACCTCAAGGAGGCCGTGCCGGGGTTCCGGGGGGTGGCCGTGCAGTCGCTCCTGGCGTGGGAGACGACCTTCGGGACGTGCCGCGACACCGTCCCCAGGGGGTGGGGCTGCGAGTCGAACTCCGAGTGGGGCTGCCCCGACTGCCCCTGCGAGGCCGAGGTGTGCGCGGACATGCCGGAGTGCTGCGCCCCCGGCCGACGGTGGACGCCTCCCTGCGCCGACCGCTGCCGGACCTCGGAGGCGGGCTGCCGTCCCCCCGAGGAGCCTCCCCCCGACTTCGTCGAGCAGCTGGTCGCGGCCGCCGAGGACCAGGGCGCGACGATGGGGGAGGCCGTCGCCACGCTCAAGGATCGACTCCTGGCGGACCCGCGCCTCGCCGACGGCAACGAGCGGATCGTCCTGTCGCGGTTGATGGGCGCAGACCTGGACGCGGGCCTGCCCTCGGACGCGGACCTCCGCCTGCGTCGCGCCTGCGCGGCGTTCATGGCGACGCCGCAGTTCCTCCTCTCGGGCGACCCCGGCGCCGACCGGGCGGGGACGCCGGTCCCGATCCCGGTGGGGGGCACGCGCGCGACCTTCTGCGCGGAGCTCTCCGAGGCCCTCTTCGCCGGGGCGGTGACGTGCAGTGAGTGAGGGGGGACGCAGGCGGGGCCTCCGAGTCGCCGTCTCCGTACACGTCGTCGTGGTCGCGGGGGCGCTCTGGTTCCTCATGCCGCGAGGCGCCCCGGGGCTCGTGCTCGGGCAGGCGGGACGAACCGTGTGCGCGGCGGCGGCCGCCTGCGCGGTCGCGCCGGAGGATGAGTGCCGAGAGGTCCTCGCGCAGTCCGTCGTCCTCACCGACACCGCCCGGGCGGCGGTGCATGCCTGCAGCGCCTGCCTCCGAGAGGCATCGTGCGGGGCGTGGGCGGAGCAGGACTGCCGGGCGGGGACCGCGCACTGCCGCGACGGTCGTCGGCGACGGCTCACTGCCTGCGAAGCCCCCTGCGCCACGGTCCTCCCCGCGACCAGCTGGCCCCGCTGATCGCGTTCAGATCGTCTCGGATCGGGGCTCGGGCTCGGGCTCGAGGGGGACGTCGCGGGCCGGGGGGCGGCCCAGCCGGGCCTCGATGCCCACCGCCACGTGGAAGAAGAACTGCGCCCGGGCGTCGGTCGTGTAGATGTCCGCGTAGCGCGGGTGGTCCTCGGCGCCCTTCTCGGCGGCGGCGAGGCTGTACTGCTCGATGTCCACGCCCGCCGTGAGGTCCACCCGCAGCCCCACCGGCGCGACGGTGGGCACCGCCAGCCCGAACCCGGGGGCGACCCGCACCTCCACGTCCGCGTCCAGGTTGCGCGTGAAGAGGTTCAGCTGCGGCTCCGCCCGACGCCAGTTCCAGCTCGCCTCGTTGCCCACCTCCACGTGGACCCGCGGCTCCAGCCGGATCTCCTGCACGGCCGCCTCCCACTCGAGGGCGAACCAACCCCCGATCGAGGTCGCCGAGAGGTAGGGCGGGGCGTAGGCGTAGTCGGTGTACAGCTCCTCGACGGCCTCCATGTGCAGGCCCACGACCCGCACGAAGCCGCCCGCGGAGACCCGGAGCTCGGCCGGCCCCGTAGGCACCGACCCCCCCAGGGCCCCCCGCCCCTCGACCCGGTAGCCGGAGACCGGGAGGCGATCGAGCGTGTCGATCTGGAGGTGGAGGAAGTGGCTGTCTTCGGTCCACCACCGGCTGCCTGCGATCCCGAACCGCACCAGCAGGCCCTCGGGGCTGCGGATGTCCGCGCCGAGTCGGCCGCCCACGTCCATGGGGCAGTCCCGCAGCACGCGCCCGTCGCCGTCGGGGCTCTCGAGCGTGTAGTCGCTGCAGGGCACGGGGCGGGCGGCGAGCGCGGCCCGGAGCGTCAGCGGCTCCCGGCGACCGAGCACGAGGGCCCGCGGGACGTACTCGACGGTCGCCACCGCGGCGGCGGGCTCGGCGGGCGGCGGCACCAGGCCCTTGACCCAGTCCTCGGCGGGCTCGGCCCCCACCGGGAAGCGCGCCTCCCAGCGGGCGGCCAGCTCCGGGTCCAGCTGCCGAGCGTTGGCGATCGACACGGGGTCGTGCTGCCCCTCCGCGACCCACGAGTGCAGGGCTTCGATGAGGAACGCGAGCGCCAGTTCGCGGCGCGACTCGTCGTCGGTGCAGGGGGGCAGCTCGGCGCGACAGCCCTCGATGATCTCTCTCGCCGTGGCCGCCGAGGCCTCGAGCTCGTCGAGGTCGAGGGTGAGTTCCGCCGCGCCCGCCGCCGCAGGGAGGAGGAGGGAGGCCCCGAGGACCGCGACGAGGAAGCGCAGGATCACTCGTCCAGGGTCTCCAGACCCCGCAGGTCGCGGATGACGTCGGAGGACAGAGAGCGGAGCCGCTGGGTGACCAGATCGCCCTGCAGCGTGGCCTCGGACACCGTGGACTCGGGGAGCAGGACGGTCAGGCCCGCGGCGTCCGTGCCTTCGGTCGCCACCATGCGCAGGCCGCCGTCGTCCGGGCCGATCGCCACGGACTCGCCCGCGCGCACCGACCCGAGGCGCGTGCCGTCGTCCTGGACGAGGTGGACCTCGCCCTCGGCGACGGTCACCAGCGCGAGGTTGCCGCGCGCGGCGGCGTGGAAGACGGTGCCGACCGGCAGGGCGGACAGGCCCAGGGCGGGGAACCGCACCCGATCGATGACGGGCACCACCCCGTCGCGCCGCGTGAACGTGACCCAGCCCCCCTCGAGCTCCCCGAGCGTGCCCGCCAGGAAGAGCCGAGAGTCGGCCGTGACCTCGAGGCCGGGAGACGGCGCCGCGGCGGTCAGGAGCACGCGCGCGGGGGCTTCGGCGGAGGGGGCCTCCACGGGGGGGGGCGTCACCACGGCGACCGCGATCGGCGCCGGAGGCTCGGGCTCACCCGGCTCGGACGCGACGGGCACCGCGTCGCTCGGCTCGGCCCGGGCCGGAGGCGTCATCACCACGGCCTCGACGGGCGCCGGAGCGACCCCGACGGTGGCCACGGGGCCGGTGTCGGGCGAGAGCGATCGGCCCAGGAAGACGCCCAGCACGAGCGCGGCGGCGAGCGCCGAGTAGACGGCGGTCCGGCCGGCGCTGCGGGGTCGCGGGGCGGGCGGGGGGGCCGGGGTCGCCATCGGCACCGGGGCGCGGCCGTCCACCCCCATGCGCGCGAGGACGGCCGCCACCGCCGCGTCTTCACGCGCGAAGTCGTCCTCGACGGGGGCGTCCGGCTGCATGGCGCCGAACAGGTCGTCCATGAAGTCTTCGGAACGGGGGGGGAGGGTCACCGCTGCACTCCTTGCGTCGCGGGCTCCATGAGGTCGGCGGGCTCCATGCCCAGCTCGTCCAGGAGCTTCTTGCATCGCCGTCGTAGGCGCTTCTTCTGATTCTCATAATCGCGCATGTTCAGCCCCAGGCTCCGGGCGGCGGCGGGCCCGTCGAGCTCGTCGGACCGCTGGAGCATCCACGTCTGGAACAGCCCGCGCTCCTCGGGGGAGAGCGCCGCGAGCAATCGGGAGCGGTTGTCGGCGCGCACCCGCCGCTCGACCTCCACGTCCGCCCCCGCGACGCCTTCGGGGGTCACCAGGCGCAGCCGCCGCTTCACCAGGGCGCCGCGTCCGGAGCGCCGCACGAGGTCTCGATAGCGGTTCGTGATCACCGACTTCAAGGCGGCCTTGAGGCTGCCGCGACGGGGGTCGTACCACTTCGGATCCCCGTGGAAGACCGCGAGGGCGTCGTGGGTCAGGTCCTCCGCCTCCTCGAACGTCGCCCCCAGGAACCGCGCGTGCCGCAGCAGGAGCCTCGTGAGCTCCTCCCAGGTCAGGTCGCTCGGAGGCGACTCCACCGGGGGGGCGGGGCGTTTCATGAAGCTCTCGTACTCTCGTCGGAGCAGGCTTGCCATCGCGTCTCCCTCACTCGCGCGTCGCCTCCTGTTCGAACGAACCCGGCCATTTTGCCGTTTCGGGCACCGATCGACCCGGTTTCTCGCTTGCGAATCGCAGCGGCGGCCCCAGAACAGGGTCCCCGCGTCGGGGGGAGGGCTTCGGTACCATGAACGTCATGAGCGCTACGGCAGAGCCACCGGATCCCCACGTCGTCCCCTCCCCGGACACGGATCCGAGGGCCGAGATCACGTCGCGGCACGGGTTGATCGTGGTCGGCGCGGGGGGCACGGGCCGCGGGATCGTCGAGCAGACGGCCCACGCGATGCAGGTCTCCCTGATCGACAAGACCCACGCGAAGGAAGACCTGAGCGAAAAGCTCCCCGGCGCGCGGTGCATTCACGGCGACGGCACCTCCCTGCTCGTCCTTCGCGAAGCCGGCGTGGAGCGGGCGTACGCGTTGGTGGCCGCCACCAGCGACGACCGCGTCAACATCGAAGCTTGCCGTCTCGCGGTCGAGTGCGGGGTTCCGTCCGTCTTCTGCCGCCTCAAGGATCCGTCGCTGCGGGCGCGGGTCCTCGCCGTCGGTGCCTTCCCCGTCACCGAACAGCAGGCCCTCGCCGGGGCGATCACGTCGCGGCTGCCGGGCGTCGTCAACACCACGTCCGAGGTCGGCCTCGGTCAGGGCGAGATCCTCCAGGTGCGCGTGACGGCCGGATCCCTCGCCATCGGCCACGCCCTCAAGGACATCGGCACCCGGGAGTTCCTGGTGGCCGCGATCTACCGCGGCGGCGAGCTGGTGGTGCCCCACGGCGACACGGTCGTGCACGCGGACGACCAGGTCCTCCTGGTGGGGCTGCCGGACACCCTGCGTGCGGTCGCCGAGTACTTCCGCGTGGGCACGGCGCAGTTCCCGATGCAGTTCGGTCGCGCGATCGTGGTGTGGGATCGGTCGCGGCAGGAGGGGGTGCTCGCCGAAGCCGACTGGCTGCGAGAGCACACGCGGGTGGAGGGGGGACTCCACCGCGTCACGGGGGACGACGCGATCCAGGAGGAGCCGATCGTCTCGCGGGTGGAGGTTCGGAGCCTCGACCTCGACCTCAACCAGACCGGCCAGTTCGCGCGCCTCCACGCGGTGCACCCGGGCCTCTACGTGGTGCGGGCGCCCTGGCAGCGGCTGTTCCAGCGGCGCGGCATGCGCCCCATTCGACGCCTCCTCAAGAAGGCGCACGCGCCCGTCCTGATCAGCCGCGGCACGGCCCCGTACCGGCGGATCCTCGCGCCGATCGGCGACTCCGAGACGGCGTGGGTGGGGGTGGAGCTGGCCATCGACGTCGCCCGCCAGCTCGACGCGTCGGTGACGCTCCTCCACGTCCGCGCGCCGCAGTTCGTCGGCGGGGACTCGGCGGGCGAGCGCGCCCTGCGCATCCGGCGGCAAGCGGAGGACATCGCGCGGCTCTACAAGCTCGACATCCAGGTGCTGGAGGTCGAAGGCAACCCGATCCGCGAGGCGCGCGAGGTGGCCCGGGACCATCAGCTCTGCGTCGTCGCTCGTCGCCGCGGGCAGGGGAACACCTACCTGCGCCCGGACGTGGGTCTGCGCATCGCCCTCGATGTGCCCTGCTCGTCGATGCTCCTCAGCCTCGGCTGAGCTTTCGGATTCCAGATGAACATCGACGTCGCGCTCCTGCTGCTCCTGCTCGCCACCGGCGCGGCCGTGGTCCCGCTGATCTCTCCTCGGCTGGGCATCCCCGAGGCCGTGGGCGCCATCGGGTTCGGCGTGCTCGTGAGCGCGCTGCACCTCGTGCCTCACAGCCCGGCCCCCCACGAGACCCTTCACCTGCTCGCCGAGCTGGGGTTCATCCTGCTCATGTTCGGGGCGGGGCTCGAGATCGACTTCGACGCGGTCGAGCGCGCCGGTCCGGGGGGCCTGATCCGGGCGTCGGCGGTGGCCCTGGGGGTGGTCGTCGTCTCGTACCTGCTCGCCGAGCTCTTCGATCTCGGGACCTTCTACGTGGTGGTGTTGAGCGCCACGTCCATCGGCCTGGGCGTCGCGGTGCTGCGCGAGACGGGCCTGATGACCGCGCCGGTCGGCCAGTCCATCCTGCTGGTCGGCTCCCTCGGGGAGCTCCTCACCCTCGTGGTCATGACGATCTTCGACGTGCACCAGCGCGTCGGCTTCTCCGCGACCCTCGCCCTCGAGCTCGGCAAGCTCGTCGCGCTGTTCGCCGTGGGCGCCCTCTTCCTCCGCTTCCTCAAGGCGTGGGCGTGGTGGCACCCCGGCATCTTCCGGCGCGTCTTCGAGGCCCACGATCCCTCCGAGGTGGGCGTGCGCGCGGCCGTGGCGGCGTGCCTGGCCTTCACCGTCCTCGCCGTGTTCCTGAAGATCGAGCCGATCCTCGGCGCCTTCATCGCGGGGGCCGTGTCTCGCTTCGTGTTCCGCGACGTGACCGTGCTCGAGCACAAGATGTCGGCGCTGTCGTCCGGCTTCTTCGTGCCGATCTTCTTCATCTCGGTGGGCATCGCGTTCGACCTGTCGCTGCTCTCGTGGGCGGGCCTCACCTCCGCCCTGGGCCTCGGCGCGCTGCTCGTCGTGGCCCGCATCATCCCCGCCCTGGGGCTCATCGGCGTCAGCGACCTCGGGGCCCGCGAGGCCATGGGGGCGGCGATGCTGCTCGGCGCGCCGCTGACCCTGCTGGTGGCCATCGCGTCCCTCGGCGAGCACCTCGGGGTGGTGGACGCGGCCGAGGCGGGCGTCATCGTGCTGCTCGCGATCCTCGTCTCGGTGGCCCTCCCGGTTGTGTTTCGGCTGCTGGTGGGCAAGCGTACGTCGCCCGCCTCCGATCACCACGCCGCCCACGCGGCCTGACCGAGCTGCCCCATGCGATCCCCGGCGCCCCCGCTGATGCTCCTCTGCGTCGGCCTGCTCGGCTGCCCGACGGACGCCTCGAAGCTGGACGCGACCGTGGCGGAGGAGCGCTCCTTCACCGTCGCGGTGGAGATCGCGGGCGCGGGGACCGTCGCCGATCCGGTGCAGGTGACGGGGACGATCCGACCGAAGCGGGACGTGGTCGTGGCGGCCGAGGGCAGCGGCCGGGTCGTGGAGGTCGTCGCGTCCCTGGGCGAAGCCGTCCAGGAGGGCGACGTCCTGGCTCGCCTCGACTCCGTGGTCCAGCGGGCGCAGCTGGACCAGGCCCGGGCCGGGCTGCGTGAGGCGGAGGCGATGTTCGCCCTCGGCGAGGCCGGCTTCAAGCGGGAGCAGGCCTTGGCCGCGGGCGGGGCCACGACGGATCAGCAGCACTTCCGGTCGGGCGTGGAGCTCGAGCGGAGCAAGGCCGGGGTGGACGCCGCCAAGGCGCGCCTCGTGCTCGCCGAGCGCGCGGTGGCCGACGCCGTCGTGCGCGCGCCCTTCACGGGCACCATCGCGTCGCGGCACATCGAGCTCGGGGCGCTGGTGGGGCCCGGCACGCCCGCGTTCCGCCTCGTCGACCTGACGCGCGCGGTCGTCTCGGTGGGCATCCCCGCCCGCGAGATCACCCGGGTGGAGCCCGGCCAGCTGGTGGGGATGCACGTCCCCGCCGTGGGGGTGGACGTCGAGGGCGGGAGCGTGACCCACGTCGGCCCGGAGCCGGACCGCCGGACGCGCGCCTACCCGGCCGAGATCGAGGTCGCCAACCCGGGCGGCGCGCTGCGGTCGGGGATGGTCGCGCGGGTGGACATCATCGTGGGCGAGCGGAGCGCGGTCCTCGTGCCCGAGGAGGCGGTGGTGGACGACGAGCCGCCGCACGTGTTCATCCTGGAGGACGGCCGCGCGCGGCGCAGCGACCTGGTCCTCGGGCGGCTCCAGGACGGCTTCTACGAGGCCCGCTCCGGCGTGGAGGAGGGCGACCACGTGGCGACCCTCGGCAAGCAGCACCTGAGCGACGGGGTGAAGGTCGACCCCTACGACCTGCCGAAGACCACGGCGGCGTCCGAGCCCGCCGACCTCGAGTAGCTCCATGATCCGCAGGCTCGCCCAGGCGAGCATCCGCAACAGCGTCCTCGTCCACATGCTGGTGCTGGCGCTCCTGCTCGTGGGCTCCTACTCGCTGATCAAGCTCCCCCGCGAGCTCATGAGCGAGATCGCCTTCAACTGGGTGTTCGTCCGCATCGACCTGCCGAGCGCCGCGGCCCAGGAGGTCGAGCAGCAGATCGCGATCCCGGTGGAGGCCGAGATCGAGACGGTGGACGCCGTCAGCTCGGTGAGCGTGCGCGCCAAGGAGGGCTACGCCTTCTTCTCGGTGAAGTTCGAGCAGGTCGACGACCGCGAGTTCGACGCCGCCTACCAGGAGCTCAAGGACGCGGTGGGCCTGGTGTCGCTGCCGGACGACGCGGAGGACCCGTTCTGGGTGAACTTCAGCTCCCAGGACTTCGTGCCCATGGTGCAGGTGGTCCTGCACGGCGAGCTCTCGAAGGCGGAGATGTTCGGCATCGCCGAGGACCTCGAGGACGACGTCAAGGCGATCCCGGGCATCGGCAAGATCGAGCGCGGGGGGATGCAGGACCGGCAGATCCGGGTGGAGGTCGATCCCGACGGGCTCGGCGGCTACGGCCTCACGCTCGACGCCGTCTCCCGGGCGCTCACGGCCGCGAACATCAACATCCCCGGGGGGCTCCTCAGCGTCGGCGCGTCGGAGTACATCCTCCGCACCGTCGGGCAGTTCGACGCCGTGGACGTCATCGGCGAGGTGGTGATCGGCGCGTCGGACTCCGGCACCGTGGTGAAGGTCGCGGACATCGCCACCGTGGTCGACGACTACGAGGCGGCCCGCGTCGTCTCGCGCTTCCAGGGGCTGCCCGCCATCACCTTGAGCATCAGCAAGCAGGCGGGCGGCAACTCGATCGAGTTGGTGGAGCAGATCCGCGCCCTCGCCGCGCTCTACAACGAGCGGATCGACGATCCTCGCGTCCAGGTGTCCGTCACCGGCGATACGAGCATCCAGATCGTCAACATGCTGAGCGATCTGGAGATGAACGCCCTCTTCGGGATGATCCTGGTCGTCGCGGTGCTGTGGCTCTTTCTCGGGCTCCGCAACGCGCTCCTGACGGCCCTCGGTATTCCGCTCGCCTTCCTGGCGACCTTCATCTTCATGCGGGCCACCGGCGAGACCCTGAACGGCAACTCGTTGTTCGGGCTCGTGCTCGTGCTCGGCATCATCGTCGACGACGCGATCGTGCTGGTGGAGAACTCCGCGCGGCATCGCGCCATGGGCAAGTCGCGGGAGAGGGCGATCGTCGACGGCGTGTCCGAGGTCGGGGCGCCGGTGCTCGCGGCGATCCTCACCACCATCGCCGCGTTCCTTCCGCTCATGGTCATGCCCGGCTTGATGGGCAAGTTCATGCGGATCATCCCCATCGTGGTGGCGATGGCGCTGATCGCGTCGCTCGCGGAGGCGCTGGTCTCGCTGCCGTGCCACATCTACGAGTGGGGGGAGCAGGACCTGGAGAAGCTCGAGCGGCGGTCGGCCTGGTTCGAGCGGTTCATCGCCCCGTACCAGGCGGCGCTGCGCTTCCTCGTGGGGTGGCGCATGCCCGACGCAGGCGGGAGCCTCGGCAGGGCCGCCCTCGGCTTCGGCGTGCAGGCCGCGAGCGCCCTGGGGCTGCTGATCACGTTCCTGCTGTTCTTCCTCGCCATCCCCGGGATCCTGTTCGCGGGGTTCGGCCCCGTCGCGGCGGGCATCGGGGCCGCGATCCCCGTCCTGTTCGTCGTGGGGCTGGCCGCCGTGCTGGGGTCGAAACACAAGCTGTGGTGGCTCGTCCTCGACGCCTGGGGACGCCTCCGCTCCATCCGGTACGCCGTCCTCTCGGGGGTGTACCTGGGCATGGTGCCGCTGGCCGCGATCATCGCCTCGCAGGTCGATCTGGACCTGTTCGGGGGCGACGAGATCCCGCAGTTCAGCGTGCGCGTCCGCATGCCGGAGGGCACGCCCCTGGACCAGACCGACCGGGTGATCCGGGAGATGGAGCGGCTGGCCGCAACCGGGGTGCCGGCCGCGGAGCTCGAGTCCGTGGTGTCCAACGCGGGCCTGCTCATGGCCGAGGACGAGTGGTTCATCAAGACCAACGTCGGCCAGGTGCTCGTGAACCTGGTCCAAGGCAACGCGCGCGACCGCGACGTCGAGACGATCATGGCCGAGCTGCGGGTCCTCGTGGAGAAGGTGCCCGGCCCCGACTCCCTGGAGATCGTCCCCGCCAGCAGCGGGCCGCCCACGGGCGCCGACATCGAGCTCAAGGTGCAGGGCGAGGACTTGGATCGGCTGGTCGAGCTGTCGAAGGTGGCGGCGGCGGAGATGATCGCCGTCGACGGCGTGAACGACGTGCGCAGCGACTGGGTGCTCGGCAAGCGCGAGCTGCGGGTGGAGGTCGACTCGGAGCGCGCGGCCCTGCTCGGCGTGAGCGAGCGCGACGTGGGGCTGGCCCTGCGCTACGCGTTCGAGGGCATCGAGGCGACGCGGTTTCAGGACGACGGCGAAGAGGTGCCCGTGCTCGTGCGCTACGGCGAGGAGTTCCGCAACGACCTCAGCTGGGTGGAGCGCACGCGGGTGCCCGCCCTCACCGGGGGGTCCGTCCCCTTCCAGGACGTGGCCGAGATCGAGCCCGGCCGCGGCATCGACGCGATCCGACGCTACAAGGGCGCCCGCACCATCTCGCTCACCGCGAGCGTGGACGCGTCCGTCACCACGCCGGTGGCCGCCACCCAGGCGGTGCGGGCCCGGCTCGCGGACTTCGACACGCGATTCCCGGGGTACCGCATCGACTACAGCGGCGAGTTCGAGGAGTTCCAGAAGAGCCTGGAGGCGCTGCTGTACCTCGGGGTGTTCGGGCTGCTGCTCGTCTACATGATCCTCGGGGCGCAGTTCCGCAGCTTCAGCCAGCCGCTGATCATCATCGGCTTCACGTTCCCCGGGGCGCTGTTGGGTTCGGCGGTCGCCCTGTTCGCCACCGGCACCCCCCTGTCGATCCTCACCCTGTACGGCCTGGTGGCGCTGCTGGGCATCGTCGTGAACGACTCGCTGGTGCTCGTGAGCTTCATCAACGCGGAAGTCGAGCGAGGGAAGAGCGCGCTGGACGCGATCCTCGGGGCCGGGAAGGTGCGGCTGCGGCCGATCGTGCTGACGACCATGACGACCGTGATCGGCCTCCTGCCGATGGCCCTGGGGCTGGGGGGCAAGTCGGAGGCGTGGGGACCGATGGCCACGACGATCGCCGTGGGGCTCCTCTTCGCGACGATGACGACCCTGTTCGTCATCCCGCCCGTCTACCGCTGCTTCGCCGACCTCGGGGAGCTGGCCTCCCGGGCGTGGAGGGAGGCGGTCAGTACATCGCCCGCCACTCCGTGAGGATGTCGACGATGTCCGCGAGGTCCTGGTCGTCGGGCTGGGCGTCGGCCACCGCGCTCACCACTGCGAGCACCCCCTCCAGGTAGTTGCGCCGGGCCGACGTGCCCGTGATCCCCGCGATGTCGCTGTAGGCCTGGGCGTAGGCGACGATGGCCCCCGCCTTGTCGAGGCGCGCGTGCTCCGCCGCGAGCAGCTCGGCGACGGTGAAGATCTCGACCTTGGTGGTCTCGAGGCCCGTCAGGGGGTCCGTCCAGTTCGCGCTGAACGTGATCGGGTACTCCGCGCTGGACGCGTCGATCGAGCAGTCGAGCAGGTCGACGTCGTAGAGCATGCGGCCGTTGGGGGCGATGTGCTGCGGGGTCACCACGCCGGGCTCGGTGCTGATCTCCTCGCCGCTGAAGTCGTCGACCACGAAGCCCGGGGGCAGCGAGATGGAGAGCTGGACGTCCCGGGCGGCCACCTCCAGGAGCTCGGGCAGCCGCTCCGCCGCGAAGCGCGCCTCGGCCTCGGCGATGGAGTCGACGTACAGGTAGGCCCCGCGCCCGAGGTCGGTGACGCTGTCCATGAGCGCGCCGTTGTAGTCCGTCGCGCGCGGGGTCCCGACGCCCATCAGGTAGATGCCCTCGAGCTCGCCGTCCTCCGCGTTGGTCGCGATGAGGTCCGCGTTGGTGGTCCCCACGTTCGCCCCGCCGTCGCTGATCAGGATGACCCGGCTCGTGCGCCCCATCGTGTGGTTGGCGTTCGCGATGGTGTAGGCCGCGGCGAGCCCGCCGTCGAGGTTCGTGGACCCGCTCGAGGAGAGGGCCGCCACCTCCTCGAGGAACAGGGGGTCGCTCGGTCCGCCGACCATGTGCGAGTCGAGCGTCACGGTGCTGTTGTCGGACCACTTCACCAGCGAGACGACGTCGCCGGAGTCGAGCCCCGCGGCGATCGTGTTCATGACCGCCTTGCCCACCTGCAGCCCGCCGTTCTGCATGGAGCAGGACGTGTCGATCGAGAAGACGAGGTTCACCGGCTTGCGTCGACTGTTCGGCATCTCCTCGGACACGAGGCCCACCAGCATGTCGTAGTCGCCCGGGACGTCCGGGTTCTCGACCAGCTCGGGCACGATCGAGAGGGTCCCGGCGGGGGCCGGCGCGTAGTCGAACTCGTAGTAGTTCAGGAACTCGTAGGCCTTGGCGGGCCCGGGGTTCACGCGCTCGTGGTCCAGGAGGAGCGAGCGGCGCAGGGCGGCCGCACCCATGGAGTTGCTGTCGTCGGCCGAGACGTACTGCGTTCGCACCGACTCGTCGGCGTCGTCGCAGGTCTCGAACTCCTCCTCCTTCGTCGGGTCGTCGTCGTCGTCGTCGTCCCAGGTGACGTCGTCGTCGTCGGACATGGCGTCGTCGTCGTCCGCCGCGTCGTCGTCGTCCCACCAGCCGTCGTCGTCGTCCGACGCCGGGTCGTCGTCGTCGTCGGACGTCGCGCCTCCGCCCGGGGCGAAGCAGGCTCCGATGAGGAGAGAGAGGGAGAAGGGGAGCACCAGGAAAAAACGTCGCATGTCGAACCTCCACCTCGAAGGTACGACGCTCGACCTTTCACGTTTGTAACGAGCGCGGCGCTCGACTCACATCAGTCGTCGAACTCGATGAACTCCAGCGTGTAGTCGCCGACCGTGCCGTTGAGCGAGCTCACGATGAAGTGGGTGGTGCCCGAGGCCTGGAACTCGACCGTGGACGCGCGGCCCCCGCCGACGTTCCCGCTGCCCCACTCGATGCACTCGCACGCGGAGTTCATGACGATCAGCTTGGTGTCCATGCCGCCGCCGGAGGTGCTGCTCTTGACCTCGTAGTCGTCGCCGTCGGCGGTGAACGTCACGTGGGCGAAGGCGTAGGTGCTCCCGGGCGTGAACGCGGAGGCCTCGTCGTCCAGGCAGTCCATGCCTCCGTGGATCGGGCCGCCGGCGGCCAGGGTGAGGTCGAAATCCTGGTCGTGGTTCGACTCGACGGCGCCCACGTCGGGCCCCGCGAGCTGGCAGATCTCGGGGCGGCAGAGGTCGCCGTCGGCGCAGTCCTGGTCCACCTCGTCGCAGTAGATCTCGTCGGCGTCGGGGTGGATGTTCGGGTCGTCGTCGTCGCAGTCGACGTCCGCGGTGAACCCGTCGTTGTCCATGTCCGGCGGCCCCGCGTCGTCGTCGTCCACCGCGTCGTCGTCGTCGGTCGCGTCGTCGTCGTCGGTC
>CAZUHI010000059.1:0-43666 GCA_964620495.1 uncultured Rickettsiales bacterium | reverse complement strand
TGGGGGGACGCGGTGTGGCACCGCCGCCGCTGGGCCCGCCTCGGGGCGTACTGAGGGGCCTCAGAGCAGCTTGAGGATCCGCTCCGTGAGGGGCGCAGGCAGGGCCTCCTCGGTCTCCTCCACCTGCATCAGGATCCGGACCCACAGCGCCCAGAACTCGGGCCGCGCCATCTGCTGCACGGCCACCTCGAGCAGGTCCCGAGCCTCCGCGGGCAGGTCGGCGCGGCGGAGGGTGATCGCGATCTCCTGGGTGAGGACGTTCCGCTTCGCGGCCCTGCGGCTCTGCTCGCCGGGGTCCGCCGGCACCCGCGTCTCCCGGGCGGGGATCCGGCCCGCCAGCACCCCGAGGGCGCCGAGCTCGGCGCGCAGGCTCTCCTTGCGTCGGTCGATCTCCTCCTGCCTGGCGAAGTCGAGGACCGACTTGATCCGGGCCTTCAGGGCGTCCTCGACCTTGGGGGTCCAGGACTCCTCGGACCCGTCCCGCGCCAGGCTCACGAGCACCCCGGGCGGGTCCTTCCGGGCGCCCGCCATGGCCTTGGTCACGTACAGGTAGTGCAGCGCGCCGACGGACCGGACGGCGTCCTCGACGCGGGTCCGCCAGTCCCGAGGCAGCCCCTCGAGGTCGTAGTCGACGGTGACGCTGTTGTGCCTCTTGACTCCCACGCCGCAAGGGTACGCCCGCCGGGGCCTGCCTTCCATCCCCAAGCAGGCGCGAGGCCCGGTCTCCCGAAGCCTGGCGCGCGGTCCGAGGCGACCCTCGGCGTCTCCTCCTCGAGAGGGGTTCAGTCCAGGCCGAGCTCCCGCTCGACGAGGGCGATCATCTCGGCCAGCTCGCGCTTGAGGGCGCCCAGCTTGTCGAGGGCCTTGTCCAGGTCCTCGTACATCTCGTCCAGCTGGTCGGCCACGCGGTCGAGGCGCTGCTCGGCACGCTTCGCGCGGCGGTTCGCTTCCGCCTGGCGCGGCTTCACGGACTCGATCATGCGCTTGACGCGGAGGGCTCGGATCGCGACGCGCCACGCCTTGGGGTTCCCCTGGGCGCGCAGGTTTCGGTACTGCCACAGGAGCCCGCGGTACGCGCGGATCCGGCGGTCCATCCAGGAGTTGATGAGGTCGGCGCGGTGCTGGAGTCGGTCGAACGCCTCCTGCGCGTCGTCCATGTCGGCTTCCATCGCCGCGACGTCGTCCTCCATGCCCACGACCTTCGTGGACAGGGACTTGATGTGCTCCTGCAGCTCGACGATGTAGGCGATCTCGTCCGCGACCTCGGGGGGCACGGGCGACAGGTCGGTGACGTCGGCGAACGCGGCGCCCGGGAGCGCGAGGGAGGCGACGAGCGCGAGGAGGGCGAGGGGGCGGAGGGCGAGGCGGGTCATGCGGGACTCCCGAGGTGTGTTTCGTGGACACCTCTCCCCGGAGCAACCCCCGTGCCGGCCTGCGCCATGGACCACTCAAGCCACTGAAACCACACGCCTTTTCATCAACCCACGGCGACGGGCTCGGTCCCTGTTCGAGGCGTCCGGGGCTGTCCGCGGACAGGGCGACGGGCGTCCGCGGACACCGACTCAGGCCGCGACCCAGGCCTCCGAGCGGGTCCACAGCTCCTCCGCTCCCGCCGTGTCCTTCCCCAGCTCGGAGGCCGCGAGGAGCGCGCCCTCGGCGTAGTACAGCCCCGTCTCGGCGGCGGCTTCGGGGGCGAGCGCGCAGTGCAGCGTGGTCTTGGCGCCCTCTTCCTCGTCGATCATGAACAGCTTGGCGATCCAGCGGAACGGGGCCGGGATCCGGCGCCAGATGTCGGTGGCGACCACCCCGGGGTGCACCGCGTACGTCGTGACGCCGGTGCCCTCCATCCGGCGGGCGAGCTCCGCGCTGAACCACACGTTGGCGAGCTTGCTCACGGTGTACTCGGGGAAGCCGCTGGTGGAGCTGGTGGGGCGCGTGAGGGCGTCCCAGTCCACGCCCGCGCACTTGCGGTGGGCCCGGCTGGCGACGGTCACGACGCGGGCGGGGGCCGACGCGCGGAGGCGGTCCAGCAGGAGCGTGGTGAAGAGGAAGTGGCCGAGGTGGTTCACCCCGAACGTCATCTCGAAGCCGTCCTCCGTCACCGCCCGCTTGCCGGGCACGAGGCCCGCGTTGTTGATCAGCAGCTGGAGGGGCAGGTCTCGGGCGAGGAAGGCCTCCGCGGCGGCGCGCACGGACGCCAGGGACGCCAGATCGAGCTCCAGGAACTCGAGCGCCTCGCTGCCGGTCGCGGCGCGGATGTCGTCGATCGCCGCCTGGGCGCGCTCGCGGCTGCGACACGCGAGGATCACGTGGTGGCCCGCGGCGGCGAGCACGCGCGCGGTGACCTTTCCGATGCCGGTGTTGGCTCCGGTGACGATGGCGACGCGACGGGGATCGGGCTCGGACACGGACACTCCAGGTTCGGGGGCGCGCGAGCTTACCCGGCCTGCGCCCCCACACGGTCCGTCCGGACGTCGTTAAAGTCCCCCCAGGAGGCCCCATGTTCCATCACCCGTTCGTCCCTGCCCTCGTCGCCGGCGTCCTGCTCGTCGCATCCCCCGCTTCCGCCGAGAAGGGCAGCTGCACGGCCGAAGGCGGGTGGGCCGACTGTCCGCCCATCGCGATCGATCTCGAGCCGATCGAGTACGGGGACAAGGAGGTGAAGGCCAAGACCCCCACCGCCCTCATCTACTCGCCGCTCGAGTCGAAGGGGACGATGCAGTTCATCGTGGCCGACAAGGACGGCGACGTGATCGCCTACGACACGAAGACCGGGGCCACGCGCACCCTCCTGTCGATCCCCGACATCGCGAGCATCAACCCCGAGCGCGGCCTGCTCGGCTTCGCGCTCCACCCCGAGTTCCTGACGGACCCCCAGAAGCGCCGCTTCTACACGTATCACACGATCCCGAGGTCGCCCGAGGCCAACGCCAACTGCAAGCGGCTCCCCCCGGGCGCGTCCGAAGCGAAGCTGAAGGAGCTGTGCGCCGTCGGCGAGGAGTACGGCTGCGGCGGCTCGCTGGTGGTCACCGAGTGGACCGTCACCGACCTCACCGCGCCCAGCAAGTCGCTCGTCGCGCGCGAGCTCCTCGAGCGCAACCAGCCGGGCGAGGGACACAACGCCGGGCACGTGCTCTTCGGTCCCGACGGCATGCTCTACGTGTCGGTGGGCGACGGCGGAGCGCAGCAGGACCCGTGCGGGCGCGGCCAGGACCCGAAGAAGGTCACCAGCACCGTCCTGCGCCTCGACGTGAACGGCGAGAGCGTCGTGCCCGCCGACAACCCCTTCGTGGGCATGGACGACCACGACTCCCTCATCTGGGCCTACGGCTTCCGCAACCCCTGGCGCATGGACTTCGTGCCCGTGGGGCTGCCCGGCGAAGGCGCCCTGATCGTCGGCGACACCGGCCAGGCGCGGCTGGAGGAGGTGGACGTGGTGCTCAAGGGCGGCAACTACGGCTGGAGCGTCCGTGAGGGGACGCTGGCTCACCCCCACCAGGGGGAGGCCACGGGCACGTACATCGCGCCGCTGTTCGAGTACGGCAACCCCAAGGGCCCCACCGGCGACGCGGGCGGCTACGCCGTGGTGGGCGGCGTCGTGCACGCGGGCGACGGCTTCGCGGACCTCAAGGGCAAGTACGTCTTCGGGGACAACGTCACCATGAAGCTCTACGCCCTCGACCTCGACGGCGCGGACGTCACGGACGCGTCGACCTGGAACGGCCGGGCGAAGGTCCACCCCCTCACCGGCGGGACGCTCCCGGTGGGGACCTTCGGGCGCACCCCCGAGGGGGAGGTCGTCGTGGGCGCCTCGGACGGGCGCATCCGCCTCATCGTCGCCAAGGAGTAGCCCTCCCTCGAGGGCCGCGACCGCCGAAGCGCCCCCGGCCTCGAGCGATCTTCTGCGATTCCATCGGTGCGTGACTCCGTCTTGAGTTACGCTCTCTTGGTGCGGCACCTCTCCTTCGCGATCCTCGCGTTCCTCGTCGTCGCCGGCTGCGACGAGACGTCCCCCGAGTGCGAGGTCCGCGAGCCCCTCCCCCCGCGCATGCGCCTGCTCACGGCCTCCGAGTACACGGCGGCGGTGTTCGACCTGCTCCCCCACGTGGCGGGCGCGACCTGCGCGACCGACGCCGACTGCGACGTCACCTCCGAGTCCTGCGAGGACGACCGCTGCGCGCCGGATCCCTGCGGCGTGGTGACCTTCGCGCTCGAGGCCCCGGACGGTCCCTACGCGACGGCCCACGTGGCGGGCTCGTTCAACGACTGGGCGGGCACCGCAGCCACCGGCTGGCCCATGGCCTGGGACCCCGCAGGCCGCTACCTGCTCAAGCGCGAGCTCGGCGACGGCGAGCACCTCTACAAGTTCGTCGTCGACGACGCGGACTGGCGCCACGACGTGGGCAACCCGTCCACCACGTCGGACGGCTTCGGCGGCTTCAACTCGGTCCTGGTGGTCGCCTGCGACGGAGCCGCGCCCGTCACCGGGTTCGATCCGGCCGCGGACTTCCCGGCCATCTCCCGCCCCGAGGGGTTCCCGTTCGACAACTCGGTGGACGGCGGGGTGGTGACGTCCGCGCACGTCGAGCAGCACCTCCGCGCGGCCGAGGCGGTGGCCGAGCGCGCGCTGAGTGCCCCCGAGCTCCTCGCGGACTGCGACGTCCTCGACGACCCCGACTGCCGCCGGGCCTGGGCCTCGGACTTCGCTTCGCGAGCCTTCCGGCGTCCCCTCACGCAGGAGGAGATCGACCGGTGGGCGGGCTTGGCCTCCGATGGCGACGGCGTCTCCCTCGTCATCCAGGCGGTGCTGGCGTCCCCCACGTTCCTCTACCGGGCCGAGGTCGGCGCCGAGGGCCGTCTGGACGCCTGGGAGACGGCCGCGGCGCTGTCCTTCTTCCTGTGGGGCGGGCCCCCGGACGCGGACCTGCGGGCCGCCGCCGCCGCGGGCGATCTCGACGGCCCGGAGGGGATCGAGACCCACGCGCGCCGGATGCTCGCCGACCCCCGCGCCCGCGCGACGGTCGAGCGCTTCACCGCCCAGTGGCTCGGGGCCGACGCCGTCCTCACCGCCGACAAGTCCCCCGCCCTCTTCCCCGACCTCGACGACGCCCTCCGCCGCTCCATGCTCACCGAGGTCGAGAGGACCGCCTCCCACGTGGTGTTCGACTCCGGCGGCGGCTTCGTCGACCTCCTGAGGAGCCGCGAGGCGATCGTCGATCCCGCCCTCGCGAACCTCTACGGGACCGCCGCACCCGACGTCGCCGACGAGCAGGGGTTCGGTCTCGTCGACCTCCCCCCGGATCGCGCCGGGGTGTTCGGGCGCGCGGCCGTCTTGTCGAGCTTCGCGCACAGCGATCAGACCTCCCCGGTCCGGCGCGGACTGTTCGTCCGCGAGCGGCTCCTCTGCCAGAGCCTCGGGGTGCCCCCGGCCGACGCAGGCGGGGTCCCCGACGTCGATCCGAACGCCACGACTCGGGAGCGCTTCGCCCAGCACTCCGAGGGGTCCTGCGCGGGCTGCCACACGTACATCGACGACGTCGGCTTCGGCTTCGAGGGCTTCGACGCGATCGGCGCGGCGCGCGCGACGGACGCGGGGCTGCCGGTGGACACCTCGGGCGTGCTGCGCGACGTGGAGGGGATCGGGAGCGGGACGACCTCGTCTTTCGACGGCGTCGCCGAGCTGGCGAGCCTCGTGGCCGCCTCCGACGCCGCCACCGAGTGCTACGCCCGGCACTGGTTCCGGTTCGCGCTCGGCGCCCCCGAGCGGCCCGTCGATCAGTGCTCCGTGGACCTGCTCGAGGGCACCCTTCGCGACCGCGGAGACATCCGGGAGATGCTGGTGGCAATCACCACCTCCGACGCGTTCCTGAGGAGGGCACCGTGAGCCGCGTGATCGACGGACGTCGCCGGGTACGCCCGGGGTTCTCGCGGCGTGGCCTGCTCCAGCGCCTGGGTCTGGCCGCCGCCGCTCCGATGGCCGCCTTCGGGGCCCCCGGCCTCGCCCGAGCGGACGACGGCGCGCGCCGGGTCATCTTCTTCTACTTCCCGGACGGGGTCGCGGGCGCCTCCCAGGAGGGCGACCCGTCCCTCTGGAACGCCACCGGCAGCGAGCACGACTTCCAGCTGGGGCACCTGCTCGAGCCGCTCGCGGACCGCCGGGACGACTGCGTGTTCCTCCACGGCCTGAGCCTCGGGCCCACCGACTCCGGGTCCCACCCGGGCGGGGCGAAGAAGCTGCTCACGGCGACCGATCACGGAGCAGGCGAGTCGATCGATCAGCTCCTGGCGCGGACGGCGGGGGGCGGCTCCCCCTGGCGGCACCTGTACCTGGGCGCGATGGCGGGGCACAACGGGGCCTCGGGCGACAAGCACCTGTCCTACCCCTCGCCGGGCGTGAGCGTCCCCCCCGAGGACGACCCTCGGCGCGCGTTCTCCCTGCTCTTCGGCAACGCGGGGCCGCCTCCCCTCGAGCGGGACACCGGGGTCTCTCGGGCGAGCGTGCTCGACGCCGTCCTCGACGACATGAACGCCCTGCGCGACCGCATCGGGGGGGTCGACGCCGCGAAGATGGACCTACACCTCGAGGCCCTGCGCGAGGTCGAGCGACGCGTGGGCGGCGGTCCGGTGGGTGACGACGACGACGACGACGACCCCATCGTGGACGCGAGCTGCGACCAGCCCTGGATCGACACCGGGGGGCTCGCGGACCACAACCTGTACGACGCCGCGGAGTTCGGGACCACCCTCACGGCGCAGATCGACCTCATGGTCCTCGCCATGGCCTGCGGGATGACGCGCGTGGGCACGATCCAGGCGTCGCACCACACGAGCGAGCTCGTCATGAGTCGCATCCCCGGGTCCGAGATGCACGACCCGAACTTCGACATGCGCAGCCACCAGGCGTCGCACTACGGGGCCCGTCACGACTGGAGCCGCCGCGAGTTCACGGACTTCGTGGCCCAGCGCCGCTGGTTCGTGGGCCGCTTCGCGTACCTCCTGGATCGCCTCGCCGCGCTCCCCGAGGGCGACGGCACCATGCTCGACCACTCGGTGGTGGTCCTCTGCTCGGAGGTCTCCGACGGGAACACGCACAGCCACGATGACGTCCCCTTCGTGCTCGCCGGACGGGCCGGGGGACGCATCCGCACGGGTCGGCTGCTCGACTACGGGTACCGCCGCCACGGCGACCTGTGGCTGAGCGTCGCGCACGCCATGGGCGAGCCCCTGTCCTGGTTCGGGGACGCGTCGAGCGGGCCCCTGCCCGGCCTCGTGGACTGACCCGAGCGACCTACTGGAGCGGCTCGCAGCCGTTGGGCTCGACGCCCGTCCCCTCGCCGCGGATCGAACACTCGGCGTTGCCCGTGAACGCGTGCGCCGCGCGCAGGAAGTAGCTCCCGGTCACGATCTCGACGACCTCGTTCCCCGAGATGCGGCAGGAGGCGTCCATGGCCTCGGCCACGAGCAGGCCGACGTCTCCGCTGGATGTGATCCCGAAGGACGCCCGGCAGAGCATCGACGTCCCCTCGAGCGCGACGTCCCCCGCCCCGGTCACATCTCCCGCCACGTCGAGCGACCCGGCGGCCGTGATCGTGACCGAGCCGGGCCCCTCGATCGAGGCTGCGCTGCGGAACAGGAGGTCCCCTCCGGCCGTGCCCACGGCCCACAGGGAGCTCCCCAGACGGCCGCTGAGGTCGAGGTCCTCGCCCGCGGAGAGGACGACCTCGCCGACCCCTCGAATGTCGGACGCGGCCCTCAGCAGGACGCTCCCCTCGGACTCGAAGAGGGCGTCCCCCGCCGCCACCACGTCGCCCCCCATGTCCAGGGAGTCGACGCTCGCGAGGGCCACGTCCCCGGCCCCTTGAATCGCCACGGCCTGCCGCACGAGGACCGAGTCGCCCGCGATGTCCACCTCCCCGGCGCCCTGGTAGTCCGAGCCGAGGTCCACCGTCCCGCCGCGCAAGAGCAGGTCCGCCCCGCCGAGGACCACCGAGGCGGACCCACGCACCAGGATCGCGCCCGCCTCGTGGCACAGCCGCTCCTCGACGACGATGTCTCCGCTCAGGTCCAGAGCCGCCGACTCGAGCGCCAGGGAGGGGGCGACCGTGGCCGCGGTGATCATGATCGTCGTGCGGTCCCGGGAGCGGATGACCAGCCCGATGCTCGCCTCGACGCGGCCGCGGCTCACGAACTCACCCACGTCGATCATCGCGTCGGTCAGGCCGGTCAGCTCGGCCCCGGGGCGAATGTCCAGCGTGCAGGCGGTGCGAAGAGAAAGCGACGTCCCCTCGAGGTCGAGCGCCGCCGTGAGCTGGGCGTGGCCGGTGGGAGACGCGACCCAGGCGTCCCAAGCAGGTCGGTCCGCGATCACGACGGCGGCCCCGGGACAGGTCTCGCCCGGCCCCACCGAGGACTGCACCTCCCCGTTGCCGCACTCCGCCGCGCAGCCCTCGGTCAGGGTCGCGTCGCCGTCGCAGTCGTGATCGACGGCGTCACACCACTCGACGGCGCCGGGGAACACGGACGCGTCGCTGTCGTCGCAGTCGTCGTCGCACACCCGCACCCCGTCCTCGTCGGCGTCGGTGGGGTCGTCGCAATCGTCTGCGTCGTCGTCGTCTGCGGAGTCGTCGTCGTCCGGTTCGCCTCCCTCGGGGGGCGTCGGGTCGCCTTCCGCGGCCGGCTCCGGACAAGCGCAGAGCACGAACAGGGCCAGGATCGGGACGATGAAACGCACGGTCGGCTCGGCTCCACGCTACCTCCCGCAGCCCGCCGCGGGTGGACCGAGTGCGCGCCGTCGGAGAGACTCGTTCCATGCCCTACGATCCCGAGCTCGCAGACCGCATCCGTGAACGCGTCGACGGCACCCCCGGCCTCGTCGAGAAGAAGATGTTCGGGGGGATCGGGTGGACGATCCACGGGAACATGGCCACCGGGGCGCACAACGACGGGAAGCTGATGATCCGGTGCTCCCCGGAGGTCTTCGAGTCCTACCTCGCCGAGGAGGGCGCCGAGGGTCTGATGCGGGGCGGCAAGCCGATGATGGGCTGGGTCCTCGTGGATCCCGACGCCGTGGCCGACGACGCGGACCTGGACCGCTGGGTGGAGCGCGGGATCGCCCACGCCGCGAAGATGCCGGTCAAGAAGAAGAAGGCGACGAAGAAGGCGAAGAAGAAGTAGCTGCTCGCCGGAACTCGTCGAACGTGGCCCGGATCTCCTCCCGCGGGGGCGGGATCCTCCAGCGTGGGAACATCGCCCGCATCCAGTGCTGGTCCCGTCGGACGCGGAAGTACAGCTCGTGGTCCCACTCGACCTCGGCCATCTCGAGCAGGTCCTCCACGAACTCCGGCCGCCCCACCACCACCGCCAGGCGCGCCGCCCGCTCGTACGGGGTCACGTTCCGCGACTCGAGCACGCCGGCGCCGTACATCGGCACGAACCACCCGCCGAACAGGCAGAGGAGCGAGATCGTGGACCCGATGAGCGTGTAGACCAGCTCGAGGAGCGGGTTCGGGCCCGATCCCAGCCGCTCGAGCATCCCGCGAATGCGGTCGCGGTGGTCGATCTCGTCGAGCCGGATCCGCTCGATCTCCGCGGCTTGGATGGCGTCCGAGAGCGACCGACGGTGTCCGCCGTAGGCCAGGGCGGCCGCGAGCTCGGCCGAGAAGGCGAGCCGCAGGAGCGCGATCAGGTCCCTTCGGGCGTCGGCCGGCTCGAGGTCACGCGGCAGGTCCCGACGCATAGAACTGACGGTACCAGCGGCGCAGCTTGCCCACCGGCCCGTCGCCCGGGACCAGCTGGGGAGACGGCCGGTAGACCTTGTTCTCCCAGATCTGGATGTCCTCCATGAAGCCGCGCCGGAGGTTGTCGACGTACATGGCGCTGAACTTCTCGGTGCGGCTCCGACCGCCGACGACCTTGAGGCTCACGCCGAAGCGCAGATCGATGTGGTCCGCGCCGTCGTGCAGGCGGTCGAAGGGATCGCCGTCCTCCACGAAGCCG
Organism: uncultured Rickettsiales bacterium; assembly: GCA_964620495.1. Taxonomy (GTDB): domain Bacteria; phylum Myxococcota_A; class UBA796; order UBA9615; family UBA9615; genus CAZEKB01. The sequence goes on along the minus strand of CAZUHI010000059.1, from coordinate 33,670 downwards.
CGGCCGCCCCCCGAGCCTCCCAGGACGACGGGCGTGTGCGCGAGGAGCAGGACGGACTCCAGCACGCCGTCCATGTGGCTGATCTGGAACCCCGGACCGTAGTACGTCGCCTCGATCTTGAAGTGGTCGGTGCCCCCGCCGGGGGGCGTGGCGACGCCCTCGGTGCGCTGGGTCGCGCGGTGGGCGTCGTACTCGTTCTCGAACTGGAGGATCTTGGTGCGGTGCACCTTCGGGAAGTGGGCCTTGTCGGCCACGTTCTCGACCACCTCCTTGGGGTGGGTGCGGATGCGCAGCAGCTTGCTGGACCACGGCATCCAGTCGGGCCGGCCGTGCTCGGGGATCGTCGGGATCTCCCAGGCCGGGGCGCCGCCGCCTCTGTCGTGCCACACGTGGATCGCGCCGTTTCGCTCGACGACGGGCCAGGACTTCACCTTCGCCCGCTTCGGGATCTTCTCGGCGTACGGGATCCTGGTGCAGCCGCCGTGGCCGCCGAACTCCCAGGCGTGGAAGGGACACCGGACCGCGTCGCCGGACACCGTGCCGCCCACCCCGAGGTGCGCCCCGAGGTGGGGGCAGTAGGGGTCGAGGACATGCACGTCGCCGGACTCCCCCCGGAACGCCACCAGCTCCTGCCCGAAGTACTGCATCCGCCGGACATCGCCGATCGCGATCTCGTCCGAGAAGCAGACGATGAACCACCCTGTCGGGTAGCCCTTCACCGAGGTATCGCGCGCCATCGAAGGCCTCCAAAGCCGCCGGTCCACCGAGTCGAACCCGGCCCAGCCCCTCGAATTGAAACGTGTTTCACTCTTCCCTGCAAGCCGCGTCGTCTTTGAGTGAAACACGTTTCACTTTCCCGCTGAAACGTGTTTCACTTCTCGGCGCCGCGAGGGCGACGTAGAGGCCGTCGCGGCGCCGGACACCAACGAATTCGGGAGGCTCCGATGGTCGCTCGCGTGAACACCTGCCAGGAATACTTCGACACCCTCGACGACCGCTTCGTCACGGCCAAAGCGCCGAAGGCGGGCAAGACGCTCACCTACCAGTACGACCTGGAAGGCGACGGCGGCGGCACCTGGTGGGTGGTCGTCACGTCGGAGGGCCCCGCCGTCTCCACCGAGGCCCCCGGCGGCAAGATCGACGTGACGTACACCATGGACGCCTCGGAGTACGTGAAGCTCGCCAACGGCGACATCGACGGGCGCAAGGCGTTCATGACCCGCAAGCTCAAGGTCAAGGGCTCCATCCCGAAGGCCCAGAAGATGAACAAGTTCCTGCCCCCCGGCTGCGACTGAGTTCCGCGGAGGCCCCCTTGGACCAGTACCGACTCTTCATCGACGGAGCCTGGTGCGACGCCGAAGGGGGCCGCACCGTCGAGACGATCAACCCGGCCACGGAAGAGGCCTGGGCGACCGTCGCGGCCGCGTCCACGGCGGACGCGCGACGCGCCGTCGACTCCGCTCACCGCGCCTTCCACGGCGCTTGGGGCGAGCTCGACAAGGACGCGCGCGCGGACCTGCTCGACGAGATCGCCGAGGGCATCCGCGAGCGCGAGGACGAGTTCGTCGACGCGGAGATCGCCGACACCGGGGGCCCGGTGCGCAAGGTCTCGATCGCGGACGTGCCCATCGCGGCGCAGACCTTCGAGTACTACGCCGAGCTGCTGCGTGAGACCGAGTTCGAGGAGTCTCACGAAGAGGACACGCCCGTCGAGTCCGTGAACCGGATCGTCCGCGAGCCCTACGGCGCGACGGTCGGGATCGTCCCCTGGAACTTCCCGGTGGCCGCGGCCTCCTGGAAGATCGCGCCCGCGATCGCGGCGGGCAATACGATGGTCCTCAAGCCGTCGCCGCACACGCCCGTGACCGCGCTGATGCTCGCCGAGGTCTGCTCGGCCGCGGGGCTGCCCGACGGCGTGGTGAACGTCGTGACCGCGCCCGAGAACGCCCTCGGCGAGGCCCTGATCACCCACCCCCGCGCCGAGAAGATCACGTTCACCGGGTCGACCGTCGTGGGCCGGATCATCGCGGGCAAGGCGGCCGAGCGGCTCAAGCCGGTCACCCTCGAGCTGGGCGGCAAGTCGCCCAACATCATCCTCGACGACGCCGACCTGGACACCGCCTGCATGGGCGCCCTCTTCGGCGTCTACTACAACCACGGTCAGGCCTGCATCGCGGGCACTCGGCTCCTGGTGCCTCGGGCGCTGCACGACGAGATCGTCGACCGCCTCGTCGAGGGCGCGGGGCGCATGGTCGTGGGCGACCCCACCGACTTCGAGACCACCATGGGCCCCCTCATCGCGGGCTTCCAGCGAGACAAGGTCGAGCACTACGTGAAGGCCGGGCTCGAGGCGGGCGCGAAGCTCGCGTGCGGCGGCTCCCGCCCCGACGGCCTCGACCGCGGCTTCTACTACACGCCGACCATCTTCACGGGCGTGACCAACGACATGGTCATCGCGCGGGAGGAGATCTTCGGCCCGGTCCTGTCCGTGATCGCCTACGACGACGAGGCGGACGCCCTCGCCATCGCCAACGACTGCGACTACGGGCTCGCCGCCGGCGTCTGGAGCTCCGACCTCGACCGCGCCCAGGCGCTCGCGGCGCGCATCGAGTCCGGGACCGTGTGGATCAACGACTACAACCTGCTCAACCTGCGGTTCCCCTTCGGGGGCTACAAGCAGAGCGGCCTCGGTCGGGAGCTCGGCCCTCACGGCCTCGCCGCCTTCTCCCGCACCAAGCACATCCACGTGGGGCAGCCCGGTCCGCTGGAGGAGAAGTTCTACTTCGACATGGTCGTCCCCCAGTTCGACGACGACAGCTAGATGACCGCCCTCACCGCTCCCTACGTCCTGGAGTACCCCTACTCCCGCTCCACCGGTCCGGTCATCGGGCGCTTCCTCACGGGGCTGCGTGAGCGCCGCGTGAGCGGGGTACGCAACGGCCGCGGCGAGGTCGTGGTGCCGCCCCTCGAGTACGACCCGGAGACCGGCGCGGAGCTCGGCGCCCACGACGACGACTGGGTGGAGCTGAGCGGACACGGGACGGTGTCCACCTGGACCTGGGTGAAGAGCCCCCGGCCCGAGCACCCGCTGGACCGACCCTTCGCCTGGGCCCTCATTCGGCTGGACGGCGCGGACACCGGGATGCTGCACGCCGTGGACTGCGGCAGCCCCGACCGCATCGCGACGGGCGACCGGGTCCGCGTGCGCTGGGCGGCGGAGCCCACCGGGTCGATCAAGGACATCGCGTGCTTCGTCGCCGAGGACACCCCCCCGGACGAGCTCCCCGCCCTCCCCGCGTTCGACGAGCCCGTGAGTCGGATCGTGACCCCGACCCACCTGGAGTTCACCGTCTCGGCCGCGGCCCCCCTCGCGCGCTTCCTGCACGGCATCACCGAGCGGCGCATGGTCGCCGAGGAGTGCCCGTCGTGCGCGAAGGTCTTCGTGCCCCCCCGCGGGTCGTGCCCCACGTGCGCCGTGCCCACCGAGAACCCGCGCGACCTCGGCGACACCGGCACCGTCACCACCTTCTGCATCATCAACTTCCCCTTCCCTGGACAGGTGCTCACGCCCCCCTACGCGACGGCGTCGATCCTCCTGGACGGCGCCGACCTGCCGATCTTCCACCTCGTGGGCGGGGTCGACGCCGCCGAGGTCCGCATGGGCATGCGGGTCCGGGCGGAGTGGCGCGAGCAGCTCGAGCCGACGATGGAGTCCATCAAGTACTTCGTCCCCACCGGCGAGCCCGACGTGCCCTTCGACGCGATCAAGGACCACCTGTGAACCGCCCCGTCGCCATCGTCTCGTTCGCGCAGCTGCCCTCCATCCGGCGGGACCAGGAGCGCCAGGAGGCCGAGCTCGTGCAGCCCGTCGTGGCCGAGGCCCTGGCCGCCGTGGGGCTCACGCGCCACGACGTCGGGTTCACCTGCTCCGGCAGCTGCGACTACCTGATCGGCCGCCCCTTCTCGTTCGTGTCCGCCCTCGACGCGCTGGGGGGGTGGCCCCCGATCTCCGAGTCCCACGTGGAGATGGACGGCGCCTGGGCCCTGTACGAGGCGTGGATCCGGCTCCAGCACGACGACATCGACGTGGCGGTCGCGTACTCCTTCGGCAAGTCCTCGGCGGGAGACCTCCCGGCGGTGATGACGTCCCAGCTCGATCCCTACTACCTCGCGCCCCTGGGGCCCGACGCCCTCTCCCTGGCGGCGCTGCAGGCCCGGGCCGTCCTGGACGCCGGCCTCGCCACCGAGCGCGACCTCGCCGCCATCGCCGAGCGCAACCGAAACCACGCGACGTCCAACGCTCACGCCCAGGTGGTCGGATCTCCTCCCGCGGCCGAGCTCCTCGGCGAGCCGTACCTCGCCCAGCCCCTGCGCAAGCACGACTGCCCGCCCATCTCGGACGGCGCCGCGGCGGTGGTGCTGGTCGCAGGGGACCGGGCGAAGGAGCTCTGCGAGCGTCCCGCCTGGATCCGAGGCATCGATCACCGCATCGAAGCTCATGGGCTCGGGATGCGGGACCTCACCGCCTCGCGTTCGACCGAGATCGCCGCGGTCGAAGCAGGAGTCGGCGAGGGCCCGGTGGACGTCGTGGAGCTGCACGCGCCCTTCACGGCCCAGGAGGTCGTGCTGCGCAAGGCGTTCGCACCCGCGTTCGGGCCCGACACCGTCCTCAACCCGTCGGGGGGCGCCCTGGCGGCCAACCCGATGATGGTCGCGGGCCTCATCCGCCTCGGCGAAGCGGCCGCTCGAATCCACCGCGGCGCGGCCTCGACGGCCGTCGCTCACGCCACGTCGGGGCCGTGCCTGCAGCACAACCTCGTGGCCGTCCTGGGGGCCTGATGGAGCGCTGCGCAGTCGTCGGGATCGGCCAGACCCGCCACGCCGCGAAGCGGAAGGACGTCTCCCTGGCGGGGCTCGTGCGGGAGGCCGCCGTCGCGGCCCTGCAGGACGCCGACTACGGGTTCGAGGACATCGACGCGGTGGTCCTCGGCACGGCCCCCGACACGATCGAGGGCGTGATGATGCCGGAGCTCCACCTCGCGGGGGCGCTCGGCGCCGTGGGCAAGCCGATGTTCCGGGTGCACACCGCGGGCAGCGTCGGCGGCTCCACCGCCCTGGTCGCGTCGCACCTCGTCTCGTCGGGCCGTCACCGCAAGGTCCTCACGGTGGCCTTCGAGATGCAGTCGGCCAGCAACGCGATGTGGGCGCTGTCCCCGCGCTACCCGTTCCAGCCCCCCATGGCGGCGGGCGCGGGAGGCTACTTCGCGCCGCTGATCCGGGCCTACATCCGCCGCTCCGAGGCGCCGCGACACGTCGGGCACATGGTCTCCGTCAAGGACCGGCTCAACGGATTGCGAAATCCTCACGCGCACTTGCAGCTCAAGGACATCGACCTGGCGATGGTCGAGGCGAGCCCGATGCTGTGGGATCCCGTCCGCTACCTCGACACGTGCCCGTCGTCCGACGGCGCCTGCGCCCTGGTGCTCACGGACGAGGCCGGCGCCGCCGGTCGCAACGTCGCCTGGGTCCACGGCACGGGGATGCGCAGCGAGCCGATCCTCTTCCCCGGCCGCGACCAGGTGAACCCGCGGGCAGGTTCGGACTGCGCCGCGGCGGCCTACGCCATGGCGGGGATCACGAACCCGCGGAGCGAGATCGACACGGCCGAGATCTACGTCCCGTTCTCGTGGTTCGAGCCGATGTGGCTCGAGAACCTCGGCTTCGCCGACGTGGGCGACGGCTGGAAGCTCACGGAGGACGGCACCACCGCCTTCGAGGGCCGCCTGCCGATCAACCCGAGCGGCGGCGTCATGTGCAGCAACCCCATCGGCGCGAGCGGGATGCTCCGCTTCGCCGAGGCCGCCCGCCAGGTGCGGGGCACGGCCGGGGACTACCAAGTAGAGGGCGCCACGAGGGCGCTCGGTCACGCGTACGGCGGAGGCTCCCAGTTCTTCGCCGCGTGGGTCGTCGGGAGGGACAGACCATGAGCCTGAGTTACAACATCGCCGACCTCTTCGAGTCCCTCGTGGACGTGATGCCGGACAACGAGGCGCTGGTCTGCGGGGACCGTCGCCTGACGTTCGCCCAGCTCGAGGACCGCAGCAACCGGCTCGCCCACTACCTGCGGTCGCAGGGCATCGGGGCCGGGGACCACGTCGGGCTCTTCATGTTCGACGGGACCGAGTACGTGGAGGGGATGCTCGCGTGCATGAAGCTGCGGGCGGTACACATCAACATCAACTACCGCTACGTGGCCGAGGAGGTCGCGTACCTGTTCGACAACGCGGACCTCCACGGCGTCATCGTCCACCAGACGTACGCCGCGGTGGTGCGTGAGGCGCGTGAGCGCGTGCCCGCGGTCAAGACCGTGATCGTCGTGCAGGACGGCTCCGGCGAGTCGGCCCACGGCATGGACGCGGTCGATTACGACGCCATCCTCGCCCAGGAGAACGGCGACCGGGACTTCGAGGACCGGACGGGCCAGGAGCTCTACATCATCTACACGGGCGGCACGACGGGCATGCCGAAGGGCGTCATGTGGCGCCACGAGGACCTCTTCTTCGCGTTCCTGCAGGGCGGGGCCCCGGGCGGCGACCCGATCGAGAGGCCCGAGGAGCTCGCCCACAACGCCATCGAGGAGTACTTCACCCAGAACATCCTCCCCGCCGCGCCCTTCATCCACGGCTCGGGCCAGCTCGCCACGTGGATCGGGATGCTCACGGGCGGCACGACGGTGATCATCCCGGGGCCGACGTTCGAGCCCGTGAAGATCTGCCGCGCCATCGAGGACGAAGAAGTCACGACGGTGAACATCGTCGGCGACGCGATGGCGCTGCCCCTCATCGAGGCCCTCGAGGGGCCGTGCAGCGACGTCGACCTGGACTCGCTGATGGCGATCGCGTCCGCGGGGGCGGTCCTCAGCGGATCGGTCCAGGCGAAGCTCCAGGAGCTCGCCGAGGACGCCCTGATCCTCAACAACTTCGGCTCCAGCGAGTCGGGCCACCAGGGGTCCGTCTACCCCGAGGACGGCGAGGAGCTGAACGGCGGACGGCCGAAGTTCCTCATGAACGAGGACTCGACGGTCCTGCACCCCGACACCTACGAGCCCTGCTCCCCCGGCGACGGCGTCGTGGGCCGCATCGCGCGCACGGGGCGCATCCCCCTCGGCTACTACAAGGACGAGGTGAAGACGGCCGAGCGCTTCAAGACCGTCGGCGGCAAGCGGTACGTGGTCCCGGGCGACCTCGCGACCATCGCGGACGACGGTGAGATCATCCTCTACGGCCGCGGCTCCATGTGTATCAACAGCGGCGGGGAGAAGGTGTTCCCGGAGGAGGTCGAGGAGGCGCTCAAGTCCCACCCGGCCGTGTTCGACGCCCTGGTCGTCGGCATCCCGGACCCGAAGTGGATGCAGCGGGTCACGGCCGTCGTGGCCCTACGCAGCGGCGCCGACGCCACGGCCGAGGACCTGGACGCTCACGTCCGCACGAAGGTCGCCGGCTACAAGGCGCCGCGCGTCTGGACGCTCACGGATCACGTCGAGCGGTTCGCCACCGGGAAGCCCGACTACGGGTGGGCCAAGGGCGTGTCCCTCGCCACCGCGGAGGCGCAGGGCGCGTGAGCCCCACCCCGCCCATGCAGCCCCTCGAGGACCGGGTCCAGCGCCCGAGCGTGGCGGCGTTCGTCGGCATCCTCGCGCCGCTGGCGTGCCTCGTGGCGGTGGCCCTGAGCGAGGCCGCGTACACGTGGTGGACGGGCACGCTGTTCCCCCTGCCCTCCCGAACGTTCCTGATCGGCCTGCTCGCGGCGGTGCCCGTCATCCACCTCGCCGAGGCCTGGTGGGTGCATCGCACGGCGAAGCGCATCGGGCTGGTCGACTCCGCCGGGGGGTGGTTCCGCCAAACGTTCCTGCTCGGCGGGCCGTCGACCGTCCTGATGGCGCGTGCGGCGAAGGAGTTCTTCGGCCCCCTGCCGCCGGGGTACCAGAGCCCCTTCGCGCTGTACCCGATGGAGCGCATGCAGGACCACGCCGCGGAGTTCATGGCGGAGCTGCAGGCCGCGCACGGGGACGTGTCGATGTTCCGCATGCTCGGCCACCCCTGGGTGGTGGTGAACGATCCCGAGGCGATCTACGAGATCCTCACGAAGCGGGCGGACAAGTTCCACAAGGCCGCCGTGAACCCCAAGATCTTCCGCAGCTTCCTGGGCTACGGGATCCTCAGCGCGGACGGCGAGGCGTGGCGGCGCAGCCACAAGATGATGATGCCCGCCTTCCACAAGAAGCGGATCGACGCCTACGCGAAGGTGATGGTCGACTTCACTCGGGACATGCTCGACGAGTGGCAGGCCGCCGAGGACCGCGACGTGTGCGCCGACATGAACGCGCTCACGCTGGCGATCGTCGCGAAGACGCTGTTCGACGCCGACGTCCGCGGGGAGGACGCCGAGACGGTCGGCGAGGCGATGCTCACGATCAACCACGTGCTCGTCGAGCACATCCAGATGCCCATCCCCTTCCCGCGGTGGTGGCCGAGCCCCAAGAACCGCCGCAAGGTGAAGGCCGTCGACGCCATCGACGCCATCGTCCGTCGCACGATCCGCGAGCGTCAGGAGAGCGGCGAGGACCGCGGCGACCTCCTCTCGATGATGCTGCTCAGCCGGGACGAGGCGGGCGAGGGCATGTCCGAGACGCAGCTGCGCGACGAGGCGATGACCATCTTCTTCGCGGGGCACGAGACGACGGCTCACGCCCTCACGTGGGCCTGGTACCTGCTCGCGAAGCACCCCGAGGTCACCAAGAAGGCGCAGGCCGAGGTCGACGAAGTGCTCGGCGATCGCGCGGCGGGGCTGGCGGACGTCAAGGAGCTGCCGTACATCGAGCAGGTGACGAAGGAGGTCATGCGGCTCCTCCCGTCCGTGTACGTGTTCATGCGCGAGCCCATCGAGGACGTGGTCGTGGGCGGGTACACCCTCAAGAAGGGCTGGTACATCCTGATCTCGCCCTACGTCCTGCACCGCAACGAGCGCTTCGGCGACCCCCTGGAGTTCCGCCCCGAGCGCTGGACGAAGGAGATGGAGAAGGGCCTCCACAAGGGGGCCTACGTCCCCTTCTCCGCGGGCGCGCGGGTCTGCCTGGGCAAGGTCTTCGCGATCATGGAGCTCAAGCTGATCATCGCCACGCTGCTCCAGCGGGTGACGCCGCGCATCCCCGAGGGCCACGAGCCGGTGATGCTCCAACAGCTGAGCCTCAACCCCAAGGACGGACTCCCCGCCATCGTCGAGCTCCGCCCTCGAGAGACCCCCGTGTCCGCCTCCGCCTGAGGCGACGCACACCACTCACGCAGACTCACGGTTCGCATGCGCATCGAATACACAGACGACCAGGTGGCCCTCCGCGCCGAGCTGCGAGCCTACTTCGCGGAGCTCATCACCCCCGAGGTGCTGGACGAGGTCCACGAGCTGGAGGGCGCGGGCCCGCTCTACCACCAGGCCCTGAAGCAGATGGGCGAGGACGGCTGGCTCGGAATCGGCTGGCCCAAGGCCTACGGTGGCCAGGAGCGCAGCGCCGTGGAGCAGTTCATCTTCGGGGACGAGGTGCAGCGGCACGGCTTCCCGATCCCGCTGCTCACGCTGTCGACCGTCGGCCCCACGCTCATGGCCCACGGCACCCAGGAGCAGAAGGACCGGTACCTGCCCGCCATCCTCCGGGGCGAGGTGCACTTCTGCATCGGCTACACGGAGCCCCAGGCCGGGACGGACCTCGCGGCGCTCGAGACCCGGGCGGTGCGGGACGGCGACGAGTACGTCGTGACGGGCCAGAAGATCTTCACCAGCCAGGCCGACTACGCGGACTACATCTGGACGGCCGTGCGCACGGACCCGGACGCCCCGAAGCACAAGGGCATCTCCATCCTGATCATCCCGCGGGAGGCCGACGGGGTGTCGCTGACGCCCATCCAGACCCTCGGCGACAACCGCGTGTTCGCGACCTACCTCGAGGACGTGCGCGTGCCGATGGGGAACCTCGTGGGCGCGGAGAACGGCGGCTGGCGGCTGATCACGTCGCAGCTCAATCACGAGCGCGTGAGCCTCTTCACGGTGGGGCTCACGGAGCAGCTGCTCGAGGACGTGACGGCTTGGGCGGCGGCCACCGAGACCCCTGAGGGCGGTCGGGTGCTGGACCGCCTCTGGGTGCGCTCGAACCTCGCGAGGGTGCACGCGGGCGTGGAGCTGCTTCGACTCTTCAACTGGCGCCAGGCGTGGAACATCGAGCACGGCGCGCTGCCCCCGTCCGAGGCGTCCGCGGTGAAGGTCTACGGCTCCCGCTTCTACATCGAGGCCAACCGCCTCCTCATGGAGGTCGTGGGCCCCACGTCGACGCTGCAGAAGGACTCCGCCCAGGCCGCCTTGGCGGGGCGCGTCGAGCGCTTCTATCGGCAGACGCTCGTCCTCACGTCCGGGGGTGGCGCGAACGAGGTGCAGCGCGACATCATCGCGATGGCGGGGCTGCGCATGCCCCGGGCGCGGAGGTAGGCCATGGACTTCGGACTCAGCGAAGAGCAGGGCGAGCTGCGAGGCCTCGCGAAGCAGATCCTCGCCGACATGACCGGCGCGGCCGCGCTCCGTGAGGTGGAGGCGGGCGACGGGACCCATCGGATCCTGTGGGCGGCGCTGGGCGAAGCCGGGCTGCTCGGCCTGGGCCTGCCCGAGGAGGTCGGCGGCCTCGGCATGGGCGACTTCGCGGACGTCTGCCTGCTGCTCGAGCAGGTGGGCCGCCACGTCGCGCCCATCCCGGCGCTCGAGAGCCTCGTGATGGGGGCCCTGCCGCTGGCGGAGTTCGGCACCCCGGAGCAGCGCGCCGCCGCCGATCTCGAGGGCGTGATCGCAGGACGCAGCGTCCTCACGGGGGCGTTCGTCGAAGCGGGCGCGTCGGACCCGCTGCGCCCCGGCACGCGCGCCGAGGCCGACGGCGACGGGTGGCGCCTCTACGGCACGAAGGCCACGGTGCCGTCCCTCCCCGCGGCCCGCCGGGTGCTCCTCACGGCCCGCCTGGACGACGGACGCCTCGCGGTGTTCCTCGTGGACCCGAGCGCCCCCGGAGCGACCGTCCAGGCGGGCACCGGGACCCACGACCTCCCCCTCGGCGCCCTCGTCCTCGACGGCGTGAGCGTGGGCGTGAGCGACGTGCTTGGCGGCATCGACCGGGGTGACGAGGTCGCTCGATGGGTCGTCGAGCGAGCGCACGTGGGCCTCTGCGCGCTCGCCTTGGGGCTGGCGGGCAAGGCCCTGCACATCACGGCGAAGTACGTCAGCGAGCGGAAGCAGTTCGGCGTCCCCCTGGGGACGTTCCAGGCGGTCTCCCAGCGGGCGGGCGACGGATGGATCGACGTCGAGTCCATCCGACTGGTCGTGCAGCGGGCGGGTTGGCTGTTGGCCGCCGGGCGCGAAGCCTGCAAGGAGGTGGCCGTGGCGCGGATCATCACCGGCGACGCGGCCCACCGGGTGGCCTGCTCGGCCATCCACCTGCACGGCGGCATCGGCTTCGATCGCGACTACCCCCTCTATCGCTACTTCCTGTGGACGAAGCACCTCGAGTTCCTCCTGGGCTCCACCTCGGCCCAGGTGGCGCGACTCGGCGACCGCCTGGCGGAGGAGGCGCGCGCGTGAGCGACGTCTGCCGACGGGTCCTGCTCGAGGAGATCGGCTGGGACCGAGACCTGGCCCCCGAGTACGGGCCGGACGTCGCCCCGGAGCCCGAGGCCGACGAGGTGGTCGTGGCGGTCGAGGCGTGCGGCGTGTGCGGCCGCGACCTCGTGGATCGCGACGGGCGGTTTCCCTTCCTGCAGACGCCCATCGCCCCCGGACACGAAGCCGTCGGCCGCGTCGTCGCGGCGGGCGAAGACGTCACCGAGTGGACCGTCGGAGACCGGGTCGCGACGATGCACCGAGACCACTGCGGGGAGTGCGCCGCCTGCGTCGCCGGGCACACGTCCCAGTGCGCGGCCGCCGCCCACGTGTTCGGGCTCATGGCCGACGGCGGCTACGCCCGCTGGGTCGCGGCCCCGGAGTCCGCCTTCTATTCCGTGCCCGACGACCTCCCCGGGGGGATGGCCGCCTCGCTCCACTGCACCTTCGGGACGGCTTGGCGGTGCCTCGTGACCGTGGGCGGCCTCACCGCGGGCGAGCGGGTCCTGATCACCGGGGCCAACGGGGGAGTCGGCGCAGCGGCGATCCAGATCGTGAAGGCCCTGGGCGGTGCGGCGGTCGCGGTGGTCCGCGACGAGGCTCACGTGGCCTTCCTGGAGGGTCTCGGCGCGGACGAGGTGGTCGTGAACGCCGACGCCCGGTTCCACAAAGACGAGCGCTGCCGGGACATCGACCTCGCCCTCGAGTGCGTCGGGACCCCGACCTTCAACGCGGCGCTTCGCACCGTCCGCTTCGGGGGACGCCTCGTCATTCTGGGCAACGTGGACCCGACTCCGGCTTCCCTGAACCTCGGGCGCCTCATCATCTTCGCGGTCAGCATCCTCGCGGGCGGAGGCGCCACCCGCGCCGACATGGCGGCGGTGCTGGCCCAGCACGCCGTCACCCCCTTCCACATGCCCCTCGCCCGGCGATTCCCCCTGGAGCAGGCCGACGCAGCCCAGCGCTTCGTGAAGGCCGGGGGACTCCGCGGGCGGGTGATCGTGGACGTCGCGGAGGCGTCCGCATGAAGTTCGCCCTGACCGAAGAACAGGACGCGCTGCGGGACATGGCCCGCCGGTTCCTCGCCGACCACTCCGGCTCGGAGCAGGTGCGCGCGGCGATGGAGACCGAGCTCGGCTGGATCCCCGACGTCTGGAGCCGGCTCGCCCAGGAGCTGGGGTGGACTGCGCTGACCATCCCCGAGGAGCACGGCGGCTTCGGGTTCACCGCGACCGACCTGGTCCCCCTCATGGAGGAGATGGGTCGGTCCCTGCTCTGCGCGCCCTTCTTCTCGTCGATCTGCCTCGGCGCGAACGCGCTGATGGTCGCCGGGTCGGCCGCTCAGCAGGCGCGGCACCTGCCCGGGATCGCGGCGGGCGAGACCCTCGCGACGCTCGCGCTGACGGAGCCCGGCGGGTCCTGGGATCCGACCGCCGTGAGCGCCTGGTGTCGTCGCGGCGGCGGGGACTGGGTGCTGGGGGGTCACAAGCGGCTCGTGCCCGACGCTCACGCCGCCGACCTGTTCGTGATCGTCGCCCGTGAGGAGGGCACGTCGGGCGATGCGGGGCTCCACCTGTTCGCCGTGAGCGCGGACGCGGCGGGGCTCACGCGCCGCTCCTTGGGGTCCATGGACCGCACCCGCCGACTCGGGGAGGTCCGGCTCGACGACGTGCGGGTGTCCGCCGAAGATGAGCTGCTCGCGGAGGGGCTGGGCGCCGGATCGGCCCTGCGACGCGTCCTCGATCTCGCGGGCGCGGCCCTGGCCGCGGAGCAGGTGGGCGGCGCCGAAGCGTGCCTCGATCTCGCGGTCGACTACGCGAAGGTGAGAGAGCAGTTCGGCCGCCCCATCGGCAGCTTCCAGGCCATCAAGCACAAGTGCGCGGACATGCTGCTCCAGGTCGAGTCGGCGCGGTCCGCCGCCTGGTACGCGGGCTGGGTCGCGGGGCGCGGCGACTGGGAGGAGCTGGCCGCGGCGTCGGCGACGGCCCAGGCGTACTGCAGCGACGCCTACTTCCACTGCGCCGCGGAGAGCATCCAGATCCACGGCGGCATCGGCTTCACCTGGGAGCACGACGCCCACCTCTACTATCGTCGGGCCAAGAGCAGCGAGAGCCTGCTCGGCGACGCCTCCCACCACCGCGCACGCTTCGCGCTGCCCCGGGGCTGAGCATGGACCTCGAATTCACGCCCGAAGACGAGCGCTTCCGCGCCGAGGTCCGCGACTGGCTCGAGACCGAGCTGTCCGGGGACTTCAAGGACGCGCGCGGCCGCGGCGGCCCGGGCGACGAGGAGGAGTGCTTCGACCTCCGCCACGCCTGGGAGCGGCGACTCGGCGAGGCGGGGTGGGCCTGCGTGGCCTGGCCGTCGGCTCACGGCGGACGCGACGTGAGCCTCATGCAGGAGGTCATCTGGCACGAGGAGTACGCCCGCGCGCGCGCCCCGGGCCGGGTCGGCCACATCGGCGTGGAGCTGCTGGGGCCAACGATCATCCACTTCGGGTCCGACGCCCAGAGGGCGCGGTTCCTGCCGCCCATCGCCCGGGGCGACGAGCTGTGGTGCCAGGGCTACTCGGAGCCCAACGCCGGGAGCGACCTGGCGAACGTCCAGTGCCGCGCGGAGCTGGACGGCGACGAGTGGGTCATCACCGGGCAGAAGATCTGGACGTCGCTGGCCCACTGGTCCGACTGGGTGTTCGCCCTGTGCCGGACGGACACGGACGCCCCCAAGCACCGCGGGATCTCCTACCTCCTGGTCCCCATGCGCCAGGAGGGCATCGAGATCCGCCCCATCGAGCAGATGACGGGCGGGTCGGAGTTCTCCGAGGTCTTCTTCGAGGGCGCGCGGACCGCGAAGGACCACGTCGTCGGCCCCGTGAACGGGGGGTGGCGCGTGGCGATGGGCACCCTCGCCTTCGAGCGCGGCGCCTCGACGCTCGGTCAGCAGCTGGCCTTCACCAACGAGCTGCAGACGATCACCGACGTGGCCCGCTCCAACGGCGCCATCGACGACCCGCTCCTGCGGGACCGCCTGGCGAAGGCCTGGATGGAGCTGAGGGTCATGCGCCTCAACGCGCTCCGCGTCCTCTCCCGCGGCGACAACGAGGAGCTCGGCCGCGAGGCGATGATCACGAAGCTGTACTGGGCCTCGTGGCACCGCGACCTCGGCAAGCTGGCCATGGACGTCCTCGGGGCCGAAGGAGAGGTCCCGGGCGGGGCCGACGGCGGCCTCGACGTCCTCCAACGGCTGTTCCTGTGGAGTCGCTGCGACACGATCTACGCGGGCAGCAACCAGGTGCAGCGCAACATCATCGGCGAGCGGGCCCTCGGCCTGCCGCGGGAGCCCCGCAAATGACGGTCCCGATCCCCCCCTACCCCACCGGCGCGGGCCTGCTGAAGGGCAAGCGCGTGGTCGTCACCGCCGCGGCGGGCGCGGGCATCGGCTTCGCCACCGCCAAGCGCTGCGCCGAAGAGGGCGCGCGGCTGGTGATCTCGGACATCCACGACAAGCGCCTCACGGCGGCCTCCGAGGCCCTCGGCGACGTCGCGGGCGAGACCGTGAGGGGCGTGCCCTGCGACGTGCGCAGCGAGGAAGACGTCCAGGGCCTGCTCGCGGCGGCGAACGAGACCCTCGGCGGGGTCGACGTGTGGATCAACAACGCGGGCCTCGGCGGCGCGACCCCGATCGTCGACATGACCGACGACGAGTGGAGCCGCGTCCTCGACATCACCCTCACCGGCACGTTTCGCTGCGTCCGCGCGGCCATGCAGGCGATGCGCCGGACGGGCGGGGTGATCGTGAACAACGCCTCGGTCCTCGGCTGGCGCGCCCAGAAGGAGCAGGCGCACTACGCGGCCGCCAAGGCCGGGGTGATGGCCCTCACGCGCTGCGCGGGGCTCGAGGGGGCGGAGTTCGGCGTCCGCGTGAACGCCGTCGCGCCGTCCCTGGCGATGCACCCCTTCCTCCAGAAGGTGACGCCCCCGGGGCTCCTCGAGGAGCTCGAGGGGCGCGAAGCGTACGGCCGCGCCGCGAAGCCCTTCGAGGTGGCCAACGTCATCGTCTTCCTCGCCTCGGATCTGTCCTCCTACATGACGGGCGAGGTCGTCTCCGTCAGCTCGCAGAGGGCCTAGGCGCCCCCGAAGAAAGGCCTGGATCATGGTCGACAAGACCGCCCTGGGCGCCGTGGGCGTCCCCTTCGAGATGGACGTGGAGCGGGGCAAGATCCGCGAGTTCGCGAAGGCCGTCCGCTCCGGCCACCCGGACCACTGGGAGGGAGACCACCCCGTCGCGCCGCCCACGTTCCTGACGTCGATGTTCTTCTGGGAGGAGGCCGTCCCCGGCGCCGACCCCTGGGAGAAGGTCCGCATGTCCCAGGAGCGCGGCATGCACGCCGAGCAGGAGTTCATCTTCCACGGCGCCCCTCCGCGCGCCGGGGCCCGCCTCTTCTGCACGTCGCGGATCGACTCGATCTACGAGAAGCAGGGCCGCCGGGGGGGCACGCTCGAGTTCGCGGTGAAGGTCACCGAGTTTCGGGACGCGGACGGCACGCTCGTGGCCGAGGCCCGCATGACCGGGGTGGAGACCAGCAAGCCCCCCGAGGAGGGCTCGTGATGACCGTGAGTGCACGACGCAGCCGCAGTCTCGCGCCCTGGAGCCCCGGCCCGGGCACCCTCGGCACCCCCTCGGAGCCGCCCTCCTTCGACGCGGTGGTCCCGGGCAGCGAGCCCGCCCCGCTCACGCTGGAGCCCGTGAGCCGCACCGACCACGTGAGGTACCAGGGCGCCTCGGGGGACATGAACCCCATCCACCACGACGAGCCGTTCGCGACGTCGTCCGGCTACCCCGCGCCGCTCACGGTGGGCATGTTCCAGGCGGGCGTGCTCACGACGTGGGCCACCAACTGGCTGGGCCCGGCCCACGTGCGTCGAACGCGCCTGCGGTGGAAGGCCCCGGTGTTCCCCGGGGACGTGCTCACGATGGCGGGGGCGATCACCGAGCGGCGCCCGGAGACGGGCGAGGTGGACCTGGAGCTGGCGTGCACCCGAGAAGACGGCTCCGTGTGCGTGCAGGCCTGGATGACGTTCAGGCTCCCCCGCCCGTGAGCAGCACGTCCACGCAGTGAGCGATGTACCGCGCATCCAGGTCCGGGTCCTCCGGGTCGTAGCCGAGCGCTCGGCAGACCGCCGCGCGGTTGTCGACCCAGTACTGGACGATCCCGGCCGCGTGCACCATGAACAGGCCGGGATCGAGCGACGCCTTGAGCATCCCCCCGTCGCGGGCCGCGCGCACGACCGTCTCCATGCGACGCCAGACCTCGTCCGCCTGGCCCCAAGGCTGCTCGTCGCTCTCGAGTCGGCTCCAGGCCATGAGGCGCGACAGCCGCGGGTTCGACTCCAGGAACCGCAGGTACCCCAGGAGCGCCAGTCGGACGTAGTCCATGCCGAGCGCGCCGCCCGGATCCGGAGGGGTGAACCCTCGGTAGCGCTCCGTGAAGCGATCCTTCACCGCGGAGTAGAGCCCGCGCTTGGTGCCGAAGTGGTGATGCAGCAAGGGCTGCGACGTATCCGCCGCCTCCGCCAGGGCCCGCATGGACGTGCCGGAGAAGCCCCGCTGAGCGAACAGCTCCTCCGCGGCATCGAGGATCGCCGCGCGCGTCGCGTCGCCCCGCGCCGAAGGCCTCCCGTCACTCACCTCAGGGGCCTCGAGTGCCGCCCTTCTGCTCATCGATATCCCTCTCCCGACGGTTGATCCGCGACCGCAGTGGTACCACGATTGCGGCCAAACTGATCGATCGATAAGTTTCGTCTTCGCGCGCGACTCCACCCCCGGATGGACCCATGGACATCGACCTCCTCGACGGCGACTTTCATACCTACGACCCCTGGGACGCGTACAAGTGGATGCGCGAAGAGGCGCCCCTGTACTTCGACGAGAAGAACGGCATCTGGGCCGTGTCCCGCTACGACGACATCATCGCCGTGAGCAAGGACCAGGACACCTTCACGTCCCTCAACGGGGCGCGGCCGTTGGTGCCGCCCGACCCCTCGATGATCTGCCAGGTGGGCAAGGACCACGCCCTCCAACGCGGCATCGTCGCGAAGGGCTTCACGCCGAAGCACGTCGCCCAGCTCGAGGACTACCTGCGCGGGGTCGTCGTGGAGCTGATCGAAGAACTCATGGAGCGCGGCAGCGGCGAGTTCGTGGACGAGTTCGCGGCGCTGATCCCCATGCGAGCCATCGGAAAGATGGCGGGCATCCCGGTCGAGGACCAGGGGCGGATCATGAGCTTGATCGACATCTTCGTGAAGGGCGGCGACGGCCCCGACGCCATCACGGACGAGGTGGACGACGCCTTCTACGAGTTCGCCGAGTACCACGAGGAGATGGTCGAAGAGCGTCGAGGCTGCCCCGCCGGCGACCTGCTCTCGATCTGGATGAACGCCGACATCGGCGGCGAGAAGCTGGACGACGTGCAGCTCCTCTTCGAGCACGTCCTGCTGCTCGTGGGCGGCAGCGAGACCACGCGAAACGCCATCAGCGGCGGCCTCGAGGCGATCTGCAGCCACCCCGACCAGTGGGAGTGGCTGGCGAAGAACCCCGACGGCATCCCCAACGCGTCGGAGGAGTTCATCCGGTGGGTGAGCCCGTTCGTGAACATGTCCCGCACGCTCACGCGCGACTTCGAGATGCACGGGCGCACGATGAAGGACGAGGAAGAGATCGTGATGCTCTACCCCGCCGCCAACCGCGACCCGAAGCACTTCGACGACCCCGACACCTTCAACCTCCAGCGCAACTTCCGCTCCCCGCAGATCTCCTTCGGGCACGGGCGCCACTTCTGCCTCGGCGCGGCGCTCGCACGCCAGGAGCTCCGGATCGCCCTCGAGGAGCTGCTCCCTCGCATCAAGAACCTGCGGATCACCGACGGCGAGCAGGTGGAGCGACGCTCCAGCTCCTTCGTGCGCGGCCTGCACCACCTCCCGATCACCTTCGACGTCCGGTAGGCCCATGACCGAGTGCTTCATCTACGACGCCGTGCGCACCCCACGGGGTCGCGGCAAGCGGGGCGGCGGCCTCCAGTCCGTCTCCCCCGTGGACCTCGCGGCCGTGCCCCTGCGGGCCCTCGCGGCGCGCAACGGCCTCCCTCCGGGCGCCGTGGACGAGGTGGTCCTCGGGTGCGTCGAGGCGGTGGGCGAGCAGGGCGGCGACATCGCCCGCATCGCGGCGCTGCACGCGGGGTACGGCGATGACGTGCCGGGGATCCAGGTCAACCGGTTCTGCAGCTCGGGGCTCGACGCCGTGAACCTCGCGGCCGCCCAGGTGAAGGCCGGGGTCACGGACGCCATGGTCGCGGGCGGGGTGGAGTCCATGTCGCGCCTCCCCATGGGCGCGAGCGGGGGCGCCTGGGCGACGGACCCGCAGATCGCGGCCGAGACGGCGTTCATCCCCCAGGGCGTGGCCGCCGACCTCGTCGCGACCAAGTACGGCTACTCCCGCACCGACTGCGACGCGGTGGCCGTCGAGTCCCAGGCCCGCGCGGCGACCGCGTGGGAGGAGGGCCGCTTCGACCGCTCGGTGGTCCCCGTGATCGACCGCAACGGCCGCCTCGTCCTGGACCGCGACGAGCACCCTCGGGCGGGCACCTCCCTGGAGTCGCTCGCGAACCTGAAGCCCTCCTTCAGCCAGATGGGCCGTGACTACGGGTTCGACGCAGTCGCCCTCCAGAAGCACCCGGAGATCGAGGCGATCGAGCACGTGCACCACGCGGGCAACAGCTCCGGGATCGTCGACGGCGCCGCGGCCCTGCTGCTCGGCACGGCGGCCCTGGGAGAAGAGCACGGGCTCACGCCGCGCGCGAGGATCCGCACCTGGGCGTCCGTGGGGACCGAGCCCTGCATCATGCTCACGGGCCCCGGATCGGCGGCGCGTCGTGCGCTCACGCGGGCGGGCATGACCCCCGAGGACGTGGACCTGTGGGAGATCAACGAGGCCTTCGCGGCCGTGGTCCTCCGCTTCCGCGACGAGCTCGGCCTCACCGAAGAGAACGTGAACATCGACGGCGGGGCCATCGCCCTGGGTCACCCGCTGGGGGCCACCGGCGCGATGATCCTGGGCACCGTCCTGGACGCCCTGGAGCGCACCGGCGGCAGCGTCGGCGTCGCCGCGCTCTGCGTGGGCGCGGGGATGGGCACCGCCACCGTGATCGAGCGGCTCTGAGCCCGAGAGGACCCTCCATGATCGACTTCGAAGTGGACGACGGCGTCGCCGTCCTGACCATCGACATGCCCGGCCGCTCCATGAACGTGTGGAATCGGGGCTCCCTCGCGGCGTTCGCGGAGGCCGTCGAGCGGGTGGCCGCGGCCGAGAACGTCGCCGGCGCCGTGGTGACCTCCGGCAAGGCCGCGTTCCTCGCAGGAGGCGACCTCGACACGATCGGGGACCTCGCCGGGCGCGCGGCCGACGCCGACGCCGAGTCTCCCGACGAGCTGCACGACGGGGCGGCCTCGCTGAGCCGGCTGCTGCGCCGCATGGAGACCTGCGGCAAGCCGTTCGTGGCGGCCATGAACGGCGCGGCCATGGGGGGCGGCTTCGAGCTCGCCCTCGCCTGTCGCCATCGCGTGCTGGCCGACCACCCCGGCGCCAAGGTCGGGCTCCCCGAGGCCACCCTCGGCCTGCTCCCCGGCGGCGGCGGGACCCAGCGCCTGCCGCGGCTCATCGGCGTGCAGGCCTCCTTGGGCCTGCTCATGGAGGGCAAGCAGCTGCGGCCGGACAAGGCCCTGAAGATGGGCGTCGTGGACGCGGTGGTGCCCGCCGACCAGGTGGTGGCCACCGCGAAGCAGTGGATCCGCGACGGCGGCAGCGCGAAGCAGCCCTGGGACGAGCGCGGCTTCCAGGTCCCCGGCGGCGGCAAGGAAGACCCCCGCACCGCCCAGACCTTCATGGTCGCCACCGCCCTCCTGCGGGCGAAGACCCACGACCGCTACCCGGCCGGGTTGGCGATCCTGTCCTGCGTCCGCGAGGGGCTCCAGGTGCCCTTCGACACGGGCCTGGAGATCGAGACTCGCTACTTCGTCTCGCTGCTCAAGGATCCGGTGGCGGCGGCCATGATCCGCACCCTGTTCGTCCACCTCCAGGAGGCCAACAAGGGCGCGCGTCGCCCCAAGGACGTGCCGGACTACCCCATCGGGAAGCTGGGGGTGCTCGGCGCGGGCCTCATGGGCGCCGGCGTGGCCTACGTGTCGGCCAAGGCGGGCATGGAGGTCGTGCTCCTGGACCGAGACCAGGAGGCCGCGGATCGGGGCAAGGCGTACACGACGCGGGTGGAGGACAAGCGCATCGCCCGGAAGCGCTCCACCGAGGCCAGGCGCGACGCCATCCTCGGCCGCATCCACCCCACCGCCGACTACGCGGACCTCGACGGCTGCGACTTCGTGGTGGAGGCCGTGTTCGAGGATCGCGGGGTGAAGGCCGCCGTCACGAAGCAGGCCGAGGCCGTCCTCCCCGAGCGCGCGGTGTTCGGCTCCAACACGTCGACCCTGCCCATCACCGGCCTCGCCGAGGCGAGCGCCCGGCCCGGGAACTTCATCGGCATCCACTTCTTCTCCCCGGTGGAGAAGATGACGCTCGTAGAGGTCATCCGCGGTGAGGAGACGTCCGACGAGGCCCTGGCGAAGACGCTCGACTACGTGAAGGCAATCGGCAAGACGCCCATCGTCGTGAACGATGCGCGGGGCTTCTACACGTCGCGGGTCTTCGGCACGTACATCGTCGAGGGGTTCGCGATGCTGCTCGAGGGCGTGCCCGCGCCCCTCATCGAGAACGCGGGCAAGGCCACGGGGATGCCCATGCCGCCCCTCGCGCTCGCCGACGAGGTGGGCCTGGCGCTGATGTTCCAGGTCGGCAAGCAGACCGAGGCCGACCTCGGCGAGCAGGCGATGGGCGGGCCGTCGCCGCAGGTGTTGCAGCGGATCGTGGGGGACCTCGGCCGCGTCGGGAAGAAGTCCGGGGAGGGGTTCTACGACTACCAGGGTCGGAGCAAGAAGCTCTGGTCGGGCCTGGGCGAGCTGTTCCCCACGTCCGAGACGGCCTCACGCGACGTCGACGAGCTGCAGCGTCGGTTCCTGTACACGCAGGCGCTGGAGACGGCCCGCGTCATGGAGCAGGGCGTCCTGATCGCGCCGGAAGACGCGGACGTGGGGGCGGTGATGGGCTGGGGCTTCGCGCCTTGGAGCGGCGGCCCGCTGTCCTACATCGACGGCATCGGCGTCGCGGCGTTCGTGGCCGAGGCCGACCGGCTGGCCGCCACCTACGGCGACCGCTTCGCCGTCCCCGACCTCCTGCGCGCCATGGCCGCCGAGGGTCGGTCCTTCTACTAGATTTGGCGTCGTCGCCGGAGCAGGGGGAGCAGGAGCAGCGCGGCGAGGCCGACCGGGGCGTCCGTCGAGGCCATCGACGACTCGCAGTCCTGGCAGCCCTCTCCCCCGTCGTCGTCGTCGTCGTCGTCGTCGTCCCCCGGGGGCGTCTCGTCGAGCCGCACGTCCGCGTCCACGGTGATCTCGGCCGACACGAAGAAGCCCTGGATCGGGCCGTTCGCGCGGCTCCCGATCGCGAAGTAGTACGTCTCCCCGGGCTCCAGCGCGGGGTCCGAGTCGAGGCGCAGCTCCACCTCGAAGTCGTCGCCCGAGCCCTCCACGACGAAGTCGTACTCCTCCGGGACGGCCATGTCGATCGTCCCGAACTGGGTGGGGATCTCGACGACCTCGTGGTGCACGTACTCGCCGCGACGCACGTAGATGTCGTACTCGAGCTCGTCCGGCCCGCCCGCCAGCTCCTTCACCCGGAACCGCAGGTAGTCCGCGTCGGCGGGCGCGTCGATGCGGAACTGGTTGGCGAGGGGGATGCCGCCGTCGTCGCCCGCGAGGCGGGAGTGGAAGAGCAGCTGGACAGGCTCCTGGCCGTCGTCCAGCGCCACCACGCGGCCGCAGCCGACCACGCCCGAGACGTCCCCGTGCTCGACGAACGCGGCCACCACGCCGTCGTCGATCAGGCCCGCGTCGCGCAGTCGCTCGGCGGCCTCCACGAGGCTGTCGCCGGCGAACCCCCAGTCGACGTCCGACGGCCACGTGCCCAGCGCGCCGTAGAGCACGAGGGCGACCTCGTCGGTCGTCGTCCGCTCGTCCTCGATCACGTTCCAGAGGTAGGCCCCCCAGGTCTCGCCGTCGCGGTGGGCCTGGCCGTACAGGTCCGTGGGGCAGTGACGGTCGTCGTCGAGGTTCCGGATGCCGCCGCCGGACGCGCCCGCGTACTCGCCCACGATCGGGTCGGGGTGCCGAATCATCGTGAAGACGTCCGCCGTGCCCTCGTTCAGCCCCGCGGGCGCCCACACCAGGCCGTACTCGTCGGCCCCGAAGAAGCCGCTCGTGGACACCACCTGGCCGAAGACCGAGTGACCGAACTCGTGGATGATCACGTCGCCGTCGTAGGCGTAGTCGAAGAAGGCCGTCTGGCCGAAGGCGACCTCGGCGATCTGGTCGCCGTCGACGTCTCCGTAGAAGGCGTTGTTGTAGGCGAAGTTCACGACGCCCTCGATCGAGATCCCGAGGCCCGCGGCGCCCTCGTGGCGGAAGCCGAGCGTGTCCTCGAACCACCGGGAGAGCAGGTCCAGGTGGTAGTACATCTGGACCTCGGCGAGGGGGTCGTCGAAGGACGTGGGGTCGGACTCGAAGAGGAAGTCGCCCCCGTCGTCGGGCAGCGCGTGGCTGGACACCTCGGTGCAGGTGCCGCCCCCCCACATGTTCGTCTCGTACGTGTCGCAGGAGACGACGCGCGCGTAGGGGCTCGCGAGGGAGTCGATGTCTCCGAGGTCGACCTCCGTGAGGCTGGTCGTGCTCGGGTTCTCCGGGAAGACGTTGCCGACCGCGTCGCTCGACGTTCGGCGGAAGTCGACGACGACGCCCTCGTGAGCGTCCACGAGGAGCTGCCAGGTGGCCATGGGGGCGGCGGTGCTCGCGTCCACGACCCAGACGAGGTGGGGCTGGTCGCGACCGTCGAACCAGATCGCCCGCGACGCGCGCGGCGGCCACATCTCGCCATGTCCGAGCTCGGCCATCAGCGGCCCGGCGGCGTCGATGGCGGCCCCCTCCTCCACCGTCCCGGGGGGGAGGAACGGGATGTGGAGCGGCTCGCCGAGGGTGGCGACGACGCGGTCCTCGAGGTCCAGGGACACGATCACCTCGCGGTCGAGGATGGGCAGCCCCCGCCACGACTGCGCGAGCCGGACGTGGGTCCCGGCGCCCCAGGTGTGGGCGCGACGGACCGTCAACTCCACCGCGTCGGGGGCCTCGACCGCGGCCGAGGGGAAGACCGCGGCGACGTGGTCGAGGGCGACGTCGCCGGGCGTCTCGGCGAGCGCGGGGCCGGCGCAGAGGGCGGAGGTCAGGCCGAGGACGAGGGAGAGACGGCGGGTGGGGCGGCGAGGCATGGAACGGCTCCGTGGGTGGGCATCGAACTATGGCCGGGAGGGCCGGCGCGCGTATCGGGTTTCACGTGTCCCTCACGAAGCTTTGCCGCCTGTTGACGTCGCTTTGACCGATCGGGATCGCCCGAAACGCCGGCGCCGCGCGGTTCCTCCGACTATTCTGATGAAGGCCTCCTGCCTCTGATTTTCACGACAACGGATCTCCGTGAGCCTCCGCAGCACCCCGACCGTCTCCGGTCCCAAGACCTACGATCCCATCCGCACCGGACGCGCCTTCGAGGCCGAGCGGAAGCTGGACGACGCGATCGACGCGTACCTGCGCGGCGGAGCGCACCGAGAGGCCGCCAGGCTCCTCTCCTTCGGCGGGAAGTTCGCCGAGGCCGCCGAAGCCCTCCTCCAGGGCCTCCCCAAGGAGCCGACCCCGCCCTCGCACCTCACCGCCGACGAGCGTCGCGACGCCCTCAACTCGGCCCTCTGCTTCGCGCGCGGCGGAGCGCGGGTGGAGTGCATCTCGCTCCTCGTGAACCTCGGTGAGACCGAGCGCGCGGCCGCCCTGCTCCAGAGCACCGGTCGGCGGGCGGAGGCCGTCGAGGCGATGAAGGGCAACGTGCCCGACGGCAGCCCCTGGCCGAAGGGGCTGATCTTCCCCGTCACGGAGCGGCTGAAGCTGCCCGCGAAGCGCCCCCCCAGCGTGGTCACGCTCCCCCCCGAGGCACTCGAGGTCCTCCCGGATCCGCAGTCCGTGGACGCGTCCATGCCGCCGGACCCGATGTCCTTGAGCCTGCGCTTCCGCTCCCCGGAGATCGAGGAGGCGCCTGAGGACTCGTACGAGCCGCTGGCCGGGCCGGTGGACGAGGGCGCACCCTGGGACGAGGAGGAGCCGACGGTCTTCGCGCCCACCTTCGAGTACCAGGCGATGCCGAGCGGCCCGATGCCGAGCGCCGATCTGGCCGGCCTGCTCACCGCCACGGCGGACGAGGACCGCTACGGCGGCGCCGTCAGCGCGGTCGTGCAGCACGTCTGGCGCGATCAGCGGATGTCCCGCCGGGTGGCGCTCTTCCTGGACGAGTTCGTGCGACGCGCCGCCAACGCCCAGGTCCCCGAGGAGCTCCGCGCGGCGGTCTACGCCGTCGGCCGTCTCTTCGAGTTCCACGACCGCCTCGACGCCGCCCAGAAGGCCTACCGGGCGGTCGTGCTCGAGAGCCCCGAGTTCGCCGACGCGTCCTACCGCCTCGGCAACCTCCAGTCGGGCCTGGCCGAGGCCGCCGACGGCTGCTGGCACCCCGTGCAGCTGCTCATCGCGGGCGTCCACCCCTTCGGCAACCTGCCGTCCCTGGCCGACCTTCCGCCCCTCGACGGCACCGCCATCGAAGCCTCCGGCAGCTTCCCCATGGCCCAGCCCCCCCGCGTGCGGCCCGTGCCCGCCGCCGGACCGGACAGCCCGTTCGTCGTCACGGACTCCATGCGCCGCCTCAAGCCCGGCGCCGTGATCGCGGGCAGGTACCGCATCGAGGAGCCGATCGGCACGGGCGGCATGGCCACCGTCTACCGCGCCACGGACACCGAGCTCGAAGAGACCGTCGCGCTGAAGCTGTTCCGCAGCGCCGGCCAGTCCGAGGACGGGCTCGCGCGGTTCCGTCGAGAGATGAAGCTCTCGCGGCGCCTCAACCACCCGAACATCGTGCACATCTACGAGTTCGGGACGTGGCACGGGCTGCACTTCATCACCATGGAGCTGCTCGAAGGTCTGGACCTGGCGGACCTCGCCGAGCGCAAGCCGCGGGGCCGCGTCCCCCACGACGAGGTGGTGCGGCTGATGATCCAGGCCTGCGAGGGCCTGGCGTTCGCGCACGCCGAGGGCGTCGTCCATCGAGACGTGAAGCCCCAGAACTTCTTCGTGCAGGACGACGGCGTCCTCAAGGTCATGGACTTCGGCATCGCGAAGGCCCAGTCGTCGGCGACCATCTCGGTCACCGGCGTGCGGCTGGGCACCCCGCGGTACATGAGCCCCGAGCAGATCGAGGGCGGCAAGCACGTGGGTCCGTCGGCGGACCTCTACGGCCTGGGCGTCGTGATGTACGAGCTGATCACCGGCATCCCCCCCTTCTCCGGGGAGACGCTCGTGAAGCTGCTCCTCGCTCACATCAGCGAGCCCCCGAAGCCGCCGCGGGAGCTGGTGTCGGACCTCCCGATGGACGTCGAGAAGGTGGTGCTGCGGCTGCTCGCCAAGAGCCCCGAGCATCGCTACGCCGACTGCGCCGAGACCAAGGCGGCGCTCGAGGCCTGCCTCTCTGGGTGAGCGTCAGGCGCTGAACTCCAGCAGCGCCTCCCCGATCTCGATCGCGTGAGCCTTCTGCGGGTTGTGTCGACCCGTGGGGAACGCCAGCCGAGGACCCGCGGGCAGCGCGGCCGCGAGCTCCTCGAAGATCTCCCGCTCGATGATGGGGTCGTCCTCGGCCCAGGCCATGAAGGTCGGGACGCCGGCCGTCGCGAGGGCGGCCACGGCCTCTCCCCGCTCGTCGAAGTTCACCCGCGCGATCGCGTGCACGGAGTCCGCCGCCTCCCGGTCCGGAGTGGAGGCGGGGAAGCCCGCGGCCTTCATGCCCGCCCGCAGCCCGGGCATGAGCAGGCGGCCCAGCAGCGGGGTCGAGAGCGCGAGCGACGCGGGCAGGACGGGCTTGCCCCGGAGCAGCTGGTGCTTGCGGGTCCCGATGGAGGAGATCAGCGCGACGCCGCGGACTCGGTCGGGGGCGATGAGCGCGGCCTCCATGGCCACGGGCCCTCCGATCGAGTGGCCCACCAAGGTGACGTCGTGGAGATCGAGCGCGGCGAGCACGTCGGCCGTGAAGCGGGCGCGGCCGCCGATGGTCAAGTGGGAGCGGCCGTGGGGAGGGGTGTCGCCGTGGCCCGAGAGGTCGATGCGAAGGACCCGGCGGCTGTCCTCCAGCACCGGCGCGAGCCAGCGAAAGTCCCGGCCCGAGCCCGGGCTGCCGTGCACCGCCACGACCACGGGGCCTTCTCCGACGTCCGAGTACCGGACCTCCCCGGACCCGATGCGGATCGACGTCTTGGGGGGGTCCGAGGGAGCCTCCGGCGTGGTCACGAGCCCTCCTCGGCCTCCTCCACCGCGCCCAGGAACGCGGGACGCTCGCCCCCGCCGTGCACCACCAGCTCCGCGCCGGTGACCCATGGGGCCGCCTCGGACGCCAGGAACAGCACCGCCGAGGCGATGTCCATGGGCGAGCCCATCCGCCCCAAGGGGATGGTGCGTCCCACGGCCGCGATGCCCTCCTCCCCGCCGTAGTGGGCGTCCGCGGCCTCGGTGCGGATGGGGCCGCCGATCACGCCCACGACCCTCACCTTGGGGGCCCACTCGACGGCCAGCGACCGGGTGAGGGACGACAGCCCGGCCTTCGCGGCGCCGTACGCCGCCGTCCCCGGAGACGGCCGGATCCCCGACACCGAGCCGATGTTCACGATGACCCCGCCCGCGTCCTGCGCCTGCATGACCGCGTTGGCGGCCTGGGCGAAGTTCAACGGGGCGATGAGGTTGAGCCGCAGGATCGCCTCGGAGAAGCGGGGCGAGGCGGTCGCGGCGTCGGCCGGGGGCGAGCCTCCCGCGTTGTTGACCAGCACGTCGAGCCGACCCGTGGCGGCGACCGCGGCCTCGACCACGCGCAGGATGTCCTCGATCTTGCGGACGTCGGCGGCGACGAACGTCCCGACCGGGTCCTCCGGAGGACGCCGACCGCAGACGAAGACCGTCGCCCCCGCGTCCGCGAAGACCTGGGCGATGCCCTCGCCGATCCCGCGCGTGCCCCCCGTGACCACCACTGTGCGTCCGGTGAAATCCAGCCCTGCCATCGCTTCTCCCGAGGTCTGATCGAGGGTCGTCCGAACCCCGTCGGAGCGTACCCGGCGCGCAGCATACCGGTCCTCCACGGCAGCCTTGCACCCCGAACTGAAACATGTTTCACTCCCGCGGTCCGAGGCCGTGAGGGCCCGGACCTCGCGCGCCTTCGGAGGATGGAATGCCCATCGAGTGCCGACGCCCCGAAGAGGACCCTCGCGTCGCCGAGATCGTCGTCGACGTGCCCCCCGTGAACGCCCTGGACGTGGCGGGCTGGTTCGAGCTCGCGAGGATGGTGCGCGCCGCCGGAGAGGACCCCACGGTCGGCTGCGTCGTCCTGCGGGCCGAGGGGCGAGGGTTCAACGCGGGCGTGGACATCAAGGAGATGCAGCGCACGACGGGGTTCGACGCCCTCATCGGCGCGAACCGCGGCTGCTACGCGGCCTTCGCGGCCGTATACGAGTGCGCGGTCCCCGTGATCGCGGCGGTCCACGGCTTCTGCCTCGGCGGAGGCATCGGGCTCGTGGGCAACGCCGACATCATCGTCGCCTCGGACGACGCGACGTTCGGGCTCCCCGAGGTCGATCGTGGCGCCCTCGGCGCGGCCACCCACCTCGCGCGGCTCGTGCCCCAGCACCGCATGCGGTCGATGGTCTACACCGCCGAGCCCGCCTCGGCCCAGGAGCTGGCGAGCTACGGCTCGATCCTGAAGGTCGTCCCCCGCGCAGAGCTGCGGGCGACGGCGATGGCGGTGGCGGCGAAGATCACGAGCAAGTCGCTCACGGTCATCCGCGCGGCCAAGGAGTCGCTCAACGGCATCGACCCGGTGGACGTGAAGCGCTCCTACCGCTTCGAGCAGGGCTTCACCTTCGAGCTCAACCTGTCGGGCGTCGCCGACGAAGCGCGGGATGCCTTCGTCGAGGGGCGGGACGCGGACTTCGAGGAGTAGCGTGGACAAGCGCTGCACGGCGGACGAGGCGGTCTCACGGCTCCGCTCCGGCATGACCGTCGGCGTCGGCGGGTGGGGCTCACGCCGCAAACCCATGGCCTTGGTGAAGGCCCTGCTCCGTACGGACGTCACGAACCTGACGGTCGTGTCCTACGCGGGCCCCGACGTGGGGTTGCTCCTCGCGGCGGGCCGCGTGCGGAAGGTCGTCTACGGCTTCGCCTCCCTCGACTCGATCCCCCTCGAGCCGCACTTCCGCAGGGCCCGTCAGGCCGGCGCCGTGGAGGCCGTGGAGTGGGACGAGGGGATGCTCCAGACCGGCCTGCGCGCGGCCGCCCAGCGGGTCCCCTTCCTGCCTACGCGGGCGGGGCTGGGCTCCGACGTCGTGCGCTTCGACCCCACCCTCCGCACGGTGACCTCCCCCTACGCCGACGGCGAAGAACTCCTCGCCGTCCCCGCCCTCCCCCTCGACGCCGCCCTGATCCACGCCCACCGCGCCGACGCCCGGGGCAACTGCCGGTTCCTGGGCGTCGACCCGTACTTCGACCTCCTCTTCGCCCGCGCGGCGGAGACCACGATCGTGAGCTGCGAGCGGCTGGTGGAGGGCTGGGACCTCCCCTTGCACACTCCCGGCATCGCGAGGCCGTGGGTCCACGCCGTCGTGGAGGCGCGCGGAGGGGCCGGGTTCACGTCCTGCGACCCCGACTACGGCCGCGACGAGGCGACCCAGGAGGCCTACGCCGTGGCCGCCAAGGACCCCGACGCCTGGGCCCGCTGGTACGCCGACTGGATGGAGGCGTGAGCACCGTGAGCGATGGACGTCGAGCCACTCGCGCGGACATCTGCGCGGTCGCTTGCGCGGAGGCCTTCCGCGGGGACGGAGAGATCCTCGTGTCTCCCATGGGCTTCGTCCCCCGCTTGGGGGCCCGCCTGGCCCGTCGCACCTTCGAACCCGACCTCATGCTCTCGGACGGGGAAGCGACCGTGATCGACGAACACGGCGCGGTGGAGTCCTGGATGCCGTTCGCCGACGTCTTCGAGACCCTGTGGTCCGGGAAGCGGCACGTGATGATGGGGGCCGCGCAGATCGATCGGTTCGGCAACCAGAACATCTCGTGCGTGGGGGACTGGGCCCGCCCGAAGGCCCAGCTGATCGGCACCCGGGGGGCCCCCGGCAACACGATCAACCACCCGACGTCGTACTGGATCGGCCGCCACTCCCCCCGGGTGTTCCTGCCGTCGGTGGACGTCGTTTGCGGGGTCGGATACGACCGCGCGGCGACCCTCGGAGACGGGGCTCGCTTCCACGAGGTCCGCCGGGTGATCACCAACCTCGGGGTGTTCGACTTCGAGTCCCCGGGAGAGGGACCGGCCACCCTGCGCGTGCGCTCCCTCCACCCCGGTGTCTCGGCGAGCGACGTGGAGGCGGCCACCGGGTTCGCCGTACGCGGGTTCGACGGAGACGTCCCCGCCACCCGCGCGCCGACGCCGGGGGAGCTCGCGCTGCTGGACGAGCTGGACCCCGACGGGCGGCGTGAGCGTGAGGTGGCGACGTGACTCATGGCGCCCTCCAGACCCGCATCTGCGAGCTCTTCGGCATCGAGCGGCCCATCGTGCAGACCGGCATGGGCTGGGTGAGCGGGGCGCGGCTCACGGCCGCGACGTCCGCCGCCGGGGGCCTCGGCATCCTCGCGGGCGTCACGATGACCATGCCCGAGCTCGAGGCCGCGATCCGCAAGGTCCGCGACCGCACCGACAAGCCCTTCGGCGTGAACCTGCGCGCGGACCAGGCGGACATGAACGACCGGATCGACCTGATGGTCCGGGAAGGGGTCAAGGTCGCGAGCTTCGCCCGGGCGCCGGGCGCGAAGGTCATCGGCAAGTTCAAGGACGCGGGCATCCTCACCATGCCCACCGTGGGGGCCCGACGGCACGCCGAGAAGGTGCTCGCCATGGGGGTCGACGCGATCATCGCCCAGGGCGGCGAAGGCGGCGGCCACACGGGATCGGTGCCCACGTCCCTGCTCCTCCCCGAGGTGTGCGATGCAGTGGGCGTGCCCGTGCTCGGCGCGGGCGGGTTCTCCACCGGACGCGGGCTGGTGGCGGCCCTGGCCTACGGCGCGGCCGGCATCGCCATGGGGACCCGGTTCCTGCTCACGGCCGAGTCCCATGTCCCCGACGCCGTGAAGCAGACCTACCTCGGCACGCCGGTGACCGGGACCGTCGTCACCACCGCCGTGGACGGGTACCCCCAGCGCGTGGTGCGGACGGCCGTCGTGGACGCGCTCGAGCGCGCCGGGTGGTGGTCTGCGCCCTTCCGCGCTGCCCGGTACGCCCTCGAGTTCCGCAAGCTCACGGGCACCCCCGTCATGGACCTCTTCCGCGAGGCCATGGCGATGAAGAAGCACTCCCGCCTCACCTGGGCTCAGACCGCGATGGGGGCGAACGCGCCGATGCTCACGCGCGCCGCCATGGTGGACGGCAAGCTCGACGCCGGGATCCTCCCGACCGGCCAGGTCGTGGGCGTCATCGACGCCCTGCCGACCGTGGCCGAGGTCCTGGATGCCATCATGGCGGAGGCGGATGAGGTGCTGACCGGGCTCACGCCGCCTGCGCTCCCCGCCCCGGAGGCTTCGGCATGACCGATCCCCAACCGACCGTCCTCTACGAGCAAGTCGGCCGCGTGGCCGTGATCACGATGCATCGCCCCGAGTTCCGCAACGCGCAGAACGCGGTGATGACCTATGCCCTCGACGACGCCTTCACCCGCGCCGTGACCGACGACTCCGTGGGCGCCATCGTGCTGCGAGGCGAGGGCAAGCACTTCTCCGCGGGGCACGACATCGGCACCCCCGGCCGGGACATCCACGAGTCGTTCGAGCGTCGCGCCACCACCTGGTGGGACCACGCCGACAAGCCGGGCGGCGAGAACATGTTCGTGCGCGAGCAGGAGCTGTACCTGGGCATGTGCCGACGGTGGCGAGAGCTGCCGAAGCCGACGATCGCGCAGGTCCACGGCGCGTGCATCGCGGGGGCCCTGATGTTGGCCTGGTCGTGCGACCTCATCGTCGCGTCCGACGACGCCTTCTTCTCGGACCCGGTCGTCCGCATGGGCATCCCGGGGGTGGAGTACTTCGCCCACCCCTACGTCATGCCGCCGCGGTGGGCCAAGGAGTTCCTCTACCTCGGCGAGCGGTGGCCCGCCCAGCGCGCGCTCGACGCCGGGATGATCAACCGCGTCGTCCCGCGGGACGACCTCGCCGACGCCGTCATGGCGATGGCCGAGAAGATCGCCGCCATGCCGCGCATGGGCCTGGCGCTCACGAAGAAGGCGATCAACCAGGCCGAGGACCGCATGGGCATGCGCGACACGATGGACTCGACGTTCGCGCTCCACCACTTCGCTCACGCGCACAACGCCCTGTCGTCGGACGACCACCTGCAGGGGCAGGACGCGAAGTCCATGGCCGCCGCCTACAAGAAGAAGTCGGAGTCCTGACGTGGAGCTGACCTTCACCGCGCGTGAGCGTGAGTTTCGGGCCGAAGCCCGGGCGTGGCTCGCCGACCACCTCGCCGCCGATCTGCCGTCCGGGGACACACGCGAGGGCTTCGCCGCCTGCCGCGCGTGGGAGCGCGCGCTCTTCGAGGCCCGGTGGGCGGTCGTCTCCTGGCCCGAGGAGTACGGGGGACGGGGCGCGTCGCTCGTGGAGTGGCTGATCTTCGAAGAGGAGTACTACCGGTCGGGGGCCCCGCCGCGGATCACGCAGAACGGCATCTTTCTCCTCGCGCCGGTGCTGTTCGAGTTCGGGACCGAAGACCAGAAGCAGCGCGTGCTGCGAGACATGGCCTCCGCCGAGTTCACCTGGGCCCAGGGTTGGTCCGAGCCGAACGCCGGGTCCGACCTCGCGTCGTTGCGGGCCTCGGCGCGACGGGTGGAGGGCGGCTGGCGCCTCACGGGACAGAAGATCTGGTGCACCCGGGCCGCCTTCTGCGACGGGGTCTACGGCCTCTTCCGCACGGACCCCCACGCCGAGCGTCCGCACAAGGGCCTCACGTACTTCATGCTCCCCCTCACGGCGGAGGGCGTGACCGTGCGCGGGGTGGAGCGGCTCGACGGCGACGAGGGCTTCGCCGACGTCTTCTTCGACGACGTGTTCGTGCCCGACGGAGACGTGATCGGCGAGGTGAACAGGGGCTGGTACGTCGCGATGGCCACGACGTCGTCCGAGCGCGGGCTCACGCTGCGCAGCCCGGGCCGGTTTCTGGCGGCGGCGTCCCGGCTGATCCGCCTGTACCGGGAGCAGGCCGCCGCCGGGCCCGTCGACCCGACGCTCCGGGCGCGCGTGGCTCAGGCGTGGATCGAGGCCCAGGCGTACCGCTGGCGCACCTTCCGCACCGTGACGCGGATGGTCGAAGGGACGGCCGTCGGCGCCGAGTCCAGCCTGGACAAGCTCTTCTGGTCCGAGATGGACATCCGCACCCACGAGACCGCCCTCGACCTGCTCGGCGCCCGGGCCGAGCTCGACGACGCCTCGGACGCGGCGGCCGCGGAGTGGGGCAAGGGCGCGCAGTTCGCGCTCGCGGGGCCGATCTACGCGGGCACCAACGAGATCCAGCGCAACCTGGTGGCCCAGCGCGTGCTGGGGCTCCCCCGGGAGTAGCGTGGCGAAGCAACGGAAGGACCGACGCCCCGCCCGTCGCGGACCGCCCGACC
>CAZUHI010000058.1:0-45773 GCA_964620495.1 uncultured Rickettsiales bacterium | reverse complement strand
AGGACGACGAGGACGACGAGGACGACGAGGACGACGAGGACGACGAGGACGACGAAGAAGAAGAAGGCGAGTCCGAGGACGACGGCGACCCCGAAGCGACCGACGAAGGGGACGAGGACGACGTGGTGGAGCCGGAGCCGGTGGAGGAGGTCGTCGAGGCCCCCCGCGAGACCCGCGCCCCCATGGCGACCGCCCCGACGAAGGGCGGCGGCGCGCTCGGCTTGGGCTTCGCCGTGGGCACGATCAACGGACTGTCCCTCAAGGTGTGGCCGCACCGCACCCACGGGATCGTGCTGCACCTCGGCGTGCCGAACCGGCTGAACTCGATGGCCGCGGCGCTCTCCTACCGCGTGCACCCGTCGGCGATCCGCATCCCCGACTCGCCGGTGGCCCTGCACCCGAACCTCGGCCCCGTCGTGCGCATCCGCGCGATCTTCCACCCCACCCCGACGCCCGTCTTCGCCGAGCTGGCGGGAGGCCTCGCCCTCGGCGTGTCTCTGACCGTCGACGACGTCCCCGCCGAGATCTTCTTCGAGGTCGCGCCCCTCTTCGCGGGCAGCATCTCCGCCCTCGGCACCGACATGGGCTTCGACATCGACGGCGTCGTCGGCGCCCGGTTCTTCTTCTAGCCGGCGAAGCGCCGAGGGCGCCCCCCCTCGAACCTGGAGGGCTCGCCCCGCCGCGGCTCCGTTCGCTTCGCTCTCTCCCTGACGCCGCGCGTGGCGACCCCCCAGGCGGGGAGGCTCCAACGGCGGCCACGCCCAGACTCTCCTGTTGACTCGTTGCACCGAGGACACGAACATGGAATTCGCCTCGTCGGCCGGGAAGAGTCGTCGGGGCGGAGGGGGAGGGAGCACGCTCCCCGGAGGTGAGAGCCGAAAGGCTCGAGGAGGTGCAAGTGTCTGTCCCCCCCCCCTGCTTTTTCGGATTCCGAGGAGCGCGCGCGGCGGCAGCTCGGCCGACTCTCGAACCGCGGAGGCGCACTCGGCCCCGAGCTGCGACGCCGGATCGGCGAGGCGGTCCTGATCGCGTACGGGAACTCCGAGACGCTCTACCGCGATCGACGCCGGCGCCGCCTCTGCCCGCTGGACAGGCTGGCGGGGGGGATGCGCTGGTCCGCGCGGGTCCTGGCGGAGTGCGCCGAACTCCATCTCCTGGCGAAGCGGCTCCCTGCGGACTCGGCCACGCTCGAACCGACCCTGCCGGCGAGCCTGACGCGGCTCACGAATCCGGAGCACGCATCCCCGCTGGCGCGCCGAGCTCTGGCGGCGGGCTGGACGGTGCGCGAGATGAACGAGGCGGTCCGCCGTACCAACGGGGCCGGGCGACTCATCGATCCCTGCCCGGTCCTCCTCGGCCTGCACCGAGCGCTGGTCGCGTTGCAGCGGGTTCCCAAGCTGCTCGCCGCCCATCCGGACGCGCTCGGAGGCTGGACCGCGGATGATCGCTTCGCCCTGCGCTCCCGGATCGGAGCGGGGCGAAGGACGCTCGGGCACCTCGATGAGATGATCGCGTCCGAGGGCCGGGCGCGTCCACGCGAACCGAGCGCGCTCCGTCGCTTCGAGGCGGAGCTGGAGGCACGCGCGGACGCCCGCAGGGGGGGGCGATCATGAGGCGCGCGGTGTGGGTCGCGCTCGTTGTCCTCGGTTGCCCGGGGGAGGTCCCCGAGCCCTCGGATCGGGACGGCGACGGGACCGTGGACGGAGAAGACTGCGGGCCCGACGATCCGACAGTTCACCCCGGGGCCGAGGAGGTGTGCGACGGGCACGACACGGACTGCGACGGCGTCTTCGAGCCCGACGACGTGGACGTCGATGGCGACTCGGTCGCGGTGTGCGCGGGCGACTGCGACGACGCCGACGCGATCGTCCACCCCGGAGCCCGGGAGACCGCCGACCGCCGGGACGACGACTGCAACGGGATCGTGGACGACTGCCCCTGGGACGGCCCCGGGCTCGTGGGCGAGCACGCCCTGGACGACGTGTGGTTCGCCCGGTTCGTGGACGACGGCGAGCTGTCCACCTTCGGGGACCAGGTCCAGGGGCCCGGCGACATCGACGGCGACGGGTACGACGACGTGATGATCGGCAACGGCTTCGGGCCGGCGTACCTGTGGTTCGGGCCGTTCTGCGACGGGACCTACCCCGTGCAGACCGCCGACGTGAAGTTCGACCTGCGGGACGGCGGGGGGCTCCACGACTGGCGCTTCCACCTGGTGGGCGACCTGAACGCCGACGGGTACGCCGACTTCACCATCGCGAATCGCATCTTCTTCGGCCCCGTGGGGCGCGCCTCGACGCAGCGCGCCGAGGGGTTCGAGCAGGTCGTGCTGGACGAGACGGCCACCGACATCTGGGTCGGGGCGGTGACCGACAGCCCCGACTCGCCCGGGGACATCGACGGCGACGGCAGCGCGGACCTCATCGTCGGGTTCGCGGGGTGGGAGAACGACGCGGGCGAGTGGGCCGGTGGGGTGGCCGTGTACTACGGACCCTTCGACGACACCGGCACGACCCAGTACCTGGGCGAGGCCGAGCGCGACGCGCTGCTGCTCGGGGTGGAGGAGGCGGGGCGGGCCGGCGAAGAGGTCGCCGGGGTGGGCGACGTGGACGGGGACGGGCGGGCGGACTTCGTGGTGGCCGCGCCGCGCGAGGATTTCCCCGGGAGCTCCGGCTCCGTCTATCTCATTCTCGACGCGCCCGTAGGGAGGAAGTCCCTGGGCGACGGCTATGTCCGCTGGAGGGGAGTGCTCGGCGGCCAGCGTGCCGGCTCCGCACTGGCTGGCCTCGGTGACATCAACGGCGACGGCGTAGCCGAGGTGCTCGTGGGTACCTTTCAGCTGGGCCATGCATACGTGGTTCCGGCGAGCGCCCCCGCAGGCCCTCTGCCGGAGTTGGGGGTCGAACTCTCCGCATCCGGCGTCGGGTACTTCTCCTCGACGGTGGCCGTAGTCGGAGATGTCGATGGCGACGGCCACCTTGATTACTACCTCGGCTCCGGAGACACAGGGTTCCTCGTTTATGGCCCAGGACCGGCCGAGCCGACAAGCCTCTCCGCCCCTACCTCCGACCACCTCGTCCTGACTCCGTGGCCGTCGGGTCAGCATGGTGCTCGAGCGGGCGACGTGAACGGCGATGGTCTAGCCGATCTGCTTGTGACCGGCTGGTTGGTTCTGGGGGGGACGCGACCAGCGCGGTGACATCATCGAACCGTAGTACAACAGCGTCGATGGGCGAGTTGAACGGTCCCGACGAGAAGTCGATGACTACCGGGTTGGAAGTAGGCCAGGTGGAACCGGATGGCAACGGGCCGTCGAGTTGCACCACCCCGCTCGGTCCGGCTGGCGCGACCGTTAGTACGGCAGCATCCCCGCCTAGACTCTGGGCCGCGGTGGCGAGGAACCACACCGTCGCTCCCAGCCTCCACGCGCTCCATATCACGCGAGCGTGGGGGATCTTGATCTGGCCCAAGGGAACTCCGTAGTCGTCGGGATCGACATCCGTCCCAGTAACTACGACCGAAGGCAGCCAGGGCGGGAGTCTCGAGTCCCACGGCCGAGTGTTGGTCTGGGGGTCCAGCGCCTCGAACCCCCACGCCTTCTCCCCGTTGACGAGCGCCTCTCGAAACCGTGCGTCGGACTTGATCAGGCCCATCGCGTGCTCGAACGCGCGGAAGCTCGCCTTCTCGTTGGTGTCGTAGTTCAGGCGTCCGGTCCCGTTTCCGGCTGCGTCCAGCCCTCCCCACTTGTAGAGCCACACTCCGTCGGCGTCGTGCAGGCCCGCCCAGAAGTCGTGCCGGGCG
This sequence comes from uncultured Rickettsiales bacterium, assembly GCA_964620495.1. Classification (GTDB taxonomy): domain Bacteria; phylum Myxococcota_A; class UBA796; order UBA9615; family UBA9615; genus CAZEKB01. The sequence goes on along the minus strand of CAZUHI010000058.1, from coordinate 41,972 downwards.
AACGCGGTGGGGAAGATGCCGTCGATGTTCATGATCGGCTGCTGCCCCGCCCCCACGTACGCCCCGTTGTCGAGCATCCCCGGGTTCTGGAACGACATGATCCGATCGGGCTGGGGATCGAGGTTCTGGTCGAGGGCGCGGCGCACTTTCTCGGGGGGCGCGGTCGTCGCGGACGAACTTCAGCCTCGTGGGGTAGCGGTCGATCCAGGAGTGCAGGCGCGAGGTCGTGAGTCCAGCGGAACAGCATGTCGTGGCCGAACCCATGAACGAGCCGACTCGCCTGGAGGGTCGCCACGCGCGGCGTCAGGGAGAGAGCGAAGCGAACGGAGCCGCGGCGGGGCGAGCCCTCCAGGTTCGAGAGGAGGCGTTCTTCAGCACCCTGCTGGATCGCCGGGGCGGCACCCGCGTGGGGGCGTGCTAGAAGGCGGCCCCTTCCGGAGGAATTTCCATGTCTTCAGGCGCATCCGCCGGCTCGGCCGCATCGGGCAACGTCGGTCTCTTCGATCAACTCCAGGGCCTCGACAATCGGTTCTGGATCGTCAACGTCATGGAGATGTTCGAGCGCCTCGCCTACTACGGCGTGCGCGCGGTCATCGCCATCTACATGGTGCTGCCCCAGTCGATGGGCGGGCCGGAGTTCACCCACGTAGAGAAGGGGATGATCTTCGCCCACTGGGCGTTCTGGCAGTCGGTCCTGCCGATGTTCACGGGCGGCCTCGCCGACCGGTACGGCCACAAGAACACGATCGGGGTCGCGATCGTCATCAAGATCCTCGGCTACATCCTGATGGCCACCCAGATGGACTTCTGGGGCTTCTACACGGGCTGCATGCTGCTCGCGGTCGGGACGGCGATCTTCAAGCCGGGCGTGCAGGGCACCCTGGCGGCGACGCTGCGGGCGTCGAACGCCTCGGTCGGGTGGGCCATCTTCTATCAGCTGGTGAACATCGGCGGCTTCCTCGGCCCCGTCATCGCAGGCTACCTGCGCAACACGTTCAGCTGGTCGTGGGTCTTCTACTCCTGCGCCGTGATCGTGGCCGTCAACTTCCTGTGGCTGCCCTTCTACAAGGACACCACGCAGGACGCGGCCACCGCCCTCAACGACGAGGAGCAGGCCGCCAGCTTCGCCCAGCTCGCCAAGGCCGTGTCCCGGCGCCTCGCGACCATCTGGACCGTCGTCTTCTTCGTGCTCGCGGTCTTCTGCACCTACCGGGTGTTCACGGCCGACTTCGACAAGCTGCTCACCGGCCTGCTCTGGCTGCTGTGCGGCGGCTTCGTCGCGTTCCTGGGCCTCAAGGACAGCCTCGAGGAGGGGCGCACGGACCCGGTCAGCGTCTTCATCGTGTCGATCGTCGGGCTCTTCCAGCACCGAGTCCTTTGGTTCTGCCTCGTGTTCGCGGGCTTCTGGCTCATGTTCAACCAGGTCTTCGATCTGCTGCCGAACGTCATCGACGACTGGGTCGACACCTCCGGCCTCATCGCGTCCGCCGGCTCGGCGTTCTCGACGCCCGCCATCCCCACCGCCCTGGCCCTCTTCCTCGGGGTCGTCTTCGGCGGCGTCTGCGGGGTCGGCGTGCTGCTCGCCATGCGGCCCGACCACCGCGAGACCAGGGACGTGCCGCCCCAGGCCTTCGTGGTCGCCGGCATCGCCCTCACGGGCGCGGCCCTCTTCCCCCTCACCCTCGCGATGGGGGCCGGGGCGAAGACGGTCGCCGCCGCCGCCGTCGTGGGCCTGGCGGCCGCGTTCGGGGCCCGCGCCGCGGACCTCGCCGCGAAGCCCCTCGCCGCGGGCGCCGCGGTGCTCGCCACCCTGGGCGCCATCCCGGTCATCCGGTCGGGCCTCATGGACAACTCCGCGGCCCTCACGAAGATGGCCGCCGAGGGCGCCCAGGTGAACCCGGAGTGGATGATCAACCTGAACCCGGGGCTCATCGTCTTCACGATGATCTTCTTCGGGTACCTGACCTCGTTCGTGAAGCCGCTCACCTCGATCATGATCGGGATGGTCGTCGCCACCGCGGGCTCCGTGCTCGCAGGCACGGCCACCATCGGCGCCGCGTGCCTGATCGGCATCGGCGTCTTCTCCATCGGTGAGATGCTGAGCTCGCCGAAGAAGATGGAGTTCCTCGCGACCCTGGCCAAGAAGGGCCAGGAGGGCCTGTTCATGGGCTACGCGAACATCCCGGTGGCCATCGGCTGGGTCGCGGGTTCGCTGCTCGCGGGCTCGGCCTACGAGGAGCACGGCGACAAGGTGAACCTCGCTCGTCGCTACCTGGAGACGAAGCTCGAGATGAGCAAGGACGCGGTCGCCGCCATCGAGAAGTCCCAGGTGGTCCCGACGCTGGCCGAGAAGCTCGGTCAGACCCCCCTCGAGGTCCAGCGCCTGCTCTTCGAGACCTACGAGCCCCAGACCATCTGGTACTCCATCGGGATGATCGGCCTCGCGTCGACCGTCGGAATGGTCGTGTACGCGGGCGTCCTCCGCCGGCTCGACAGCCGCGACGCTGCCTGATCGCAGGAGAGAGAAGATGACGATCGACGTTCGGGACGTGTTCCCGTCGGGAACCGACGCCCAGGCCTTCTGCGACCGCGCCCTCAACACGATGGCGGGCGGCCTCACCGGCTCGAAGATCCTCGCCATCGCGGCGTCGATCCGGGCGCTGCAGGCCGAAGGCAAGCCCGTGTGCAACCTCACCGTGGGCGACTTCTCCCCGGACCAGTTCCGCGTCCCGGAGCTGCTGGCGTCCCGCGCCGGCCGCGCCATCGCCGAGGGCCAGACGAACTACCCCCCGGCGATCGGCCTCCGCGAGACCCGCGAGGCCGTCACCATCCTCTACAAGCGGGACCTCGGCCTCGACTACCCCGTCGAGTCGGTGTTCATGGCGGGCGGGGCGCGTCCCCCCATCTACGCCACGTTCGCCCTCGTGGTGGAGCCCGGGGACACGGTCGTCTACTCGATCCCGTCGTGGAACAACCACTACTACTGCCAGGTCAACGGCGTCGTCACGAAGACGGTCGTCTCCGGGCCCGAGAGCGACTTCCTGCCGACCGCCGAGGCCTTGGCCGGGGTCCTCGAGGACGCGCGGCTGCTGTGCCTGAATTCGCCGCTGAACCCCACGGGCACCGCCTTCAAGCCGGACCAGCTCGCCGGGATCTGCGACCTGATCCTGGACATCAACAAGCGTCGCGACGCCGCGGGTGAGCGCCCGCTGATGCTGATGTACGACCAGGTCTACTGGATGCTCTGCCACGGCGACGTCGAGCACGTGACGCCCGTGGGCCTGCGCCCCGAGATGGCCAACTACACGATCTTCGTGGACGCCATCAGCAAGTCGTTCGCGGCCACCGGCCTGCGGGTCGGCTGGGGCGTGGTGCCCGCGCCGCTCGCCCCCCGTTACAAGGCCCTGATCGGCCACATGGGCTCCTGGGCGCCCCGGCCCGAGCAGGTCGCCACGAGCGAGCTCCTGCGAGACCCCGCCGCCATCGACGCGTACCACGCGGTCATGAAGAAGGGCATCGCCGACCGGCTCTACGCCCTGTACGACGGCTTCGCGGCCATGGAGAGGGGCGGCCTCGGCGTCCACGCCATCGCCCCCCAGGGCGCCATCTACCTGTCCGTGAAGTTCGACATCCTCGGCCGGACCTTCGCGGGTTCGACGTTCGAGACGAACGAGGACATCCGCCGCTTCCTGCTGGATGAGGCGCTGTTCGGCATCGTGCCCTTCCAGGCGTTCGGCCTGGAGGAGGACTCCGGCTGGATGCGGCTCTCCATCGGAGCCGTCGGCATGAAGGACATCGAAGACGGCCTCGCCCGGATCCGCGCGGCGCTCGGGCGCGTCCAGTAGCGACCTCGGTCAGTCGCCGCCGCCCTCGGGATCGTCCCCGCGCGGGGCGTCCAGGCCCGCCTCCACGTCCTCGCGGTCGTCGATCGACGGCATGCCCAGCTCGTCGTCGCCCTCGTCCCGCAGCTCGGCCTTCGCCTGCTCGCGGATCTTCTTGATCTTCCAGCTCACGTCGTCGTAGGCCGGGATGTCGTCGAGGTCGTAGATGATCGGCTCGCGTCCCGGGATGTAGATGCGGAAGTCGGTCTCGCCGTCCGTCTCGATGACGATGTTCCCGTCCGCGACGGTCTGGGTCTTCAGCGTGTGCGGATGCTCTTCGGCGTGCAGGAAGCCGTCGTCGTTCTTGGTCTGGTAGATGTCCGAGCCCAGGGGCCGGCCCGACCAGTAGTCCTCGTACCCGAGCAGGCGCTCGACCGTGTACTTGTTCGGGTGGTGGTGCCCGCGGCCGCAGGAGATGACCGAGACCTTCGGCTTGAGCCGCTGCAGGAACGAGTACGACGAGCTCCACTGCGAGCCGTGGTGGTTGACCCGGTAGACCTCCGAGGGCCGCAGCGCCGGGAAGCTCGCGGCCTCGATGTTGTGGTACCAGGCGCCCCAGCTCTCGTGCAGGTACCCGGACAGGTCGCCCGCGATGTAGAAGTCGAACTCCTTGTAGTGGACGATGATCGCCGTACTGAAGTCGTTCTGCGACGTGGTGTTGATGTACTTGTCCTTCACCACCCGGCCGCGGCCCTCGACCTCCGTGCCCACCGACAGGACCTCGATCCAGACGCCCTCGCCCATGTCGATCTGGCGGTCCTCGCCCCGCTGATCGAAGGCGAGCTTCGCGCGCTTGGGCTGCTTGTCTTCGACCCACTGGCGATACATCTTGTCGCCGGTCCCGGAGGCGTCGTAGTCGAGGCCCGTGTCCAGGATCAGGTCGATCTTGATGCCCAGCGCTTCCCACAAGTAGAAGAGCCCCGTGCCCTCCTGGCCGCTGTTCCAGCCCATGTGGTCCTTGTGATAGTGCGTGGGGATGTAGTAGTCGACGAGCGCGACCGGCCGCGAGGGGGGCCCGTCGTCCGTCTCGCTGCGCAGGTACGGCTCCACCACGTGCTTCGCCTCGTTGCCCTGCTTCGCCGACTCGCCCGAGTCGACGATCATGATCTTGCGGTCGCCGTCTTCGTCGGCCGGTCCCTCGATGATCGTCGCGTCGCCCTGCCCCACGTTCAGGATGTGGAAGCGCATGACCTGGGGCGGACGCTTGTTCTTCTTGTCCTTCTTGGCGGCGACGACCTCGGCGCCCTCGGTGACCGCGTCGGCCCCCTCGTCGACGGATTCGTCCGCGCCGGCGGACGCGGGGAGGGCGAGCAGGGCCGCGAGGAACAGAGTGGTCGTGCGCATCAGGCTCGTCTCCTCCGGGTGCGGGCCGCCGCCGCCAGCAGCAGCAACCCCCAGGCCGCCGCCGGCCGAGGCTCGGCCACGCCGCACTGACAGCCCGGCCCCGCCGGGACGTCCGCCGGCTCGCCCGTACGGCAGGGCGTGTTGCGGCCCGGTGTCCCGAACATCACGGGTTGGTCGCCGGCGAAGAGGTACCCGTCCAGGAACGACGCCTCGCACCAGGCGGAGGGGGCGTCGTTGGCGTCGGGATCGGCGGCGTTCATGTCGAACTGGATCGAATGACCGGACCGGGCGCCGGTGGAGGTCACGTCGTACCCGGCCCGGTCCACGCGGACCTCGCCGCCCACGCCGTCCGGGCAGTACAGATCGACGAACTCGGCCTCGGAGTTGCTGAACGACACGCTGCCGTACAGGTACTGGTCCTCGGGACAGACGTCGCCGTCGGCGACCGAGCCTCCGTCCAGGCAGTCGCGCCCGAAGACGACGCTGGCGCCACCCTCGATCACCGGTCGGCTGTCGTCCGCGCCGAGCACGTAGTCCTGGATGGTGCCGACGTCGATGGTCCCGTCCTCGGCGAGGCGGAACCGCTCCACGCGGCAGCCCGAGAGCTCGTAGGCCTCGCCCGTGCGGTCGCTCAACTCGAACCACTCGGCCAGGCCCGTCACGGGGGCGACCATCAGCTCCGTGAACACGACCTCGCCCTCGACCGGCCAGGCCCGCACGTCGCACACGCCGGGCCCGCCGGGCGTGCCGCGGAAGGGCAGCTCTTCGGGGGTGAGCCACTCGGGCTCCTGGGGAGGCAGGCACCACCGGCCCAGGAAGTCGTTGGCGCCCGCGCTCTCGTGGATCGGCACCACGTTCACGGAGCAGCCGCCCTCGGGGCAGGAGTCCTCGAACAGGCCCCAGTCGTAGGGCGCGGTGTCCACGACCTCGCCCCCGCACAGCAGGTGGAGGTAGCCCGGCTCGGTGTCGCCGAAGCTGATGCCGGAGTACAGGTCCACGGCCGTGACGGTGTCGCCCGCGGGCTGCTCGGTGCCGACCTCCTGGTCCGTCCGCGCGAACACCGCGTACTCGCCCTGGGCGATGTCGAGCACGTTGCCCGGCACGTCGATGGTGTGGAAGTCCCAGTGCTCGGCGGTCGGGTTCAGGAACGGGTTCGCGTCCGGCCCCTCCTGGAGGCGGCAGCCCTGCAGATCGCAGCCCGTGGGGGCCGTCACCAGGATCTCGAACCACTCGCGGTTGGCGTTGGGGGCACGCACCATGAACTCGGTGAACGCCGCGTCGCCCGGGCCGCACGTGGCGCCGGGCTCGGGACACGCGTTGATCGCGCCCGGGGTGGAGATCGACTCGAAACCGATCGCGTCCAGCCCGAAGTTCGAGGCCGGGGGGACGCACCAGTTGTTCCAGTCGTCGTTGGCCGCGGCGATGGCCGCCCCGTCTCCGCCGAAGGAGTCGGGCGAGAGGTTCACCGAGCAGACGGCGCCTGGGGACGTGCAGTCCTCCTCCACCAAGGGCCACTGGTGCATCACCGAGTCGATGCGCGTGGCCCCGCACTCGATCCGCACCTCGCCGCCGTCGTTGGCGAGGGACACGGAGTCGTAGATGAAGTCGGCCGGCAGCGTGCAGGCGCCGTCCGGGTCGTAGAGGACGCACGGGTCCTGGCGGCTCAGCACCGCGAACGCACCGGCGCCCACCACGAGGCCGTCGAGCAGCACCGCCTCGCCGCCCCCGCCGTCTCCGATCTGGCGAAGGAAGCAGCCCGCGAGGTCCACCTCGTCGCCGGGAGCGTGCACCTCGATCCACTCGCCGCGGTCCGACCGGGCCTCGATCATCAGCTCGGTGATGACGACGTCCCCCACGCTCACGGCGAACGCCGACGTCGGGATGAGGAGGCTCAGGGCCGCGAGCGCCGCGACGCGCATCAGAACTTCACCCGCATGGAGAAGAGCAGCTCGCCGAACCACTTGTTGTAGGTGATGGGCTGCCCGTCCGCGTCGAGCGCGGTGCCGGTCAGCGGGTCTCGGTCGAAGCTGCGACCGTACGGGGGCTCGAGGAACTGCCCCGAGATCGCGGGCGTGGCCCCGCCCTCGTCGCAGCGGGAGGACGTCTCCATGAGGCGACGGCCGACCTTCCCGCGCAGGCGGAACTTCACCCGGTCCTTCACCTTCTGCTCCACCTGCATCCACCCGCCGACGCCTCGGGGGCCCTCTTCGGCGCCACCGATGGACTTGTAACCCCAGAGGTCCTCGTCCAGGTAATAGAAGCTGCCCGAGATCGTGGTGCTCTTGTGCGGTCGGACCCGCCCGGTCACGCGGAGCAGTCCGCCCTGCTGACGCGCCAGGCGACACGAGTTCTCGTTCACGAACACGGTCTTGTCGTTGTCCGTCCACGAGTGGCGGTAGCGGATGGCGATGTTCCCGATCTTCTTGTCTTCGAACCGAATCTGGGCGCCGAGGGTGGCCTTCTCGCCCGCCCGCTCGCAGGTGGCCCCGCCGGCCTCCTCGCAGTCGATGTCCGTCTCCTCGAGGAACTCCCGGAACTCCCCCTGCACGCCGAAGAGGTCCTCGTCGATCTCGCCGCCGTACTTGAACTCCCGCCCGTTGAGCGCGAGGTCCTGGTTCTTGATGGAGCCGAACGCCTTCAGGGACAGCCACGGCGTCGGCTTGCCGGTGAACGACCCGCGGACCTCGAGGTCGTAGATGTCGTACTGGAGGTTGTGCGAGAGGTCGACGCGGAGGTTGCCGCGGATCGCCTTGATCGGGTGCACCGTGGCCCCGAAGCGAATGCCCTGCTCGTTGCGGGCGCGGTGCCCCGCCACGGAGTCGGGAGCCGCCTCGGACCGCGCGTAGGGGTTGGCGAACGTGGTGTCGTAGTGCCGCAGCGAGATCGAGAACTCGCCCCAGGCGGGCTCCACCTCGAAGAGGAACCGCAGCGCGTTGCCCGGGCGCTGATCGAGGAACAGCCCCCACTCGGCCGCCATGTTGATGAGCCCGACGCCCACCGCTCCGTTGACGCCGATGGCCCCGAAGTTGTTCGAGACGGGCCAACGCCGACGGAACAGCAGCTCGTTCTGCGCGTCCTCGGGGATGCCGGGGATCACGGTCCGGTCCGACAGCGCCGCGTACCCCGTGAAGCCGATGTGGGTGCGCCGGTTGAAGCGGAAGGTCGCGTTGCCGCCCGCCAGCGCGATGCGGATCGCGTTGGGGACGGTCAGGTACGAGACCTTGTTGCCCTCGATCCAGATCCTGGGGGTGCTCGCCTCGAAGGTCTCTCGCTCGGGGTCGTCCGAGAGCCCCGCGGCGGGGTCCAGGACTCGGCCGCCGGCGAGCCCGATGTACGACGAATAGGTGTCGTAGTCGCGGATGCTGCCGAACGCCGACAGGTCGAACGAGAAGCGCCCCGCCTTGAGCGCGAGCAGCCGCGCCGCCCCGCCGAGGAGCCCGTCGAACTGGCGGATGCGGTCCGAGGACCGGCCGAACGACCTGCGGAGCGACGGTCCGTGGCGCTCGTGCCCGCCGATCGTGTTCATCACCACGCCGAGGCCGTAGGACAGGTGGTAGGTGCCCACCACGACCTCGCCCTCGGGGCGCACGACCCTCGCGTACCCCAGGTAGGGCCGGAACGTGGGGGTGCCCCAGGACGCGTACAGGTCCCGCGACGAGGGCTCGTACTCGATCGACCGGATGCTCTCCTGGGCGACGCCCGCGATGCCGATGTCGAGCCACTGGAGGATGGTCGCGTTGACCCCGTACCCGATGGCGGGGCCCTTGCCGTAGCCCGCCTGGTCGATGCTGCGGGACCGGGCGGGGTAGTCGTTCGTCAGCGCGGCGTGGTCGTCGAACTCCTTGACGATGAGGAGGTCGAAGGCCCCCTTCACGGCCGGCTTGGTGCCCGCGGGGACGCGCAGATAGACGAACGAGTCGATGCGCCGGACGTCGTCCATCGTGATGCGGTCGATGCGGGTCGCGAGGTCCGCGAGGATGAGGTACGCGCCGTCCACCGTGCGCTCGTGGATGATGGCCTCGGCCATGATCTCGGTGATGCCGGGCAGCTGCGTGAGGTCCCCGCGCTCGGCGCGGTTGATGTCGATGGGGGCCTCGAGCAGACGGAGCAGCGTGTCGAACTCGTCGTCCTCGAGCAGGCCGTCGTAGTAGAGCTGCCGGAGCTCCTCTTCGTCGGCCACGTCGACGTCGGTCGAGTACTCCTTCGCGGTCGCGGAGACCGGCAGGAGCGCCGCCGCGACGAGGATGAGCGAGGCGCGATGGAGGGACGGGAGACGCATCAGCGGACCCGCATCATACGCTTCCGACCGGGAGACGGAAATCGCGGGCCCCGGGCGCCCGCTACCAGCTGTGGACGAGTCGCCGGTTCACGCCCCGGCGGCGGAACACCGCGTTGAGGGAGCGCTGCTTCTCCGCGAGCTTCGAGGCCTGCACCAGGTCCTTGGTGGTCCGGACGCGCACGCCGTTCATCTCGATGAGGATGTCGCCCCGGGCGAAGAGCGCGCCGCGGCCCGTGCGCCACACGAGCACCCCGCCGTCCAGGCCGAGCTCCGAGGCGTCGTCGGGCGCGAGGTTCTCGACCTCCACCCCCAGGAACGGGATCTCGACCCGCGGGCCGACGACCTGGGCGGTCCACGTCGCCCGGTCCACGAGGGTGAGCTGCAGGTCGATCTCGCGGCCGTCGCGCACGACGGTGAGCGTGCGGCGGTCCCCCGGGAAGCCGATCTCGAACGACTCGGCCCACCCCGCGCGACCCCGCAGGACGCGCCCGTCGACCCGCTCCACCACGTCCTCGGGCTCCACCCCCGCCGCCGCCGCCGGCCCCCGCGCGAACACGTCGACGACCGCGAGCCGCCCCGACGGCTGCTCGGACAGCGTCATCCCGTGCCACCCGGGCGTGACGGGCTCCCCCGCGAGCAGGGCCGGGATCGCCCCCGCGAGCAGCTCCACCGGGATCGCGAACCCGATGGCCTCGGCCCGACCGTCCACGCGGGTGTTGACCCCCACGACCCGCCCGGCGTCGTCGAAGAGCGGCCCGCCGGAGTTCCCGGGGTTCATGGCCGCGTCGGTCTGCAGGAAGAGGTCGAACTTCGGGAGCCCCAAGGTGCGCGACCGGGCGGAGAGGATCCCGCGCGTCACGGTGTGGCCGTGGCCGAAGGGGTTGCCCACGGCGAAGACGTCCTCGCCCACGCGCAGGTCCTTGGTGCTCCCGAGCGTCGCGGCGGGCAGGTCGCAGTCGTCCACTCGGAGGATCGCGAGGTCGATGTCCTTGTCCGCGCCCACCACCTCGGCGGTGTACTCCCGGGCGTCCGTCGCCCGGATGCGGATGCTGTCGGCCGGTCCGACGACGTGCTGGTTCGTGACGATCAGGCACGGCGACGTGTCGATCACGAAGCCCGACCCCAGGGACTCCCAGCGCTGAGGGCCACCGAAGACGGCCTCCCAGTTGGAGCGGGGCCGACGCGTGCCCGCGGTGTAGATGTTGACGACGGACCCGGACACCTGGTCGACCAGGTCGGCCAGCGCGTCGTCCGCCCGCGCCGGGAGCGGGACGATCAGGAGGACCGCGAGCAGCCCGATCGTCGCCCTCATCAGTGCTCCGCGGGCGCCTTGCCGGCGCGCTTGCGGACCGCCTCCAGCGCGCCCGCGATGCCCACGAGGGCGTGCTGGTTGTTGTCGATGCGGACGTGGTTGTCGACGATGCCCATGGGGTAGGCGCCGCGGACCTTCTCCGGGACCGGCGTCCACCACGAGTTGCGCTCGCCGTACTGCTGCTCGGCCAGGTGCCGGCTCAGCTCGATGAGGGACTCCTCGAGCATGCTCGCGTCGTCTCCCCGCTCCCAGGCGAGGTGCATGACGCCGCGAATGGCCTCCGCGCGCGAGCCCGCTCGGGTGGTGCGGGGCGTGTCGTCCCGCCGTCGCCAAGCCCCTTGGTAGTCCGGGAAGGGGTTCCAGACGAAGGGGTACTGCTCGCCGATCGAGTGCATCGCCATGGCCAAACACGCCTCGGCCATGTCGTCATCCTTCTCGACCAGCCAAAGCCGCGGGAGGGCCTGCATGACCCAGTGGTCCGGCCACATCCGCTTCTTCAGGTAGAGCTTCTGCTGGCGCTCGCCGATGGCGCGCGCGCCCTCGAGCCACCGCTCGTCGCCGGTCTTCTCGTAGAAGCGCATGAGGGCGAGCATCGCCTCGCCGGGGTAGTAGAGCGGCTCCTTGCCCACCCGGTCCGCCGCCAGGGACTCGCGGTAGCGCCGGAAGATCGCGCCGCGGCCGTCGATCATGTCGAGCAGAACGAGCCCCAGCCCCTCCATCTTGGCGTCGTCGCCGGGGCGGAAGACCTCGTCGCGCAGGTTCTCGGGCACCGTGTCCACGTCGGGGCGCGCGAGGAACGTGAGCAGCGTGAGGGCCGCGGTGCCCGACTCGCAGCTGTCCTTGTAGATGAGGCAGACGCGGTCTTCGGGCGCGCCCTTCGGGACGCCGAGGCCTTCGTGTACGTAGCCCAGGGCCCGGGCGGCGGCGTCGATGTAGCGGACGCGGTCGTCGGCGAGCGTGGGCTCTCCCATGGCCAGGTGGTACATCTCGAAGAGGCCGTACACGGACCCGGCGTGGCGCACGATGTTGTAGCCCTTGCCGTGCTCGTCGCGGTTGGGGAAGTACTCGTAGTCGAACTTGCCGTCGTCCCCGACGGTGTTCAGGAGCCAGCGCCCGCCCTCCTTGATCGTGTCGAGGATGGCCGCTTCGTCCATGCGCTCGGGGCGCAGGACGTTGCCGCGGAACATGTCCTCCACCGGCCCCGCGGGGACGGCCGTCCCGAACGACGTCGTGCGGAACCGGAGCAGCTCGCCCTTCGCGGGGTCCTTCCAGGCGGTCACGGCGTGCCCGGCGCGGCGGCTCACGGTCCCCAGCATCTTGGGGAGCTTCTTCTTCCGGCTGCGGACGCGCGGAGTGAGCAGCCCGTCCGTGATCGGCTCGCTGCCGAGCATGATCCCCTCGGAGTCCTCGAAGCGGTGGATGAGGCCGTCCACGCCGGGCTCGACCATGTACCACAGCGGCGTGAGCTCGCGGGTGGGCAGCGGCGTGGCCTCGCCCTCGACGTGGACGGAGATCATCACGTCGTCCTTGCGCTCCCGCCAGGTGGCGGGCTCCGCGGCCCCCGCGATCGCGGCCTGCGCGGCCTGCGCGATCGCCTCGCCCAGGGTCCCCTCGGTGACCCGCGCCCGGGGGTGCTGCAGCTCGCCCCAGAGGAAGAGCTCGACCCAGGCGCCGTGCTTCACGTCGGCCCCGAGGCCCGCGGCCTTGGCGGGGTCGATGAGGGCGTCCGGAATCTCGGCGCCGTCCTCCCACTCGGTGGCGAGCACGGCCCGCACGAGCTCGACGGCCGCCTGCTTGGTGGCGGCGTCCAGCGTGGGGCCGGGGTCGACGGGCGCCCACGCGGCGAAGAAGAGGTCGGCGGAGAAGCCGTCGGTGCCGAGGCGCTGGTAGAGGTCCTCCGACGGCCTCCAGAGCTTCGCGACGCCGCCCTCGGGCGTGAGCAGCGCGACGGTGCGCAGGTCCCAGTCGTTCGCCTCGGCGAAGTCGCCGGACTCGTCGTGGGCGATCGTGGCGGGCGCGAGGGGGACGCGCCGCTTCTTGAACCACGTGTCGAACTTCTTGGGGGACGTGCCCTCGTCGAACAGCACGATGACGCGGGCGCCCACGGCGTCGGCGCCCTTCATCACGTCCCGCAGGAGCCGCGACGCCCCGAGGTTGCCGCCGCGGCGGTCGTCGGACGTGTAGTACAGGACCGTCGGACCCTGCAGGAGGCTGGAGAGCACGACCTCGTCGCCCCCTCGCAGGACGACCTCGGCCCCGAGATCGAGCTCCTCGGTGGCCTGCAGCGGCGCCGCGACGACGGGCACGTACGGGTTCGGCTGCCCCGCTACCCGGGTCCCGTCGGCCGCTTTGCCGGCGGTCTTCGCGGGCGCAGGGGTGGGTTCGTCGCCGCCGCCGCAGGCGATCAGGGAGACGGAGAGGGCGAGAAGACACAGGCGCAGCACAGACATGCGCGCGCTTATAGAGGATCAGGCGATCCGGTGCAGGCCGACGGAGAGGCCGCCGTGCACGACGGTCAAGGCGGCGCGGCCCCGCGCGCCCGCCGCGGCGGCCGGCTCGGGGTGGGGCGCGAGCATCCAGGCCGCCCACCCGGGACGACGAGCGCGGACCAGATCGCCCCACCGCGCCCAGGCGGCGCGCTCCTTGTCGGACCCGCGGGGGGCGTCCGCCCGGACCCGCTTGCCGTACGGCGGGTTCGCCACGAGCAGGCCGGGCGCGCTCCCGGGCGCGAACCTGGGCAGATCGTCCATCGAGCGCTTCACCCACCGCGACCGTCCGGTCAGCTCGGCGCGCTTCGCGTTGGCGCGGGCCGCTCGGATCGCCCCCCCCGCGCGGTCCGAGCCCTCCAGGCCGGGGAGGCCCTTCCAGTCGAGGCGGGCCTTCGCGTCCTCCACCAGCGAGCTCCAGCGGGCGCGGTCGAGGGTGGGGAAGTCCTCGAAGGCGAAGCGTCGGGACAGCCCCGGCGCGCGGTTCGCGGCCACCCAGCCCGCCTCCACCACGAGGGTGCCCGCCCCGCACATGGGATCGAGGAAGTCTCGGTCGCCGCTCCAGCCCGCGACCCGCAGGATCCCCGCCGCGATCGTCTCCCGCAGCGGCGCCTTCGCGACCGCCTTGCGGTACCCGCGACGGTGCAGGCTCGACCCCGACGTGTCGATGGCGAACTCCCAGCGGTCGTCGGTGCCGCGCAGGTCGATGGTCGCGCGGTCGCCACGGTCTTCGTCGTCCCGCGCGCGGGCCTCGGTGGACTCTCCCCGGGGGCGGCCGTCGCCGAGGCCCCGGGCCGACAGCGCCCGCCTCACGATCTCGTCGAGCAGGCCCGTGTGGAACAGCCGACAGCCGCGCGCCGAGCTCGACACGCCGACGGTCGCCCCCTTGCGGATCCAGCGCTCCCACTCGGCGGCCGCGAGGGCGTCCAGCAGCTCCTGCTCGAACCGGGCATCCGCCGTGCCCACCACCACCAGGACGCGGTCGACGGTGCGGAGGTGCAGGTTGGCGCGCAGGTAGGCGTCGGTGGGGCCCTCGAACGACACGACCCCCCGCCCCGAGCGCGTCTTGCCGACGCCTCCGCCGAGGGAGCGGATCTCCTTCGCCGCCACGGCCTCGAGGCCGCGGGGCACCACTGCGCGCAGACGATCCGTCACTCGATCTCCGGCGGGGGGAAGGCAGCCGGGTCGGCCGCGCTGCCGGGGTAGACGAGCTCCATCTCCTCCACGAGGACGAGGGACGGGGCCCGCAGCACCGTGGGCAGCCCGGCGACGGTGCCGGCGCGGTCGTAGCGGCTCGTGGGCGCGAGGTAGGCCCGGGTCTGCAGCGGACCGGCGACGGCCACGATGGCGCGCAGGGTGCGGCGATCGACGCCCTCGAACTCCATGAGCGAGACCGGGATCTCCGTCCCGTCCTGGAGCCGCCACACCGCGTGGGTGGGGCGCGGCAATCTGCCGTCTCTGCCCTGCTCGAGTCGCCGCACCACGAGCACCCGGTCGAGGCGGGCCCGACGCGCGAGGATGTCCGCCTGCCGGTGGACCGCGCGGGCGGGCTTCATCCCCGACGGCTGCACGGTCCAGTTCACGAGCCGCGCCGAGAGCGCCCGGTGGATGCGCCCGCGGGCGTGCCCGGTGCTCTCGCGGAGGTCGGCCCGGGGGACCCGGCTCATGGCCAGGTCGCGCACGTAGCCGTCGTCCACGAGCTTCACGCGGCGCGCGGCGACGCCCTCGCGGTCGTACGCGTACCCGCCCGGGAGGCCCGCCGGGACGGTCGTGGGATCGTCCTCGACGGTCCAGCCGCGCGGGAGCAGGCGACGCCCGACCCGGGCGAAGTCCTTCATGCGGTTCTGGTAGTCGCCGTCGCCCTCGGGCGTGGGCGGCGTCCCCCGCACCTCGGCGGGCACGAGGTACCGGAACAGGTCCGAGGCGGCCTCGCCCTCGAAGAGCACGGGGCCCTCGTAGAAGGCCACCGCAGCCCCGTCCATCCGGGCCGCGACGGTGCGGCCGAGGGCCTCCACGGCGTCCGCGATCTCCTCGGTGGAGGGCAGGTCGTCCAGCGTGGCCGCCACCCACTGGAGGCGGTCGAAGTAGCGCAGGCCGGCGTCGTCCACGGCGTCCGCGAAGGCGTACACGGCGACCATCCCGTCGGACTGGACGACGCGGTGGCCCTCGGTGGAGACGAGGTACTCGCGGCCGTGGTCGGCCCCGGCGACCACCCGACCGGAGCGGAGGCCCGGGATGCCGCGCAGGCGCGCCGAGGCGGCGACGGTGAGGGCCCGCAGCCGGTCGCGGTCGACGGTCACGAGCGGGCGGGGGTCCAGGTGCACCACGGGGGGCGCGGGCGACCAGTCGGGGACGAGCTCGTCCCAGTCGGAGTCGCGGTACGCCGACGCCTTGAGGAGGTACCGCTGGAGCGCGATCTTGTAGCCCGCGTCGGTGGAGATCCAGAGGTCCCGGGCGAGGGCCGCGGGGACGTCGTCGATCACCAGACGGGGGCGCTGGATCGACGACGGCAGCGGGATCCCGGCGGCGGGCTCGAACCGGCTCGAGTTCAGGCGGTCGTCCCCGATCACCACCTCCACGTCGGTGGGTCGCGACCGCCGTCCGCCCTCGCTCGACAGGACCCCGAAGTCCGCCCGCACCGTGAACATGTCGTGGTCGCGGGCGCGCATCACCACCCGCGTGGGCGGCGGCGCCCCCTCGGGCCGAAGGTCCGCCAGCGCCCGATCGGCCTCGGCCTCGAGCACCGCCAGCAGCAGGTCGCCGCCCTCGACGGAGGGGGCGCTCGCCTCGCCCGAGGGAGGCGCGAGCAGGGGCGGCAGGTCCTGCGCCTTGCCCTTGCGCTGGGTCTCGATCTCACGGATCAGCAGGGCCGGAGCCGCCGCCGACACGGGGACCCAGCCCGACTCCGCGCCGCAGGTGCCGTTGAACACCCCGGGGGTGGGCCCCGCCGCTTCGATCATGGCGAAGGTGGCGAGGGGCGTGCCGATGAGGTCGATGCCTCGCACGAGCTCGTCCGGGCGGCCGTCGACGAACACCCGACGGGCGACCCGCACGTCGATCTGGAACGCGTTGGGGATGTCCCGGTCGGTGAACGTGAACCCGCCCTCGATGTCCTCGATGATCAGCCCGTAGGGCAGGCTCGCGGCCTTCGTCCGGGCGATCAGCCGCGCGCGGAGCTCGTCGTCGGAGACCGTCTCGGCGGCGGTGACGATGAGGTTGCCCTGGCGAGCGACCGGATCGAGGCCGGGCTGGCGACGGCCGTGGGCGTTGCTGCGGGCGCCCTCCCCCACCGTGGACCGACTCTGGAGGAACCCGGCCAGGACGCCGTCCTCCACGAGCGGGACCCGCTCGGCGCGCACGCCCTGGTCGTCGAACGAGTAGTGACCGCGCAGGTCCTGATCGGCGTACGCGGCCAGCGTCGGGTCGTCGTGTACGGACAGGAACGGGGGCAGGATCTCCTGACCGACCCGGTTGCGGAAGGTCTGCGCGTCGGTCACCTGCTTGAGCCGATGGCCCTCGACGCGGTGCCCGAAGATCTCGTGGAAGAAGACCGCCGCGGCGCGGCCGCTGAGGATCGCGGGGCCGACGTAAGGCTCCTCCTCCGGCGCACCCCGGAGCAGGTCGAGCTCGGCCACGGTGTCGCGCACGGCGGCCGCGAGCGCCGCGGGGGACGGCAGCCCCGCCGGGCTCTCGGCGTCGAACGCCTCGTGCACGCTCAACCAAGACCCGTCGTCGGCCACGGTGTCGGCGGAGATGTCCACCCGGGCCCGCCTCGCGGTCGTGCGTTGGCGCGCGCCCTCGGTGGAGACGAACCAGCGCGTGTCCCGCTCCACGGAGAGGGAGACCGAGGGATCGATCGCGACCTGCGACTCGGCGAACACGGCCGACGCACCTCGAATGGCGGCCTCCCAAGCGGCGACGTCCACGTCCAGCCCGGGGACGTCCTCCACGGCCTCCACGACCTCCACCGGCGCGAGGTCGAAGAAGGTCTCCTCCTCCACGAGGACC
This sequence comes from uncultured Rickettsiales bacterium, assembly GCA_964620495.1. Lineage (GTDB taxonomy): Bacteria > Myxococcota_A > UBA796 > UBA9615 > UBA9615 > CAZEKB01. Next base: position 24,662 of record CAZUHI010000058.1, on the reverse strand, counting down.
TGCCGGTCCGCCTCGACGCGCTCCATGCGGTCGACGGCGTCGCGGTACACGGCGTCGATCTCCTCCCACACCGCGAGGGCGAGGACGGCGGGGTCGTCGCCCAAGGGCAGGGGACGGCCGCCGGTGCCGCCTTCGTCGTAGGAGCCGTCGCGCAGGGCGTGGGTCGAGTCGAGCTCCGGGGACCCGAGGCGCACGTCGGCGTGGACCCAGCGGCCGCGGCTCGGGCTCCAGCCCTGCAGGCCGCCCTCTTCGCCCACGATGCCCACCCGCTCCTGCTCGATCGCCTGGATCGAGATGAAGTAGGGGGCGGGCTCGAGCTGCTCCAGCAGCGCCCGGGCGCGCTCGAGCTCGGCCGTCAGCGCCTCCAGCACGGCGTCGTCGTCCGCGGAGGCCACGGAGGGGAGCAGGAGCGCGGCGAGGGCGACGAGGGACAGACGGGACATGCGACTCCGGGGGACCGGCGAGGTTACGCGAGTTCAGGGGTCGACACCCGGGGCGGGCTCGGAGTTCCGTCGACGCAGGGCGGCCCCGAAGAAACCGTCCGTGCCGTGGCGGTGGGGCAGGAGCCGGAGGACGTCGCCCGCGCCGAGCTGCTCCGCCCGCGCGGCGCCGAGGAGGTCCGCCACGGGCGCGGGCTCGAAGTCCGCGCCCGCCGGAGACGCGAGGAACGCCCTCACCACGTCGTCGTTCTCGGCGCGGAAGACCGAACAGGTCGCGTACACGAGGAGGCCGCCGGGACACACCAGCGGGGCGTGACGCCGCAGCAGCTCGCTCTGGAGGCGGGCCGACGACGTCACGTCGCGATCCGAGACCTTGGCGCCGACGGGGCGGCGACGGACGGAGCCCGAGCCGCTGCACGGCACGTCGAGGAGCACGCGATCGACGCGCCCGGCGAGCCCGCGCACCCGCTTGGGGAGCGCCCCGCCCTTCACCGGCACGGATCGGACGGTGACCCCGGCGCGACGGGCCCGCTTCTCCAGCTCTCGGAGCGCCGCCGGGCGGGTGTCCAGGGCCAGGAGCTCGCCCTCGCCGCCCATGCGCGCCGCGATGGCCAAGGTCTTGCCGCCCGCCCCCGCGCAGGCGTCCAGCACGGTCTCTCCGGGCCGCGGATCGAGCAGGTCGACGAGCAGCACCGAGCCCTCGTCCTGCACCTCCACCAGGCCGCTCCGCACGGTCGCAGTGTCCTGGATGTTGCGCCGAGGCCCCTCCACCAGGAGCCCCGTGTCCGTCCACCGGGCGGGGCGCGCCTCGATCCCCTCGTCGGCCAGCGCGGCCAGGGCGGCTTCGCGGTCGGCGCGCAGGGTGTTGACCCGCAGCGTGAGGGGCGCCCGCTGCTTCAGCGCCCGAGCCAGGAGGACGGGCTCGGCCAGGTCGCCGAGGAGGTCGAGCGCCTCGCGGTCCGCGTCCAGCACACGCCCCGCGCCGACCCCCCCGCGGTGGTCGTCCAGGAGGCGACGGGCGAAGGACTCGGGCAGCGAGCAGCACGTGGCCAACACGGCGACGTCGGTCGGTTCTTCGGCGAGCACCCACCCGGTGAGGGCGTGAGCCGGGTCCGCGAAGACGTCCCAGTCGAGGGGGTCGCGGTCGCCCCACGCGGCGGCCGCCGAGGGGAGCGGCAGGCCGCCGTGGAAGACGAGGAGACCCAGCCAGCGCGACGAGGCGTGGGCCGCGTCGGAGGCGGAGGGCTCGACGCCGGCGAGCCGGCCCAGGCGCTCGAGCAGCGCGGCGTGACGCCGGCCCGCCCAGATCAGGTCCTGGAGGAAGCGCCGGCGGCGGCTGTTCAGGCGGTCCGCGCCGCGCCCTCCGGCCAGCCCGGCCTTGCGCAGGGCGCCCTTGGCGGCCGCCTCCTCGGCGAGGGGGTGGGGCTCGTCGGCCGCGGCGGGGGTCCCCAGCCTCACGATCGCCCCCGCGGTGCCGCCCCGGATCACGGGGACACCGCCCAGGGGGCGTCGAGGAGCGGGGCGCCGTCCCACCCCGGGATGCCGCGGTGGTGGAGGAAGTAGCGGTCGTCCGGGTGCGGCGCGGCGCCGTAGAGGCGGTCCCCCAGGAGGGCGAGGCCCACCGCGGCGGCGTGGACTCGGATCTGGTGGGTCACGCCCGTCTTCATCCGCGCCTCCCAGAGGCCGTCCCCGAGGCGACGGAACGACGTCTCGGCCGGGTACCACTTGCCTCGGTGCGGCGTGCTCCGCCCTCGCTGCCACACCATCTTGGACTTTCGGCGTCGATCGTGCGCCAGGAGCGCCGCGCAGCGGTTCTCCGTCCACGCGGGCCGCGCCGCGGTGCGGAAGCGATAGACCTTCTCCAGCGTGTGGGTCGCGAACCGGGCGCGCCCCTCGGTCAGCGCCTCGGGGGTGCGGGCGGCGATCACCAGGCCCGACGTGTGGCGATCCAGGCGGTGGAGGATGCCCCCCGCGAAGGCGGGATCGGGGGTGACGTCGCGCTGCTCGGGCGCGTCCTCGATGAGCCGGCGGAGCAGGCAGTCGCCGTCGGGGTCCGCGTGAGGGGGAAAGACGTGGATCCCCGCCGGTTTGTGCAGGTAGAGGAAGCGGTCGTCCCGCCCCGCGATCGTCCCATGGTCCGCCACGGGCAGGAGGCTACCGGTTCAGCCCTTGAGGCGACCCTTGGCGCGCGCCAGCAAGCCCTTCGCGGCGCGACCGGCCCGGGCCTTGGCCCGCTCGCGAAGCCCGGAGGGCGCGGGCGCGACGTCTCCCGCTTCGAGGTCGCGCAGGGTGTTCGCCGCGCAGCGCAGGATGTCCTGCACGCAGGGGTTGCAGCCGCTCCCGCAGCACACGAGCATCTTCGGCTTCATCTCGCCGGTGCTCAGGCGCTCGACGGTGGACTGCCACTCCGCCGGGATCCGCGCGCGCTTCAAGTTGCGCTCGATCACGACGGGGAGGTTCGGGTCCGCCGGGTCGGCGAGGGGGAGGGCGCGATTCACGGCGTCCGTCCTGGACGCCGCCCTACGGGCGACCTGCGGTCGTGCATCTCCGTCTCATGACTCCAATTCACGGCGTAGGCAGTAAAGCCGAGGGAGCGAGCGACCGCTACGGCGGGTACTCCATCGACACCGCCCGAAGAAAAGCCTCGATGTTTCCGCGGCCCGCCCGTTTCTCCTTCGAGCCGCGCGTGCGGACTCGGTCGGCGGCGGTCTCGCTCACTGCGCCGGCCACGACCCTGGAGTCATCATGACCAAGACCACCCGCCTCCTCCGCCTCCTCCTCCTCATGACCTCGTTCGCGACCGTCGCCTCGCTCGTCGGCTGCCCCGAGGTCCCGCCGGACGACGACGACACCGCCGCCGCGGACGACGACGACAGCGCCGCCTGACGCGCGCCATAGGTTCGGGGGGGACGGTCCGCAAAGATTCCTGGAACAAACGTGCTCCGATCCGGTCTACTGGATCAGGACCCATGTTCGCTCTTCGAGTCTTCTGCCTCTCACTCGCCTTCGTCGCCGCCACGGCGCCGGGGGTAGTGTTCGCGAGCGAGCCGTCCCTCCCCGACTCCACCCCTCCCGTGGCCCCGGCCTTCGCGCCGATGCCCATCCCCCAGCTCTTGGCGACCGCCTCGTCCCCGGATCGAGAGTCCGCGGCGCGCGCGATCACCTCCTTGTTTTCGCACGGGCGCTCGGCCGACCACGCCCTCCTGCGCCTGCTCGAGTCGGGCACCACGCAGGACGGACGCATCGCGCTGTACTTCCGCGACCGCCCCATGGAGGACGCGATCCCCGCCCTCCTCGCCGCGCTCGAGCGGCACGACGACGGCACCTCCACCGCCGACTACGTCGCCCAAGCCCTGCGCACCTGCGTGCCCAGCGCCTTTGCTCCCCCTCCCCTGCGACGCAGCCCCACGGGCTCCGAAGAGGACCCGCGCGGCTGGCGCGACTGGGCCCGTCGACACCGCCGCAGCGAGACGGCCGCGTGCCTCGGCCGGAGCACCCTGTCCGTGCTGCCGTTCGCGGTCATGCTGCTGAGCACCCGCCGGCGCCGCGAACCGCCGAGGTGACCCCCCAAGGCGGGTAGCATCCCCGCATGCGCTCCGAACGCCGCCGAACGATGGTGACCGGCACGATGGTGACCGGCAGGTGAGCCCCCGGCGCACGTCGCGGCGGCGATTCCTCACGCGAGCGACGCGCGCGGGCCTCGGGATCGGCCTGGGCGGCGGACTGCTGTCCGGCTGCCCGTCCGAGGGCGAAGCCGTCGGACCGGTGGCGACGGGGGGAGCCGGCCCCGAACCGTGGGGAGCCGCGCCCGCGGGCGCGCTCGAGGGCCTGCTGCCCGCCGCGGCCCGACCCGAGGGGGTCCTCGAGCTGTTCCTCACCGGCGGCGTGAACCCCTGGGACTCCTTCTACGTCGTGCCCGAGTTCGGCGACCCCGCCGCCGGGGGACCCCGCGCGGGCTCGATGTGGTGGACCTACCAGGAGCCGTACGGCGAGGAGCCGACGGTCCCCGAGATGTTCGCGGCCTGCGGCGGCGGCGCCCAAGAGCTCCTGCAACCCTTCGCCGCCGACAGCGCGGGGCGCACCGTGCACCTCGGGCCCTTCGTGCTCGCCCTGCGCGAGCGGCCGGACCTGCTCGCGCGCATGCGGGTCGTCGTCATGCGCCACAGCCAGGCGCCCCACGAGACCGCCATCCCCCTGTCGCTCTGCGGCCACCGGTTCGGCTCGCCCCGCATGGCGTCGACGGGGACCCACGTGCAGCGCTTCCACCAAGAGCGCAGCCCGCGGGTACCACCCCACGCCTACGTCCTCTATCCGGGGCTCTTCGACCTGGACGCGTTCAGCGCCGACGTGGGCACCGCGCTCGGGCTGCACCCCGGGGTCGCGCGCCCGCTCGAGCTGAGCCTGCGGTTCATGGACCGCCTCGCGACCCAGCTCGGACGGACTCAGGTGCCCGGAGACCTCGCCCGCTACGACCGCGCGGTCGACCACTACACCGCGATCCAACGACGGCGGCTGACCACCCCCGGTCGGGACGGGACCGTGCGCGCGCCGGCCTTCGAGGACTTCGAGTTCGCCCGACGATCGATGGCGGGCAGCCCGGAACTCACGGATCTGTTCCCCGAGGCCCTGCTCGGCACCCGCCCGGGAGAAGCCTGCGGCTACGACAACGACCTCGACGACACCGAGCACGGCCTCGCGGTGGCGACCCGGCTGCTCACCCACCCGACCACCCCCGCCCGCTGGGTCACGTCGATCGACGGCGGCCTCGAGGGGGCCTCCGGCGGCCTCGCCTACGACACTCACAACCGCCACGTCGCGGAGGGCGGGCGCAACCTGACGCACGCGATGCGCAGGCTGGTGCGGCGCATCAACGAGCCCGGCGAGGGCGACCCCGACAAGCTGGACCTGGACCGCCACCTGGTCGTGGTGAGCACGGAGTTCGGACGCACCCCCTACAAGGAAGGCGAGGACGGGCTCGACCACTGGCCCGGCGGCTACGTGCAGGTCCTCCTCGGCGGTCCGATCGGGCCCGATCAAGCGGGGGTGGTGGGCGCCATCGGCGAGGACGGCGTGGCCACCGACTGGGTGACGCCCGCGGAGTTTCGGGCGGGCATGCTCCAGGCCCAGGGCATCTGGCCCTTCTCCCCCGAGGCCTTCGCCGTGGGCGAGCTGCGGGGGGGCGAGACCGGGCTCGACGCCGCGATGGCGCTCCGAGAGCGGCTCTGGGGGAGGCCGACGTGAGCGGCGGAGGCGGTCGGTGGCCGCGATCGGTGGCGGCGGCGGCGGTGTTCTGCGGAGCGGCGATCGGCCTCGTCGGGGGCGCGTGCGAGGAGCTCGAGGTCCCCGACCCGACGTACAGCCCCGTGGTCGACGCGGGCGACGAGGCGTGGACGCACCGCGCGATCCTGTTCCTGTGGGGGCGGCACCCCCAGTCGATCCACGAGGTGGAGGTGCTCCTGGACCTCGTGCGCGCCACGGACCGCTCGACGGTGGCGCGAGAGATGGCCCGGGCGCCGGAGGCCGTCGACCACTGGCGGGCGACGGTCCTGGACCTCCTGGCCGTCCCCCGCGTGGGCGGAAACGGCTCACGTCACTGCAACGGGGTACCGACGACGGCGGCCGACTCGACCCTCCTCGCCGAGTTCGTGCGCGACCACGATCCCCGCGACCAGCCGGGCGCGGAGGACGGGATCGACGGGCCCTGGCGCATCGCCGACCTCGCCGCGAGCTCGCTGCTGCTGGACGACGTGACCCCCCTGCTGCGCGGGCGGCTGATCACGATGTTCTCGAGGCAGGGCAACGCCCAGACGCTCGGGGAGGAGCTCTCCTACCGCCAGCGCAGCGGGGAGACGTTCGGCGAGATGTACGTCGGCCGTCAGCTCGACTGCCTGCCCTGTCACAACTCCGCCTTCTCGACGACCGGCTCGGACGATCCCGCGACCGACCGGACCTGGGAGCTGCCGGGCCTGCTCGAGCGCGCAGTGTACGGGGCGGACGGCGGCGTCGACCCCGACGAGCTGTGGCCGTTCTTCCGCCGCCTCGGCGTGCTCGCCGAGTACGGGTTCACCGTGGAGGTCGACCTGTACGAGCCCCTGCCGGACCGGGGCTGCTGGCCCACGGAGGAGCCCGGCTGCTACGGCTGCGACTGCGAGGTCGAGGTCTGCGACGCCGACCCCGGCTGCTGCGACGGGTCCTGGCACGAGGGCTGCGTGGACCTGTGCAACGACGCAGGCGCCTGCCCCGACCCCCTGCTCGTCCAGCCCTGGGGCATCTCGGCCCCCGACTGCGGTCGCATGCTCAACCCGGACGCGCTGAAGGACGACCTCGTGGCCGAGGGCGCCTGGTTCGTCACGGCCGAGGACGCGGCGGCGTCCATCTGGGACCTGGAGCGGCACCTGCGCGCGGGCTTCGACGCGCTCCGTGCGCGCGGCGCCCACACCCCCGGGGCGGACGGGGCGGTGGACGGCGCGGAGGCGTTCGCGTACCTGACGGCCGCCAACCTCGCCGACCGGGTGTGGGCCCAGGCCTTCGGCTCCCGACTCACGCTCGACCACGGCTTCGCCCGCAACCGCGAGCAGCGCGACGTCCTCGCCTCCCTCACCGATCGACTCCTCGCCTCGGACCTCCGCTTCTCCGAGCTGCTCACGGCCGTCACCGAGCACCCCCTCTTCAGCCACGAGCCGGCCGCCGTCGTCGCCGAAGAGGGCGAGTCTCCGTACGCCTTGCCGCGGCTGTTCGACCCCTGGTCCGTCGAGAGGGAAGCCGTGGACGAGCGGGGCAACTCCTTCGGCGACACCCTCCACCGCCTCGACGGGCGCGTCCTCGTGCGCAGCCTCTACTCGGCGATGGGCTGGGACCCGCCGATCGAGTTCCACGGTCACCCCGACGGGGGCCAGGGCGGGATGGTCCGGCTGCACGAGGTCCTGGGCGTGCACCTCAAGGACGCGCTGCCGGGGTTCCGGGCCGTGGCGATGCAGACGCTGCTCGCCTGGGAGGCGGCCTTCGCGACGTGCCGCGACACGGTCCCCCACGACTGGGGCTGCGCCACGAACGCCGACTGGGGGTGCCCCGACTGCCCCTGCGAGGCGCAGGTCTGCGAGCAGATGCCGAGCTGCTGCGCGCCGTCCGGGGGGTGGTCGGAGGTCTGCGTCGACCTCTGCGCCGCGTCCGACGCGGGCTGTGGTCCCCCGGAGCCCCCGTCCCCCGACTTCATCGAGCAGCTGGTGGCGGAGGCGGACGCCGCGGGGGCCACCCTGGGGGACGCGGTCGCGTCGCTCAAGGACCGCCTGCACGCAGACCCGCGGCTCGAGGACGCGAACGAGCGGGTGGTGCTCGCGCGCTGGATGGACGCCGATCTGGACGCGCAGGTGGGGCCGGGCGCCGACGAACAGCTGAGGCGGGCGTGCGCCGTGTTCCTCGCCGCGCCGCAGTTCGTCCTGGGCGGCGATCCCGGAGAGGATCGCGCGGGCACGCCGGTCCCCGTGGAGGTCCCGGGAGCGACCCGCGCCGACCGATGCGAGGCGCTCGCGGCCGTCCTGTTCGACGGGCGCATCGAGTGCGACGAGGGCCTGGCGACGCTCTCGGGCGGCCCTCCCTGACGGCGGGACGACCGCCCAGAGAACCGGCCTGCTGCATGCGTTGCTGGAACGCCCCCCAGCCCCCAAGGCGGCCTCGCGCGGGCGACCTGCGATCGCTCAACCGGGGGGGAGCGAGCGGGTGAGTCGGAAGCCGTAGAAGGCTTGCCGGTTCCGCGACAGCGCGCCTCGACGGCTCGCTCCCCGGGGGACTCGGAACGCCCCGCTCCACATCCCCCCGCGGAACGTCCGTCGCAGGCCGACCGGCCAAGGACCGGGATCGTCCTCGGGCACCGGAGCCACCACGCGTGCGCCCTCGACCGGCGCGCCTTCGGGGACGAATCGCTCCGCGCACCAGTCGTGGACGTTCCCCGCCAGCCCCCGCACGCCGTAGACGCTCTCGTCGACCGGGAAGCTGTCGACGACGACCGGCAGACTGCCGCCCTCCTGGCTCTCCTTCATGCAGCACCAGGACGGATCGAAGCCGTCCCCCCAGGGGTGGAACCGCCCATCGACGCCGCGCGACGCCTTCTCCCACTCCAGGCTCCCGGGGAGCCGCCACGGCAGGCCGGTGCGCTCCCTCGACCACCGGGCGTACGCCTCGGCGCAGTGGGAGTCGATCATGAGCACCGGGTAGTCGGGCAGCCACTCGTGACCTTCGGCGTCCGGCTGCAGCACGAACCGCCCGTGGGCGTCCCGCCCGTAGATCACCGTGTGGTCGTCCGCGGCTCTCGCCGTGCCGACCCGAGGGGCCCGGTTCAGGGCATCGTCCTCTCGCCCCTGGCCGACGAGGTCGTCCAGGAAGCGGATGTACTCCCCGTTCGTGACCACGAAGCGCTTCATCACGAACCCGTCGCACCAGAGGCGCCGCTTCGGCAGCCCCTCGAGGGCCCAGGGATCGCCCCCGGCCGTGAACCACCCGGGCGGCACGTAGCAGTCGTGCGGCTCGAGCTCGTCGGACCCGGGCAGGTGTACGGGAGCGGGTTCGACGGCCCCCGGCGGCACCCCGTCCCAGTGCGCGCCGCGCGCGATGTGCACGGGGTACCGCACTTCGGCCCGGTCGGGGTGTCGCAGCAGGCACAGGTAGCTGCCCATCTCCAGGGTCACCGACCGGAGCGGCGTCCGCCCCAGCGACGCGACGAAGCGAGGGACGAGCCGCCTGCGGTGCAGCTCGAAGCGGTGGAGCAGGACCTCGGCGCCGGGCGGGTCCGTGACGAGGGTGAGGGCGCCGTCCCCCTTCAGGTACGCGGTCAGCTCGGCTCGGGTCGCGTGATCGGCCGGGAGGGCGAGCACGTGGCTGCGCAGCAGAGCCTCGGCGCGAAGGGCCCCGGCGTTGTCCCGGGCGAGCTCGGCGTGCGCGTGCTCGGCCCGGCGGCGCAGGGCCAGCTCCGAGTGCGCCTCGGGAAGCATCGGCACGTAGCTGAACGACGCGTTGAGGAGGTGGTCGAGCTCGAGGCTCTTGAGGTCGGCCTTCCGGTCGAGGGCGGTCGCCTCGTCCTCCAAGGCCCACCCCGTGGCCTTGAGGTCCTCGCTCTCCCACGTCTGGATGTCCTCCAGCAGCCCCGCCGCCTCGGACCGCAGCGCCGCCGCCTCCCTCTTGAGCGCGTCGATCTGCGGACGCAGCGCTTGCGCGGACTCGACCACCCCGAGGGCCTGTTCGCGTCGCCGAGCCCCATCCAACCAGGACGTCACCGCCTCCGCGAGGCTCGCCGCCGTCGCGAAGCGAGCGTCCGCCTCGCGGGCCATGGCCTGCGCACAGACCTCTCGCAGCGCCGTCGGCACCGGGGGGCCGTGCGGGGCCGAGCTCCGGGCACCGTGCCCGGCCGGGCCGAACCCGAAGCTGGGCGGGCCGTCTCCGTCGCCGGGAGGAGGAGTCGTCTCGGGAGGGCCGGAGAGGACCATGCGGAGGACGGCGCGGGCGCTGTCGCCTTCGTACGGGGGTCGCCCGTTCAGGAGCTCGTAGAGCATCGCGCCCAGGGAGTACACGTCGCTGCGGGCGTCGATCCGGTCGATCTCTCCCCGGGCCTGTTCGGGAGACATGTACGCGGGAGTGCCCGCGACGGCGCCCATGTGAGTGGCCAGCGCGTCGCTCCGGGATCGGTCCGTGACCACGCTCTCCAGCTCGCCCGACTCGGCCGCCCAGTCCCGCTGCCCCGAGACCTTGGCCAGGCCCCAGTCCACGACCATGACGGTGCCGTGTCGACCCAGCATGACGTTGTCGGGCTTCAGGTCGCGGTGCACGACGCCGCGCTCGTGGGCGTACGCGACGGCGTCACAGATCTTCGCGTAGGCATCCACGAGTCTGCGGAAGGTCCAGCCGCCGGGCCCGCCCCCCCACCGACCGTTCGAGCTCGCTTCGTGAACCTCCCGGATCACATCGTCGAAGGTACGCCCCTCGACCTCCTGCATCGTGAAGTAGGTCCGTCCGTCGGGCAGCTCGCCGATCTCGTGGACCGGGACGATCCCGGGGTGCTGGAGCTGGGCCGCGCACTGGGCCTCCTCGACGAAGCGAGCCAGCGCCCGCGGACGGTCCAACAACTCCCGATGGCAGATCTTCATCGCCATCGTGCGGTTGAGATCGGGGTCCAGGACCCGATGGACCTCGCCCATGCCCCCGCGCCCGAGCAACCCCAGATCGACGTAGCGGCCCAGGGGTCCCTGCTCCTGCGTCGAGGCGCGCGGGATCGTCTCCACGGACGATCCATCCTGCGAGAGGTCGATCGTCTCGTCGAGGCCCGCCGCGTTCTCCAAGACCAGCGACCGCACCGCGGTCTCGAGCGTCGCGTCGCCACCGCACAGCGCAGTCAGTCGTTCGAGACGTTCCTCTGGAGGCAAGCTGGAAACGGCCCTGAACACCTGACGGCAGCGACGGTCGAAATCCGTCTCCAAAGAATCGAGCTCCTGCCCCCCGGGCTTACCCGGGAACGCTAACCGATCCACGTGAGCGATTCATGATCTCGCGTAGGCCTGCATCTCCGGCGGAACGATTCGGGACGTGAATCCCACATAGGCTCGCTGGGGACGCCCCGGACGTCCTGTGCGGGACAAGAGTGCTCGATTGACGGTGTCCGGCCAGGACGCCGCCCTGCGGGGCCGCTACCCCGCCCGCTTGAGGGCCTTCTCCATGTCCTTCGCCCAGTCCGCCATCGAGCGGCCCGCGAGGGCGCCGTCGAAGGAGGCGATGAGGACCTTCTTCTTGTCCTGGAGGTGGACCCAGAGCGTGCCCTGGAGGGCGCGGGGGGCGTCTTCGCCGACCAGATCGAGCTTCTCGATCTCGGACCACGGCACGAAGAGGTTCTCTTCGAACGATCGGTAGACGAGGTGCTGCTTCGTCCACCCGAGGGCGAGCCAGCCGGTGTCCTTCGCGAGCAGCTTCTTGGACAGCCGCGCGTAGATGAACGCGCGGATCATGTGGAAGAGCGAAGCGAGCGCGAGCCCCAGGGCGGCGCCGCGCCAGGGGAAGCCGGGCACCTCCACGTGCAGGACGGTCGCGAGGATCGCGGCGACGGCCAAGCCCACGAACGGCAGGCAGCCCCCGCGGTGCCCGGTCACGTCCTTGGTGTGCAGCCCCTTCACGAGCACGTCGTCGCCGTCGAGGGCGACCTCGAGCAGCGCGATCTCCTTCGGCCGGAGGCTGTCGAACCGCTTCGAGATCATTCGGTCTCGGGGCGGGACTCGCGGGTCATGACGTCGGCCAGCGCTTCGCGGACCGAGCTGCCGTCCAGGACCGCGCCCACGGACTCGGTGATCGGCATGTCCACGCCGCGCTCCTGGGCCAGCGTCAGCAGCGTCCGCACCCGCGCCTCGGCCTCCCCGTACTCGAGGGGCACGCCCAGCGCGAGGCGACGCCCGGCCTGCATCAGCGGATCGTCCGGGTCGTGGCAGGTCACCATCCAGTCCCCGATCCCGCTCAGCCCGGACATCGTGGCCCCGTCCCCCCCGAGCGCCGCCGCCAAGCGGGCCCCCTCGGCGATCGCCCGCGTCAGCATCACCGCCGCGAGCGCAGGACGTCGCCCGGCCGCCCCGAGCATGCCCGCGGCCAGCGCCACCGGCGTACGCATCGCGCCCGCGATCTCCACCCCGAGACGATCCCGCGTGCCGTAGACCCGCAGGTGCTCGCCCACGAGCTTCTCGGTGACTTCGTCGATGACGGACTGGTAGGCGCTCCCGACGACGGCCGCGGTGTCCCCGCCGCCCCACAGATCCCGAGGCACCACGGGCCCCGCCAGGGCGCCGGTCCGGAGGACGCACGTCTCCTCCTCGACCACCTGCGCGATCGTGCGACCGCGCGCCTCGAAGCCCTTCACCGCGTGGATGACGCGGTGGTCCGGCCGGAACGACCCCGAGTGCTTGCGCAGCAGGATGCGGATCCAGCTGGGCTGGCAGGCGAGCACCACCAGCCTCGACTCCAGCGCCTCGTCCAGCGAGGTGACCGCGCGCACCCCGTCCGGGAGCTGCAGCGTCGGCACCGCGGGGGAGCGGTGCTTCGTATTGACGGCCTTCGCCTTGTCGACGTTCGACGTCCAGATGCGGACCTCGCCGCCGTCGCGCCCGAACATCCACGCCAGGGTCGTACCCCAGGCGCCCGCCCCGACGATCGCCGCCTTGACGCTCATGACGGCGTCCCCAGCAGGCCCGCGCCCCGGGGCAGCGGATCCGGCAGCTCGTGGCCGTGCAGCCGGTTCGCGTAGTAGAGCGCCAGCCGCGGGTCCCCCAGGCAGAGGCCCGCGCCGTCGCGCTGGATCGCCTTGCGGGCGTGGTACCGAGCGAGGTGACGACCCCCGGAGAGGCGGACCTCCTCCGCGCTGCCCTCCGCCACCACGCTCCCCAGCCGCACCTCGCCGCGCCCCGCCAGCCCCCGCAGGGCCGCGAGCAGGTGCTCGAGCTCCGCGTCCACCTCCTCGAACCGGATGCGTCGCTCGTCCAGGGGCAGCAGCAACCGACGGTAGAGGTCCAGGTCCGGGTGCCGCGCCTCGAGCCGCCGCAGCATCGCCGCGCACAGCACGTGGGTGTCGAAGAGGATGGTGTCGCGGCGGAGTCCCGCGGCGATCGACCGCGCGAGGCGACCGGTGTACTCGCGGTCCCGCTGGTCGTCCTTCAGGACCACGCCGTCCTCCATGACGTACCCCCGCGGGTCGAACGTGCGACCGCGCGGGTCCACGGAGTCGCCGTCGGCGTTCACGGGGTTCCCGAAGGGGTCCAGGGGAGCCCCGAAGACGACCTCGATCGGGTTGTCGAGGGCCAGCATGTTCCGCACGTAATCAGCCAGCCGCGAGCCCTTGCTGAACTCGTCGTCGAGGATGATGTAGCGCGACTTGCCGGACTCCTGCAGGGCGTCGTCGATGAGGGTCTCGGCCTCCAGCACGAGGTGGTAGTTGAGCGTGCAGGGGATGAAGAACACCCGCTCCTGGGGGGCGCCCTCGGCGAGCCGGCCCTGGTAGGCGGCCAGCGCCGTCCCCATGAGTCCCTTCTTGAGCTTCGCCTCGACCCGCCCGCTGCGGGAGCGGGTGCCGCCGGGGAAGAAGAGGGAGTGCCACCGGGACGCGATCGCGTAGGTCGAATACTCCTTGAGGACCTCCTTGTAGAGGACGGCCTTCTTGAGCCGGTCGACGCGGTAGGCGCCGAGGTGGTCCATGAAGTAGGAGAGGATCCCGTTGGTGAACAGGTTGATCCCCGCGCCGTAGATCATCGGCGGCAGCCCCGCGGCGTGCAGCGCGAAGCCCACGACCGGCGAGTCGAGGTTGCTCAGGTGCGTCGGCACGAGGACGCACGTCCCCTTCGTGACCAGGGTGCGGAAGGTCTCCACCTCCCCCGAAACGACGATCCTGTCGGCGAGATCCGGCCCCTCCGAGAGCGCCGCCCCGAGGCCCGCGCGGATGCCCTGCTTGAGCCCGGCCCGCACGCCGCCCTTGAAGAGCTTGGCGGGGTCCTGCCCCTTGAGGAGGAGGGCGAAGATCGACGGGAGCAGCTGGGTCGCCCGGGCGTAGATCTTCGGGTCGAAGTGGCCGTGGATCTCCACGACGTAGTGGCGGACGATGTCCCGCAGGATGGCGTCCAGCTCGTCCCGACGGGCGAACGCGAGGCGCCGACGCGCGTCCTTCAGGAGGGTGTAATACGGGTCGTCGGACGGCGTCCCGGCGGCCTTCAGCCGCTTGATCTCCTGGTAGCAGCAGTCGTTGATCAGGAGATCGAGCGCGCCCCCGCCGAGCCGCGCCGAGACGCGATCCGTGATGTCCGCGATGACCTTGCGTTCGTCGATCGGACCCCGCGCGATGCCTTCTCGAACCAGCTGCTGCGCCATGCCGTGAGCGTCCGCCGCCGCTGCCCCGCTGTCAATCACCGCCCCCGCGGGCGCGTGTACTAAGGTCCCGCCATGCGCGCCCTCATCCCGCTGCTCACCGCCTCGCTCCTCGCCGGCTGCGCCAACGACGCGGGCCTCCGCACCCTGTGCGTGGAGACCGGCACGGCCTTCGACATCGAAGAGGCCTCGGTGCTCCAGGATGCCCCCGCCCACGCGGGCATCCACGACGCCGTGATCCTCGAGCAGGACACGTCCTCGCTGCCCGGCGGGGCGACCTGGCGGGTCGTCTCCGTGGACATCCTGGCCATGCTCCCCCAGTCGACCTTCGACGACGAGCACGAGGGCCTGGAGATCAAGGTCGAGGTCTGGTCCGGCGACGACCCCGAGGCCGACGACCCGTGGTCCCTGGTCCAGGAGTTCGACCGCGACGCCCTGGAGTGGTCGGACGTGGAGCTGGAGGACCCCACCGAGGCCGTGGAGCTGTCCTGGCGACGGGCCTGGTGGAACTTCGACCTGACCGACCGCACCCCCGAGTCCGGCATGGACGGGGACACCTACATCGCGGGCGTGGAGTGGCCGGACGCGAACATCTTCCTCGGCGAACCCGTGCTCCCCCTCGGCTACTCGAACTACAACCGCGCCTGCGCCCGCAACTGGACGTGGCGCGCCCCGGGCGGCTGGAACCTCAACGGCGACACCACCGGCGACGTCGACGAGTGCTCGTGGCCGATGATGCGGGTCCACACCGAGGTGATCGCCGAGACCGACGACTGCGAAGGCCGCTCCGTCGTCATCGACTGACGCCCCGGTGACCCGAGCCGAGCGCCTCCTCCGGGGCCAGTTCGACACGCCCCGGCGCGTGGCCGACCGGGGGTTCGCGGCCGCCGTTCGGAGCGCGGACGATCGGGTGTGGGAGCCCACCTGCGGCCCCGGCTCCTTCCTGCACGCCGCCCTGCGTCGCGGCCACCCCTGCGATCGTCTCTTGGGCACCGAGATCGACGGAGACCGCCTCGCCGAGGCTCGCTCCGCGCTCCCGGGCGTGGCCCTGCAGCACGCCGACCTGTTCGCCCTCACGCCCGCGGACGTCGGTCCCTTCGACGTCGTCGTGGGGAACCCGCCGTTCGTCCGCCCCGAGCGGATGGCGACGGCCGACCGGGCGCGGGCGCGCGCCGCCGTGGTCGCCTCCACCGGGTTCTCCCCGTCCGCCAAGGCGGACCTCGCCGTCCTCGCGCTGTTGCACTGCACCGCGTTCCTGGCGCCGGGCGGGCGGCTGTCGTTCGTGATGCCCAACACCTGGATGGACGCCGACTTCGGCGCGGACGTGCGGGCCTTCCTGCTGCGCGACCACCGGCTCCTCGCCCTCATCGAGTCCCGCGACGACCCGTGGTTCCCGGAGGTGGCCGTGAACACCGTGATCGTGGTGCTGGAGCGCACCCGGGAGCCCCGCACGACGAACTTCGTCCAGCTCGTGGACGGGGGCGAGCGCACCACCCGGGGCGTCGCCGACGCCGGTCGCTGGACCGTCCCCCTGCGCGCCCCGGCGAGCTGGCACGACGTCCTCGCCCGCGCGCCCACCCGCTCCCTGGGGGAGCTGCTCGAGATCGGCTACGGCACGAAGGTCGGCGTGGCGTCCTTCTTCACGCCGAGGGAGCCCGTCGACGTGGAGGCCCGGTGGCGTCGGCCGTTCCTCCGCTCCCTGCGCGACGTGCACCGCTACGAGGTCCGGGGCGAGCACGTGGACGGCGTCCTGCTCGACTTCTCGGCGGACCCCGAGGCCGCCGCCGACCCCGCGCAGAACCCCGGCGCCGCGGCGTGGATCGCGGGCGCGTCCGAACGGCGGAACCGCAGCGGGGTCCCCTTCCCCGACGTCCGCTCCGTGCAGCAGAACCGGCCCTGGTACGCCCTCCGAAGCGTGCGGACGGGCCCGGTCCTGCTCCCCCAGTTCCGCAGCGAGCGCCACTACGTGCTCTCGAACCCCCACGCGGTCCCCGTGAACAACTCGGCCTGGTGGGGCCGCTGGCGAGCCCCGGTCGACCCCGACGTGGGCGGCGGCCTCCTCAACTGCACGTGGATGGCCCTGGCCGCCGAGGTGCTCGGGCGTACCAACCTCGGCGAGGGGCTGCTGACCCTCTACGGCCCGGATCTCAAGGCGCTGCCGGTCCTGCAGGTCGAGGCGCCCGCGATCGGCGAGGCCTTCCGGGCGCTCAAGGCCCGCCCCGTCCTGCCCCTGGCGGCGGAGCTGCGCCGGGACGACCGCCTCGCCCTGGACCGCACCGTCGGTGCCGCCGCGGGGCTGCCGATCGAGCTCACCGAAGCCGTCCGCGCGGACGCCCTGCGGCTCCTGTCCGAGCGCACCACCCTGGCCGGGCGCCTCCGCGCCGCCCGACGCGCGTAGACTGCGACGGTCGTCGCAATAGGGGGACGACGAGGCCGTAGCGAGAGTCCCATGTCGTCGAGGAACAGCCGGGACCGAACGCAAGGGCCCCCGAGGCCCGCGCAGCGGAACGAAGAGGAGCGGAGTCCTCCCGTGGAAGCGCGGGGCCCCCGCCGACAAACGCTCCCGACGAAGGAGGGGCGTTTGTCGTGAGGGGTGCAATGCAATGCCCATCGTGCGGGGCCCGCCTCGAGCGGATGAACCCCGGCGTCGTCGTCGCCGTCTGCGAGTTCTGCAGCACGACGCTGTATCGCGACGGGCCCGTCCTGCACATGGGTGAGAAGTCCATCGTCGCGGAGCCGCGCAGCGCGCTGCGGGTGGGCTCCGTGGGGCACGTAGGCGACCGCCGGGTGGAGCTGCTGGGCCGCATCCAGTTCGCCACCGCGAGCGGGGACTCGGCCTGGGACGAGTGGTACGGCGAGGACCAGTCGACCGGCGAGGCGCTCTGGCTGGTGGAGGACGCGCGCAACTACACGCTGGAGACGGCCGTGGGGCCGGTGGGGCTGCCCGCGGGCTTCGAGCCGTCGATCGGGCGCGTCGTGGAGCACGACGGCCAGGGGTTCGAGATCACCGAGGTGGGCGACGCGGTGTGCGTCGGCGGCGAGGGGCGCGTGGGCCGGGACCTGCGCCCGGGCGAGGCCTACCGCTTCGTGGACGCGCGCCGACTCGGGAGCACCGGCGTCCTCAACCTCGAGTTCTCGCCCCACGGCGGCAGCCCCAGCGGCTTCTACGGCGAGACGATCCACCCGTCCGGCGTCCGGTTCGAGGCCGTCGAGACGTTCGACACCACGCCCGCCCAGACCGCGAACGCGATCCAGTGCGTGGCCTGCGGGGCGGGCTTCACCCTGCGCGCCCAGGGCGACCCCATCCGCACCGCCACCTGCACGTCGTGCGGATCGCAGCTCGAGCTCACGGCCGCGGGGGCGAAGGTGCTGTCCGCGAACCAGGGCGAGGCCATGTTCCCGTTCGCCGTGGGCGCGACGATGACGTGGAAGAAGGACCGCTTCGAGGTCGTCGGCCGCCTCGTCTACTCCGAGTCGGACGAGGACGGCATCTACTTCAGCCGCGAGTACCTGATGTGGAGCGTGAAGGCGGGTTACCTGTGGCTCGCCGAGTACAACGACCACTACGTCCTGTATCGGCCCACCAGCGCCGGGCCCCCGCTGCGCGCGCTGCGGATGTCCGCCCGCTTCGAGAACTTCGACGTACACGGCGCGACCTTCCGGCAGTTCGAGCACGGCTTCCAGACCCTCCACTACGTCGACGGCGCCCTCCCCTGGCTCGCTCGGCGCGGCGACAAGCACGAGTACGTGGACCTGATCTGCCCCCCGCGCATCATGAGCGTGGAGCTCACGGGCGCGCGGGAGCAGGAGCGCTTCGTCGGCGAGTACGTGACGCCGAAGGAGCTGACCGAGGCGTTCGAGCGGAAGCGCCCGCTCCCCGATCCCATCGGCGTGCACGGGGCCCAGCCGTCCCCGGTGACGGCCGCTCACCGCTGGACGGCCTGGGCGTGCGTGCTCTTCGCGCTGATCAACTGGGGCATCGCCTGCACGGCGGGGCCCACGCACGTCCTCTACGAAGCGCACATCCCCGGCGAGGCGCTGCCCGTGAACGTCACCGGCAGCGACTCGTTCGCCCTCGCGGCGGGCGAGGCCGTGGGTCTCCAGGTCGCCGTGCGGGACCGGGGCCGGCTCACGGTGGAGGCCTCCCTGCAGCCCGCCCCCGCCACCGCCGACCCGCAGGCGAAGCGGCCGATCCTGACCACCCCGACCGGCCGCGTGGAGACGCGGTACCTGCGCGCCGGGGAGTCGGGCCCGCACGTCCTCTCGGCGGAGGTCGACATGGACCCGCGCGGCGACGTGCGCCTGATCGTGACGTCCGGCGACCGGTCGGGGCGCGCACCCTTCTGGGTCGGGCTCCTGCTGCTGATCTACCCTGTCTGGTGCGCGGCTCGGGCGCAGCTGCACGAGGCCAAGCGCTGGTCCCGGGAATGACGGAGGCGAGACGATGAGCTGGATCGAGCGCGCGCTGGTCATCGCCACGCTGTGCGTCGTCACCGGCATCGGCTGGACGCTCGGCACGGCCGCTCCGGCCGACGCCGCCAAGGCCGTCGTCTCGATCCGCTCGGGCTCCGCCACGTCGCAGTCCGGCGTCGTCCACACCCGCACCCGCGGCCGCACCCACGTCGGCGGGGGATTTCACGGCGGCAAATAGGAGGAACCCTTGGAAAGCATCGCTCAGAACCTCGACCCGGGCGCGCTCGTCGCGACCATCGTCTACAGCCTCATCGGCATGGGCCTCTTCATGCTCGCCTTCTGGCTCTTCGAGAAGATGGCGCCGTTCTCGATCCGCAAGGAGATCGAGGACGACCAGAACACCGCGCTCGGCGTGATCATGGGCTCGACCATGATCGGCATCGCGATCATCGTCGCCGCCGCCATCCAGGGCTGACCGCGGGGCCTCCCCTGGGCGATCCCCTCCCCTCTCTCTCGTGCCCGACGTGCGGGGCGGCGCAGGTCCTGCGCAACCCCGGCATCACGGTCGTGGTGTGCGCGTACTGCAGCTCCACGCTGTACCGCGAGGACGAGGTCCTGCGGGCGGGGGAGAAGTCGATCGTGGGCGAGCCGCGGAGCAACCTCGTGGTGGGGGCCCGCGGTCGCGTCGGCCGGTTGGAGCTCGAGATCGTGGGCCGCGTCCGCTTCGATCACGGGTCCGGCGCCTGGGACGAGTGGTACGCGATCGACAGCGGGGGGCGCGATCACTGGATCGTCGAGGACGAGCGCTCCTACGCGTTGGAGCGACCCGCGGGCATCCCCGATCTGCAGCTCGGCGACGCGGCGGTCCCCGCCCTCGGCGCGATCGTCCGCCACATGGGCACGGAGTTCCAGGTCGACGAGGTCGGCGAGGCGACGTGCGTCGGCGGAGAGGGATCGCTGCCCCGCCACATCGCGCCGGGGGAGACGTACCGGTTCGTGGATCTCACCGCCGTCGGCGACGACGCGATCCTGGCGATCGAGCTGTGCGACCCGCCCCAGGCCTACCTGGGTCGAGCGGTGCCGGCCTCGGAGGTCGACTTCCCGCCCCGCGAGGCGCCCGTCGCGGGACACCCCTCCGCCGGAGAGGTCGTCCAGGCGAAGTCGGTGCAGTGCGCGTCCTGCGGCGCGACCGTGCCCGTCGCCACCCAGGAGAAGCCCGTCCTCACCGCGGGCTGCGCGACCTGCGGGGCCGTCCTGCACCTCGATGAGGCGGAGGTGCGGGTGGTGGGCACCCCCGACACGAAGGTCGGCTTCCCCTTCGCCGTCGGCGATCGGGCGCGCCTGCTCGACGGGCACTACGAGGTCATGGGGCGCCTCCACTACGTCGAGATGGACGGGTCCCGCACCCGCGAGTACCTGCTGTGGTCCGAGGAGGACGGCTACCTCTGGCTCGAGGAGTACGACCGCCACTACCACGTGTATCGGCCCACCCAGAAGGGACCGCGGCTGGCGACCCTGCGCATGGCGGGCCCGGGGTCGAAGGTCGACTGCGGCGAGGGCACCTACCGGTTCTTCGAGTCCGGGATCATGCGCCTCACGTACGTCGACGGCGCGCTGCCCTGGCTCGCGGAGCTGGGCGACACGCAGGACTACTACACGCTCATCGACCCGCCCCGCGTGTACTCGGTGGAGATCACCGAGAACCGCGAGATGGAGCGGTTCACGGGCACCTGGATCCCGCCCAAGGAGGTCTTCGAGGCGTTCGGGAAGTCGACCCGCTACGACGCCCCCGACGGCGTGGGCGCGGGCCAACCGAACCCCGTCGGCCCCACCGGCACGTGGTCCATGCGGATGTTCTTCGCGTTCGCCGCGCTCAACTTCTTCCTCGCCTGCGGGACGTTCGGGAGCGGCACCCCGGTGCTCCAGGCGAACCTCGTCGCGGAGGAGCTCCAGGGGCAGGTCGCGGGCGCCAGGATCGTGGGCGAGTGGGTCTCCGAGCCGTTCCGTGTGCCCGCGAACGCCCGGGTCCTGGGCATGCACTACGACACCAACGTCAGCAACGACTGGGCCTCGGTGGCGGCCGAGCTGCTCGTGGACGACGTGGCCGTGGGCGCCCTCGAGTCGGACATCGAGTACTACTCGGGGCGCGACTCCGAGGGGTCCTGGAGCGAGGGGTCTCGGAGCAGCTCGGCCTACGCCGTCGCTCCGCCGCCCGGGGAGTACCGGGTGCGGGTGTCGATGGACGCGAACCGGCGCACCCGCGTCTCGGTCAAGGTGACCGTCGGCGACACCCTCACGCGCTGGCCGATGCTCGCGGGCATCGGCATGGGGCTCCTGGGGTTCTTCATCCTGCTGCGCCGGCAGATCTTCGAGCAACGTCGCCGCGGCGAAGACCTCATGGACGACTGAGATGACCCGCTTCTTCTTCCTCTCCTTCCTCCTCCTCGTCCTCATGGCGGCGACTCACTACAGCCGCGTGGCCTCCCGCGACGGGTGGGGCCTGAGCGAGGAGTTCGCGGACGTCAGCGTGCGCAACGGCTCGACCCAGCGGGGCGGGCGGGTGTACGTCGGCGGGGGGTTCCATGGAGGAAAGTGAGGCTCCGGGACCCGATCGCGTCCGCTCGCTGATCCTCCTCGCCTCGGTCTTCGTCGTGGCCGCGGCGGGCCTCGTCTACGAGCTGATCGCGGGCACGCTGTCCACGTACCTGCTGGGCTCCTCGATCACGGTCTTCTCGATCGTCATCGGCGTGTTCCTGACCGCCATGGGCATCGGCGCGTACCTCGCGAAGTTCGTGCGATCGGACCTCCCCCGAGCGTTCGTGCTCGCGGAGATCGTCCTCGCCCTGGCCGGGGGCCTCTCCGCCCTCGTGCTGTTCAGCGCCTTCGCCGCGATGGACTCCTACCCCCTCGTGCTGGTGGTCGTGTCCCTGGTGATCGGGGCGCTGGTGGGCGTGGAGATCCCGCTCTTGCTGCGGATCCTGGAGGAGCGGGTCGACGTGCGCTCCGCCGTGTCCCACGTGCTGGCGCTCGACTACGTCGGCGCGCTGCTGGGGTCGCTGCTGTTCCCGCTGCTGCTCCTGCCCTTCCTCGGCCTCGTGCGCACGGGCGCGCTGTTCGGCCTGCTCAACCTGGGCGTGGCGTTCCTGGCCCTGCACTACCTCGGCGACAGCATCCGGCGGCCGCGACCCCTGAGGCTGGGCGCCTCGTTCGTGGGCGTCGTGCTCACGGGGGTGCTGCTCGGGGGCGCGCAGGCCACGACCTGGCTCGAGGATCGCCTCTACGCGGACCCGATCCTGCTCGCCGAGTCGACGCCGTATCAGCGCATCGTCGTGACCCGCTGGCGCGACGACGTGCGCCTGTTCATCGACGGGAACCTGCAGTTCTCCAGCGTGGACGAGTACCGCTACCACGAGGCGCTGGTGCACCCCGCGATGTCCGCCGCCACGCGGCGGGGGCGGGTCCTGATCCTGGGCGGGGGCGACGGCATGGCCGTGCGCGAGGTGCTCAAGCACGACGGCGTGAAGCACGTGGACGTGGTGGACCTGGACCCGGCGATCACCGACCTGTTCCGGGACCACCCGGCGCTCTCGAAGCTGAACGGCGGGGTCCTGGCGGACCCGCGCGTGGCGGTTCACAACCTCGACGCAGTGCGGTTTCTCGAGGAGACGGACGAGCGCTGGGACGTCATCCTGCTCGACCTGCCGGACCCGAACGACGCGGGGCTCGCGCGGCTGTACGCCGAGGGCACGTTCCGCATGGCCCGACGCCGCCTGCACGAGGGCGGGGCGCTGACCACCCAGGCCACGTCGCCCTTCTACGCCCCCGAGGCCTTCTGGTGCATCGTGCGGACGCTCGAGGCCGCGACGGAGGGGACCGTGGAGGGGGGCCCCAGGGGGCTCGCGGTCACCCCGTATCACGTGTACGTCCCGTCCTTCGGGGAGTGGGGCTTCGCGCTCGCGACCGACACCGGGGAGGCGCCGACGCTGCCCGCGGGGCTGGAGCTGCGCTACCTCAACCAGGCGATGACGACGGCGATGTTCCGCCTGCCGGAGGACCTCGCGCCGCGCGACGTGGAGGTCAACCGCCTCGGCACGGCGGTGCTGGCCCGGTACTACGAGAAGGGCTACCGGTCCTGGAACGGTCCCTGAGGGGGGGTCAGCCCGCGTCGGGCTGCACGAGGACGACGCCGGGCGGGTCGACGGCGATGGCCACCACGTCGCCGTCCAGGGGGCGCGGCCTGGTCCAGGGCGGGTCGCCGAGCGCGTCGGACGGGACGAGCGCGAGGGCCCTCACGTCGAGGGTCCCCGGGTCCACGTCGAACAGCCCGGCCGCGGCGCAGTACACGATCCGGTCCCCGTTCCAGGCAGCCCCGCAGTGGGCGGGCAGCTGCTCGTCGACCCAGCGGACCGGCAGCGGGAGGTCGGCGTCGGCGAGCTCGTCCGTGAGGTTGCGGACGTCCTGGCCTTGCACGAGGAGCAGGCCGCCGTCGGTCTCCAGCAGGATGCCGTCCGGGCCGACGGCCATGTCCCCGTCCCCCACCGAGCCGTCCACGGCGAAGACGGCCTCGGTCTCCGCGTCGATCACGTCCACCGCGAGCGATCGCGCGAGGGGGAACCAGCGACCGTCGGTGGCCATCTTGTGGACGTCGCGCCAGAGGATGCCGAGGGCGTCGAGGTCGACAGGATCGTCAACACCTGCGGTCGGCCCGGTGGGGGCGAGTTCGGCCGCGTGGAGAAGGATGGCGGCCCCGCTGAAGGCCTCGGTGGCGGTGAAGAGCGCATCCGAGACGATCACGAACGGCCAGCGCGGGTCGTCCTCGTCGTCGCCCAGGGGCCCCCAGCCGGGATTGATGTCCGTCCCGTCGGCGAGAGAAAAGAACCCGAACTGGTCCCCGCGATCGGTGCGCGTTGCGGTGACGATCGCCGAGTCCCCCGCGCCGTGACGGTCCGGGATCTCGAACTCGTAGTCGACCTCCAGGACGCCCTCCTCGTCCCAGCGATGAAGGGAACGCACGCCGCCGGGCTCGTCGGTCCAGAAGACCCCCGCCGCGCTCGTGTCGACGCGGACGACGTCGGCCTCGACGATGCGGGTGCGACGCTCGTCGAGCGCAGCCTCCAGCGTCTCGTAGACCCCGGCGTCGGCTCCCGGCGTGCCCGGGCCGGCGGGGCAGCCGGAGCAGAGGAGAAGAGGAAACAGCGCCCTAAGGGGTCGATGGTTCGAGGCAATCACTCGGGTTCCGTTCCGTCTCTTGTTGTCTCGGCAGCCCGCGGTCGACGAGCCAGTGGCCCTCACACCAACTCGGCATCTGGGTCGAAGTCGGCCAGACCGAGCGCGCTTGCGGGAATCCCGAATGCCTCGGCTTGCTGCTCCATCAGTGAGAGGACCCGATGGAATCCTGCGAGATAGCCATCGTTGTGGGAACTGGCCTTAACGGCCTGCCGCGCCTTTGCTTCCAGCGCGTACTCCCTCAGGAGTGTTCCAAGATCAAGAAGATAGGCGGCGTAGAGATCGTCCTTACCTTCGGTCATTTCGTCACTTTCCGTCCAGGAGGTCCTGTGCCATCGAGAGCATTTCCTTGTGACGCTCGATGTCCTGCCCCCAGTGGTGGAGCAGGTTCTGTTGATGTTCCAGGCTCAGCTCGTCGAAGTGTGAGACCTTGCTCTTGGGGTCCTTGATCCACCCCTCGTGTTTCGCTATCTGCTTCTTGAACGAACCTATCGTCTTCCGCAGCTGCGTTGGGGTCTGCTTGAGGAACTGCCTGAGTTGTCCAGCATGTCTTCCTCCCGCTCGCGCGGCGTTGAGCGCTGGCCCGGCTGCGCGCGAAGCTGCAGCCGCCTTCTGGGCCTTTCTCGCCTCTGCGAGTTTCTTCGCGTCGAGGACTGCGTCCACCTTGTTGAGGACCGAGCCGAGGCCGCCGGTGGCGATTGCAATGAAGAT
>CAZUHI010000057.1:24905-46205 GCA_964620495.1 uncultured Rickettsiales bacterium | reverse complement strand
TGCGCGCGGACGCGCCAGTAGTAGGTGCCGTTCTCGTTGGCGAGGAGCACGTCCAGCGCCCAGGTGAGATCGGCGACGCCGCTCACGCTGGTGACGAGGACGGCCATCGTCGAGTCCTCGTAGACCTCGACGTCGTAGGTCAGGGCGTCGCCGTTGGGGTCGACCGCCTCGAGCCACTCGAGCGTGGGACGCGGGTCGTCGATCTCCTCGCCCTGGATCGGCCACACGAGGACCGGCGGGTCGGGGAGGTCGGAGACGTTCGGGTCCTGCCCGTTGAGGAACTCGTCCAGGTTGGTGAGGCCGTCGCCGTCCGGGTCCAGCCCCGCGTCGGAGGGGTCCGTCGGGTCGAGGCCGTTGTCCGTCTCCCAGGTGTCGGCCATGCCGTCGTTGTCGAGATCCTCGAAGCCGACGATCACGGTGAACGACTGCACGTCCTGGCCGCCGTCGCCGTCGTCGACGGTGACCACGAACGAGTTGGGCCCCGTCTGCGCGAACGTCGGCGTCCACTCGATGAGCCCCGTGGAGGGGTCGATCGTCGCTCCCGCAGGGGAGCTCGCCGACAGGCTCCAGGTGAGGGTGTCCGCGCCGGGATCGGTGGCCGCCGCCGCGTACGTGTAGAGGACGTTCTCGTTCCCGAAGCCGGGGGCGTTGGTGACGATCGTCGGGGCGACGTTGTTGATGGTCACCGCGACGGTGTCGGTGTCCGTGAGGCCGCCGGTGTCCGTGACGGTCGCCGTCACCGTGTAGGAGCCCTCGTCGTCCCAAGCATGCGACGCCGTGGAGCCGATGCCGTTGGGGGTCTGGTCGTCCCACTCCCAGGCCCAGGTCAGGTTCGCCTGGTCGATGGAGCTGGCGTCGGTGGCCGTGGCGGTGAAGGAGAGCGTCGAGCCTTCGTCGCCCGTGGTCGCGGGGGTGATGGACGTGACCGCCGGCGGCGTGTTGGAGATCACGACCGTGATCGTGGTCGAGTCGGTGCCGCCGTCGTTGTCCGTGACCGTGAAGGTGATCGTGTAGGTGCCGTCCTGGTTGTAGGCGTGGGAGGCCGACGTGCCCGTCGCGTTGTTGCCGTCGCCGAAGTCCCAGGCGAACGTGAGCGTGTCGAGCGTGCCGACGTCCGTGCCGCCGCCCGTCCACGAGAGGACCTGCGCCTCGTTGCCCACCAGCGGACCGACGATGGCGCCCGCCACCGGGTTCACGTTGGCGACGCTGATGGTGGTGCTCTGGGTGGCGCTGCCGTTGTCGCCGTCGTTGACGGTGAGGCTGACGGTGTACGTGCCGGTGCCCTCGTCCAGGTACGTGTGCACGGGGTTCGCGGAGGTCGAGGTGTTCCCGTCGCCGAAGTCCCACAGGAAGCTCAGGGCGTCGTTCACGCCGACGTCCGAGGCGGTGCTCGAGAAGGAGAGCGGACCGGCCTCCACGCCGCTGTTCGGCACGACGAAGGTGTCGATGGTCGGGTTGACGTTGGAGACCGTCACGACCTGGGTCGCGGTGTCCGTGCCGCCGTCGTCGTCGGTGACCGTGAGGGTGACCGTGTAGCTGCCGCTGCCCTCGTCCACGTAGGTGTGGGAGACGCTCGCGCCCGTGGCCGTGCCGCCGTCGCCGAAGTTCCAGGCGTACGTGAAGGTGTCCGCGCCCGGGTCCGTGGCGGAGCCGGTGAAGCTGAGGCTCTGGCCCTCGTTGCCCGAGGTGGGCCCGCTGATCGACGCCGTGGGGTTGGCGTTGGTGACCGTGACCGCGATGGACGTGGTGGCGCTCACGCCCCCGTCCTTGTCCGTGACGACGAGCGAGACGGTGTGGGCGCCGTCGTCCGTGTAGGTGAAGCTGGGGGTGGCCGAGGCCGACGTCGCCGGGCCGCTGGGGCCGGTCATCGTCCACGCGTAGGTGAGGCCCGCCGCGAGGTCCGCGGTGCTGACGTCGTCCGTCACCGCGCTGTAGCTGCCGCTGCTGCCCTCGACGACGTTCTGGTCGCCGGAGACCGACGTGATCGTGGGGACGACGTTGGTGATCGCGACGGTCGCGGTCACCGAGTCGCTGCCGCCGTCGTCGTCCGTGATCGTCACGGTCGCGGTGTAGCTGCCGTTGTCGTCGTACTTGTGGGTCGGGTTCTGCAGCGACGAGGTGTCGCCGTCGCCGAACGTCCACGCGTAGGTGAAGGTGTCGGGGCCGGGGTCGGTCGCGGAGGAGCTGAAGTTGAGCGTCGCGCCCTCGGTGCCGGAGCTGGGGATCGTGGCGCTCGCCGTGGGGTTCACGTTGGCGACGTTGATGGTGGCGGTGTCGGTGGAGGAGCCTGCGCACGAGTTGCTCGTGACCTGGAGGCCCACCGTGTGGCTGGTGACGCCGTCGAGGACGCTGCCCGCCGACGAGGCCGCGTTGAACGACACGCTGGTCCCCGAGGCGTTGTTGTACGTGCCGTTGCCGGTGAAGTCCCAGTTGTAGGAGAGCGTCGCCTGCCCCGAGCCCGATCCGGTCAACGTCACGCTCGACCCCTCGTTCACGCTGTACGGCCCGCCCGCCTGTGCGCTGTTGGGCGCCGTGCACGTATCCAATCCGACGTCGTCGATGACTCCGCCTCCGGCGCGCCACTCGACCCAGCTCACGTTGGTGAACGTCGAGCCCAGGTTCTGGACGCCGGAGCCGCCCACGGAGACGCTCGCCCCGTTGCTGCCCACCAGGGTGCCGCTGCCGCTTACGTTCCGGTAGCTGTCGAAGTTGAACGTGCCGCCGCCGGACTTGGTGAACCGGTAGGGCGTGGAGCAGCAGCTGCCGTGGATCGACAGGCCGCCGCTGGACCCGTGAAGGTGGCCGCCGTTCTGGGAGCCGCCGTACCACGACGAGACGTTGAAGCCGGCCTCGGAGTAGTTGCTCGGGCAGCAGCTGCTCATGCTGCTGAACGTCATGGTGGCGCCGAAGGCGGCGCCCGCGATGACGAGCGAGCTCAAGACGATGAGAGTGATGAGATAGAAGCGAAGTCGGGTCATTGGTACGGACCTCCAGCGGCTGGATCCCCCAAGCCGCATCCGTTTCGGAAACACGATTTTCGGTCGAGGGCAGTCGGCCGGAGTCCGCACGCGGACCGCGTCAGCTATAGCACGAACCGGCGGCGTCGACCCAGGCAGGTAAGCACCAGGAAGATCGCAAGACCGAAGCCCTGCGAGCTCCTGCCGGCGACCGACGCTTCGCAGTCGTCGCAGCCCGCGAGGGGGCCGCCCACGGTGACCTCGAAGGGGGCCGCCCAGTCCGACGCGACGCCGGAGTTGTCGACCGCGCGCGCCGTCCAGAAGACGGTGCCGCCCACGGTGGAGGGGGCCCAGGCCACGGTGTCCCCGTCGGCCTCGAGGTTCTCTTCGAACGCCACGATGTCCGTGAAGTCCTCGTCCCGGGCCACGCGGATGCGGTAGGTGACGGGGTCGCCGTCCGGGTCCGCGACCGCGCCGATCGCGAACTCCGCCAGCTCCACGGCCGCGCCGTCGTCGGGGGAGAGGAGCGCGGGGACGGGCGGCGCGTCGTTGGCGCCGCGGATGAAGAAGGTCACCTGCGCCCACGGGCCGCCGACGCCCTCGGAGTCCTCCGCGCGCACGCGCCCGACCCAGTTCTGGTTGGGGGTCAGCTCGATGTCGTCGTTGTTGAGCACCCACGCGACCTCGCCGGTCCCGCTGTGCTCGACCCACGCCTCGTGGGGGTCTTCGCCGTCGTCCTCTTCGGTGTCGAGCGTGAAGTGGTACAGCGGCGAGTCGCCCTCGGGGTCCGAGGTCTCGGTCGCGATCAGGATCGGCGACTGCGTGCCGATGGACTCGCCGTCTTCGGGGGAGATGAAGGCGATCTCGCCCGGGGCCGCGTTGGCCGTGGAGACGAAGAAGCGCTCCTCCAGGCTCCAGGGACCGGCGAGGGCCTCGTCGTCCACCGCGCGCACCGACCAGCGGTACCAGGAGTCCTCCTCGAGGACGACGTCGAGCGTCCAGTTGTCCCGCGCGCCCGCGGTGGAGCCCTGGGTGATGAGCGCGCCGTTGTCGTCCGTGACGCGGACGTCGTACGTCAGCGGATCGCGGTCCGGGTCCACGCCCTCGGCCCACTCGGGGCTCGGCTGCACCTCGGCGACGGTCTCGCCGTCGATGGGCCACAGCGGCACCGGCGCCTCGGGGGCCTGGTTGCCGGTGTCCACGAAGAACCACAGCGTGTTGGACCACGGCCCGAACGTCCACCCGTCGTGCGCGCGGACGCGCCAGTGGTGCTCGGTGTTCTCGTCCAGGTTCACGGTCGCGTCCCACGCGAGGCCCGGGATCTGGTCCTGGGAGACGGCGAGCGAGGCGAGGCCCGCGTCGTCGTGGATCTCGACCTCGTAGGTGAGGGGGTCGCCGTTGGGGTCCGTGGCCGCGTCCCACCGCACGGTGGGCCGGAACTCGAGCACGAACGCGCCCTCGGCGGGCGTGGTGGCGACGGGCGCCGTGGGTCCGTCGAACGTCCAGGGGTCCTGGCCGGCGTTGAACTCGTCGAGGTTGGTGAGGCCGTCCCCGTCCCCGTCGAGGGCGGCGTCCGCGGGATCGTTGAGGTCGAGGCCGTTCTCCGCCTCCCAGCCGTCGGCCATGCCGTCGCCGTCGGTGTCCTCGAGGTCGACCGTCGCGGTCCAGGTCTGGGTGGTGACCCCGCCGTCGCCGTCGTCCACGGTGAGGCTGAGGGTGTTGACGCCCGAGTCGCCGTAGGTCGGCGTCCAGGTGAGGGTTCCGGTGAGCGGCGCGACGGTCACGCCCGGCGGGTTCACCGCCCCCGCGCTGTAGGTGAGGACGTCGTTCACGCCGGGATCGAACACCGTGGGCGTGTAGGAGTACTGGGCGCCCTCCTCGGCGATGGCCGCGGGCACCGACGTGAACACCGGCGCGACGTTGTCGATCTGCACCGGGTACGACTGGGTGTCGCTCGCGCCCGCGAGGTCCGTCACCGTGACGGTGATGGTGAAGGCGCCCTCGTCTTCCCACGCGTGCGCTTCGACCTCGGTCGCCCCGCCGCTGTTTCCGTCCCCCCAGTCCCAGGTGTAGGCCAGGTTCGCCTGGTCCACCGGCCCCGGATCGCTGCCCTGGGCCGCGAAGGACGTGACGGCCCCCTCATCGGCGTTGAGCGGGCCCGAGTAGCTCGCGAGCGTGGGCGCGACGTTGGCGACGTTGACGGTGGTCGTGTCCGACAGCGAGCTGCCCGCGCAGGTGCCCTCGACGCCGATGGTGGCCGTCATGGGGCCGTCCCAGCCCAGGACGGTCGTGTCCAGCACCGCGTTGGCGCCGTTGCCGTCGTTGAAGGGGCCCGTGCCCGAGCCGCCGTCGAAGTCCCACAGGTAGCTGAGGGTGCCGCCGCTTCCGGTGGCGTTCATCGACACGGTGTCGCCCTCGTCGACCGAGTACGGGCCGCCCGCGGAGACGTTGGACGGGGTGCACGGGTTCACCGTGAGGTTGTCCCAGCCGAGGTTGCCGCCCGTGGGGACGAGCAGCCGCAGCTCGTCGATGGGCTGCGTGGGGAAGGTGAACGTGGACCCGTTGCCGCCGGTGGCGTTGGCCGTCCACACCACGGAGCCGTTGAGGAACCCCGTCCACACCGCGCTGTTGTTGTCGTCCATCACGAGGTACGAGCCCATGACGAACGCGGCGCCGGTGCCCGGCATGTCGAGGATCATCCGACTCGAGCAGCACGAGGAGTGCGCGAAGATCCAGTAGTTCGACGACGGCCCGCTGCGGTGGTAGTGGCCCTGACTCGACGTGTAGTTCGAGTGGTAGTGACGCTGGCGGACGCCCTGGCTCGTGTACGAGAACGCGCTGCTGGAGGGCAGGTTGTTGTAGTTGAGCGTGATGGCCGACGCCTCCCCCGCGAAGAGGAAGGCGACGGCGAAGATCAGGACGACGCGAGCGTTCATCCCTCTACTTTTTCACGAACGGCGACGACGCAGGGCCGGAATCAACAGCAACAGCATCGCGAGGCTCCCCGCGTGGTCCGCGGAGGCCAGGCTGTTCTCGCAGTTGCAGTCGGTCTCGTCGGGCGGCGGGGGAACGGGATCGCTGTCGTCGAAGGTGAACGACCAGGCCTCGGCCCAGTCCGACGCGGCGCCGTGCTCGTCCTCGGCGCGCGCGGACCAGTAGAAGGTGCCGTTGATCCGCTCGGTGAGCTGCCACGTGGTCTGGTCCACGGTGCCCTCGACGCCCGCGCCCTCGACGAGGCCGGAGACGGACGCGATGACGTCGGTGAACTCGGCGTCGCGCGCGACGGCGATCTCGTAGAAGACCGTGTCGCCCTCGGGGTCCACGACGTGGCCCACGGCGACGGTCGGGATGGCGCTGTCGAGCACCGCGCCGTCCTCGGGCGAGATCAGGGCGGGGACCGGCGGAGCGTCGTTGTCGCCGCGCACGAAGAAGGCGATGACGTCCCACTCGGAGCCGATGCCGGCCTCGTCCTCGGCGCGCACGCGGGCGTTCCAGGTCGTGTTCTCGGTGAGCTCGATGCCGTCCGCCGAGAGGTCCCAGGACACCTCGCCGGTGCCGCTCGCGGAGACCGTGCCGGTCGCGAGGTCGCCGGAGTCGAAGCCGGCGGCCGTGTCGACCTCGAAGACGTACGTCAGCTCGGCGCCCTCGGGATCCTCGCCCTCGCTCGCGGTGAGGGCGGGGGAGAGGCCGGCGATCACGTCCCCGTCCAGCGGGTCCAGGAAGACCGTGCCGAAGGGCGCCGCGTTCTCGGTGGAGACGAAGAAGAGCTCCTCCTCCATCCACTCGCCCGCGAGGCCGTGCTCGTCCTCGGCCTGGGCGTCCCAGCTGTACCAGGTGTCCTCGGTGAGCTCGACGTCGACCGTCCAGGTCACGTCGCGGACCGCCGGGGGCATCCAGCCCTCGGTGACCATCTCCTCGCCGCGCCACACGCGGATGCGGTAGCCGATCGCGTCGCGGTCGGGGTCGGTCGCGTCGGCGAGCTGCGCGTTGGGGGTCGTGGTCGCGACCGTCTCCTCATCCACGGGGAACAGCGCCGTGGGCACGCCCGGCGGCTCGTTCGTCTCGTTGACGAAGAAGGCCTCGAGGCCCGAGTAGGTGCCCGCGACGTAGGGGTCGGCGGCGCGCACGCGCCAGAAGGCGTCCATGTTCTCGGCGAGCGGGGCGTCGACCTGCCAGGTGAGGCCCGCCACGCCCGTGGCCGACGTGAGCAGGACCGCCATCCCGGCGTCCTCGTAGACCTCGACGTCGTACGTGAGCGTGTCGCCGTTGGGGTCGGTCGCCGGATCCCACGCCAGGGTCGGGCGGGAGTCGTTCACCTCTTCGCCGCCGATGGGCGAGGTCTGGACGGGCACGTCCGGGCCGTCGAAGACGTTGGGGTCCGTGCCGAGGCCGAACTCGTCGAGGTTCGTGAGGCCGTCGCCGTCCGGGTCGAGGCCCGAGTCGTCGACCGTCGGGTCGAGGCCGTTGTCGGTCTCCCAGGTGTCCGCGAGGCCGTCGTTGTCGGCGTCGAGGAAGTCGACCGTGAGGGTGACCGTCTGCACGTCCGTGCCGCCGTCGCCGTCGTCCACGGTGACCGTGAAGGAGACGGTGCCGACGTCCGCGTAGGCCGGGGTCCACTCGACGAGGCCGCCCGCGGAGATGGTCATGCCCGCGGGCGCGCTCGGGCTGAGCGTCCAGGTGGCCGGGTCCGTGCCCGGGTCGGAGGCGGTGGCCTGGTAGCTCCACAGGGAGCCCTCGAGGGCGGTGGCGGGGGCCGACGACGTGATGGTCGGGGCCACGTTGTCGACGGTGACCGTGAGGGTCGAGACGTCGGTGGCGCCCTGGGGGTCGCTGACCGTGAGGGTGACGGTGTAGGGCGACGAGTACGCCGGGCTGGAGTCGTCCGTCCAGGCGTGGCTGGGGCTGGTGCCGGAGCCGGTGTTGCCGTCGCCCCAGTCCCACGTGTAGGTGAGGTTGGCGTTGTCGACCGAGCCCACGTCGTTGGCGCCGCCCGCGAACGTGAGGGTGGAGCCCTCGTCGCCCTGGCTGGGGCCGCTCAGCGCCGTGATGGACGGGGCGACGTTGCCGATGGTGACGGTGCCGTTGACGGTGGTGGTGTCCGTGCCGTCGTTCACAGCGAGGGAGACGGCGTAGGCGCCGCCCGCCTGACCCGAGGAGTCGTCCTGGTAGGTGTGCGTGGGGTTCGCGGCGGTGGAGGTGTTGCCGTCGCCGAAGTTCCACAGGTACGTGTGGGTGTCGCCGGTGCCCGGGTCGGTGACCGTGGAGCCGAACGAGACCGGGGTGCCCTCGGTGCCGCCTGTGGGGAGGGTCGTGGTGACGGTGGGGGCGACGTTGGCGATCGTGACCGTGGCGGTGTCGGTCGCGGTGACGCTGGAGCAGGTGGCCTCGACGCCGATCGTGACGGTGGAGGGGCCGCCGAGGGAGGCGGCCGAGAAGGTCGCGCCCACGCCGGTCGCGTCCGTGTAGGGGCCGCTGCCGCCGCTGGTGAGGTCCCAGCCGTACGCGGAGATCGTGCCGCCGGTGGCGGTGGAGCCCGACGCGCTGACCGCGACCGTGGACCCCTCGTTCACCGAGTAGGGCCCGCCCGCGTCCGCCGTGACGGTGCAGTCGGTCCAGACCACGTTGTCCATCGTGTTGCCGCCGTTGGCGGCCCACCGAACCCAGGTGACGTTGGCGAACGTGCTGCCGAAGCTGGTCGCGCCGCTGAAGCTCACCGACGCGCCGTTGGAGGCCGTGAGGGTGCCCGAGGCGCTCCCGCCGACCGAGACGAACGTGAAGGGCCCGTTGTTGGTCCGCCGGAACTCGTAGGGCGTGGAGCAGCAGCTGTTGTGGTTGTAGAGCCCGCCGCCGCTGAGGTGGATGTGGCCGCTGCCTCCGCCGTACAGCGACTGCACGATGAAACCGCTCTCCGTGTAGGAGTTGGGGCTGCCGCTGCCGCCGAACGTCATGGTGTCGCCCGCGAAGGCGGGGCCCGCGACGGCGAGAGTGGCGATGGCCGCTACGGCGGCGAAGAAATGTCGGAAACGCATGAAACCTCCTGTCGCACCGCCCTCCGGGTGGACCGGGAGATCGCTAGCACATCACGGGGTTTCCAGCCACCGGGGAAGTGGTGCCCGGGCCGGGTTCAGCGCCGCCGACGGAACCCCAGCAGGCCGAGGAACGCGACGAGCAGCAGCCCCCCGCGCGGATCGGCCGAGGCGAAGGACGCGCTGCACTGCTCGCAGTTTCCGGCGATGCCGCCGCCGACGTCCACCAGCCACGGGACGGCCCAGTCGGACGCGGCGCCGTGCTCGTCCACGGACCGGGCGGTCCAATAGAGCTCGCCCGCGATCTCCTCGGGCACCTGCCAAGACGACTGCGCGTCGTCTCCGGAGGGGCCGCCGCCCGCGTCGATCACGCCCGACTCGTGCAGCACGTACTGGGCGCCCACGTCCGGGGAGAGCCGGAACTGGTAGCCCACGAGGTCGCCCTCCGGGTCCGAGACGTTGCCGACGACGAAGATCGGGCGGGTGCTCGCCGACACGGCCTGGTCTTCGGGGGCGAGCAGGGGCGGCACCGGGGGCGGATCGTTGCCGCCGCGCACCAGGAACTCGATGACGGCCCAGCCGGAGCCCACGTCGTCCGCGTCCAGCGCGCGCACGCGGCCGTACCAGACGGAGTTGGGGATCAGCTCGATGTCGTCCTCGCCGAGCGCCCAGATCGTCTCGCCGGTGCCCGTGTGCTCCACCTCGTTGATCGCGAGATCCTCGCCGTCGAAGGACTCGACGCGGTCCAGCTCGAAGCGGTAGCGCAGGGCGCGCCCCTCGGGATCCACCGACTCCGTCGCCCGCAGGATGGGCGACAGCGTCTCGATGCTGTCCTCGTGCAGCGGGTTGAGCCACTGGATGTCGTCCGGCGCCTCGTTCTCGCCGCTCACGAAGAAGGGCTCGAGCGTCGACCAGTCGCTCGCGAGCTGGTCCGGATCCACCGCCCGGACGTCCCAGGCGTACCAGGTGTCCTCGGTGAGGACGACGTCGACGGTCCACGTGACGTCGCGGGCGCCCGCGGTGACGCCGGTGGTGATGTCGCCGCCGTCCTCGTCCTTGATCCGGACCTCGTAGGTGAGGGGATCGCGGTCCGCGTCGACCGAGTCGGTCCAGCTGGGGGACGGGCTGAGATCGGACACCGTCTCGCCGTCGACGGGGTACAGCGGCACGGGGGTCTCGGGGGCCTCGTTCCAGCTGTTGACGAAGAAGCTCGCCACGTTGGACCAGGGGCCGGACACGTGATCGTCGGCCGCGCGGACGCGCCAGTGGGCGTCGGCGTTCTCGGGGAGCAGGCTGTCGATCCACCAGGAGGACGAGCCGGCGCCCGAGCCGATGCCCGTCCGGCTGGTCAGGAGGGTGCCCAGGGCGGCGTCTGCGTAGACCTCGACCTCGTAGGTGAGGTCGTCGTTGCTCGGGTCGGTGGCGTTGGTCCACTCGAACGTGGGCCGCTGCGTGTCGACCTCCGCCCCGCCGATCGGCGCCGTGGGCACGGGCGCGTCGGGCCCGTCGAACACGTTGGGATCGGTCCCGCCGTTGAACTCATCGAGGTTCGTGAGGCCGTCGCCGTCGGGGTCGAGGCCCGAGTCGTCGACCGTGGGGTCGAGGCCGTTGTCGCCCTCCCAGGAGTCGGCCATGCCGTCGTTGTCGGCGTCCGTGTAGGTCACCTCGACCGTGAAGGACTGGGTCGTGACCCCCCCGTCGCCGTCGGAGACGATGACTTCGACGGCGTTCGCCCCGCCCTGGGCGAAGGTCGGGGTCCAGAACACGGCCCCGGTGAGCGGCGCCATCGTCATGCCCGCGGGGTGGGTCCCCAACGCCCAGGTGAGGGCGTCGTTGACGCCGGGATCGGTGGCGGCCGGGGCGTAGCTGTACTGGACGCCCTCGGCCACGAACAGCGGCGGCGTGGTCGTGATCGTGGGCGCGACGTTGGCGATGACGACCGTGAAGGGCACCTGGTCCGTGTCGCCCTGGGGGTCGGCCACCGTGACGGACGCCGAGAAGGAGCCCTGATCGACCCACGCGTGGCTCGCCGAGCCGCCCGCGTCGGTGGTGCCGTCGCCCCAGTCCCAGGTGTACGAGAGGGCCGCGTTGTCCACGGGGCCGGGGTCCGAGCCGATGCCCACGTAGGCGAGCGCCGAGCCCTCGTCGCCGGCGAGCGGGCCCGTCCAGGTCTGCAGCGTGGGCGCGAGGTTGGCGACGACGATCGTCGCGGTGGCCGAGTCGGTGGCCTCGCCGTCGTCCGCCGTGACCGTGACGGTGTAGGTGCCGTCGTCCGCGTACGTGTGGGACGGGTTCTGCTGGGTGGAGGTGTTCCCGTCGCCGAAGCTCCACAGGTAGGTGTGGGTCTCGGGGCCCGGATCGACGACCGAGGCGTTGAACGACACGGCCGACGCCTCGACGCCCGTGGCGGGGACCGTCGCGCTCACCGTGGGCGCCACGTTGGAGACGGAGACCTGGGCGGTGGCGATCGTCGCGCTGCCGCCCGCGCCGCACGTGACCTGCACGCCGATCGTGCGGGTGGTGGTGCCGTCCCAGGCGTACGTCGCCGAGTTGACGCTGGGGTTCTGGGACGTGGAGTCGTTGTAGGACCCGTTGCCGCTGAGATCCCAGGCGTAGGAGAGCGCGGCGGAGCCCGATCCCGAGCCCGACGCGGGGAACGAGCTCCCCTCCGCCACGGAGTACGGGCCTCCGGCGCTCGCGGACGTGACCGTGCAGGCGTTGATCGCCAGGTTGTCCCAGCCGTGGGTGCCGCTGTTGATGGTGATGTCGATGCGGGTGATGTTGCTGAAGGAGCCCGGGAAGGTGTGGGTGCCGCTGCTGCCGCTGACGGTGCTCGTCCCCACCAGGGAGTTGCCGCTGTAGGCCCGCCAGGTGCCGGAGCCGCCGCCGCGACGATCGACGGTCGACACGGTGAAGGCCGAGCCGTTCTGCATCTGGATGCGGCCGAGGTTCGAGCAGCAGTTGGTGTGGCCGCTGATGTACGTACCGGTGGCGCCGCTGCCCGAGTGCCAGTGCCCCGGGTTCCCGAAGGAGTTGTAGTAGCTGTAGTGGATCACCCCCTGCTCGACGTACGTCTGCGGGCAGCAGGACGCCGAGTTGTAGGTCAGCGTGATGCCGAAGGCTTCGCCCGCGAAGACGAGCGCGGAGAAGAGGGCGATCGAGCAGATCAATCCGGTGAGGCGAGACATGGACATCCTCCGGCCTCCGTCCTGGGGGCCCGCGAAGGGAGCATCATAGCGGCGCGCGCCGCCGGCGAGGCGGGCATATGCCCCCCCGTCGGGTTGACGACCTCCCGAAGGGCGCGGATTCTGCGCGCGTGCGTATCCGTCTCGACAAGATCGCCTCCGCGACGCGCAACGTGGAGTTGCACCGCGACGTGACCGTGGGGGGGCCGATCCCCGCCACCGCGGGCACCGTCGTGGCCGTCCGGGTGCTCGACAACAAGGTCGTCTACAACCTGGTCGAGGACGTGCACGGGCGCATGACGCGGGTGCAGCGAGGGGACGTGGTGGCGGGCGTGCTGGGGGCGCGGCAGGCGCTCCGGGGGTACGCGGGCCGGGTGCCGCAGAGGGTCGAGCGCGGAGACGTCCTGCACCTCCTCAACCTCGGCGGCGTGATCGGCGAGTGCACCTCGTCGAACCCCGACGTGGGGCCCCCGTGTCGCGTCGAGGTGCTGGGCGCGGTCATGACGTTCCCCGAGCTCGGCCGTCGCGTGGGCGTGCCCGCGAGCATCTTCCCGGGCCCCGTCGCGTTGGCCGACCGCCTGCCCGCGAAGATGGCCCCGGTGGTCCTCGTGGCGGGGACGTGCATGCACGCGGGCAAGACCGCGGCCGCCTGCCTCTTCATCCGCGAGGCGACCACGCGCGGCCTCAAGGTCGCCGCCACGAAGGTCACCGGCGTGGCCCTGCGCCGCGACTCGCTGGAGATGGCGGACCACGGCGCCGTGGCCGCCGTGACGTTCGTGGACGCGGGCATCCCGTCGACCACCGGCATCGAGGTGGAGGCCGTCGCGAAGGGGTGCATCGCCGCCCTGGCCGACGTGGGGGCCGACGTCCTGGTCGTCGAGCTGGGCGACGGGATCCTCGGCACGTACGGCGTCGACAAGATCCTCGCCGACCCCGAGATCCGGGCCCTCGACGGCGCCCTCGTGCTCGCCGCGACGGATCCGGTGGCCGCCTGGGGCGGCGTGAAGCTCCTGGAGGCCACCGGCTGGGCCCCCGCCGTCGTCACCGGGCCCGCCACCGACAACACGGCGGGCAGCGACCGCGTGGCCGAGCGGTGCGGGGTCCCCGCGGTCAACGCGCGGGCGAGCACCTCGGCGTTCGCGGACACGGTCCTCGCGGCCCTGGAGGGCTCGATCCTGGGGGGGGCGGCGTGACCGCTCGGGTAGGCGTCGTCGGGGGGACGGGCTACGCCGGGGCCGAGCTCGTGAGGTGGCTGCTGGGCCACCCGGACGTCGAGCTCGCGGCGGTCACGTCCACGTCTCGGGCGGGCGACTCGGTCGCCGCGATCCACCCCGGCCTCGCGGGCGTCACGGACCTCCACGCCACGACCTTCGACGCCGCGACGCTCGCCGCCCTGGACGCCGTCCTCCTGGCCGTCCCGCACGGCGCCGCCGAGGGCCCCGTGGCCGCCCTCGAGGCCGCCGGAGCGCCCCGCATCCTGGACCTCAGCGCCGACCACCGGCACCGCGACGGCTGGGTCTACGGGGCCGCCGAGTGGCACGCGGATCGCCTCCGAGGGGCGACGCGCGTCGGCGTCCCGGGGTGCTTCGCGACGGCCATCGCCCTCGCCATCGCGCCCTTCGTCGCGGCGGGGCTCGTCGACGCCCCGGTGGCCTGCGCGGCCGTGACCGGGTCCACCGGATCCGGGGCGACGCCGAAGCCGGGGACACACCACCCCGAGCGCTTCGTGAACCTCAAGGCCTACAAGGTCCTCAGCCACCAGCACGCCCCCGAGATCACGACGTTCCTGCGCGGCCTCGGCAGATTCCCGGGGCTCCGCTTCGTCCCGCTCTCGGGGCCCTTCGACCGCGGGATCCTCGCCACGGCCTTCGTCCAGCCGTCGACGGCCCTCGATCCCGACGCGGCCCGGGCCCTGCTGGACGACGCCTACCGAGACCACCCCGGCGTGCGCGTCCGGGACGGCTCGCCCCACCTGCGGCACGTCCGCGGCACGGCGTTCTGCGACCTGTCCGTGGCGGTCGAGGAGGAGACGGTGGCCGTCCTGTCCGCCATCGACAACCTCGGCAAGGGCGCCGCCGCCCAGGCCGTGCAGTGCCTCAACCTGTCGCTGGGCATGCCCGTGGACCGGGGCCTGAGGAGCGCGCCGTGCCTGCCCTGACGACCCTGTCCGACGCGTCGGTCCTGCCCTTCCGCATCGTCCGCGGCGAGGGCTCGCGGCTCTTCGACGAGGCGGGCACCCCCTACTGGGACTTCTACGGCGGCCACGCGGTCGCGCTCCTCGGCCAGGGCCACCCGGGCTGGGCCGCCGCGATCGCCGATCAGGCGCGGACCCTCTCCTTCGTCACGACCGTGGCGCCCGTGCCGATCCGCGACGCCGCCGTCGACGCGCTGTGCGACTTCACCCGCATGGCGCGCGCGTTCCTCGTGAACAGCGGGGCGGAGGCCAACGAGGCGGCGCTGAAGATCGCCCGCAAGGCGACCGGGCGCGAGATCGTCGTGGCCATGGAGGGCGGCTTCCACGGCCGCACGATGGCGTGCCTGGGGGTGACCCACGCGGGGCACTACCGCTCGGATCACGCGCCCGCGCACGCGTCCGCCAGGTTCGTCCCCTTCGGCGACGAGGCCGCCCTGCGCGCCGCCATGGGCCCGGACGTCGCGGCGGTCATGCTGGAGCCGATCCAGGGCATCGCCGGGGCCGTGCCCGCGCCCGTCGGCTTCCTGGAGGCCTGCCGGCGCGTGTGCGACGAGCACGGGGCCGTCCTCATCCTCGACGAGGTGCAGACGGGCATCGCGCGCACCGGCCTCGCCATGGCCTGGCACGCCGAACCCGACTGCTCGCCGGACCTCGTGACCGTCGGCAA
This sequence comes from uncultured Rickettsiales bacterium, assembly GCA_964620495.1. Lineage (GTDB taxonomy): Bacteria > Myxococcota_A > UBA796 > UBA9615 > UBA9615 > CAZEKB01. Next base: position 31,176 of record CAZUHI010000057.1, on the reverse strand, counting down.
GTCGCTCGGCGCGGGCTTCCCGGTGGCGGCGCTGCTCTGCAACGAGGTGATGGCGTCGACGGTCTCCCCGGGCGAGCACGGCACCACGTTCGGGGGCGCCCCGCTGGCGGCGGCGGCGGTCTCGGCGGTGCTGGCGGCGATCCGCGACGAGGGGTTGGTGGCCCGGGTCGCCTCCCTGGGGGCGCGGATCGCCCACGAAGCCGCCCAGGTCCCGGGGGTGGTGGGGGTCCGCGGGCGCGGCGCCCTGTTGGGGCTGGTCCTCGATCGTCCGGCCAGGGAGGTCGCGGCGGGGCTGCGCGACCGCGGCATCCTCACGGGCACGGCCGCCGACCCCGCCTGCCTCCGCCTCTGCCCCCCCGCGGTCATGCCCTCCGAGGGCGTGGACGCCTTCCTCTCGGCCCTGCGGGACACCCTCGCCCCGGCCGCGGAGCACTGATGGAACGCACGATCCCCCTCCTCTCCGCCGTGCCCTACCTGCGGGCGTATCACGGTCAGACCTTCGTGGTGAAGCTCGGCGGCGAGCTGCTCGCGGACCCCGCCTCGCTCGCCCGAGTGGCCCGCGACGTCGCCGTGCTGCACCGCCTGCGCGTGGGCGTCGTGGTGGTGCACGGGGGCGGGCCCCAGCTGGACGCGATGACCGCGCGCCTGGGCCTCGACATCCGCCGGATCGCGGGCCGCCGCGTGACCTCTCCGGAGGTCCTCGAGGCCGCGAAGATGGTGTTCCGGGGCACGCTGAGCATCGACCTCGTGAGCGCGATCGCGAAGGCGGGCGAGCGGGCCGTGGGGCTGTCCGGCGCGGACGGGGGCCTGATCACCGCCTCCCGGCGGCCCCCCACGACCGTCACCGACGACGACGGGAGCACCCAGGACGTGGACTACGGGGAGGTCGGCGACGTCGTCTCGGTGGACGGCTCCGTGCCCCGGGCAGTGCTGAAGTCGGGAGCGATCCCCGTCGTGTGCGCCCTGGGAGCAGACGGCCAGGGGGCGGTCTACAACGTCAACGCCGACACGATGGCGGCCGAGATCGCGATCGCCGTGGGCGCCGCCAAGCTCGTGCTCCTCACCCGCGCCCCGGGCGTGCTCGCGGACGCGGACGACCCCGAGTCGCTCCTGCATTGGGCGGACCTCCGGGAGCTCGGCCGCCTCGAAGCCGACGGCGCCTTCTCCGGGGGCATGCGGCCGAAGATCGCCGCCGTCCGGCGCGCCCTCGAGGGCGGGGTGCCCCGCGTCCACGTCATCGACGGCCGCCGCGACGGCGCGCTGCTCGAGGAGGTCTTCACCACCGAGGGGTGCGGCACGCTGGTGGTGCCCGAGGCCGATCAGGCGCCGGCCGAGCCGATCGTCTGAGCTCGGCGGAGGGTTGCGAAGGCCTCCCCGTCACCTCATAGTCCGCTCCTCCAGGGAGGTCGCCTTGCATCGTTTCTTCGGATCCGTCGGACTCATCTTCGCCGCGTCGAGCCTCGTGGGCTGCACGGACGCGGACCCCACCTGGCACCAGGACGTCGCCCCGATCGTCGCCGAGAACTGCGCCGGCTGTCACACGGACGGGAAGATCGCCCCGTTCACGCTCGACACGTACGCCCAGGTCGCCCCGATCGCCGACTGGCTCGCGACGACCACCGAGGCCGGGACGATGCCGCCGTGGGGGGCCCAGGACACCGACGAGTGCGACCCGCCGGCCGCCTGGAAGCACGACCGCCGCCTCACCGAGGACCAGATCGCCACCCTCCGCGCCTGGGCCGACGCGGGCGCCCCCGAGGGGGACCCGGCCACGGCCGCGGACCTGCCGAACCCCGTCGTGGACAAGCTCACGGGGGAGACCCGCAACCTCGAGCCCGAGGCGGCGTACGTCACCTCCGGGACCGAGGACCAGTTCATCTGCTTCGTGCTCGATCCCGGGAACGACGCGCCCGAGTGGATGACCGGCCTCCAGGTGAACCCGGGCAACCAGCAGGTCGTGCACCACGCGCTGATCTTCACGGACGCCACGGCCGCCAGCGCGGACCTGGCGGACGAGGACGGCAAGTTCGAGTGCTTCGGCTCCCCCGGCATCGGCGAGTACGAGCTGGTGGGCGCGTGGGCCCCCGGCGCCGCCCCCATGGAGACGCCCACGGGCGCGGCCATGCTGCTCGCCGCCGACGGCCTCCTCGTCATGCAGATCCACTACCACCCGGTGGGCGAGGTCGCGGACCCCGACGTCACGACGATCGACATCCGCACCCAGCCGACGTTCCCCGGCACGCGGGCCACGATGGCGCTCGTGGGCAACGCGCGGAACGCGAACCAGGGCCTCATGGCGGGGCCCAACGACGCGGGAGACGAGCCGGAGTTCCGCATCCCCGCCGGGGCGCGCGGACACACGGAGACCATCCGCATCCCCGTCGACGACACCTACCCCGTGTGGGCCGCCGGCACGCACATGCACTACGTCGGCACCGACATGAAGATCTCCCTGGAGAAGCCCGACGGCTCCGAGCAGTGCCTGGTGCAGACGCCGGCCTGGGACTTCAACTGGCAGCGCTGGTACGACTACGACGCGCCCCTGGCCGACGTGCCCACCATCGAGCCGGGCGATACCCTGGTGCTGCGATGCACCTACGACAACTCGCTGGACAACCCGTTCGTGCGCGAGGCGCTGCAGCAGCAGGGCATGGACGCGCCCGCGGACGTCCTCCTCGGCGACGAGACGCTCGACGAGATGTGCCTCGGCGTCTTCGGGGTCGCGATCGAGCTCTGATCGCGTGAGGGACCGCCCCTCCCCCCGGCTCCTCGGGACGGCCGCAGTCGCCGCCTTCGCCGTCCGCGCGCTCGCGACCACCCGCCTCCCGGACAACCCCGGCCACGCCCTCCCGCTACTCCACCGGCCGTGGGATCGCCCGCCCCTGCTCGACCTCCTCACCCTCCCCTTTCAGGACGGGCGGCAGTGGCTCGCGGTCGCGCTCGGGACCCTCACCGTCGTGGCCGTCACCGCCCTCGCCGCCCGGGCCCTGCCTCGTCGGGGGGTGATCGCCGTCGCCGTCGCCGGGATCTTCCTGCCCTCGTTGGTCTGGGCGGGGGCGTGGTGGGCCCACGTCTCGCTGGTGGTCCTGGTGACGGTCCTCGCCGCCACGGCGCTGGCGCGGGTGCTCGACGAGGACCGCACGGGGTTCGCGGCCTGGACCGCCGTGGCGGTGTGGGTGCTCGTCCTCACGGACTGGCCCGCGTGGGCGCCTGCCCTCGCCTGGGCGGGTCGGCTCTGGGTGTTCCCTCCGTCTTCGCTGCCCGCCGCGCGGGTCCGTCGCGCCGCGGTGGCCGTGACCGTGGGGATCGCGGCCGCCGCGCCGGTGTACGTCGGCTTGATGATGCGGGGCGCGGATCCGGAGCGGGCCCTCGCGGCGAAGGAGGTGCCCTTGGGGCCGGATGCGCTGCTCGCGGTGGTCGAGTCGGCCGCGGCCGTGGTGCTGGGGCGGACCCGCGGGCTGCCCTGGGCGGTGGTCGGGGGGACGGCGATCGTGACCGTGGTCGCCACGTGGATGGGGGCCCGTCGTGCGGCGGCCGCCGGGCGGGCCGGGTGGGGCGACGTGCTGCTGGTGGGGAGCCTCGGCGCGTTCGTCCCGGCCCTCGCGGCGCAGCCCTGGATCCCCCTCGCCGCGGACAAACACGTTTGGTACATGGCGCCGTTGGTGGTCTGCTTGGGGGCAGCCGCGCTCCTGGGAGTCGAGCGGGGCGAGGAGGGGTGATGCGAGCGTGGGTGCTGGGGTTGCTGGTCGCGATGCTGTTGCCGGGACGGGCGGCGGCCGAGGTGGTGGAGTTCGAGCCTCCGGCGTTGCCGCTGCCGGCGCGGTTCGAGACCGAGGTCGTGCTCGACATCGTCGACGCCCGCAGCCGCGGTGGAGAGCCGGTGGACGCGCGGGTGATCGGCATCGACAGGCGGTTCAACTGGGCCGCGCTCGTGTTTTGGGGCTGGCTCGGTCGTAGGGCCGAGATCCTCCGGTTCGACCGCACCGTGGCGGACGTGGTCGGCCGCACGCTCGCGGTCGGGCTCCGGGCGGGCGAGGTGTGGCCTCACCTGCCGGGAAGCACTGCGGCGGCCCCGGGTGCAACGGTTCTCTCGGCGCGGGTGCTGCGTTTCTGGTGCACCGAGCCGGGGGACGACGACGAGGAGTGCCGGGCCTCCCTCGAGCTCGAGATGAGCACCGGCGATGAGACGGCCTGGTCCGGGGTCGTCGAGGTGATGAGCCGAGGCGCCGAGCGGGGCACCGAGGGGGCGTTCATCGAGCTGCTCGAGCGCGTGGCGGAGCAGGTCCGCGACATCGCGGTGCAGCACCGACTGGCCGAGAAGGCGCGCGCCTTGCCGAGTCGCGGGACGACCTTCGCGGTGACCCGCGGCGCCGACCGGGACCTCGTGACCCTGCCCGGCTCGGCGCCCGGGGACCCCTGGGTCGGCGTGTCCGACGGACGCACGGTGCGCTACTACCGCCCCGACGGCACCGTGGGGGGGCGCCTCCTCCTGATCGGCGCGGGCGAGCGGCTCCTGCTCATGAGGGCGTCCGAGGGCGCGATCGTCTCCCGCGGCACGGTCCCCGGGCCCGACGGCAAGGTCTTCGATGGGATGCCGGCGGGCTGGATGCTGCTCTGGGACCGGGACGGCCGGCGTCTCGGGGTGGGGGAGCTCCGGCGCGACTACTCGGCCACACGCGGGGACGCGAAGCTGCACCGCGGCAGGTTCGAGGCCACCGTCGACGGCGAGGCCCTCCCCATCCCGGTGTTTCTGGAGCGGACGGGCTCCACGTCGCTCCGCGCCTTCCACGACGCGCAGCTGGGCGAGGCCGACCGGCTGTACGGGATCACCCGAGCCAACGGCATCGGCGCCGCGGCGCTCGGCGGCATCGGGGGCGGGGTCGCGATCACGGGCGCCCTGCTCCGCTCCGACCCGGACCACGCGACGGGGGGCACGGCGATGCTCGGCTGGGGGACGTCGTTCGTCATCACGGGCGGTCTGGTCGCCCTGATCGGGGGCGTGCACGCGGCGAAGGGGAAGCGCATCCGCGACCGCATGCGCGGGGAGAACCTGGAGCACCTCGAGGACGACGACGGGGTGTGGCGCGCGACCGACGCCGCGAACCGTCGAGGACGCTGACGGATCGTCTATCTTCCCGCGATGCACATCATCGCCAGCCTGCTGGAAGAGGGGTTCATCCCCTTCGCGTTCGGCGCCCAGGCCAACCTCGACATGCTCCATCCCGCGCCCTTCGGGGCCGCGCTGCGGATGATCCCGTCGGACGGCCCCGACCACCTGGCGATGCACCGCATCATCAACCGCCTCAACGGGTTGGCGTACGGCGGCAAGGACATGGGGATGCCCGCCTGGGTGCAGATCGACTGCGGGGCGCTGCCGTCCTCCTTCATCGGCTTCGCGCTGCCCGCCGAGAAGATCCCCGACCGCCTGAAGTGGGACATGGACCTGCGGGGGGACGAGCCGTTCGTGCCCGTCGCCGAGGCGATCTCGATCCCGACCGCCGCCCCCGGGGTGTGGACGTCGTACTCGATGTCCACGGTCATCCCCGGCCACAAGCTGGGGTACGCGAGCAAGCTCATGTCGCTGAAGGCCTACGGGTGCCGACGCACGCTCGGCGTCGCCCAGTTCGACAACTTCGCGCTGCGGCTGCATACGCGCTTCGGTGCCCTCGAGATCGTCGAGCCGCGGGTGCCGTACCACACGTGCCCCACCAACACGTTCACGTACGCGCTCGACCTCCGGGGCGGCGCCGTCCTCGACGTCCTCGAGCGGGGCGGGGCCATGGAGGACCCCCGGGACCCGACGTTCGTCCTCGACGCGCAGGACACCGACAAGATGGACTGGATGGCCCAACGCAAGCAGGCCGGGATCGCGCGCTACTGGCTCCTCCCGCCGGGCGCCGACCGCAGCGAGGGCAGGGTCCTCAACCCGATCTTCGAAGAGCTGCTCTGACAACGGGCGGGAGAACGGAGTGAGGCCCCCGAGCGGCGAGGCCCGGTTCGGATCGCGAGCGCGAGGAGGGAGCAGGGCGAGCCCTGTGACCGACGAGCAACGAAGCGAGGCGGAGCAGGACGAGCCCTGTGACCGACGAGCAACGAAGCGAGGCGGAGCAGGGGCCGGCGCGAAGGGCCTCAGGACGATGACCGGCCGTTGAAACGGCCGGTCATCGCGGCTCCGTTCGCTCGGCTCTCTCTCCCCGAGGCTTCGCGCTCGACGAGGTGGGGCAGGAACAACCCACAACTCGGGGGGAACGGCGCGTTCACCCCGACTTGT
>CAZUHI010000057.1:0-24805 GCA_964620495.1 uncultured Rickettsiales bacterium | reverse complement strand
GGCAGGGACCACCCACAACTCGGGGGGAACGGCGCGTTCACCCCGACTTGTGGGGCAGGAACAACCCACAACTCGGGGGGAACGGCGCGTTCACCCCGACTTGTGGGGCAGGGACCACCCACAACTCGGGGGGAACGGCGCGTTCACCCCGACTTGTGGGGGGGGCGCGAGAACCCGGGGTGGATCGTCGATCCCGGGCGACTCGTGCCGCTCCTCCCGGAGGTCCGCCCCCGCAGGGCCGCTCACCAGCGGCCGGCGACGCCCCACGACCATCGAGGTCGGCGAAGGAACCGCGAACGGCACGACGAACGCGGCGCTCCGCCGCGCCTCCTCCAACCGATCCCAGTCGTCGTCCCAGCGCCCTCGGCCCCACTCCATGGAGGTGATCCCCGCAGTCACCAACACGCTGCCCACCACGAGGTGGGCGATCGCGTTCCCCGCCGTCGCGGGGCCCACGGCCGACTCGCAGAGCCCGTGGCAGGTGGGCCCCGCGGCGGCCGAGAGGCCCACGAGCCCCGCCACCGACAGGGAGAAGATCCCGCCCTCGAGCATCCCGATCCCGCGCCCCACCGCGCGACTGCCCTTCGTTCCGTCGTCGTGAAGGTGCATGAAGCCCCTGATTCCGAAGGGCGCGTACACCGCCGTCCCGATGTCGGCGAGGATCACGATCCCCTGGGTGCCGCCCTCGCCCCCCCCTCGCGGTGACCCCGATGTGGACGAGGTGGACGAACACGTCGACGACTTTGGAACCCGATCGCGCCCCCGAACAACCCTCCGGCCGAGGGGTGGAAGACGTCCTCCCGAGCCTGGGCGCGCGGGCTCGCGGGGGGGCGCCGAGAAGCACCGCCGCGCACAACCACCCCGCTCCCCGCCACCGTGCCATGCCTCAGGGCACCTGCGGCGCCCCGAGCCAGGCGTCGAGATCGACCCGCATCACGCCGCAGATCCCCCCCGCGATGAGCGACCGTCCGCCCTCGGCGAGGGCCATGTCGCGCACCCAGCCGCCGAGCCGCAAGACGCGCCGGTCGCGCTCGCCCGCGGGGTCCACGGCGTAGAGCCGACCGTCGTACGTGGACGCCGCGAGCACCCGTCGGTGGCGGTCGTCCACGACCAGGGAGCGCACCCCGTACCCGACGCGGTGGGTCCGCACGGGCGCGAGGGTCTCCGCGTCGAGCTCGAGGATCTGCCGCGCGTGGAACCGCCCGAGGTAGAGGCGATCCCACGCCGTCGACGGCTGCAGCGCCCAGTTGAAGCCGCCGACGTAGCGACGGTCCACGACGCGGCTCGCGTCCGGGTCGATGCGCACGAGGTGCGGCGACGTCCACAGCGAGACCGCGAGGTAGGTGCCGTCGGGGGCGACGAGCAGCTCCTCCATCTCCCCCGCCCCCTCGATGGTGCGTCGCTCGAGGACTCGGTCGCGGGCCGGATCCGTCTCCATGAGGTCGCCCCACCACTCGCACCCCGCGACCCCCGCGCCGCGACCCGCGTCCCACGCCCACGACGAGACGAAGCAGGCCCCCGCGCGCTCCCACGTGCGGAGGACGTCGCCGGTCGCCGGATCGAGGTGCAGCAACGCCGTCACCGCCTCCTCCCGGGGGATCTCCACGAACGCATGCACGGGGCCGTCCGGGCGCGTGCCGAGCTCCTCGGGGAAGCCGATCCGCAGCCCCTCCTCGGCCGCCTGGCCGTCGTACGCGTCCAGGGGCAGATCGCGCACGTCGAGGAAGGTGCTCGCGCGCGTGTGCAGGCCGATCCGGGCCACCACGCCCTTCTCTCGGAAGGCGACGAAGGCGGCGTCCTCGGGCGGCCCGGAGACCGTCTCCACGGCGAACGCGCCGGAGCTCTCCAGGAGCGACTCCACGGCCTCGTGAGCGAGCACGTCGTCGCAGCCGAGGAAGCCCGTGAGGGCGACGTGGACCAGCGCCGCCCCGCCCGCGACGGCGAGGACCACGCCGCGGCGGGCCGTCTCCAAGGGCTCGAGCGCCACCCGCGGCACCGGCGCTCCGCCCAGGCGCCCGACGACGAAGCCCGCCGCGAACGCCCCGACGAGGACCAGCGCGCCCGTCACTCCGGGGGAGCCCGCCGCCCCCAGGCGATCGAGCGCGACCGCGAGGCCGAGGGGGGTCGGGGCGTCGCCGGGCCCCGACGCGAGCATCGTCGCCCCGTTCGCCACCATCGCCGTCCCCACCACCAGCGCGATCGCCGCGCCGGCCGCGGAGTGGACCGCGCCCCGAGCCCCCCGCGTCGCCCCCGCGACCGTCGCCACCACCGCGAGGAGGAAGACCCCCGGCGCCAGCCCCGCCCCCACCCCCGCGACCCCGACCAGGGCCCCCAGCGCGGGCAGGCCGAGCAGCCAACGGAGGGCGATCCGAGCCCGGGGCCGAGGGGCCGTCGCGCGCCACCCCAGGGCCACGACGACGGCGACCGCCGCGGCCTGGACCTGAAGCAGCGTCGGATCGTGTTCGAGGCCCCCGAGGCGATCCACCTGGATCGCGGGGGTCAGGAGCGATTGCACCACGAGGTGTTCGATGCGCGCGGCGAGGCCGTGGAACCAGCCCCCGTAGACGTCCGCGAGGACGATCGCCGTCGGCACCGCCGCCGCCGCCGTGGCCCATCGCTCGTGAACGGTAGACTGAGCGACGGATGGTGGTTCGGACGATGTCTGCATGAGGCGATCTCGATGATCCTAGCGGGAGGCCTCGCCCGAGGCGCCGCGGTGGCCGTCGTCGTGCTCGCGCTCGTCCTCTCGCTGGGCGAGGCCGCGACCCGCCTGGCCGAGGCCCACCCGGCGCTCCCCTCCCCCGCCGAGCGCGCGTTCCCCTTCGGCATGTTCCGGGCCGACCCCGACGCCGGCGTCGCGCTGGCGAAGCACGCGTGGATCCCGTCGGAGCGCTTCGCCACCAACACCTTCGGTCACCGCGACCGCCCCCGCGAGGCCGGAGAGCCGGCCCCGTGGATGACCCGCGTCGCCGTGATCGGGGGGACCACCGGCGCAGGTCGGGGGGTCGCCGACGCGCACACCTTCGCCCGGCTGCTCGAGGACGCCTTCCCCGCCGCGGCGGCCCCCCCGGACGACGGGTCCACCCCCCGCGGCGTGGAGGTCTGGAACCTCGCGGTGCCGGGGTACGGGGCCGAGCAGGCGCTGCTCCGCCTCGAGGCCGACTGGGAGACCGTCCAGCCCGACGTCGTGGTCTGGGCCTTCGACCTCGCGGACACCCCGATGCGCACCCTGCTGGGGCCCGGCGCGCGACGGGTCGTGGACGGCGAGCTCGTCTCCGGGCCGTGGACCCCGTTCGCGTCGGCCCCGTACGAGGACGAACGCGCGACGTTCCTGCGGGCAGGCCTCGAGATCGGCCCCCTGCGCATCGACTCGGCGCTCCAGCGCACCCTGGCGCGCGACCTCGCGGGCTCGCTCCTGCAGGTCCCCCCGGGGATGGATCCGTTCGACGCGGCGGTCGTCGGCGGCTGGGCGTGGCTGTGGATGGAGCCTCCGCCCGACCCGGTGGAGCTGGCCTGGGAGCTCGTGGGGGACGTCCTCGAGCGGCTGGCCCGGGCGTGCGCGGACCGCGGGGCGCGCCTGGTGATCCTGGGCGTCCCGGGGCGCATCGACGTCGACCCCCAGGCGTTCGCCGCGGCCCGAGACGGCGGGGTGACGCCGCTCGACGACGGCAGCCCCGCCCGCCCCCTGGTGCCGGGGCTCCCCGCGACCCGGCTCCGCGCCCTGGCGAAGGCACGCGACGTCCCCTGGATCGACCCCCTCGACGCCCTCCGGGGCGCGGGCGAGCCGGTCCACCACCTCGACTTCCCGGCGTGGAACGCGGCGGGCCACCGGGTCGGCGCCGAGGTGCTCGCCGCGGGGTTGGCGACCCTCGGAGAGCTCCCGCCCCACGACCCCGCCCGCCTCCGCGATGCGCTCCTCGAGGCCGTGCCCCGGGGCGACGCCGAGACCCGGTTCGACGGGGGCTTCCGGGCGGCGCGCGGGGCGCGAACGACGACCGTCCGGTGGGAGCGCGCGACGTCTTGGGCGTGGTAGTTTTTGGGGGTGTCCACCGAAGCGCAGGAAGAGGCCCAAACCACCACCCAGCAGGTGATGGAGGCGCTCACCGACCTCGACATCGCGGGCGGCCCGGACGGCGGCGAGAAGGTCGACCTCGAAGCCGAGCTGATGCGGCCGGAGGTGGATCTCGGGACCACCGACCGCACCAAGATGGCCAACGACTGCATGCTGGCCCTGGCCCGGGCCTCTCGCTCGTACCTGATCTACGACCCCCGCAACAACGTCATCCGCAAGTTCCTGCTCCGCGTCCAGCAGTCGTTCGAGGCGTTCAGCAAGCACTACGGCGACATGGAGCTGCAGGTCCGCCCGTTCGAGCTGGTGCTCGACGGCGAGGTCATCTACCTCGAGCGTGACTGGGAGCGGTCGCTCGCGTTCAAGCTGTTCCGGGACGGTGTCCGCCGCGTGATCGTCCAGGCGGGCGTCACCTGGGAAGAGCTGACTCGCCTGCTCCAGATCCTCTCGATCCGCTTCGTCGGCGTGCGCCTCCAGGAGGACGACGTCCTCACCCTGCTGTGGAAGGCGTCGTTCGGCAACATCCAGATCGAGGCCGTGGAGGGCTTCGTCCCGGTGGACGATGAGGACGAGGTCCAGGCGGAGGCCTCCGGGGCCGCGCTCGCCGGCCTGGGGGTGATGACCTCCGGGGGCTCGGAGGGGACCGGCGCGCTCAAGGCCCCGTCCGACTTCGATCTGCCGCCGCCCGAGCTGCCGGAGGGCGTCGAGACCTTCCGCCGTCTCGTGGACGAAGAGATCAAGGCGGCTCTGCGGGACGAGTACCTGTCCACCAACGTGGCCGACGAGGTGCTGGAGCTGTGCGGCGAGCTGATCGAGGCGGCGGCCGACCCCGTCGACATGATGTCGTTCCACGACTTGGGTCACTTCCTGCGGGAGACACGCGAGTTCCTGCTCTCCGAGGACGACCTCGAGCAGCTGATCGCGCTCAACGGGCTCCTCCACTCCTACGCCGCGCGGGCGACCCTGGAGGAGCAGGAGGCCGAGGCCCTCAGGCGACTCATGGAGGGGTTCACGGACGAGCGCGCGATGCACAAGCTGCTCGGCTCCATCGACCGCAACGCGAACACGCCGCCCAAGGTCATCTACGACCTCCTCGCCATGCACCCCACCGACCCGCTGCCGGGCCTGCTCGACGTCCTCGAGATCGAGCGGACCGGCCAGCCCCGTCGGATGGCGAGAATCCTCGTGGAGAGCTACCTGCCCGAGCGCGTGGAGACGGTCGTCGAGCGGTACAAGAAGACGACCGACGACATCGCCGCCGACCTCCTGCGGATCCTCGCCTACAAGGCCCCGGAGACGGTGAAGGAGCTGTTCAACGAGCTCGTCCACGACGGCAGTCGGGCGGAGAAGCTCGAGTTCCTCAGCCAGGCCGACGGCGCCGAGCTCGGCACCGGGCTGCGCCTCTTCCTCACGATGCTGCTCGACGACGACGAGATCATGGTCCGCATGAAGACGATCGAGGTGATCGCCAACGCGGGCGAAGGCGGCGCCTACCCGAAGTTCACGCGCCTCGCCGAGGCCCTCGCGAAGGCCGGCGGCGAGGAGCGCGAGCTCGAGGCCATCGGCAAGGCCATGATCAAGGTCAACCCCAAGCGAGGCCGCGACGACCTCGCCATGTGGGCGCTGCCCCAGGGGTTCCTGAACAAGATGCGGGGCCACACCCAGGGCCTCCGCCGGGTCGCCGTCGCCGGGCTCGTGGAGCTCGACGGCGAAGAGGTCGACAGCGTCCTGCGCAAGGTCGCCACCAGCCGCGACGACGACGTGGCCCGCCTCGCCCGCGACACCCTGCGCAAGCGCGGGACCCTCGCGCACCCGCTGGTCCAGCCCTCCGAGAGCCCGTCATGATGGATGAGGAAGAACTCGATCTATCGACCCAGGCGATCCCCACGATCGCGGCCGCCCAGAAGCAGCTGGGCGAGGCCATGGACGCCGCCAAGGCGGGCGAGTCGAAGGAGCTCGCGCAGATGGTGCGCGACAAGGGCGACCGCTTCGTGCGCGTCCTCTCCGGAACGATCTCCCTGAGCCGGATCCACGACCTCCGCAACCGCGCGTTCGACCAGCCCGTCTCCGATCTCTGCAGCGCGATCGAGACCATGCACGACCTGCTCGGGCCGGTGACCCTGATCATGGTCGAGGATCAGGTGTACGTGAACGACATCCGGATCCGCTTCGGCGTCGGGAGCGACGCGGGCGTGAACCTCGGTCGCATCTGGGCCCAGCACAACGTGGGCGGGCTGATGTTCCACGAGCCGATCAGCGAAGAGCAGATCCGCCTCCTCGTGAAGCTCGTCTCCTCGGATCCCGCCGAGGACGGAGCGCGCACGATCCTCCAGTCGAAGTTCAACCAGGCCGGGCTGAGCATGCTCCAGCTCCAGCCCATGTACCGGTTCCGAGAGCAGTGGGAGCGAGGCACCAAGATCGGGGCCGACGCGAAGAAGGCCTATTCGATGTCCTCCGGCGCCGTCGGCTCCGTGTGGGACGACCTCGCGGCCGGGCGATCGCTCAACCCGCTGCCGGTCCGCAAGGCCATGAGCGAGCTCGCCGACATGGACCGCGGCGAGACGGCCAAGGGGATCGCCGAGAACGCCAAGGACATCAAGCGCCCGGCGATGGTGCGCCACTCGGTGCAGGTCGCCACGTTGGCGCTGCTCATCGGCCGCGAGATCGGCCTGTCCGAAGCGGCGCTGTCGGACCTCGGGGTCACGGCCTCCTTCCACGACGCCGGCTACGGCGTGGACGAGCACGGGTTCCCGCCCCCCTTCGAGCGTCACGGCACCGCCGGTGTGCGCCTCATGCTGGAGCAGCGCGGCTTCCACGAGGCCCGCATCCGCCGCATGCTCGCGTGCCTCCAGCACCACCAGCCGTTCGCCCACGTGCCGAAGCCGAGCCTCTTCGCGCGCATCATCCGCATCGCGGACGACTACGACACGATGACCCGCTATCGGTCGACGGGCCCGTTCGAGACCCCGCCGTACGCCCTCGCCCGCATGTACGCGGCGGCGGGCACGCTGTACGACCCCGACCTGCTCCAGGTCTTCATCAACGCCGTGGGCCAGTTCCCGCCGGGCTCGATCCTCGAGATGGCGGGCGGGTCGTGGGTGACCGTGATCAGCGGATGCCGAAGCCCGGAGACCTGGGCGCAGCCGCTCTGCCTCATGATCCGCACCCGCGAGGGCAACACCCCGGCCTTCGAGCTCGAGCTCGACCTCGCCAAGGGCGGAGACATCGCCGCAGTGCTCTCCGCCTCCGACCTCTACGGCTTCGACCACTGATGCCCCCCCGGGGCGCTTGCCGGCCGCACTGATCGCCCGGAGATCCCGTTGACCCACCCCTCCGACCAGTCGGTGTTCGTCCGCGCTTGCCGTGGCCTCCCGGTCCCCTACGTCCCGGTCTGGCTCATGCGCCAGGCGGGCCGGTACATGCAGGAGTACCGCGACCTCCGGGCCCGCGTCTCCTTCATCGAGCTGTGCAAGGATCCGGCCCTCGTCGCCGAGACCACGGTCTTCGCCCAGGAGCGCATCGGCGCGGACGCGGCGATCGTGTTCTCGGACCTGCTGCTGATCCTGATGCCCATGGGCCTGGGGCTCGACTACATCAAGGGCAAGGGCCCGCAGCTCACGGGCGCGATCCGCACCGCCGAGGACGTGGACCGCGTGCGCGTCGCGGAGCCCGAGTCCCTCTCCTACGTGTACGAGGGCGTGGCCGCGACCCGCGCCGGGCTGAAGCCGGACGTGCCGCTCATCGGGTTCTGCGGCGCCCCGTTCACCCTCGCGTCGTACGCCTGCGAGGGCGCCGGGGCGAAGCAGTACATCCACACGAAGAGCCTCATGTACCGCGATCCCGGGGCGTGGCACGCCTTCATGGGCAAGCTCGTGGACTCCCTCACCGGGTACCTCGTGGCGCAGATCGACGCGGGCTGCCAGGTCGTGCAGGTGTTCGACTCGTGGGTGGGCGCCCTCGGACCGGAGGACTACGCCGAGTTCGCGCAGCCCCACTCGGCGCGGCTCATCGCGGGCGTGAAGGCGGCCCGTCCGGACGTGCCCCTGATCCACTTCGGGACGGGGTCCGGCCAGCTCCTGGAGCAGATGCGGGACGCGGGCGGAGACGTCGTCGGCGTCGACTTCCAGACGCGGCTCGACGACGCGCGCGCCCGCCTCGGCGACGACCAGCCGGTGCAGGGCAACCTCGACCCCCTCGTGCTGTACGCGCCGCCCGCGTACGTGGAGGCCCGGGCCCAGCGCGTGCTCGACCAGAACGCCGGCCGCCCGGGCTTCGTCTTCAACCTCGGGCACGGGATCCTCCCCCAGACCCCGGTCGACCACGTGGTCCGGCTCATCGACTACGTGCACCGCGCCACTTCATGAGGATCGTGCTCGTGGGGTTCGGGGGGCCCGAGTCCCCGGACCGGGTGCGTCCCTTCATCCGCAGCGTGCTCGCCGGTCGCCCGGCGCCTCCGGGTCGCGTCGAGGCCGTCGCCGCCCACTACGACGCGGTGGGGGGGCGATCGCCCTACAACGACGCCGCAGCCGCCCTCGCCGCCCGCCTGGGCGAAGCGCTGGGGGCGGACGTGCAGGTCGCCTTCCGCCACGCCGAGCCGCGCATCGCCGACGCGCTCGAGGACGGGGACACGGCCGTGTCCCTCACGCCCTTCGGGGGGGGCCCGGGGGGCGACGCGAACCGCCGCGCGGTGGAGGCGCTCGGGATCGACGCCCGCTGGATCGACGGGTGGCACGACGAGCCCGGCCTGGTCCACGCGTGGGCGGAGCGCTTGGGGGGCTCCGGGCGCGTGGTCATGACCGCTCACTCGGTGCCGGTGGCGGCCGCCGAGCCGTACGCGGGCCGGGTGCGCGACCTGGCCTCCCGGGTCGCGGCGGCGGCGGGGCTCGCGGACTGGGAGCTCGCTTGGCAGAGCCGGTCGGGGCGACCCTCGGATCCCTGGCTCGAGCCGGACGTCTGCACCCGGGTGTCCGGCGACGTGACCGTCGCGCCGATCGGCTTCGTGCTGCCGAACGTCGAGATCGCCTACGACCTCGGGGTCGAAGCCCGCGCGGCCGCGGACGCCGGGTTCACGCTCGTACCGCCGCCGGGCGCCCACCCGGCCCTCGTCGCCGCCCTCGCCGCGCGCATCCGGGCGGCCGCGTGAGCCGCGTCGCCGTCCTCGGGGGCGGGATCTCGGGCTTGGTGGCGGCCCGCTCCCTGCTCGCGCGGGGCGCCCGCCCGACGATCTTCGAGGCCGGGCCCCGGCTCGGGGGCGTCCTCCAGAGCGTCCGCGAGGACGGCCTGCTGCTGGAGGAGGGGCCGGACTCGCTGGTCGCCACGAAGCCCTCCGCCATCGCCCTGTGCGAGGACCTCGGGGTGCCCCTGATCGGCACCTCCGAGGCCCACGCGCGCTCGATGGTGGTGCGGGCCGGGCGGCTCGAGCGGGTCCCCGAGGGGTTCGTGCTGCTGGCCCCCACGCGCTGGGGGCCCCTGCTGCGTTCGCCGATCTTCTCGTGGCCCGGGAAGGCGCGCATGGCCCTCGACCTCTTGCTGCCCCGGGGCGGCGCGGAGGACGAGACGCTCGCCGACTTCGTGCGACGTCGCCTCGGCGCCGAGGCGCTGGCGCGGCTGGCCCAGCCGATGCTGGGGGGGGTGGTCGCGGGCGATCCCGAGGCCCTCTCGGCGCGCTCCGTCATGCCGATGCTCGTGGACATGGAGGCCCGCGACCGATCGATCGTGATCGGGATGCAGCGCCGTCGTCGGGCCCAGCGCGCCGCGATGGCGGGGGACCGGGAGGCGTCGGGCGCCCGCTACGGTCTCTTCCGCACGCCGAAAGAGGGCATGGCGGCCCTGATCGAGGCCCTGGAGGCGGCCCTGGACGGCGCCGACCTCCGGCTCGAGGCGCCCGTCCGCAGCCTGACCCGGGACGGCGGATGGCGGGTGAACGACGAGGCGTTCGACGCGGTGGTCGCGGCCCTGCCTATCCGTAGCGCGGAGGCCGTCCTGAGGGGCCTCGACGGGGGCCTGGACGACGCGCTGTCCGGCATCCCGAGCACCTCCACCGCCACCCTGAACCTGGTCTACCGCGCGGCCGACGTCCGCCACCCGCTCGCCGCCTTCGGCTTCGTGGTGCCCGCCGCCGAGGGGCTCTCCCTGATGGCCTGCACCTTCACCACCCGCAAGTACGCCGGGCGCGCCGGGGAAGACACCGTGGTGCTCCGCGCCTTCGTGGGCGGGGCCCTCGGCGAGGCCGCCTACGCCCGGGACGACGACGCCCTGATCGCCGCCGCGCGCGCCGATCTTCAGCGCCTTCTCGGGCTCGACGCGACCCCGGTCCGCGCCCACCTCGTCCGGTGGGCGGACCGATTCCCGCAGCTGAACGTCGGCCACCGCGGCCGCGTGGGAGCGATCCACGCGGCGGAGCAGCGGCTGCCGGGCCTCGGCGTGGCGGGGAACTTCCTGACGGGAGCCGGCATCTCCGACTGCGTCGAGGCGGCGCGGGCCGCGGCGGCTCAGTCGCTGCAGTCTTCCTGCTCGGAGTAGTCGACCGTCACCACGGCGCCCTCCGGGAGGGGGGTCGGGAAGACGACGGCGTTCCGCTCGGCGTCCCAGGTCCAGACGACCACCGGGCCGCCGTTCACGCGGACCTCGATGCTGTCGACGATGGCGGGCTCGGAGAGCAGGAAGGCGCGGCGCTCGAAGGCTTCGGCCAAGGCGTACTGGGCGAGGTTCGCGCTCCGAGCGGGGTCGCAGATCGACGTGCTGACCCCGCCGGTGGCCACCGCGGCGGCCACGTAGTCGCTCCCCGATCCGGCGGAGACGTCCCCCGAGCAGCCGCTCAGACCGCCGGTCATCTCGGAGATGACGACGGTGTCCGGGTCGCTGCGCAGGCTGTAGAAGAAGTTCACGTAGTCGGCGACCGTGCCCAGCTGGTTCGAGGTCTCCTGGCGCGTGGAGACGAACACGAGGTGCAGGCCCGCGTCGTCCGCGCGATCGAACTCGGACGACGCCCCGGTCGCGTAGAGCTGGTAGGCGGTGTCGAACCCCCGGTTGGAGAAGGTGGCGCCCGCCGCCGCCGCGACCCCGGCCGTCAGCTCCCCGCCGAGGTCCAGCGACGTGTGGGTCGCCACCGGGCCCAGCAGGCTCACGCCCGCGCCGAGGTCCGTCGTGATCATCGCGAGCCGGAGGTCCAACCCCGTGTCGAGGATCGCGTCGACGAACGGCCCGAAGTCGAGCCCGGTCCAGCCGTCCGTCGTGTCGAGCACGAATACGAGGTCCAGCGCCGGAGACGCCACGGTCCACGTGTCGGTGTGCGCGTCGCCGTAGTGCCCGAGCCCGGTCGCCGTGACGGTCGCCGCGGGGCGCTGGGGGTCCGAGGACTCGAGCGTGAGGATCCCGGTGTCCGGCGCGACGTCCGTGGGCAGATACCGGATCGTCACCGCCGCCTGGTCCCCCGGCGGCAGGACGGTCCCCGGGGGAATGTCCCCCTCCACGGTCATCTCGCCGTTCCCGGCCAGGTCCTCGAACCTCCACTGGTTCAGCACCAGCGGAGCCCGGCCGACGTTCCGGATCCCCACCTCCACGTCGGCCTCGCAGCCCAGGGCGAGGTCGCCGAACTCCCAGCTCTCCGGATCGAGGCGGACCTCCGGGCCCAACCCCGATCCCACGACGCCGATCTCGATGCGCGGGTCCACGAAGTCGTCGCTCACGACCGTCAGGACTCCCTGCACGTCCCCGTCCCGCGCGGGGCGGAACGCGAGGACCACGTCGACCGCCTCGCCGGGCGCGAGGGAGCGGGGCAGTCCGTCGACGCCGTCGAGCTCCATGTCCTGCTCCGGGAACACGGTGACGGCGAGCAGGGTGTGCGCGTCCGGGCCCTCGTTCGTGATCACGATCCCGCGCAGCTCGGAGTCCCCGACCGAGACCTCCCCGAAGTCCAGGTCCCGCACGAACTCGCCGGTGACGACGATCGAGGGCGTGGGCTCCGGGGGCGTCGCCTCGTCTTCGAGGACGGCGCAGGACGAGAGGATGAGGCAGCTCAGGAGGAGGGCCGGGCAACGCATGGCGATCATCGTCGCAGGTTCCTCGACGGTGCGGCCCCCGCGTTGGGGTATATCTCCGGCCCCATGACGCGATCCCGACTCTGCCTCCTGCTCGCCGCCCTCTTCGTCGCCGGTTGTTACAACAACGCCCGCGACCGTCGCCCCGCGGACGACGACGAGACGGACGACGACGACGACGGGGGCCTCGACGACGACGACACCGACGGCACCCTCGACTGCGAGCCCGAGGGCGCGACCACCTGCTTCGCCAACACGTTCGTCACCTGCGAAGACGGCAACTGGTCCGAGACCGAGACCTGCGGCGGCGAGACGACCGTGTGCGACCCCGACCTCGGCTGCCTCGTCTGCAACCCCGGACGCAACACCTGCGACGGCAACGACGTCGTGGCCTGCGACGACGACGGGATGTCCTTCGGGTTCGTCCGCACCTGCGAGCCCGGGACCACCTGCCTGGCGGGCGACTGCGTCGACGCCTGCGACCTGGCCGCCCAGCGGCTGTCGTACCTCGGCTGCGACTTCATGGCGGCCACCACCTCGAACTCCTTGCTGCCCGGCGACTTCGCCGGCGACTTCGGCGTCGTGATCGGCAACCCGGCGGCCAACCTGGGGGCGGCCGAGGTGACGGTCTCGCGCGGCGGCTCCGTCGTCACCACCGCCACCGTGCCCGCGGGCACCACCTCCGCCATCACCCTGCCGTACGTCTCGGAGCTCAAGAACGCGACCGAGTCCGTGACTGTGGCCGCGGGGGCCTACGAGATCACGTCGACCCAGCCGGTGGCCGCCTACCAGTACAACCCCCTGCACTTCAACCTCGGCGGGGCCCCCTCATACACCAACGACGCGAGCCTGCTGCTGCCCGAGCACACCCTCACCGGCAGCTACATGGTCGGCACCTGGCCGAGCTGGGGGAAGGGCGAGTGGTCGGACTTCTTCGGGTCCGTGCAGGGCGAGTGGGACACGATGTACCCGGGTTTCGTGACGATCGTGGGGACGACCGACGGGACGGCCGTGAGCTTCACCTCGTCCACGACGACCGGGGGCGGCAACCCCGGCACCCTGCGCCCGGGCGACACGACCCCGATCACGCTCAACCGCGGCGACGTCGTGCAGATCTTCTCCCAGGCGCCCTCCGGTTCGAGCGATCCCGACTGGTGCCGGGACTCCGGCGGCGACCAGACCGACGTGGGCACGTGTCCGCCCCAGGGCTTCGGCGCCGACTGCGAGGGCTACTGCTCGTTCCTGCCCGGCGATCTCACGGGCTCGGTCATCTCGGCCGACGCGCCCGTGGCCGTGTTCGCGGGCCACATGTGCACGTTCATGCCGCACTCGTCGTGGGCCTGCGACCACATCGAGGAGATGATGTTCCCCACCGAGACGTGGGGCACGCTCGTGGTGATGACGGCGCCCACGCACCCCTCGGGCAGCGGCGTCGCCGACACGCTGTACCGGGTGGTGGCGCTGGACGACGGCACGGACCTGACGTTCACGCCCGCGATCGAGGCCCCGCCGACGCTGAACGCGGGCGAGTACCACCAGTTCCGATCCAACCAGGACTTCACGGTCCAGGGCTCCGGGAAGATCTACGTCGTGCAGACGCTCCTGGGCGAGGACGAGCTGGGCGCCGACTCGGGGGATCCCGCCATGGGCTCGGGCATCCCGCGGTCGCAGTTCCGGGACGCCTACGACTTCTTGACCCCGGACACGTACACCGCCAACTGGCTCAATGTCGTCGCCCCGTCGGGCGCCGAGATCCTCCTCGACGGCGCGCCCGTGACCGGCTGGTCCCCGGTGTTCGGCGCCGGCTTCGACGTCGCGCGCGTGTCGGTGTCCCCCGGATCCCACGAGATCCACAGCGCGGGCGGCGAGCGCTTCGGCATCACCACCTACGGGTACGCCAGCTACACGAGCTACCTGTACCCCGGCGGCATGAACTTCGGCCGCGGGGGCTGAGCACCCCCTCCGCGGGCCTCACTCCGGGCGGAACGTCTCGGCGTTCTCCCAGATCAAGGGCTCCCGGGGGGCCGGGTCGGGGTACACGCGATCCATCGTCGCGGCGTCGTAGACCACGCCGTTCTTCACCACCCAGCGGATGTCGTCGCTGTGCTCGATGTCCTCGAGCGGATCGGCCGTGAGGACGACGAAGTCCGCGAGCTTGCCCGCCTCGATCGACCCGAGGTGCGCGTCCATGCCCAGGTAGCGGGCCCCGTCGATCGTGGCCGCCCGCAGCGCCTCGTGGGGCGTCATCGCGCCCTCCGACGCCAGGGACCACAGCTCCCAGTGCGACCCGAGGCCCTGGACCTGCCCGTGGCCGCCGAGGGTCACCCAGGTGCCCGCGTCCTGGAGCGCGGCGGCGGCGCGGGCGACGTCCTTGAAGAACCAGTCCTCCTCGGGCCACAGCCCTTGGGGGCGGCGAGCGCGGCGGTCGATCACGCCGCGGGGGGTGAACGTCAGCAGCTTCTCGTTCGCCCACACGGGGTCCCGGGCGTACCAATACAGCTCGCCGAACGGCCCCCCGTAGGAGACGAGCAGCGTCGGGCTGTACGCGGTCTTCGACGCGGCCATGAGCTGGATCACGTCGTCGTACAGCGGCGCGATCGGGATGGCGTGTTCGATGGACGTGTGCCCGTCCACCACCATCGTCAGGTCATTCCACAGGTCGCCGCCGCCCTCGGGCACGTCGAGCAGCCCCTGCTCCCGGCACGCCTCGACGATCCACTGCCGCTGGTCCCGGCGCGGCTGCTGGTACGACTTCACGGAGATCGCCCCCAGCTCCTTCATCCGACGGACGTGGCGGTCTGCGTCGTCGCGGGTCTGCACGTCGCTGCGGAACGCCCCGGACGCGCCGTAGAGGATCGTGCCGGTGGAGAACACGCGCGGGCCCACCATCTCGCCCGCTTCGACCAGCTCGGCCTGCCCGAACACGGTCTGGGAGAAGGCGGACGGGTCGTGGACGGTCGTCACGCCGTAGGCGAGGTTGGCGAGGTAGCGCCACGGTTGCTCCGGCAGCGTGCCCCAGGCGCTGAAGTGCAGGTGGGCGTGCACGTCCACGAGGCCCGGGATGATCGTCGTGCCGCCGGCGTCCACGACCTCCGCGCCCGCGGGGACCACCACGTCGACCCCCACGGCCTCGATCCGGTCGTCGCGCACGAGCACGGTCGCGGCCTCGAGGACCTCGTCGCCGTTCATGGTGACGACCCGCGCGCCGGTGAACGCCACCACGCCCGACGGCACCGCCCGAGGGGCCCGGAGATCCAGGATCCAGGCCTGGGACGGCGGGAGCTCGTCCTCCGCCTCGTCGTCGTCGCCCTCGGGCTCCTCCACGGGCGTGGGGGCCTCGTCTTCGAGCTCCGCGGCGGCCTCGGCGGCCTCGGCCTCTTCGCGGGCCGCCTCGCGTCGCTCGTCGTCCCAGTCGAGCAGCTCGTCGAGGCGCAGCGTGCGCAGCTCACGGCCGTGGATCCACGACACCGTCTCGCCGTCCGCCGAGAACTCCGTCCAGCCGCCCGCCGTCTCGGACAGTCGCCACACCGGCCCGCCGCCCCCCGTCTTGAGGATCGGCAGGGGCGCCCCCGCCGAGGGCCACTCGGCGATCCACGCGTGGTGATCCTCCTGGAACGCCACCCAGCGCCCGTCCGGCGACGGGTTGATCTCGGTGGCGTTGCCCACGTCGAGCACCTTCCGGCGGTCGGTGCCGTCGAGGTTCACGGACACCAGCACCCCCGCCTGAGCGGCCAAGGGCACCGGCGACTCGTGCTCGTGGAAGAGGACCCTTCGACCGTCGGCGGAGAAGCGCGGGCGGACGGCCTGGAGGAAGCCGGAGGCCTCGGTGACGAGCTCCTCGCGGCCGGTGCGCACGTCGATCCGCACCACGTCGCTCCAGAGCTCGTAGGCGAGATCCCCCCCGCGCCGGTGCGCGCCGCTGCCCCGCAGAGCCACGATCGACGCCCCGTCCGGGGAGAACGACGGGTGGGTGTACTTGGCCCCGGTGGTCGTGACCGCGCGGGACCGTCCGCCGCGGGAGGCGACGATGCGCACGCCGCCGCCCTCGCGGTCGTCCCAGGTGGTGTAGACGACCGACCGGCCGTCCGCGGAGAAGGCGGGGCCGTACTCCCGCACGTCGTCCTTCGTGAGGCGCCGCGGGGTCACGGTGGTCACGTCGTCGTCGCTCGCGAGGTCGGCGACCCAGAGGCGA
The DNA here is from genome assembly GCA_964620495.1 of uncultured Rickettsiales bacterium. Taxonomy (GTDB): domain Bacteria; phylum Myxococcota_A; class UBA796; order UBA9615; family UBA9615; genus CAZEKB01. The sequence goes on along the minus strand of CAZUHI010000057.1, from coordinate 8,505 downwards.
CCCAGGCCCGAGAAGACCACCCGCCCGCCGTCCGGCGACAGGACGGGCCGCTGGAGGATCCTGGCCTCGACCTCGTCCGACACCGGGGACCGCTCGGGGCGCACGGCATCCACGACGTCCAGGGACACGTCGGCCGTGAACGGGATCTCGGTGCGCTCCCCGGTCGCCGTGTCGAGGATCCAGAACCGCCCCCCCGCGGGGACGAGCAGCCGCCGCCCGTCGGGGAACCAGTCGATGCGGGGATACAGGCCGCCGTTGGCGAACCCCTCCTGCTCGTCGCGGTCGAGCCAGTCCGCGATCGGGCGACGGTGTCCGGACGCGAGGTCCAGCAGCTCCAGCACCGTCGCGTCGCGCACCCGGCGGACGATCGCCAACGTTCGGCCGTCGGGCGACGGCGTGGGACGGATCGCTCCGCCGTCCTCGCCGGTGAGGGGCCGCAGCCGCCCCGTCTCCCGGTCGAGGCGGACGATCTGCCAGATGCCTTGGTTGGGATCCGCGTTGTAGGAGAACCGACCGCGGCGCCCCGCGAACCAGATCCACCGGCCGTCGTCGGACACGGCGGCCTCGGCCACCCCGCCCCACTGCTCCTTCTTGGTCAGCTGCACCCCCGCCCCGCCGCGCAGCGAGTACATCCACAGCTCGTTCGTGCCGATGGAGGAGGTGTCCGTGATCCGCTTGCGCGCCACGATCCACCGGCCGTCGGGGGCCCACGCGGGATCGAGGATCCGCACCCCGGTCTCGGTCGTCAGGGCCCGGGGCTTGCTCCCGTCCGCGTCCGCGAGCCAGAGGTTGAAGTTGCCCCCGCGGTCCGACGTGAACGCCAGCGTGGAGCCGTCCGGCGACCAGCGCGGGTCCCAGTCCCAGGCCCCGCCGGACGTGATCCGCTCGGCCACGCCGCCCGCGATCGGCAGGACGTAGAGGTCGCCCAGCAGCGAGAACACGAAACGATCCCCGTCGGGGTGGAGATCCACGCCCATCCAAGTGCCCTCGGACACCGTGAACTCGGCCTTGGTCGACGGTCCGTGGGGCTCGGAAACGTCCCACGCGTCGTCATTGTCGGCGCGGCCCTCGCCCCCCCACAACAGGAGGGGTACAACCCACGCCGCGATCGCGCGGAGCGGGGGGGTGCGGAAACGGTCTCTCTCACGCGCGCGCATCTTGAATTACTCCTTGACCGCCTCCCCGGCGGCTTGTACAAAGCCTCGCCCTAAAGCAGGCGACCCCCCTCGAAACGACCCCCGAGCAGCGCTGAAGTATATTTGGACTGGTGCCTTTTCACGTGCGACGCATGCCGATCTCCTCGGCGCTCCGACTCGCCGGCCTCGTCGCCGTGGGCGCGGGCGTCGTGAGCGGCCCTGCGCTCGCCGCGTCCGGTGACTCGGATGCCTTCGGGTACATCGTTCGCGGGTCGGACGACGGGGGCAACGCCTACGACTACGAGATCGCGCTGATCCCGATGCCGCTCGCGGACGACTCGTTCCAGACGGTGTCGCTCCCCTTCACCTTCTCCTTCTACGGGAGCGACCACAACTCGGTCGAGGTGCACGACAACGGCGGGATCTCCTTCGGCCTCACGCGCCGCCTGAACTTCAGCCACGAGTGCGGGAACCTGCTGGGCGAGATCGACGCCCCGGCGATCTTCGTGCACTGGGCGGACATGGCGCCGCAGCAGGCGCCGTCGGGCGCGGGGATCTTCTACAGCACCTTCGGATCGGCCCCGAACCGCCGCTTCGTGGCCGAGTGGGATCGCATGCCGATCTACGACGTGGGCGGCACCATGAGCTTCCAGGTGAAGCTCTTCGAGGCGGACGGCCGCGTGGAGCTGCACTACCGGGACGTGAAGGTGGACGACGGGGCCCTCAACAACGGCGCGACCGCCGCGGTGGGCATCACCGACTCGAGCACGGCCCTGCTGTTCTCGTGCGACGAGGCGGCCCTGTCGGACCCGGGCACCCCCGAAGACGAGTACGTCGTGACGTTCTTCCCGCCCTGCGACGACGTGGACGGGGACGATTTCTGTCCTCCCCCGGGTCCGGACCCCGAAGACGTGGACTGCGACGACGACGACGCCACCCGGTACCCCGGGGCCCCCGAGCTGTGCGACGGGCTGGACAACGACTGCGACGGCGCGCTCCCCGCGGGCGAGCAGGACGTGGACGGCGACGAGGAGATGGCCTGCGAGGGCGACTGCGACGACGGCGACGCGAGCCGCCACTCCGGCGCGGAGGAGGTCTGCAACGGCGTCGACGACGACTGCAACGACACGCTGCCGCCCAGCGAGCGGGACGTAGACCGCGACGGGTTCTCCCCCTGCCGCGGGGACTGCGACGACAACTCCGAGGCGGCGAACCCGGCGGACGCGGACAACGACGGCGTGGACTCCTGCAGCGGGGACTGCGACGACGACGAGGCCCTGATCCTCCCGGGCGCCGCCGAGCAGTGCGACGGGGTCGACAACGACTGCAACGGCACGATCGACGACAACCCGAACTGCGGGCGTCCCGGCGGCGGCGGCCTCCAGGTCGACGTCCCCTACGGCTGTCTGCTGGCGTGCAACGCGGCGGAGACCCCCGGCTCCGGCCTCTGGGCCCTCGCCCTGCTGCCCCTCGCGGCCCGCCGACGGAGGCCCTCCGCATGAGGCTTCCGTTCCAGCTCGACCGCTACACCCTGGTGGAGATGATCGGCGCGGGCGCCTTCGGGCGCGTGTATCGGGCCGAGGTGCGCGGAGACATGGGGTTCGTGACCGAGGTCGCCGTGAAGGTGCTCGACGCGAACGTGGTGGCCTCCAACCCCAACGTCGCCCACCAGATGGCCGACGAGGCGCGCATCCTGTCGCAGCTCGACCACCCCAACATCGTCAAGGTGATCGACTTCAAGCACGTCGATCACTCGCTGCTGGGCGACATCTACTTCATGGTGATGGAGTACGTCCGCGGGGTGGACGTGAGCCAGGTGCTCGAGTTCCTGGAGGACGAGGGCGGCGAGATGATCCCCGCCACGAAGGTCCTGCACCTGGGGCTCATGGCGGCGGACGCCCTGGTGCACGCCCACGAGTTCGTATCGCGCGACGGCAACCCCCTGCAGCTCGTCCACCGAGACCTCAAGCCCCAGAACCTGATGGTGAACTTCCGCGGTCAGGTGAAGATCCTCGACTTCGGCATCGCGAAGGCGAAGGACCGGCGCATGGCCCAGCGGACCCAGGAGGGTCAGACCAAGGGCACGGTCTTCTACATGAGTCCGGAGCAGCTCGCGGGCGAGGAGCTCGACGCGCGCTCGGACCTGTACTCGATGGGCACGATCCTCTTCGAGATGTTGCTCGGCCATCGGCTGCTGGACGTGGAGGTCGCCACCCCCGCGGACCTCGCGCGGGCCATGCACATGGCCTTCGAGCTGGACACCGACACCCGCTTGGAGCTGCTGCGGAAGCACCTCGTGGCGGGCAACAACGGCGCCCTGGGCGACGAGGCGATCGAGGGGTGGCTCGGGTTGCTGCGCGCGGCCCTGCACAAGGACCCCCGCTACCGCCCCGATTCGGCGCGCATGCTCAGCGAGCAGCTCGAGTGGCTCCGCGGGCGTCACCCCACGGACCAGCAGCGCGACTACTGGCCGCGGACGGTGTCCCGCGTGGCCCAGGCGCGCGCGACCACGGACTCGCTCGACGATCCCACCGTGGCCCAGGAGCGACCGGAGGACGTGGAGCTGGTCGAGGAGCCCACGTCGGGGGCCTACGCCGTGCTCGGTTCGAGCACTCACGAGTTCTTCGGCATGCAGGCCGAGGGCCAGTACGACGACGACGACTCCGGCCCCGGGCACGGCCCCGTGGAGGTCCCCGTGACCCGGCAGATGTCCGTCGTGCGAGGCACGGTGCGGACCTTCGGGTCCACGCACGTCCAGGAGATCGGCCCCCTCCCCGAGCTGCTCAAGGAGATCGACATCACGTCGCGCAGCTCGATCAAGGTGGTGCCGGATCCCGAGGCGTCCGCCGGGGGCCTGCCCACCGCGAAGCCGAAGCCGAAGCCGAAGCCGAAGCGCAACCGACCCACCACGGTCGAGACCGAGGGCGTCAAGGCGCCCCCCGCGTCCTCGGCCCGATCCCGAGACGACCTCGCCGTCGAGGCCAAGGCCGAGGCGAAGCGTGAAGCCCGCAGCGCCGCGCGCGCGCTGGCCGAAGCGAAGACCGTCCGCAGCCGGCAGGGCGGCGTCCGGTCCCCGGCCCGCGCCCCGGCGAGCGGCCCGGATCGCAAGGTGGTGGCGGGCGTCGTCGGCGTCCTGCTGCTTCTCTTGACGGTCCTCGTGATCGTCGTTCTCAACCGCGGCGGCGACGCGACCGACACCGCCGCCGCCCCCGCGCCCGCCCCCGACGCGTTCCAGGCGGCGCTGCAGGCCACCCCCGCCCCAGAGGCCACCCCCGCGGCCGAGCCCAGCCCGTCCGCCGCCGATGAGCCCACCCCGGAGGCGGCCGCCGACGCCGCGACCGAGGAGTCCCCCGCCGCCTCCGCGCCCACCCCCGCGCCCGTCGTGAAGACCGAGCCCGCGCCCACGCCGAAGCCCAGGCCGGTCGCCGTCGAACCGAAGCCCACCCCCGCCCCCGCGAAGGCGGACGAGCCTGCGCAGTTCACGATCGGGGCCCGGCCCACGGCCACCACGGGCACCCTGCACCTCGCCGCGATTCCTCGCTGCCGCATCGAGATCAACGGCCAAGAGGTCGGAACGTCGGACGAAACCCGCAAGGGCGTCGCCGTGAAGCCGGGCAGCTACGTCGTTCGCTTCCGCTGCGACGAAAGGCTCGACGCAGAATGTGCGAAGCTTGAGCGGAAGGGAGCGAAGAAGACGCTGAAGGTGAAGGCCGGGGAGGCCAAGCGCTTCAAGGCGAACTTCTTCGAGCTGAACGAGTCTCAGTGAGCTCGATGGGTGTCTTTCATCCCGCGGCCCTCGTGGCTGCGACGGCCCTCTTGTTCGTGTCGACGGCGCGGGCCGACGTGTTGGTGCACGACGGGGGGGTGAGCAAGGACTCGGACGCCACCGCCCTGGTGCGCGCCCGCACGCGCAAGGCCCCCGAGCTGGTCATGTCGGCCGACGTGCTCGCCGGCCCGTCCCACATGTTGACCGCCAACGCGAGCATCGAGCGATGCGAAGGCGGCTCGATCCGCCTCGACCCCGACCGCAAGCTCGACACCGTCGTCGATCAGGTGCTGTCGTACGATCTCGAGGCCGCCATCGAGTCCCTCGGCGTCCTCGACACGCTGTTCCCGTGCGGGGAGACGGTCATCCCCCGGAGCAACCTCGCGAGGATGGCCTTCCTGCGCGGAGCGGCGCTGCTCGACCTCGGCGAGGAGGGGTTCGCCGCCGAGGCGATGGCGGACGCCCTGGCCTTCGACCCGGAGTACTCGGGCGAGCGCGGGTTCCCCCAGCCGCACCTCGATCTCCTGGCCAAGCAGTCGGAGTCACGCGCGACGTCGGCCCGCTTGTCGGTGTGGCTCGGCCGCGGCGGCGGGGCTGTGTTCGTGGACGGGGACGAGATCGAGGACGCCGACACCAAGGGCGTGATGGTCCGGCCCGGCCGCCACCTCGTGCAGATCCGCGATGAGGGCGGCACCCGCGGCATGTGGGTCCGCACGTCGGCCAAGGCGGCGACGATCGTACACCCCGGCGCGGGCCGCAGGATCTGGGCCGACGGCGGTCGGTCCCCCGGCGGCACCCCGGCGCTGCGCATGCTGCTCACGGACGAGTTCGGCGCGGACGCGGACGTGCACGTGATCCACTTCCACGGCCGCAAGCACCGGGGCGCGACCTTCCCCGCGGGGCAGGCGGGCCTCGTGGACTGGTCGGGCCGGCCGGCCGCCGAGGAGGAGGCCGAGCGCGAGCCTCGCAAGCGAACCGAGCGCGAGCCTCGCAAGCGAACCGAGCGCGAGCCTCGCAAGCGAGCCGAGCGCGAGTCCCCGCCTCCGCGCGCCCGCACCCGTCGCGCGGAGGCGGCCTCCACCCCGGCCACCGACGACGGCGAGCCCCGGCGCGTGCGGATCGCCGTGGGCGGCGGCTACCAGTTCGCCATGCCGTTCCACTACGGCGTGCTCGCGGTGGACATCTCCGGGCGCCCGGTGGGCCCGGTGAGCATCGCCGCGTTCGTCCGCCCCGGGTACGCGGGCCTCGCCTCCTACGACGACCCCGTCCTCGGCACCCTCGAAGGCCCGGTGTTCCTGGTGCCGTTCGGCGGCTCCGCGGGCATCCAGAAGCCGGGCGCGATCTCCCCCTACGTGCGGGTGGGCGGCCAGGTCGCCCTCAACCGCGACGGCGGCGACGATCAGCTGTTCCTCGGGGGCGTCGTGGTCCAGGGCGGTGTGGACCTCTCGCCCGTCGGCTCGCCGTTCCTGTTCCGGGCCCAGGGCGAGATCGGGAACCTCGGGGCCCACGTGAGCGCGCGTGTCTGGGCGGGCGTCGGGGTCCGATTCTGATGCTGCGCGCGGCCCTGCTCGTCCTCTTCGTGCTGCCGGCTCCGTCGGCCTGGGCGCTGGGCAACCAGGTCGTCATCAACTGCCGCTACGGCGAGACGAGCTGCCCCGAAGACGACGCGGGCGAGTTCGATCAGCTCAAGACGACCCTCCAGGCCGCGGGCGCGCTGGTCACCGTCTCGAACGAGGTCCCCTCGGACATCAACAACGGCGACACCCGGCTCCTCTTCCTCTTCGCGCCGACCACCGGGTACGACCCGCCGACCATCACCGGCTACATCCCGGGGTTCCTCGCCGACGGGGGCCGGATCGTCGTGCTGGGGGAGCACGGCACGGGCGATCCCGCGGGCTCGAACAGCCACCTGGACGAGGTGCTGTCTTCGATCCCCGACAACCCGCTGCGGCTCGGGAGCATCGACACGAACCTCGGCTGCACCGGCAACTCGGCCACCGGGGGGCAGATCGCCACCGACGACCTCACGACCGGGCTCGGCTCCTGGGACTTCGCGCGCGTGGGCGAGGTGACCGGGGGCACGCCGCTCATCACGTTCACCCGCTCGGACAACGGCTCCACGGCGACCCTCGGCGCGGTGTGGCGGCCCGGCGGTCAGGAGGCGGGCGACGTGGTGGCGTTCGCCGACGCGGACGGCTTCGTGAGCAGCTGCCTCACGGACAGCGGCGTGTCGTTCGCCCCACACAACAGCCCCCTGTGGGTGAACCTGTTCGGCGAGGTCGGTCCCCCGATCGACGGCGACAACGACGGGTACTTGAACGACGTCGACTGCGACGACGACAACCCGTTCGTGAACCCGGGCGCCGAAGAGGACTGCAACGGCGTCGACGACAACTGCGACGGCGTGATCGACGAGGGCTGCGAGGACGACGACGACGCGGCGGACGACGACGACGCGACGGACGACGACGACGCGACGGACGACGATGACGCCGGACCCTTCGACGACGACGACGAGACCCCGTTCGAGCGACGTGGGGGCGGCGAGTACAACGCGTGTTCGGCCTGCTCGGGCGAGGACACGGCCGTCGCGGCCGCCTTCGCGCTCCTCCTCGCGGTCCCCGCGGCCCGCCTGCGCCGCCGTCGGGACTGACCGCCCCACGCCCTCCCCCCGGTCCTACGGAGTGCCGTTTTGCTAGGCTCTCGCGGTCCCTACCGCGGCGCGGTCGAGGCACCCTTCTCAGTCATCTCGGAGTCGTTCATGCGCGCCCGCCCCTCCCTCTTCGTCTCTCTCTCTCTCATCACGGCGGTCGCCCTCCTGCCGGCCACCGGCATGGCGAAGAAGAAGAAGGCCGAAGCCGCTCCCGCGGGTCCGACCGTCCTCGAAGCCGTCACCGAGGGTCAGCCCTACAAGAGCTGGGCGGCGTTCCAGCCCGCCGCCGACGCGGCGATGAAGAACGAGGGCGACCCCAGCGCGCTCGCCGTGCTCTTCGTCCAGGCCATGGTCGCGCGCACGTACGACAAGACCCTGGGCGAAGCCATGATGGGCTATGTCGTCTGGGACGATCCCCGCAGCTCCTACCGCATCAAGGACGACGGCTCCGAGAGCGGCTTCCGCATCAACAAGGTCTTCCAGGAGGAGCTCGCCGAGCCCGATCGCAAGCCGCGGATCCTCTTCGCCTACTGCGGCGGGACGCCCTCGGGCAACTACCGGGACCACGACTTCGCGAACTGCACGCCCACGATCGCGAGCGACTACTCCGCGAGGATGCAGGGCCCCAAGAGCGGCCGCGCGAAGTACTTCCTCAACAACGAGGGCGCCTCGCGCCCGCGACCGATCACGCTCAAGCAGACCCAGGACGGGCTGTGGCGCGTCTACACGGTGTCGGGGCTGATGACGGGCGTGGCGGCCACGGCCGAAGAGTCGGCGGCGCGCGCCGACGACTGAGGGAACGCTCCGCGTTCCTTGGGCGAAGTCGGCCGCGGCGCCTCGCGGCGCGCGATCGATTCGGCCATCGGATGGCTGACCAGTACGCCCGGCCCGAAGTCCTAGCAGGCTGCTGAAGAACGCCTCCTCTCGAACCTGGAGGGCTCGCCCCGCAG